>LFLC01000066.1 GCA_001543015.1 Nitrosopumilus sp. LS_AOA | reverse complement strand
TTTCGGTACTAATATAGACAGAGTAGCTGTTAATATCAGTAGTATAGAGTGCACTATTGTAGCATTGAATAATACACAGTAAGTTTATATTATCTATTATGAATTACCGTATTTCTTCAATTAGTAGCCGGAGCGATTATTAATTTTTAGACCCTCTCGGAGTGGGAGGGCTATTCGAGGGAGGCGTTTATTCGAAATACAAAACTAAGCCATTATCAATTTTCAGACCACTTTCAAGGGGGCGACTGTTGAAGGGAGGCGATTATTAGAGGGAGGGCGATTATTCGAAGAAATACGGTATATTCTATTAAAGGAAACTGAGTCTCGCCACATCTGAGACAATTTAAATATCAAATTTACTAAAGCCATTCCATCTTTGATAATTTTGGCCTGGAAGTATGAGTGGAGCCTGGGGTCCCACTGGCCCCACATACTCATTTCTACGCAATGCAGAATAAGTTTACAAATATAGTAATTTGGTACATAATACTGTACCTGAACTCTTTTCTTCTGAGATATATGAAATATATTTTTTATTTTGAAAATAATAGACACGGATTTTAATTAAATCCACTTTTACCATGGGGATCGGATCCGATATTAATTCGTAAAGCATCATTCTGTAACCCTCACCAGTAATCTTATCTACTGCTTCAAAAAATTCTACTTCGTTTCCCTTCTTTCTAACTAGTACTGCAAACCTAGGAGTTTTGATATAGATAGCTTCCTTTGATTCTAAGAGTTCTTTTTGCCAAACTGTATCTTTTTTCATGTGGGATAATTGGTCTTTGATGGTGCTACCAGTACCTGAAATTTTCTCCTTTATGCCCATAAACCACTCTTTTATCATTATTATAAAAAAGATCAAAAATTAAAAAAAGGGAAAATTCCTCTAGAATTCTAGATAAAATAATAGATGTTTAAGAAACAGTTAAAGATATTTCAGAAAATAGAAAGATGAAATAAATGAATTTCAAATTTTATTTAATTTTACCAATAATTTTTGCTACAGTATTGATTCCTACAATTTATGCTGAAGAACAAGTTCCAGGATTTGTTGTTGCAGTAGAGGGGGATCCATATTATTTCTCTGCAAATGATTTTGGAATTGGAATCTTACAATACTTTGAAAGAGATTTTTCTCCATATCTTGTTTCTGGTGTAACTGATAATACTTCTACTATTAATGAAATCATTACTGCATACAATGAAGATACAAAATACATTACAGATGATGTGATTGTTTCAGATAATGACCGTGCACTAGTGTTTAAAGTGACTTTTTCTAATGGTGATATCAAAGAAAAACAAATCTTTACAACTTTTCAAAAATATACCCATTTACAAAATAGTGATTCTTCATCATCTCAAAAAGGACTAGAACTTGAATCACTATTGAGTACAGAAAATAGATGGTTTTATGAAAATATAATTTCACGTTACATAAATTCTGGAGATGATCCTGAACCCTTTGATGTTGATGTCGATATAATTACTGGAGATACATCGACTCTTCAAAAATGGCTTTACTCTGATTGTGTAGTTACTGATTATTTTCCATATCTTGATGAAAATCTTGCAAAACTCAAATTTGTAGGAGAAATGACATCTGAAATTCGAGATAGAACTAAACTTGATTGTGGAGGATTTACAGTCGATTTTAATCTAGATGATGGTTCTTCAGTTTTGGATACTGCTGATTTTATTTCACCTAAAAATACTCAAGCAAAACAAATCATTGTAGAGTTTTCAGGAGGGGCATTAGAGGATACAATCCCTTCACTCTCCTTTTCAAAATTTACTCCAATCAAACAAGTTAGAAATTTGCCTATTTTTATGCCTGGATACACCATTGATGCAAAGCCTGCATTCTCCTTACAATCCCTTCCAAGTAAAGACAAAGAAGAACTCTATGTTGGAATTAGCAAGTATATTCTTCCCGGAAAAGATCCTGAACCATTTGATGTATCTGTTCATCTTGCTACAGGTGATGGAGAAATCATTCAAACTTGGAAATATTCTGAATGTTCTGTAACAAATTATTCTACGTTCTTTATTGACAATTTACTGTTTTTTAAATTCAAACAAACATTTGGTTCTGAAATTCGAGATAAAACCAATTTTGATTGTACTGGATTAGAATTTGATTTAAAATCTGAAAATTCAAAACAAACTCAATCAATAATTCCTGATGACTTTGAGCGAGCACAACTCTTTGTTGTATCTTTTGAAGGACCCGATATTTCTCCTGAAAAAATTATAACATCTTTTACAAGATTCGCACCAATTTCAAATGAAGAACTACCACTATTACTACCAAATTATGTTTATGGAGAAAAACCAAAGTTCTATTTGGAATCTCTTCCAAGTAAAGATAATCAGTGGTATTATCAATTAATGAGCAGATACATTAATGCAGGTTCTATCCCGGAACCCTTTTCAACTACAATCAATGTTGTAACTGGTGATAACACAATTATTCAAGAATGGATGTATACTGATTGTGAAGTTTTAGAATACAAACCATTCTTGGAAGATTTATTATTCAAACGAAAATTTACAACTGAATTTAATTCAGAGATTAGGGATAGAACAATTTTTGAATGTAATGGATATGCTTTTGATGGAACAACTAAAACTAAACAGAATACTCCAGAACATGCATTAAGTTATGCTGATTTTATCCCCAATAATGATGATCGTACTCAAAGATTTGTAGTTACATTGTCTGACGGTGATTTTACAAAACCCCTAATCATGCATACTGTTGGAAAATTTATTCCAACAATTGAGCAACGTGGTGAGACTTCATATCGTTTTGTTGAGGGTAAAGCTACAGTATATTCCACTGAAGATGAGGGTTCATCGACAAGTACTACTGTATCTACTAATTCAAAATATGATATTTCAACAATATATGGAAATAGAAATGGACCCTGTGACAATCCTGGACAAAATCCTAACTGTGATCCTGATGAACCTACTGATCCTGAAGACCCTGGTGATCCTGACAATCCTGGAAATGGACCCTGTGACAATCCTGGACAAAATCCTAACTGTGATCCTGATGAACCTACCCCTGAACCAGTTCCTGAAACCCCTGGTACATCATACTATGTCGCAGTAGATGAACCACATCTATCCATTAGTCAAACAAACACTCATCAAAAATCATTACAATTCACTTTGGAATCTTTGGCAAACAAGGACAAGGAAGAATTTTACGAGTTTGCAAGTCAATACTATAATCCTGGAATAGCAAAACCTCAACCATTTGATGTTACAGTAGACTTGGTCACTGGTGATGGTTCAATTTTACAATCTTGGGAATACTCAAAATGCGAATTGGATAGTTTTGATACGTACATGCAAGACAACCTCCTTTATTTTACCATGAATGGAAAAAAAGCAACATCTGAAATTAGAGATAAATCATCATTTGATTGTGTAGGTTTTTCAGTTGATTTTGATGAAAATAATTTAAAATATGAAAATGTAAATTTTATTTTAGATGATTCAGATAGAGCAATGTTTTATTTGGCACATGTGGACGGTGGAGAATTTAAAAATCAAAAATCAACTGCACTAGTTCAAAAAATAAACACACTAGATGAAAATGATCTAATGTTAACTGGACTCTCAAATGTAATTAATGAAAACTTTTATGATTTTGTTGGAAAATATGTAAACACTGGTAAAGACCCTGAGAATTTTGATTTTAGATATGATGTAGTTACCGGTGATGGCACTGTTTTGTTTTCAGGACAATATTCTGATTGTAAAATAACTGATTTTGCTACATTTTACAATGATCAAATTTTTTATGTAAAATTTGTACCCTCTCTACAACCTGAAATTCGTTCTCAAGGAATCCTTGATTGTATAGGCATGGATTTGATAGTATCTCCACTAAAAGATCCAACATTTGATAATACTGGAAATCTTAAAAAATTATCTCCATCAACTCAGAGACTAATTGACATTCCAAATGAGCAAACAGTGTGTAATGAGGGGAAATCTGTAATGATTAGACCTCCAAAAGATATTGCAGTATGCATTAAGGATGAACATTTGTCCCTTTTTGAGGAAAAAGGATGGTTACTCTCAAAGTTCTCATCAGACCATGTATATTCTCAGAATTTAATCCAACCAATTCCAACTTTTGATGAACGTGCAATATCCTTTTCTATAACATTTGAGGGAACAGACATTTCTCCTGCTAAAACTTCAGATACATTCTCAAAATTTGTTCCTGCAAATGATGAATCAAGATTTTTGAGCCCTACAAATAGCTTAGATGATGATACTAAATCATTCTATTTGGAATCATTACCAAGCAAGGACAAAGATTGGTATTATGATCTGTTAAGCCGATATATCAATCCTGGAAAAACCCCTGAACCATTTAATATTTCAGTTAATGTATTGACAGGAAATAATTCTTTGATTCAAGAATGGAATTATTCAGAATGTACTCGAAGTAATTATGAATTATTTTTAGATGATAGTTTCTTAACCTTCAAGTTCCATCAAAAATGGGATTCAGAAATTAAAGATAGAACATTTTTTGAATGTGTCGGTTTATCATTAAATTCTGACTAGGCTGATTTTATTTTAGACCTTTTCGTAAAGTATAATTAATAATTTTTGAAAAACTAACACTTTTTTCTGTCTGTACTATTTTTTTTGATTGTAATATTCTTAATTTTTTAAACAAATCCTCATCTAACATTATTGTTATTCTTTTTGTCATATTCTTAATCACTAATTCTAGTGTTATTAAAGTGTCTTATAAGACACAAATTACGATTATAAGTAATTGTGAATAGTTTATACTCATATGTTATTAATTCAATTTATGCCAAAAATATTTCGTACCATTAGGATATCTGATAAATTAGTAACTTCATGTGAAAAATTCTTAAAAACAAAAAAAGCAGAAAAATTAGGATTAGAAACGATCAAAGATGTTATTGAATATTACACTAGAAATGGAATGGAAAATAATTTAAAATAATTCTCTATTATAACGCCTACACCCACTCCAATATTGAGCAAATATCTTTTATTGTACCAAATAGTTTCACTCATCTGTGCAAATCGGAATTTATAGTACTCCTGCAACTGAGACTGCAGCAAAAACTCTGAAAAAAATACTAGATGATTCTGATATCAAATCATTTCCTCTTACAAAATCAAAGGGCAAACAAGCTGACTGTGTAATTGTTTTAGGCGGGGATAAAGGGGTAAGAAATTATTTTCATAGAACATTTGATGCTACATTGCCAATTTTAGGAATTAGTGAGGGTGAGGCTAGTGGATTTTTAGCTCAAATTGATCTAAGAGAATTTGCATCATATGTCAATGTATTAAAAAAACAAAAGTACATAGTTGAAAAAGTTCCAAGACTTGGTGTAAAAATTGATGGACGAAATGTATATCCTGTTTTAAATGATGTAGCAGTTTTTTCATCAAAAAGTGCAATACTCATGGAGCACACACTTCGAGTTAATGGAGATGAGGTGTGGCATGATAACAGTGATGGAATTATTGTATCAACTCCAATTGGTTCATCAGCTTATTCAATGTCTGCTGGTGGTCCTGTATTGTTTCAGGATTCTGCAGTTTTTGAAATAATTTCTGTAAATTCTTTGGATGTAACACGAAGACCAATTATTGTATCAAATGAAAGCATGATTGAAATTGATGATATTTCTGCAAGACTACATTGCGAAGTTGTACTAGATGGATTGGAGAGATACAAAGTAAACAAGATTGTAGAGTGTACACAATTTTCTCCTCCTGCAAAAATAATTCGTCTCAAAAAAGATACTACTGCTATTTCTGCTCTTGCAAAAAAAGTTCATTTGGCAGAAGAATTACTTAGTATGCCGCCAAGCTCCAAATTATTACTAAAAACATTAGAGTATGAAGGGTCTTTGACTCAAAAAGATTTAGCAAACAAAACTCTACTTCCTGATAGAACAGTTAGATTGGCATTAAGCCATCTTTTGAAAAAAGGATATGTCAAAAAGAAAGTATCAATCAGAGATGCAAGACAAAAAATTTATGAAATATCAAAGATAGAATAACTTTGTATTGTAATTGATATTATGATAATTTTATGCCTGGAATTAATTATTCAGAAGCTGCTTTGATAAATGCTACAAATGATTCTTCAGGAAATCCTGGTCTACTATTAAATTCTGGATGGAATTGAACTCCGAGATAGAATTTGTGTGATGGAATTTCTAACATCTCCATTCTTTTTCCATTATCGCTTTCAGCAGAAAAAATTAATCCATTTTTTTCAAATTCTGCAATGTATTGTTTATTGATTTCATATCTATGTCTATGTCGTTTACTGATTGTTTCAGTGTTGTAAATTTTTTGTGCATTAGTATTTTGTTTGATTTGTATGTTATTTGCACCAAGTCTTAATGATCCTCCCATATTGGAAATATCTTTTTGTTCTGGAAGTAAATCAACAATTGGATTTTTAGTATCTGGTTTTATTTCAGTTGAATTCCCATCCTCTAATTTCATCACATTTCGTCCAAATGCAATTGCTGCTAACTGAAATCCAAAACAAATCCCTAGATATGGAATGTTATTTTCACGAGCATAGTTTGCAGTTTGAATTATCCCCTCAGAACCTCTAACCCCAAATCCTCCTGGGACAAGAATTCCGTTATATTTTGATAAAATGCTATAGTCTGTTATTGATTCAGAATCTATCCAGTCAATATCAATTGATTTTCCAATTTCTGCTCCTGCATGTTTTAGTGCGTGATTTACACTAACATAACTATCAGCTAGTGTTACATATTTTCCAACCATTGCAATCTTTATTTTTTGATCTTCATGGTTAACCATATTTTGTGCAATTTTATTCCATTTATCCCAATTAGATGATGCATTAACCATGCCAACTTTACCAAACTTTGTAAATATTGAATCCATTATTCCTTGATCGTATAATATCTGCGGTACTTCAAAGATTGATTTTACATCATGGCATGATAGCACATCACTTGCAGTTACATTGGTAAACATTGCAATTTTATTTTTTGTTTTTTCCTCTAGTGGTAAAGTACATCTTACTGCCAAAAAGTCTGGCTGAATTCCTATTCTTCTTAATTCTTGGGCACTGTGTTGTGTTGGTTTTGTTTTTTGTTCCCCTACAACATCTAATGATGGTGCTAGTGTAACGTGGACAAAGATTACTCCTTGAGGGCCTTCCTCTACTCTCATTTGTCTGAGTGCCTCTAAGAATGGTAATGATTCAATATCGCCAACTGTCCCACCACACTCTACAATTAAAAAATCTAAATCCTCATCTTTAGCAATTTTTCTAATTCTATTTTTAATCTCATCTGTGACATGTGGAATTATTTGAACACATGCACCTAGGTATTCTCCTTTTCTTTCTGCACTAATTACTGAAGAATACACTTGTGCAGTTGTAATGTTGTGGCTTTTTGGAATATCTTGATTTAAGAATCTCTCATAATTTCCGATATCCATATCACATTCACCTCCATCATTAGTGACAAAGACTTCACCATGAGCTACTGGATTCATTGTTCCTGCATCATAATTTAGATATGGATCTATTTTGACACATGAAACCTTTTGATCAGCTAATTGTAATAATTTTGCAATCGAGGATGTAGTAACGCCTTTTCCAAGACCAGACATCACACCACCTGTGACAAAAATATACTTCGTCTGCACATTAATGAAACGGGTATCTGGTTTTTGTATGTTTTGTTATTCCCGTATAGTTGAAATAGCAGTTTGTAGTATTTGATTTATTGAGATCTCTTTTTGTTTTACCTTTGTTAGTTGTATTCATGGTAGGTTCACCAATTCTGGCTTTTGCTGTGACTGAATATGATATCAATATACCATCAGGCGCATCAGATCCTGGTGCTCCATTCTTTTGGTCAGAGTCAACAACTGGTGTAACAACTGGTGAGATTACAGTCTACCCTCGTGATACTGTTTCCTGGCATAATGGTGATGGCCCAGCACATACAGTTACTTCAGTTACGCAGTCCGGGGAGGAAGATGGTATTTTTGATAGTGGACTTTTTCATGCAGGTGAATCCTTTACCTGGCAATTTGAGGATTTAGGTGATTTCTATTACTATTGTTATCTTCATCCTTGGATGAATGGTGTAGTACATGTTACTGATAATCTTGGTAGTGTTCAAACTATTGACAAGGTTGCATCAGGATTTACTGATGATGGATTGGGTTTTGAGATAAAATACATCCTTGACACAAATCTGGAATCTCTAGTTGATGTGGATTCTAATGAAAAGACACTTACATTTCATATTGCAGGTGGTACCGAACTTGAAGAATTAATTATTGTTTTACCAGTTAAACTAATTGAAACTCCTACTGTTGTTTGGGTTGATGGTCAAGAAACTACTTTTAAATCTGAAGATGTTTTCACTGGAACTAAATTAATTATTAAAATGGAGCCATTTTCTAAAGAAATTAAAATTATGGGTGCATATGTAATTCCGGAGTTTGGATTTTTGGCAATGGGTATTTTGAGTGTAGGATTAATCGCAACATTGGTAATAACTCGAAGTAAATTATCAATAATTTAGAATTTAACAAACTTTACAATTGTAAAAAAAATCATTTATTTTTAAACAAATTTTAGTTGTTTGTGTCAATCATTTTTTATTATTCTTTATGTATACTAACTTGAGAACCTCTAGTCTGGTGGTCGACTAATGAGTGGACTCCCCTCTATCCAGTTTTAAAAGACCACCTCTCTTTGACGTTTTTATTTTATAGTTTGTTTTTTGAGACTTTTTGTAAATGATGCAATTTTTGATTCAAGATTTCTTTGAGGTGTTTTCTCTATTAATTTTAAATATGCACTGCCGACAATTACTGCATCAGCTCCTGCATTGATGTATTTTTTTACATCATCTGGAGTCGATATTCCAAATCCAACACCAATTGGAATCTTCCCTTTGGTTTGTTTTTTGACTTTTTTTATTGCATCAATTGAATATTTTTTAATTCCAGTTTTTACCCCTGTAGTTCCATAAACTGCAACAAGATACAGAAATCCTGATGTCACTTTAGATATTTTTGAAATTCGTGTTTTACTGGTATTTGGAGATATTAGAAAAATCGTATCTGCTTTGTTTTTTGCTGCCTGAAGATATTCCTTTGACTCCTCAATTGACATATCCGGTAGGATAAATCCATCAATTCCTGCTTTTGTTGCCTCTGAGATAAACTTGGCATATCCCTTGTGGTATAGGATATTGGTGTAAGTCATTAGTACGAGTGGAATCTCTGTTTCTTTTCTAATCTTTTTTACTAGTGAGAAAAATTTTACAATCTTTGTTCCATTTTGAAGCGAAATGGTACTTGCATTTTGAATTACAGGACCATCAGCTAAAGGATCGGAGAATGGAAAACCTAATTCAATAATATCTGCACCACCTTTTACCAGCCCTCTGATAGTTGAGATGGTTGCCTTTTCATTTGGAAATCCTGCCATAATGTATGCAATCAAAGCTTTTTGATTTTGAGATTCAAGTGCTGTAAATTTTTCTTTAATTCTTGACATGTTTATTCAAATAATTTTGTACTTCTTCGACGTCTTTGTCTCCTCTACCTGATAGTGTGACAACAATTGTTTCTGATTTCTTTGACTTTCTTGCAACTTTGATTGCCTCAGCTATTGCATGAGCTGATTCCAAAGCAGGAATTATTCCTTCAGTTTTAGTTAGTAGTAAAAATGCATCAATTACTTCAGCATCAGTTGCTGAGTGATATTTTATGCGTTTTGTATCTTTATAGTATGAATGCTCAGGTCCAACTCCTGGATAATCTAGTCCTGCAGAAATACTGTGAGTTTCTGTAACTTGACCTTCTTTGTCTTGTAGAAGATATGTCATCATGCCATGAATTACACCCTTACTTCCAGCAGATAGTGTTGCTGAATGTTTGTTAGTTTTTAATCCAAGACCTGCAGCTTCTACTCCAATAATTTCAGCACTTGAATCAACTAGTGGATAAAATGTTCCAATCGCATTAGATCCTCCACCAACACATGCAATAATACTGTCTGGCGTTTTGTGAATCTTTTTTAATTGAGATTTTATTTCATTTCCAATTACACTTTGAAAGTCTCGAACCATCACCGGATATGGATGTGGGCCAACTGCTGAACCTAGCAAATAATACGTGTCCTCTACATTTGTAATCCAGTCACGAATTGCCTCATTAATTGCATCTTTGAGAGTTTTTGAGCCTGAATTAACTGGGTGAACTATACAGCCAAGTAAATTCATTCTATACACATTTAGTTTTTGCCGAATCGTATCTTTGGTTCCCATGTATACCTCAGCCTTCATTCCTAATGCTGCACAAGCCATTGCAGTTGCAACTCCGTGTTGTCCTGCACCAGTTTCTGCAATGATTCTTTTTTTGTTCATTTTTTTTGCAAGTAATGCTTGGCCTAGTGTATTGTTTATTTTGTGAGCTCCACCATGAAGCAAGTCTTCTCGTTTGAGGTAAATTTTACCCCCGCCAATTTTTTCTGATAAATTTTTTGCATAATACAGTGGTGTTGGTCGCCCTGCATACACTTTGAGATAATAATCAAGTTCTTTTTTGAATTTTTTATCATTTTTAAATTTAAGATAATTCTCTTCTAACTCTTCTATAGCTGGAACTAGTGTTTCTGGAATATACTTTCCACCAAATTCTCCAAATCTACCATCTTTAGGATATTTCAATATGCATTCACCAATTTTTTTACTTGTTCTTCAATGTTATCACTTTTCATAATACTTGATCCTATTAGAAATGCATCAGCCCCACACTTTTTTAAATATTGAATATCCTCAACTGTATTAATTCCACTCTCTGATAGAATTATTCTTGATTTCTCATATCCCTCTAAAACTAATTCTGTTGTTTTGAGATCAATTTCTAATGTGTCCAGATTTCTGTTATTAATTCCTATAATGTCAGCTTTTGTTTTTAGAGCATTTACAAATTCATCTTTTGTATGTACTTCAAGTAGAATTTCTAATCCTTGTTTATGTCCATATTCAATAAACCCATCAATATCTGAAACAAACTTTTGATCAAATATTGATTGTATCACTAGCATATAGTCTGCCCCCATTTTTCTTGCAGCATCGATTTGAATTTTATCAATCATAATATCCTTCATTAGTAATGGAACATTTACTGCACTTCTCACCTTCATGAAATATTGGGGCGAGCCCTGAAATAGATGAGGCTGAGTCAATACGGATAGTGCTCTAGCCCCTCCTGCAACCATCCTCTTTGCAATGCTAGCTGGGTCAGTTAATGTTCTAATTTTACCAAGTGACGGTGATGCAAATTTTATCTCAGTCAATAATGTCGCATGTTGATTTGTTTTTATGATTTGTTTGAAATCTTTACTTGATTTCTCAAAATCTCCCTCAACCTCATACACTCCATCATCAATTGCAATTTGCGAGTTGTTTACAAGTTTTCTTAGAATATTTTCAGCCATTAGTTATCTCCTTTAATTTTGTAATGTCTCCTGTTTCTGAAACAAAATTCTCTAATAGAGATATGGCCTTGCCATCTTTAATTGTCTTTAGCGCAATCTCTACTCCCTCCTCAAAATTATTTGCAATATTTGCAACAATTAATCCTCCTGCAGCATTAAGTGCTGTAGTTTCAATCATTGCCTGGTTTGCTGTATTGTTTAGTACACCTACAAAAGATTCTATGGCATCTTGTTTTGTTTTAATTTGAATATCTTTTAATGATGATTTGTGTAACCCAACTACTTCAGGATCAATTGTATTCATCAACACTTTATCATTTTTTAATATACAAACACGATTAGTTGCACTAGTAGAGAATTCATCCATTCCATCATCAGAACGAACAGTCATTATATTTTCAGCTCCCTTTCTTTTGAGTAATGCTGGTAGTCTATCTAAAAATTCAATTGAAAAAACACCAACTAGTTGATTTTTTACATTTGCAGGATTTGATAACGGTCCAAGTAAATTAAATGCAGTTCTTGTTGCTAATTGTTTTCTTGCAGCAGAAACATATCTCATTGCAGGATGAAATTTTTGTGCAAACATGAAACAAATATTGTGTTTTTCTAAAATTTCTGATATTTCTGCAGGTTTTAGGCTTAAATCATATCCAAAATACTCAAAAATATCTGCACTACCTGATACTCCTGAACTTGAACGATTACCATGCTTTGCTACTATTCCACCAGCTGCTGCAACAACAAATGATGCAGTAGTTGACACATTAAATGTCTGTAATGAATCTCCACCTGTACCACACATGTCAATAACTGTTCCAGAATTTTTTACATCAACTTTTAATGAGAACTCTTGCATTTTGTCAAGCATTCCCAATAATTCATCATCAGTTTCACCTTTTTGTGCAAGTTTTGATAGAAAATCTACATTTTCAATGTCTGTTGTTTTACCTGATAGCATGTCTGTAGTTATTTCATTAATCTCATCATAACTTAGATTAGTTTTTTCCTGTAATTTTAAAATTAAATCTGAAATCATTTTTTATCTCCTGATTTTTTCTTTATTTCGCCAATTACTGAATCCAAAAACAATGATGTATCTTTAGGAATCTCCTGAACTTCTGTTTCTGAAAAACTCTCATAAAATACCCAGTCATCAAACTTTTGCATATAATTTTTAAAATCAAAAGCAATATCATTTTCTTTTGATGAATCATCAATCCCTTTCCCTGCAGAATAAATGAAAATTAATGCCTCCTTTGGATACTCTTTGAGATATTCTCCAACTGTGTAAGGCTTTGGATCATTTGAAATAACTCTTTGATATAGAATAGATTTTTCATCATTTTGCATTGTTGACTCTATTGTAAATGTTAGAAAATTATCTAATCCAATTATTTCTTTTTGTATATTTATTGATTTTAGATTGGTATTTTTTTCAAGACATTTTTCTACAAGTAATGCAATAAAGTCATCTGGGAGATTTTCATCTGAATAGTATTTTGTATACCCATACACTGCAACTAGTTTTTCTCTATTCGTTAATTCAGTCATTTTCTCACCATCTACCTCTAATTTGTGCCTATTTTCTCCTCTACTTGAGCGATAAAATTCCCAAGTATTTTTTTACCATCTTCAGTCATTATTGATTCTGGATGAAATTGCACTCCTTGAATTAGATACTCTTTGTGCTGTATTGCCATAATCTCTCCATCATCTCCTGCAGTAGCTGTAATTTCTAAAACATCCGGAATTATTGTTTTATCTCCAACTAGACTGTGATATCTAGTAGCTCTAAATGGATTTTTTACACCTGAAAATAATTTTGAATTTGTATGGTTTACTGGACTAGTTTTTCCATGTCTTACACATCCAGCATTTGTAACTTTACCCCCAAATGCTGCAATGATTCCCTGGTGTCCTAGACACACTCCAAGAATTGGAGTTGTTGACCCTAAATCTAAAATCACATCATTACATACTCCAAAGTATTTTTTATCCTCAGGAGTACCCGGGCCTGGTGATATTATTATTGCATCATAGTTGTTTTCTTTAATTTGTTGAATTGAAATTTTATCATTTCGAATCACATCGCATTCTACTCCAAGCTCTCCCAGGTATTGTGCAATATTGTAAACAAATGAATCATAATTATCAATAATTAGAAATTTCAATTTGTTGCCTCCTTTAATGCTTGAAGCATTGCTCCTGCTTTGTGTTCTGTTTCTTTGAATTCATTTTCTGCAATTGAATCAGAAACAATTCCTGCACCTGATTGAACAAAGCCTTTGTTATTTTCTATGAATATACTTCTAATTGCTATTGCAAAATCGCAACATCCATTGTATGAAAAATATCCCACTGCCCCAGCATATGGTCCGCGAGCTTCTGATTCCAACTCATCAATTATTTGCATTGCTCTAACCTTTGGTGCACCTGAAACAGTTCCAGCTGGAAATACTGCTTGAAACGCATCAAACATATCGTTTTTCGATGATAAACTACCAACAACATGACTAACTATGTGCTGAACATGACTGAATCGTTTAATCTGCATTAATGACTCTGGATGAACTGTTCCATATTTACAAACTCGTCCAATATCATTTCTGCCTAAATCAACTAGCATAGTATGTTCTGCAAGCTCTTTTTCATCATTAATTAATTCCTCAGCTAACTGGACATTCTCCTCCTCATTATCAGTGACTTTTCTTGTTCCAGCAATTGGAAATGTCTCTACTTTATCATCTGTAATTCTAACTAGCATTTCTGGTGATGCACCAATAATTGTTTTTGAGTCTTGTTTTAGATGATACATGTATGGTGATGGATTTAGTTTTCTTAATGTTTTGTATAATGTTAGATTATCCCCATTTGTATCAAATGTAAATTTACGAGATAATACAACTTGGAATACATCTCCGTCATGAATTAATTTTTTTGCCTTGGTTACTATATCTGAGAATTTTTCTTTATCCATATTTGGTGTAATCTCACTAGAATAAAATTCTCCAAAAGAATCATCGCCCATGATTAGTTTATCAAATCTATTCTCATCATGATAAAAGTAAAAGAGTTTTTTATCTATATTGTCGTAAATTATTCCATCATCATAAATTCCAAATTCCATTAATGGTTCTGGTGAATTATGAGTATCTGAAATATCTTCTACTAGTCTAATTGCATCATAATTTACAACTCCTACAGCACCACCAAGATATCTATACCTTTGATCATCATTTTTTCCTAAAAGTTTTTTTAGCTCTTCAAATGGATTTGTTGTTTGTATGGTCTGAGTTTTGTTATTGCTAATAATTTCAACTTTATCTGAATACCCTTTGAGAATGATTTTAGGATCAAAACCCATTACAGATGTTTCAGCTAATACTTCTGGACCTGTTAGTGACTCAAAGAGAAATGAATGAGAATAGTTTCTAGAAATTTTATTGTAAATTTGAAATTGATTTTCAGATAAATCTAGGGGTATTACTTTTGCTGAGGTTTTTCCAAAGGTGTCCACCCATAGACAAATTTCTGGTGGTTTATTATTTAAAGTGATAAGAAGATTACACCAGACCAACTTTTGTTTGAAATTATTGATTTCTCAGGCATGAATAATTACCGTACTGTACGGTACCTTTATAGTCAAGTTGATCGTATACCATTCAAATGATGGCTTCAAACCAATCAGTAATTCAAGATATTCAAATTTTAAAAAAAAATCCAAACATTCAGAGCTCTGTTAGTATTGTGGAATGCTATGTCTGTGGAAAAGGATTGGCAGAGGGTCATAGTATATCTGCCAAAACATTACCTAATGGAATTGCTTTATTTTGTGATGTTCATTATTCATTACAAACATAGATCTAAATTACATAAGAAAATAAAGAATGAAAAATTATTCAATTAGAAAGTAACTTTAATGTACTTTGATATTGTGAATAATCTCAGATTCTAATGGTTAGTTTAAGAGAAAAACCTTTTCTATTCTTAATCGCTGTTCTGGCAATATCTGAAATATTCTTATTAGTTTGGTTGATTGTGATTGATTCAACTTCTGACACTGCATATCATGAAAGAATTGTTGTAGGTGCTTTGTCAATTACAATTTTGATAGCAGTTTTGGTAATTTCTTGTATCATTTTTTGGATAAAGATTTATTCTGAGATAGAGAAAAATAAGATGAAACACAACCTTGGAAATCATGGTATAGGAAAAACTTCAGAGAGAGTGGAAATTGAGTCTAAATGGCCTGAAGATCAACTATACTATGACACAGATGACCAAACATGGTATTACATTTCTAAAAATAATAAATTTAATAAAGCTAAATGGGAAAAAATTATCTTGCCTGAAAAGAAATAAAGAAAGACATGAAAAAAGTTTTTACTGTTTCAAGTGTTATAGGATTAATTATTGTTGTAATTTTTGTTGCACTTGAATTTACAGGAGTAATTAATTTTATAGATTATCGTCCATAAAAATTCCCATTTACTTGATTCATACCTAAAATCATACCTAAAATCATACCTAAAATCATACCTAAAATCATACCTAAAATCATACCTAAAATCATACCTAAATTAAAAAAATAATGTCAAAAAGATGATCTGTTTCATTACAATAAAACTATCACTCTATTTTATTCTCAAAGATTTGGATAAGAAATGGATAATAGGTTTTATACTAAATTCTGGTGCTGTAATTATGAATAAATCATTGTTAGCAATTGTGGCAGTATTGATATTTGGAACAGTTACTGCATTTGCAATATCTCCGTATTTTACAGAATCTACTGTAGATGAGGCTTTACCAAGTGGTGCTCTTTTGCAACCGATGATGGAAAAAGACGACACCATGATGGAAGAAACAATGATGGAAAAAGATGATACTATGATGGAAGAAACAATGATGGAAAAAGATGATACTATGATGGAAGAAACAATGATGGAAAAAGATGATACTATGATGGAAGAAACAATGATGGAAAAAGATGATACTATGATGGAAGAAACAATGATGGAAAAAGATGATACTATGATGGAAGAAACAATGAATGAAATGCTACTCATTTCATATTCTGGTGAATTTATCGGCGCAGGTGATGGAATTCATGATGCACAAGGAACTGCATATACTATACCAATTGATGATGGGAGTAATGTCTTAAGATTGGAGAACTTTCAATCAACTAATGGTCCTGACTTGTTTGTTTACTTGGCAACAGATGAAAATGCATTAGAGTTTATCAATCTTGGAGCATTAAAAGCAAATAATGGAAATCAAAACTATGAAATTCCAGATGACACTGATCTTGACAAATATGGTAAAGTTCTGATTTGGTGTAAATCATTTAGTGTTTTGTTTGGAAGTGCTGATTTATCTCCTTAACCTATTTTTTAATTATTTATGCCTAGAATCCAACAATAATTATGTATTTCTACAGAAAAATCATGATATAATATGTGTGGAATAATTTCATCTTTTATTTAAAATTATTAATCTTTAATTTTGAAATAGTTTATTTATTTTTTGAAGGGATATGAAAATCATTATTTTTTTGAGTCTATTTTTATTTTTATTAATACCACAAGTAGCATATGGTTCTGAAATTATAGCTGAACCTGAAAAAATTCTATTTGATCCAAATGAGTGGATCAAAGTTCTCATAGAAATTGATGGATATTCTGGAGGGGATGTCTCTTGGAATGCCACGTTACCTGATGGAACAAGTATTGATGGTATTCTTTCTAGTCTTAAAGCCTCGAAAACAACTCATACCATTATTCGTAATGCATTTGATGGACAATTTGGAATGTGGAAAATTCAATATTACTATAATGATGATGTAAAGATTATTGATGTTAATGTAGAACCAATAGTGATTTCAATTACCACTGATAAATTATCTTATCTTCCAGGGGATACTGCAACTGTTCAAATTTCTACCAACTTTTATAATCCTAGTGCCGCAAAAGCTGAAACTATGACTATTGAAATATTTGATGAAGATGGATTACCTGCAAATTTAGTTAATGATGTAAAAATTAAAGTCTATCAACCAGTAATTATACAACAATTCTCAATTAATGAATTACTAAGTACTAATCCATTTGGGGTGTATCGTGCAATTGTAACTTATTATGATATTCAAATTGATGTTCCTTTTGAATTGGCAAATCCTGATACTGATACTTCGATATTTTTGAGTAGTAATAAAAAATCATATTCTCCAAATGAAATTGTGGAAATAAATATTGTAATGCCTGAAATAATTTCTAATTCTGGAATATTATCTATTAATCTACCATCAGGGCAACTAATCACAAAAGATGTCTCCATAACTAGTTCTCTTACACGCATTATTCTTGATGATATTGATACATCAAAAATTGGATTATACTCACTTGAATTTCAATATGGTACTAGTAGTACTATTGGTTCTTTTGAGGTATTTGATGAAAATCTAGAAAACAATGATGTCTCTAGTTTAGAAATTACAATTTCATTAAACAAATCACAGTTTAGACCTGGTGAAACAATTCAGGCAACAATTAGTACAAACAGGTTAGCGGAGGATCAAATAATTTACTGGTTTGAGGATTCATTAGCAAATCAAGGACAACAATTTTCTTTTGTAAACCCTACATCTGGAACATTTACCATCCCGCATATCCTCTCAGTTGATTTTCTTCAAGGCCCATCAAAACTTCATGTAAAATATGGCTCTACTGAAACTTTTGCAATCTTCTTTGTATTTGGTGATGCAGTAATCCCTTCTGCTACTCCTGAAATAATTTCTTATACTGGCCCTGAAATTCTACTAACTATAGATAATAGCCAAGTTAATTTTGGAAATATTGCTGACATTTCCGTTTCTTCTAATCTTGAATTATTTGTTCTTGATTCTGACACATCAAAAATCAGTGTATTTGATATTGAAGGGAATTTGAAAAAATCATGGGGGGCTTTTGGTAATGCTGATGGTCAACTAAATAATCCTACATCTATTCTTGCTGAAAAATCACTTGTTCATATTTCTGATGCAGGAAATTCAAGAATTGTCACTTTTGATAATGACGGGAATTTTCTTTATGATTGGGGGAATTCTGGAATTAATTATCAATCAGTTCAAAATCCTACAGATATAGCAGTTGATGATTTAGGAGTTTACTATGTATCTGATGGAAATCAAAATAAAATTTTGAAATTTAATTCAAATGGTACCTACATTGGTGAAATTAACTCGATTTTAACTGCGTCAGCTAAATTCTCATCAATTGAATCCATCACTACTCTTGATGATGATGTATTTTTACTATCTACTGAAAATAACAGAATTTTACATTTTCTTAATACTGGTGGATTTTTAAAATCATTTGGTACTGCAGGTGATGGCAATAAACAACTACAAAATCCGACTTCCTTGGAATTTGCTGATGATAATAATCTCTATGTTGCAGATTCACAAAACAATCGAGTCCTTGTACTAAACACTGCTGGGGAATATGTTGCAAAATGGGGAACATTTGGTAATGGGTTAGGACAATTTAATCAGATGACAGGAATCGATGTTGATTCAAATGGTGATATTTGGGTTGCAGATTCAGGTAATAGAATCCAAAAATTTGCTTCTATATCTAATGTTGAGCAAACTGTTATTCCTGAATGGATAAAGAGTAATTCTGCATGGTGGGCTGATGGCCAAATAGATGATGAAACATTTGTTGGAGCAATAAAATATTTGATTAATGAGGGAATCATTTCAGTACCGAAAATTATAGTTGATGAATCTGAATCCTCTGAAATCCCCTCATGGGTAAAAAGTAATGCTGGATGGTGGGCTGATGGTCAAATAGATGAGCAAACATTTGTTGATGGAATAGAATTTTTAGTAAAAACTGGAATTATTCAAGTAAATTAGATTTACAGTAAATCTTAATTTCATTCAAGCACGATTTGTTTAAATTAATTGATATTTTACAAAAATTATGAGTGAAAAAGAGAATCCAAAAAATAATTTAGATGTAATTGAAAGATTGAGTAAAAAATACTTTCTTGAGATTGAACATACCATACCTCATTTACAGCAAACATTATTTGATTTTCAAAATGAATTCTATAAAACATGGAAAAACACAATTAATGCAAATATTTTATTGCAAAAAGAATTTACTACAAAATCTGGACTAAATTCAAAACTACCTGATCCCATCCAAAAAATGTTAGAATCCATGAATAATGAGCATTACAAGTTTAGATCATTGTATAATAAAAATATCATAAAATCAATTGAAACTGGAAAAGAGAATATCAAAGTCTGGAATGATAATGCCACTACATTTGTTGATTTGAATCAAAAAATCATGCAATATTGGATATCTGCATTTACATTAAAATAAAAAATTAAAATTTTTGTAATTAATTATGCTAATGCATTAATCACTTCATTAATTTTTTCCGCATCAAATGGCTTTGTAATATATCCAACTGTACCAATTTTCTCAGCCTCATTTCTCATTTCTGGTTTATTTGCTGATGTGACCATCACAATTTTTGCATTTGGATCTATTGATTTAATTTTTCTTGCAGCATCTAATCCATTCATACCTGGCATGTCTATATCCATAGTTACCAGACTTGGTCGTTCTTTTTGATATTGGTCTATTGCTGACTGTCCATCTATTGCTTCAATTACGCCATCAATATTTGGTGACTTTTTGAAAATTTTTGTTAGTAATGACCTCATAAATGAGGAATCATCAACTACAAGCACATTAAGACTCATATTTTTTTTATCTTTCAAATGATATTGAATATTTGTTTGTATTTTTTAATCATACAAAATTACATTCATTTTTTCATACATATTACTAATTTTATTCACAAACCAAAAATTATTAGTGAAATTACATTTCATATTAACATGAATCCAACTGAAATTAATTCTGTTTATTGGGATGAAAAAAGCAAATCATGGAAATATGAGATTGTCCAAGTTGAAGAATATCATGGATTTGTGGAATGTCAATATTGTCAGAAACCCCTATCTCACAATATCAAAACAGATGGGGAATTCAAAGTAGTTTATGTAAAATGTGGCTGCTCAAGGACTTGAAAACTGATTAATATTTTTTCATGATAATTGGGATCAATGTTAAATATGATTTTGACGTATAGAATATAACGAGTAATCCATTTTCCTGCGTAGTAGGATGATAGGTTTGGAAAACACTTCATGTTATGACACGTTCTGTGTTTAAGCGTGTTTTCCATGTATTCTCGTTTGATTAATTTTATAATTTAGTACCACCTTTTGGAATAATAAAATACTCTAAAACATTGAGTCATTTATGAGTAATTTGGATGATTCTATAGGAAAAATTCTCATGGATTTACAAAAAGAGGATCCTGACACTTTTAAAAAAATAATGAAAAAGGCTCAAGATGACCACCCTGAATTATTTGAGAATTCAATTGATGCTGAAAATGCAGAAATTGATGAATACAATCGTAAAATAGATGAGTACAACAATAATATCGATAAAGAATGAAGAACTGTTTTATATTTTTAATAACTATTCATTAATCTGATCAGGATAAAATAATTCGTTTGAATTTTTTGGACCTTTGCATTTGTGTGGTTGATCTGTACTTGAATCCATGGGGATAAATTTCCCACTAGTCGATTTAAAATCTTCATCCCAATAGATTTTAGCACCACATCCTTTTGAACAGAGTTTTGTTTTCCCAGAATAATTCACCCCAAGAACTGGTTTTTTTATCACAAGTTTTTCAGGATTACATCTTGGACAAATACTGGCAATCCTCTCCCATGAATTTTGTGTAAGCATGGAATTACATTTGTGACAAAATCTCATGAATATTGTTTTAATTTCTAACTATTTATGAATCTAAGAAATGATCATGATATAAGAATTTGTTATAAAAAATAAAAAAAATTGTAGAGATTTACAATTTTTAAACTAATTTGTTTCTTTTAGTTTATCGTGTAATTCTCTTTCAACAACTTTTGCATGAATTAATGAAGCCCGTACTTCATTATGTAATTCTGCATTATCCTCAGCAATTGCTCGCTGTTCTAGATCTTCTAGTTTTAATTTTGTTTGATGTAGATGTTCAAGACCCCATACTATGCCCTCTTTATGGGTCATTGGATCCAATTTTTTCCATAACGTATCTACATGTATTATTTCTGGATTATTCATAATAATTCTATAATTTTATCTATAATATTTATCTGGGAATTATTCAAAAAAATATCCTACCATTTTGGTATTATTCAAAAATACTAATTCCGTTTTGGAATGATACCTAATTCTGATTAATCTATATTATAACTATGTAATTTACATATCAATAGTGTCTAAATTTATTGAAATCTCAATTGGTGTTATTGCAATGTTAGTTGGTATTGCATTAATTGGTGGATTGATATGAATATCTCCGAATTTCAGTTTTTGTAAATTGTACATGTTGTTTTAATTCCATTAAGTAGATTCATTGTGAATCATACTCCAAAAAATCAAAAGGGTTGCATTCCTTTAGAATTTGAAAAATTAATGATTTTGACATATTATGCTGGTTTTGAGCGTGGAATGTATCTGATAGTATGTGAACTTGACCTCACTTGCTAATGGCATATCCTACAATCAGAACAAATTAATCAAATACCTGAAACATAAAAATTGAATTTCTAAAATGCCATTAGATAAAATGCCCAATTCTGAAGAATTTATTCCCACACACAAATCTACAATTTTACATGTTCATGGAACCCCTGTAGCATGTATCATTGATGAAACTTTACAAAACAAATCAAGATATAATACTCTTGAAAAAAACTCTTCACTTCGAGCAAGTCTAGTTGGATTTCTAAATAAAGATGAGGAATTGGGGTTATTCATGGGATTCAAATTAAAAATTCAAACTGATGATGATTATTTTGAATATACTGTATACCCTAATGAACAATTCATTGATACTGTGATTTTTGAGGAATCAATTATTATAATAAATGAAAAATTAGAAATTTTATTTTCATTACAGAAAATTATGACTGATCAATTTGTTAAAACTAGATCAGAGTTTGAAAAATTTCAAAAGATCATAAAGTGATCTATGTACGTTACAATCATTAAATTACTGTTAGGATTGATTTTACTTATGGGAAACTATTCTCAAATACTCAAGACTAGGGAGCCGACATTACTTGATAGAGATGATGGACATTGGTACCAAACAAAATTTGATGATGTTTATCCATCAATTAGTACAATTTTATCTGCAACTGCTTCAGATGAGAAAAAAAATGGTCTAAAAAATTGGAGAGAAAATGAACCTGCCCATCAATACATTACTACACAATCTCAACATATTGGAACTCAATCCCATAAAATAATTGAGGACTATCTATCCAACCAATTATCTTTAGAAGAATTTGATTTGCTACCAATAGCTCATTTTAATAATTTAAAACCATATTTGGAAAATATTTCAAATGTTGCATGTATTGAACAGAGAATGTATTCTGATAAACTAAAGGTTGCAGGAACTAGTGACTTGATTGCAGAGTATAATGGCGAACTATCAATTATTGATTATAAAACAAAAAGAAAACCTCAGATTGATAATTACATGTATGAGTATTATTTGCAAACTACATGCTATGCTCAAATGTTCCATGAGGTGACAGGACACAAAATCAACCAGGTAGTAATCCTTGTTAGCAGTGAAAAAAATACACGCCAGGAATTCATCAAATCCTGTGAGGATTATATCGAGCCTATGACTAGCAGGATAGAAAAATATTATTTGAATAATCTAGCCTAGAAAAATATCTAATTACAAAATAATTTTTTAAAACAACCTTTGTATATGCTTGAAAAAACATCAAAATTAGATATGAAATACCTGTGTAGAACTTGTAATACAAAATGTGATGACATTCCTGAGCATATAATCAAAGTTCACAAGTTTCCAAAATCCCTTGTTGAATCCCAATTAAAAGCAAAGAAAGATTGTTACGATAGTTCGTTTGAAATTATAGAATAATAAAACTAGAATTATTTTCTAGGTCTTCTTCGTGGATTCTTTTCATAATATTGTTCTACGTTTTCATTCCATTTTTTTTCTTCAGGTAACCTTGAACGAGCATGGGGTCTTTTTCCGTTACTTGAAAGAACCTCACTATTTTCATTGTAAAACCTATCTGTGTCATTAATCAAAACATCTAGGAATTCAGAAGCACCTTTAGCCTCATCACCTTTTGGTTCTCTGTGAACCAAAATTGATTTTGCAAGTGTTTCAATTTTTGCAATTTTGATTCTATATTCACTTAGAACTCTATGTTCAAAAGAAATCATTCCATTTTCAAGTCTATTTCACTAGTGTATGTTCATTTCGGTAGTGTAGATCAAAATCAAAAGTGTTTGTAAATAATAACATACATCATTTCTAATGCCAGAATTACGTTGATTATATCATGGAATACAGCCATGAGCAAGTAAAAATAATTGCAAAAGCTATCTATGATGAAATAGAATTACTGGATTAACAGTTATTCTAGTCATGAAATAGGGTTCATCTCAACGTTTACCCTAAACCACATTTTCAAAATTCATTCATTAATCTAGTCTCAAAAATTAATTATTTGCAACTAGGGTTTCTAGTGATAATCCAAAATATGGATTATTTCCAGTTCTTAGTGTACTTAATAGTTGAATTTTTAATGCTTTGATTTCTTTATCTGTTTTCATCACTGTATGGTAAATCTTCTATGTCATAACTCTCGTTTTTTAATTCATATCAAGTAATAGCTAACAATCAATCTATTTTTTGATAATACCATAACACGTATCATAAAATTTTATTAATTTTTAAATTGAAAATCTTTTTAGTTAATAGAAAATCCCATTAATGGGAAATGGTTTTTTTCTAAATTATAATTCTAACATAACATAAGGTGAAACGTATTAGAAAAAACTAATTTGTCTGCGTAACAATAATTATTTTTCTTAGGATTCACTAATTAGTTTGATCTAATTTACTAATCGTTTAAATTGATATTTTTTGTATTAAAAATATGAAAATTATCTCTTGTAGACATTGTGGTCATGAAATTGATGTTTATAAAAAATGTGATGTTTGCTCAAAAGTAAAACAATTCATTTGTAATTCATGTGGAAATAAAACAGAAGAAGAAATTCATTCTCAATGTATAATGATTAGTATGGATCATGCTTTACTTTCTTCAAATTAATTTTTAATTAATAATCAAAACACATTCATTGAATTCTATTATTCATCCCAAATTGATTGTGTTTTGAGCCACGCAATCATGTCTTTGTATAATTTACTTTTTTGCATGTTTAGGATTCCAATTTCAAGATTAGTTGAGGATTTGACAGTTTTTGTATATTTTTCATATTTTGCAAAAATTATCTTATCTAAATACATCTCATTTTGCATCTCTTTTTTAGCTAATTCTTCGGATTCAGTCATAGCAAAACTTGCAAACAATACCCCATCTACCCAATACGCATTTGCTGATTCTAGAGAAGACATCATTCCTATGAGATCATCTAGGCTTAATTTTATCGTGTCCCGCACGTAAATTTTCTCATATGGCTTATGGGCAAACTCAGTCATTATGATTAATTTTTTAAAGACTTTAATGAGTATTTGTAACATTTACCCCCGTTGACTACCCCGTCAACAATTGATGCTGTCTTTCTATGATCTCAACTTTCATTTTTTCCTAGTATAAGATCCACACTTACATCTAGGCATCTGCATAGTACTGGAAAATTCTCTTTTGCATCTAATACATTTTACAATTCTAGCAATATTTTCCATTTCCATGTCTCCATTTTGTAATGTGATACGACGCAGTTAATTATGATTCTGATTTCATTTTATCAGAAGCATATGTTGGAAACAAAGAGGGTATCCAGGCATGAATAAATAATGTTACACTCATAGACATTGCTCTTAACCAATGAGATTTGTAAGTTGTATTATTTTCTTCAAGATGTTTCATAATGCTAATTTTTAGAAAATAAAGTAATAACAGTTTCTAAAATTTATTTTTATCATTAAATGTAACCCAATCCATTCTAAACTTGGATTTTAATACATGTGGATTCATTCAGTATAGATTATTGAATAAAGTACGACATAATGTACTGTGGTGAAAGACTAGTTTGCTCCTTTAGTGAATTCCAAATAAAAGTCTCAACGGTATAGTTGCCAAATTCTGTTGGAATCCATGATTGAGACAACGCTAGACTCTGTTTTGATGTTAATTCACCTAGAATCCAGGACAAGGAAACTACCTTTCCTTCTGGATCTTTTATTTGTGTAATGTATGCAAATGGTTGATCATAATTTTGATTGTTACGAATCATGCCAACAACTTGAATCTGTTCGTCAATTATTGGTTCTATTGGAATGCCTAAACTATTTGCAAAGAAAACATCATCAATAGAAATTCTTTGAAGAGGTGGAACTTCGGATTCAAGTTTGGATACTATTTGAATATCCAAGTCATCTTGTATGCTATACGGGGAAGGAAGTGTGTTGTCTTTGTATGTTGCATAAATTGAATCATTGGGAACAGCAAATAATCTATTACCACTTGAGACACTAGTTTGTGTAAAAGAAATTACAGCTTCAAACAATCCCGAATCATCCTCTGTCTCTATTGCATTAACAAGAATTCCTGCCATATCTGAATCAGATGAAACCTCTACCTCAATTCTGTCTATAGCCTCTGGATTAAGATTCATATCAAGATCGATTACTTGAATTTTACTAGTATCTCCAATCACAAAGATTGATTTGTCAAAAATTATTTGTCCTATATTCCAACTTATCATTACAGAATGAGTTAGAACAACACCATCTGCAAATTCAAATGATACTGTTATTCCTCCATCTCGTTTAACCTCCAAGAAACCATTAGTTGGACCAGTTCCAACTGTACGCGGATTAGTATCCGAATTTCTGTCATCATCAACATCATGTAAAAAACCAGTAAGAATTATCTCACCTGTAAATATACCACTGTTTGGTTCAGTTTCTGTTAATTTGTATGGTTCAAGTGAATGTTCCGCAGTGTAAATCTTGATCAAGTGACCATCCTGAGTACCTATAGAATCAATACCATACTTGTTTGCATTCCAACTTGGTGCAACCACTGTTATGGATATTTTATCAGTCCAAGTGTATACTTGCTTATCTGTAAAAATTGGAGCATAGGGATTAAAGTAATCTGGAACCTCTTCTGCGAATACCGACAATATGAGAAATGACAATATAGAGAGAACAACTAACAATTTTCTAGAATTAATTTATCCCAATTTGATTTAATGGTTTACCATATTGTCAACCCCACTAAGGGTTATGAAATTAAAAATCTGAGTTTCCCTTTTGGGGATAGAACTGGACGCAGATAGGTGTGAAAATAGAATAATCTTATAACTAGTTTTTAGGAATTATTTTAATGAGTGAAAAATCTGATAAATTTTCAAATCATGATTTGTTTGTGACAGAATTTCCCAAGAATAATTATGGAATAGTAGATTATCTTAGTGGACGTGTACATTTTGCTTTACTTGACCAAATGAAATTCATGACTACCTCTGGAATGACTAAAACACAAATCAAGGAAACAATCCTTACAAATATTTCTGAGATTATCAAGAATTTTGATCCTCAAAAATCAAAAAGTTCTTGATTCCATGTGCCCTGATTCAGCCATGATGATTTTGTGGCATTTACAATAACAATTAGTATGTGGCATGTCATTATCATTTCTATATTTGCATTCTTTTGTATGTTCTATGTATGACATTTTTTAATCAACCCATTTTTTGTTTGTAAAATATTTTTTAAAGATTATGTATTCTTTTTGTAAAAATAGTTTTTTCAAAATTAAAAATAAATTAGGTTTTTATCCTAATTTTTATTCATGCTTTTGTTGGATCCCTACTTAATATATTCAACACATGCTCAATGATCTGTTTTTGACCTCCTGCATCAAGGTCAGTCCGTACTGCATCTGAACCCAAACTCACAAAGATTAAGTTTTCATCTCCTAGTGGAAAAGTTATTCTTGTAATTTTCTCAAATGCTGCAACTGCATACAAACCATTTCCAATTTTTGGGCTAAGTGCTTTTCTTCCTTTCCATGCGCTGGCAGCTCTTTTCAGTGATGCTTCAGTCTCTTCTGGTGATAGATAATTTGTTACTCCATCACGATGACTGACAACTAGTATGTCACCTTCAATGTCTGTAATTAGGCTGTGTCTGATGTTGCTGTCTGAATCCATTATTCTCTTTAAGAGATTTTCAAAATTCATACCCATAATAGGGTAAAATAATACTTAGGTGTTCTTAAAATCTTAAAAATACTTTTCATTTTTTAAGAAATTAATCATTCTTCTCTAATTTCATTCATCAGAAATAAGCCAGGATACTCCGATTACTTCTTCCCATGATTCTTGGTAATTGTTATTTTTCATATTACTAATTGGTAGATTCTCTATTTAACAAACATGAATGATTTATCAGTATTAATCCTACTACTCAGATGGAGAATTATTTGCTAATTTCTCATAATAGTATTCTTGTTTTTTCAAATTTTTCTCAGAAATTATTCTAAATTTTCTCATAGGGACTAATTTTGAAATTTGTTCATACGTGTTAATGTCTCGAACATCTTCTGCATATGCAATTTGTAAGTGTGGCATTTTTCCCTCAATGATTGGCTTTATTTGCTCAAACCCACTACTTCTTCTCATTCCTGTTCTAAATAGCCCAACATGTTTGTCACTTTTTGATATTTGAGGATCCTCAAAACAACAAATTGCAAATTCATCATCCTCTTTTTCTATTATAGTTAATCTGGTAAATTTTTCACTCCAATTATCAATTTCATGAGCAATCGCAATGGCTTCTTTTTTATCTTCAAACACTGTAGATATGACTAGTTTATCTTTTTCATGCATCCATGAAACCCCAAAAAAATTATTATACCAATGAATTTCAAAAGACATGTTTTTTATTAAAAAATTATCAAATTAAACCCACCTTATAACGTGGTTTGTTCACCCTGAACGCCATTTTTACTATTAATACAAAGTACCATTAGTGATCAATGAAATTACAACAAAAGAGAACGTTACATTCTCATCGTGGAGTCATCGGTGTAGAGTCTGCAATAGTTATGATTGCCTTCGTAATCGTTGCTGCAGCTTTAGCATTTATTGTACTTAACATGGGATTCTCTACTACACAAAAGACAAAACAAGCCATAGTTTCCAGTACTGCTGAATCTAGCAGTTCAATGCAAATTGGTGGTAAAGTTATAGGATCAGGTCATGTATCTGCAGGTAAACTTAACGCAACTGTATTTCCTGTAAAAATTATTTCTGGAGGGACATCTGTTAATCTTGATCCATCAAATACTGCTATTCGATATATTGATGATACTATAGAGCATGGAAATATCTATGCTGGTGCATTAACCTCTGGAGTACATGATACTTTGGCTAGTGCCATGCAAGCAGCAGTTACTGCAGGTTATGTCTCAAGTAATCCTGTAAATGCATCTACTCCACTTGAAACCAAAGCTATCTTTTACTTTAACATAAATAGAAATAATAATTTTATCTTGGATCAGTTTGAGTATGGAATGTTTGCAATAGCATTTGAAGAATCTGAAAGACCACAGTCACTTGATATCATTAGAATTGAGGTAATTCTTCCAAATGGTTCACCAATGACTATGGAGCGAACAGTTCCAAACATATCATCTTCGATAGTAGATCTTGGGTAAATGATGAATTAATTTGTTCAATTTTTTACTTCTTAAATTATCTCAAATTTCATAATCCTTGTAGATATTACGAATTACATACAAGAATTACAAATCATATCTTTTAGTTCTGTCATATGTACTGGTTTCTTAAAAACTGCCTCTACTTTAGATTCTTCAAATGAACATGTGGAACATCCTGTTACGATAAAGATCTTAGCTTGAGGATCACACTCTTTGATTTTTTTAATTGCATAATCCCCATCATAGTCAGGCATATTCAAATCCAATATTACAAAATCAGGATGTTTTTCTTTGAATAACTTATCTGCCTGGCAACCATTGGCACCACTACCAATTATGTTAAATCCTCTCATTGTGAAATATTCTGACATTACTTCTAGTTGATCTGGTTCATCATCAATAATTATTCCAGTACATTGTTGTGTCATATTGTAATTGTGAATTATTGTGATATTAAGTTGAATGGCGGTTATTACACATGAATGGTTCCAATATGGAATACTCAAATGACAAGAATTCTAAAAATTAGTTTTATTTTTTAATCTATTTTAAACAGATGTTTGATATTGATTACAATTTTCTTTTATATCTCGAGGCTGAAGTATAATTAACGTCTTCGATTAGTGGTCTAGGCATGCTATAAACGACTGCTCTTCCAAGCCGTTTTAATTTCGTTTTTTTAATATTGCATCTTCTGGCGTTTTTTCTTTATTTGATTCCCAATGCCAACTATGATGTTTTTTCCAATGAGTTTCTAATTCTTCTGTACTTGGTTCTTTTCCAAGTGGGGTGCCACACAATTTACACTGTTTCATCTTTTTTCTCCTGCTTTTTCTTTTTTGTTTTAATTAATGGATGACACTGTGATGGGAAATTTTCATCATCATCCATTTTAATTAAATCAAAATCATACAAATTAAGAGTTTTGTTATTAAATTTGTAATTAATGATTTTTAGATTTTTTATTTTTTGAAAATTTTTCTCTACTTCGTTTTTTTTCTAAATCCATGATATAGTATGTTTTTCCAGTTTCACATAGTTTCATTTCTCCTGTAACATCATCATGAATTGATTCTAATGCGCCTGATGACAGTAACTCTCCTACAATATCCCATCCTTTACTTTCTGAAATTTCAAATTTATATGAAATAGTTGATACTTTAGTAAAATAACCATTCTTTGAATTCCTTAAAACAAAACTTTCAATTTTTTGCTCAATTGATATGGATGGTTCTCTTTTCTTGAATCTTCTAAATGGTTTTCTCTCAGACAATGTTTTTTTTAATATTTTCTAGTATTTTAGCTAAGTTATTTGGCATTTAGTGTATCTGGATCATTATTTCCCGGTAAATACAACTCTCCTAGATTTGATTTCATTTTTTCATCAAACTCTTCTTGCAGTCTTGTGAGATACATTTCAGCTTCTGTTTCATCTTCTGGGATTCCCGTATTGATATCATAATTGAACCCTGTTGCTAAATGATAAAATTCCTCAAAGAACTCTTTACAGTCAATTACATCAGCCGCTCTATCAATTGTTACTACTAGACATCCTTCATCAATTCTAAAATTTATACAAACTTCCTCTTCAATCATTACATCAGTTACTACAGCCATAAGATATACAACATGCTTTTCATCTAGGCTGATTTCACCTTTGTTTGCAATCCACAATTCCTCATTATCCAATAAATTATCAAAAGTTCGAACTATTACATCTCTAATGTAGGAGTCAGGGTGAGCATTTTTTGATTTCCATAAACTAGTATCATAATTCCCAGACTCTGCATAAACTAAATCAAAACTCAACTCTTCATTTAATTGATCAAATTCCCAAACCTGTTTGTTAGTCCACATTGGTGAAAATTTTGCAATTAATTCTTTGGTTTTAGAATTCATGAATTACCCTGAATTCATCTATTGTTTAACCCTTGTTGATTAATTATTGATACCTGATTTTAGAAATTCTATGGTGCATTCTGCTAATCCCTTATCTGTGTGTTTTTTTATTTCATGTTTACAATTAGGACATGATCCTGCTTGTTCTTCTGTAAATTCATCCCCCACTTGTTTCATACAACACTCCATTAATTCTGCTGTAGAGTGTGATTCCATTGCAAGCTTACATGTGGGACATTCAGTCATATTATTTTTAGATCGATTAAAGTAGTAATAAAATTTATTTAATTTTTTAATTATCATTAATATTAGTATGGCTGAAAAATTCAAAAATAATTTAAAATGTATTTGTAATAATATTGTAGTTTTTGAAATTATTAATGATGTGGAATGTAATTGGGGGATTCACACTTTAATCCAGTGTCCAAAATGTGAAGAACTCTTTACAGTCGATAAAAAATGTCCTGCATTTCAAAATATAGAATTATTATTGAAAAACAATAATGGATTATTCTCAAAAAAAGAACAATCAGATTATTTGGAAAATTCTCATTCCTTGTAGATTTCTTGGCCACAGATAAAGTGGTAATCAATGTCATTTTTTGTAAATGGATTACCAGCATTCACCTTCAAACCTATGGCAATATTATTTATTAAAAAATTCTCTTAAAATAAAAAAACAATGTAAAAATTGATTCAAGTTATTAAAAATATTAATCAAAAATCCCAGAATAGAAACATGAAGCCAACAGCTGATGCTGCAACTGACATTCCCATAGCGAGATAAAATTTACCCATCATAAAATTACTATATTTCTCTGAAATTAATATGTAAGGAAGAAATTGTTTTTGATACATTATTAACTTAGAATTTGAAAAGCAAGCAAATTTGATATTATATTGCATCGACTCTTTGGGAGTTACGTACAAATATCAAATCCGCAATCATCTTGCTTCCAATATTTCTAAATTTAGATATTCAAAAATTCTTAAAATAAAAAGAGTCTTGAATTTTAATCAAAATGGGTTGAAAAAACGATCCATTTTTCACAAATATTTTGAGCCTAAATTCAATTTAATAATCCTAATTGTAGTGTTCAAATTAAACAAACAATTTCTTTTAATCTAAATTCAATTATTTATACCGAGTCAAATGTTTGACGGCGTGCACACGTTTGCTTAACTGACAATTGCCTAGAATTCATTTTGCCGTCAAACCATTATTTTAATCAAAAAACATTTCAATTCCAAAAACTAATGATATTATTGATAATAATTTGTAAGGGAATTCAAAAAGACAATCATTTAGAAAAATGCCCATTTCTTTGTGATGCGAATTGGGGTGATTCATTATTAGTTGAACATCAGAATTATCATAAATTACTAGAAAATGATCATTATTTGTGGCTTGGATTTGATATACCTCAGTCATTTGGGACATTTAGTGGTCGTGATGGAAAAAGGAATTAATTAATACCAAATTAAGAAAAAAATGAAACATTGAGTGACACTAATACTTTGGAATGGTCATCTGACTTTTTTTTAAACTGGTCTGATTTTAAAGCAGAACATAATCCTGCAATTTATGAGGATTCACATGGTGTTGTAAAATATAGATTCACATGGACTGTTGATTCTGATGAAATTAATGATGATATTTTATTTTCTATTGAGAATATTCAACTAATTACCGAATTTCATCCTTCATTGTCTTGGGTTAGACCATCACAAGCAAATAATGAATTATTAAAACATGAACAAGGTTATTTTGATCTTGCTGAATCAATAAATCAAGATAATCTAAAAAAATTACAAAATAAATTCTATGAAAAACAATTCCCTACTAGGGGAAAAAATGATGATCAAAGAAAACAATTTGCAAAAGTTGATTCTGGAAAAATGATTATATCTGAGATTGAAAAATTAAATGATTTACTAGAACAACAGAGTCAAATTTATCATGAACAAACAGATTATGGTCATAATAAAGAAAAACAATCTGAATATGATCTATTATTTAAAAAATTAAGAATGTAAATTATGTATATTGATAATTATTTTTTGTGATTAATAGAGGTGTTTTTCAATTATTTTATTTTCAGATACTGAATTAATGTAATTAACCAATCCTCGATAATACTTTAAATGAAAATTCAAATCTTTTATTTCTGTTTTTTTTAACTCTTCTAACTCTGGACCAAATTCTCTCTTATCTGACTCAATGTGGTTTAGGGTATCCTCATTTACTTCAATCATGTGAAATAAACTGTGTAAAACCTCACTTTTAGTGAGTGTATTGTTACATGATTTTTTTAATAATGCCTCAACCCAATCCATTAATCTATGTGGCTGAATTGTTATATCCGTCCATGAATTGGATTTATTCTGACCTTTACTCTATTTTTTTTAATTTAGACCAAAACAACTATTTTTTTCTTGCTTGTTTTTTTCTATTCATAATTTCATTATTTCTTTCAATATCTGAATGAACTTCCACATGCTCGAATAACTGTTCTTTTGAATCAAATAATTGTTCACAGTAATAACACTGATGCATTATTCCTGTATACAAATCATTGATTAATAATTTTCCCCTTTTTTCTTGATAAATGAATAATTTTAGATGAAATAATTGATTTTTTGTGTTATGTTTTAAGATATTATACTTAAAAATTGATTATAAAAAATGGAATTTACTTTAAACTAAATTATTTCTGTTTTTTTGGAGTTTGACTTATTTTGTAGTTGGGGGTAACTTTGTATCTTATGGGACAACGTTTTGATAGTTACTCTTACCCAAAAAATATTTTTATTATTGTTGTAATATTTAGTAAAATTCATACAGAAATTTTTACATCCGTAATAATTATGAAATTATTTTTTGATATTAATTAAATCACATTGTAATAAAGTGAATAAATTACTGAGTTTCTATTTGAATCTCAGTATTACATGCAGGCATATTCCCTGTTTGATTTTTAAATTCTTCAATTAATTGCAATCGACGTTCTTTAGGATTCTCAATAAACTCTCTTTGATAAAATTGTGTTTTTTGTTTACATTCATCCCCATCAAAATCCTTATCAAGATATTCTGAAAATGTTCTCTCTAAATTTTTTGAATCACCAACGTAAATTACCTCTTTTTTTCTATTATAGAACACATAGACTCCTGACATAGGTTTTACAAATGATGCACTACCCATCCAAACCCTCATTTTATCTTCAAGTAATTCCATAATTGATGAATATTGTACTAGATATTAAACTAGCATGAATTATTTTGATATTATAAGAACCTCCATGCTTTTAATATTGAGAAAATAGGAGATTAACCCTGTCTCTTTTAGAAAAATTCCCTGACAACTTTAATCCTAGAGAAATTCAAAAAGATATTCTAAATGAAATTGAAGAGAATTTAAAATCAGGATACAAAAAAATTGTTTTATGTGCTCCAACAGGAGTTGGAAAATCTTTAGTTGGTGCAACAATTTCTCGATATTTTGATAGTTCATTTACTGTTACTGCATCAAAACATCTACAGGATCAATATATCAAAGACATTCCATTTTTAAAACCAGTTAAAGGAAAACAAAATTTTCCATGTCTCAAATTAATGTCTTCAGAAAAAGTTGAAAATACCCGAAGAGCAATGAGATGGGGATTATCATGTGACAAAGGAGTATGTCAGGAAAGAGTCAGTAAAAATGGCAAAGAGGTAGTTGAGGTGTGTAAATTCAAGCCTACAATTAAGCAAGTTGAAGAAAATTCTGCTGATTCTCAGTCATGCTCTTATTATTTACAAAAATATGAGGCTCTAGTAGCAAAGCATTCTTTGTGGAATTATCATGCATTTTTTCAAATCATGAAATTTAATAAAAAACTTTTTGCAGATTATCTTGATAGAAAAGTATCCGTATTTGATGAGGCACATAAAATTGAAGATCAAATAATTCAATTTGTTGGATTTGATATTTTTGCAGGACAAGTTGATGAATGTAATCTTAATTCAGAAAAATATGATTTTTCAGATTTAGATTCTATGATTAAACTCACTGATGATATTGCATATTCGTATGCAAATAAAATTAAAAACATCAAAGAAAGCCCCGCATTTCAAAATAATCCTGATTATGAATTAATTTCAAAATTAGAAAGACGTTATGATAAAGCTGCTCAGGCAAAAATTGATATTCTTTCAGATAAAGATAATTTTGTAGTAAATGATCCTATACGAGATTTGAATGGAAATTTTAGAACAATTTCTGTAAAACCCATTGATATTTCCAAATTTGCAAAAACATTTTTTGATACTGAATATCAAATTTTTATGTCTGCCACAATTGCCAAACAAAGTTTTTGTGAAAATATGGGGTTAGAAAAAGATGACGTTGCTTTTGTTGATACTCCAAAATCCCCATTCCCAATTGATCATAGAACTATTGATTTACTAAATATTAAACGACTTAGCTATGGTTCTACTGAAGAGGATGAAATTGAAGTCATCAAAACTATTGATAGAATTTTAGATGAGCATTCAACTGTAAGAGGTTTAATTTTAACATCATCTATTCCACGTTGTCAAAAAATCATTCGTTATCTTTCTCCAAAAAATACTAGACGTATTAGACTATGTCATAGTAAAAACAAGGATGGAAAAACTCAGGATGAAGTAATTTCTGAGCATGCATCTGATCCTACAGGCGTATTACTATCCTCGTCTCTTTGGGAGGGTGTTGATCTAAAGGATGATTTATCTCGATTTCAAATTATTGCCAAGGTTCCATACCCAAATTATAAAGAAAAACGAACAAAGGCAAAAATGGATAAATTTCCTACTTGGTATACCTCACAAACATTGACTAAATTATTACAAGGATTTGGACGCTCAATTAGAAGTAATGATGATTGGGCTAAAACATATGTTTTAGATACTGCTGTGAATAATGTTTTTTTTAAGGCTCAACAAATGATTCCAAAAGCATACTATGATGTTTTAGGTATGGATGATCTTTAACGTTGAGTCATAGTTATGTTATTTTGGATACCACAATTTCAATATACGAACAAAAAACTTAGAATACTTTATGAACTATATTTTCTTTAATTTTAATTATCCATGGCCTGGTATCTTCTAGCTATCCCAATTGTTTTGATAATTATTATCAAACTAGTCATCCCATATATCCAGAAAAACCATCTTGGCGATACTATGATCTGTGGAATTTGTCGTAAAAAGTACAGCAAAAAACTAAAGGGTTGTCCTAATTGCGGAGTTGGGTATAAATAAAAAATATTTGGCAAAACAGATTAGTTTGAATTAACCTTTAGTAGATAACAGTAATCTGATAATCATAATTTGTTTTCTTTCCTGTTATCTCTATAGATAAACTCTGATCGAGATCTATAAAGCTTGTGGACGAATTGTTCATTCCTATGGATTTGGTATGGTAATTGCACCATTGGCTGCAGAACCTACAAGTGTTGCATATTTTGCAAGAGCACCTGTCAAGTAGTTTGGTTTAGGCTTTTTCCACTGTTTTTTTCTATTTTCTAATTCTTCAGTTGATACATGAAGATCAATTGAATTAGTTTCAGTATCAATTGTGATTTCATCATCATTTTTTACAAGTGCAATTGGTCCACCAACATAAGCTTCTGGTGCAACATGTCCTACCATGAATCCTCGAGTTCCACCTGAAAATCGGCCATCAGTGACCATTGCAACTTTTTTACCTAATCCTTGTCCTACAAGTGCTGCAGTAGTTGCAAGCATCTCCCTCATACCTGGACCGCCTTTAGGACCTTCATATCTAATTACAATCACATCACCTTCATCAATTTCCCCCTTTGCTACTGCATCAAATGCATATTCTTCTCTATCATAGACACGTGCTTTTCCAGTAAATTTGGTCATCTCTACACCTGCTGTTTTAATTACTGCACCTTCAGGAGCAAGACTTCCTTTGAGAATAACTGCTGTCCCAACTGCGTGAATTGGATTTTCAACTGATCTTACAATTTTTTGTTCTGTTTGTGGAAAATTCCAAGAATTGAGATTTTCTTGGATAGTTTTTCCAGTAACTGTCATACAATCTCCATGTAGTAATCCTTTATCCAGTAATTTTTTTAAGACAAATGGAATTCCTCCAATCTTATCAAGGGAGTTCATAACATAATTTCCACCCGGTTTCATATCTGCCAAGTGAGGCGTTTTTTTCCTTACTCTTTCAAAATCATCATATGTTAAATCAATATTTACCTCATTTGCTAGTGCAAGTAAGTGTAAAATTCCATTAGTTGAACCTCCTACAGAATTTAACATTGTAATTGCATTTTCAAATGCTTCAAAAGTTAGAATTTCTTTAGGTCTAATATTCATCTTCAATAAATTGGCACATGCTACACCTGAATCATATACTATTTTTTCTCGTCTATCATCTTCAGCAGGTGGACTAGCACTTCCTGGTAATGCAAGACCTATTGCTTCTGAAATTGATGCCATTGTATTTGCAGTAAACATTCCTCCACAAGACCCTTCACTTGGACATGCAGTATTTTCTATATTTTTTAATCCTTCAAGAGTTAATTGACCTGCATCGTATGCTCCAACAGCCTCATACACATCAACTACAGTTAATTCTTTACCGTCTAGCATCCCTGGCATAATGGTTCCACCATAAACAAATACTGATGGAATGTTTAATCTGGCCATTGCCATCATAGTTCCAGGTAAACTTTTGTCACATCCGGCAATTCCTACTAGCCCATCATACTGATGTGCTCTCACCATTAATTCAATTGAATCAGCAATAACTTCACGAGAAATTAATGATGATTTCATTCCTTCATGACCCATTGCGATACCATCACTTACTGCAATTGTTGAAAATTCTCTAGGCGTGGCACCTGAATTAGAAACCCCTTCTTTAGCTTTGAGTGCTAATCTTGGAAGGTGAATGTTACAAGGCGTTGCCTCATTTCCTGTGTGGCACACACCGATAAACTGCTTTGATAAATCCTCATCACTTAACCCCATAGCTTTGTACATTGCTCTTTGTGGAGCTCTGTTTGTTCCCTCTACAACATTTTTACTAGAAATTTCCATAATGATTGAATTCATTGTTGCTATAATTTAGACATATTGTCTATTATCTAGCATAACTGATTCCATTTTATTGAAAAATTCATGATTTTGATACATAAATCATAATTCAATATTAAATATTTTTAGATAAATTATTTCCATCTTCTTTTGACGGTAATATTATTGTAAATGTAACTGGATTATTGCTAACTGAGATAACCCCATTATGTTGTTTAATAATTTTTTTACAACTTGCAAGGCCCAACCCTGTTCCATGTTGTTTTGTTGTAATTAGTGGCTCAAAAATCTTTGATAAATATTCTTCAGGGATTGATTCTCCATCATCTGAAATTGTAATTTTTGATTTATTGACTGCGTCATCTGCTTCTGCTTTAATTGTAATTACACCATTACTATTTAATTTTTGAACAGCATTTATAATTAAATTATAAAATAATGATTCTAATTTTATTTTATCACCTAAAATCATTACATCTTTTGTAGGAACTATTATGTTAATTCCTTTATGATTTGGTATTCCTAAAATTGCTGATTGAAGAATTTCTAGAAATGATAAACGACTTATTTCTAATGGTGATTCTTTTAGAAAACCCATCACCCCATCAATCTGATGAGCGATTCTACCCACTGCCCTATCACACCGTTCAATAGTTTCATTAATTTTTACAGGATCATTTTTTATTAATTGTATATTTCCAAGAGAATTTTTAATCACACTAAGCGGGTTTCTAATGTCATGTGCTATTCTTGCTGCTAATTCCCCAATTGCTGATAATCTTTCAATTTCAATTAATTTTTTAGATAACTCTTTTTGATGCGTAATATCATTTCTAATTGCAACATACTCGTAAATTATTCCATTTTTATCTGCAAAAGGCACGATGGTAGTTTCGTTCCAAAACAAAGTTCCATCTTTAGCTTTATTACAAATCTCACCATGCCACACATTACCATTTTTAATTACATTCCATAATTTATCATAAAACTCTTTAGAATGAACATTAGATCTAACTATGCTTTGATCAGTACCAATAATCTCCTCTTTGGAATATTGTGAAATTTCACAAAATTTTTCATTTACAAAAGTAACTATTCTATTTGGATCAATAATACTCACAATAGATGATTCATCTAGAGCATTTCTCAAATTTTGTTGCAGAGCTAATTGCGCTTCAACATCTGTTGTCTTTTTTAGATGTTCTATCATATAATTAAACGAATTAGATAATTCTCCAATCTCATCCTTTGAATTTATTTCTACTTTTACGTTTAAATTTCCTTCAATAATTTGTTTAGATACATTTTGAAGTTTTTTAATTGGTTTAATTATTGATTTTGAAATTAAAAACCCTAACACAAGTGAACCGATTATTATTATTATTACCGATACTCCAATTATAATTTTAGCTGAATTTGTATTTTCAAATACTGAATTAATTGATGAATCCACTTCTTTTGTTGATTCCATCATTAATGTTGTATATTCCAAATCTCTACTTTCAAGATAATTTGCAAGACTGTTTTGATAATCTTTTTTATACTTCTCATATTTTTGAGATTCTAAAATAGAAATGGCTTTATCTTGTTTTCCTGATTGTATTAATTCAATTGCATTAGATTCCATTTCTACTAGATTATTATTTGCTTCATCAATTTGAAGAAAAAATTCTTTTTCAATTTCGCTTCCAAGTTCTAATGCATTTAACAATTCTTTAGAAAGTAACGGTTCATTTTCAAAATATCTTAATTTCCATTTTTCATTTTCAGTAAATGCATAGTTTCTTGCAGATTGAGTCAATACTTCATCATAATATTTTATGTTGACTGCATATGATAATAAATTCTGAGATTTATTTAGTTTTTTTATGCTGTCATCTAATACATTAAGATGATTAATTGACTTTTCAAATTCTAAAATAGAAATACCTCCAATTCCTGCAATGAAAATACCAATAAGCAAAAATCCTATGAATAACCTAGTTTTTAAAAGCATTCTATTTTAAAAACATATTAAATTATTTAATATTGATCTTATTTTAAAAATCAAATATTTGATAGGTTGTATAATATTATGATGCTATTTTACCTGTTATTTGATTTTAATGTAAATGATCAATCTTGATAGAATTTTTAAAATTTTCATTGAGTTTAAATTGTAAATATTTTGAATTTATCTGTGGAAGAAAAAGCATTAGCGTGCCCTGTTTGTCAAAGTAATAAAGCTGAGATTGCAGGTGAAAACGTAAAATTAAGTGGAAAATTTGAAGATAAGGAATTCCTTACCACTGAACTAACTGTTTTACGATGTGTAAAATGTGGATATTACATGTTCTTTGATAAACAGGCAAAGTTTACAACAAAAAACGAATAAAATTTTATTTTATTAATTCTTGATTATCTAATTCTATTAATTGCATTTCAAGTTCTTCTGGAGTCTCGCCACCATATGTAATTAGAATTCTATCGTTTTCAGTAATTTCTAAATCTCTAACGTCTTTAGATTTTTCTCCATTAACAAAGAAATTCAATGTATAATCTTCATTTGTACAGAAACTTCTTCCATCTTGGAACACAAAGCATTGATCATCAAGAGTTAATGCCAATGTATCAAAGAGATATCCTAAAGTAACTCCTGTAGCATGTTTGTGAACGGTACCTCCATCTCTTCCTTCAAAATGAATCCAACTTGATTTAATTTGATATGCAGGTGCTGAAAAATCAAAACTATCTCCAAAAATCTTTACTAATATTGAAGCATGAGAGTGCTCACTACCTAATGCACCTGCATTTTCTGGACCTCCAGGTGCAGTTTCAGTCATGTTAAGGAATACAAATACCGAATATCCGACAATTACTACAATTATTGCTAAAACCCCAAGTGCCATGAGATTTTGTTTTCTTTTTTCTGCTGAATGTTTAGTAGCATAATTTTCACGTTTTACTTCACGCTCTCTTCTTTCTTTTCGACCCATGAGATAAAATTATTCAAAAATTTGCCCTAATTAACCATTCGTTAATTTTGTGAGGATTTGACATTTCAAATGAGACCATCTAAAATTATATCAAATTAATAAATAAACTAAT
>LFLC01000029.1 GCA_001543015.1 Nitrosopumilus sp. LS_AOA | reverse complement strand
TGATCACCTTCAATTTAGATGGAATTTTAGAGGTATTTTTATCATTAGAGGAAAATGAAAAAGAAGTTATCTCAACTGCAATCAAAAAAATTATCAATAATTTAGATAATGAGCAAAAAAGAAGAATATTGCTAGTTATTCCAGATAATGCTAAAAAACACTTGAAATTTTAATTACTCTGGAGGTTTTTCAGGATTTCTATTATCTTCATTTGAGTAATCAATTATTTCACCTTCAGCAGTTAAAACACCAACAAAGATTTTTTCGTGTTTTTTTAATAATTTTCGGTGATCAAGCATAGACATGTCAAGTTTCATTTCATTCATCACCATTATTTGATATTCTTTCCATTCAGCCCAACATTTTTTGCATGTAGGATATTTTTCAGCCACAACGCCTAGATCTTCATCATCAGGAATGGAATTCTTACATTTTGTACAAGTTCTACTCATAAAATTAATGGCTAAAAGACTCTTTTTATTTTTTTGGAACACCATGTTATTAACTAGAAAAAGGAAATTTTGTTATGAATATTCAATGTGAGAATTGTAAAGGGACTGGTAGAGTGAACAAATTTGGATGTAAAACATGTAATGGTGCAGGAACCAGTGAAATCGATCCAACTGAGCTTATTAGACAAAATAGAATTCGATTGACTAGAAATTTACCAAAATTAGTAAGAGTGTAAAATATCTAAAAAAGCATTTCAAGAAATTTATCATCAAAGATAATTCAAAATTAGTCAAGAATTAACAACGTTTTGAAGGTAAAGTAAATAATTAACAATAACAAAAAATATTCATGAAGATAATATGCCCAAAATGTAAAGAAAATGCTGAATTAACAATGGATTTTACTTCTGTGACATGTGATTCATGTGGTTTGGATATGAGTTATGGTGAATATATTAAATTTGTAGCACATAATGAAGAAAAATATTCAGATATTCTAGGAGACTATACAGGTAGTACTGAGGGTCAAACTGCTGGTTCATTAGATGATTGGGATTAACAACCTTGTGAAATCATTCATCAGATTAAAATAATTAGCTTAACGAGTTTCTAAACGTAATTGGAATTTTTATTAGAAAATATTCTTAATTTGATAGGATTTTTGGTAGGACTTGCCATAGGAATAATGTCATTAATTGGATTTAGAAATACAGGTAGTCCAACATTATTTAGATTAACATTAGCATTTTTTTCAATTAGTGCCGGATTTTTTGTAATATGGGCAGGATACATGGTAGAAGACTTTGTTATAAAATCAGGTAACATCGAGAGATGGATTCAAACTGTTGGAATTGTAATACAGACAGTTGGATATTTCTTCATAGCATTTTCACATAGTATAAAATCATTTTTTCCAAAATCAAATTATTTTAGATCAGTTGGATTTATTCCATTATTTTTAGTTTCATCTGTTCAACTAGAACATATTTTTAGATCAGTGTCATTTATTTTGTTAGTATATGGTGCCATTGAAACAATGTTATCATATTTTGAAAATAAAAACAAAGGTGCAATTTCAGTTTCTGTAGGATTAGCATTCTTAGCGTTAGGTGAATTTTTAGGATGGTATTCATTTATGTTCCCAGATTCATTGTTATATCCTGCATCAATGATAATCAAAATCGCAGGATTAATTGCATTGTTTATTCCGGTAAGTAAAGTCCCATTAACTAAGATAAAATTTGATGAAGGATTAGAAGATGATGAATTAGATGATAAATTAAAATAATTTCAATTTAGGCTCAAAATTAAAAATTTGTCAATTTCTTTTATCTTTTTGGTATATTGGAAAATATCAATGCCCTCTCATAGAAATTAATAGAGAAATCAAGCAAGAGATGGCAGAATATAGAACTCATATGAAAATTATTGGAGATATTTTAGCTACAACTAGAGATGATCTTCAAGATGAGGATGGAGCAACAGTAACTTATCTAATTAGAAAAGCGAATATTTCACATTCTAGAATTTCAAGAATTTTAAAGACTCTAGTGTCACAAGGGCTCTTAGAACGAAATGGTTCACAGGGTTCAAATAAATATAAAATTAGTCAAAACGGTAGAGAATTTCTTCAAGCATATTATTCATTTACTAATTTTGCAGACAATTTTGGATTAAGTATCTAATCATCTGTTTCATCAAGTTCTTCTATTTCATCATCAAAATCATCTTCAAAACCGGCTTCACCATTTTCATAAGACATACTTCACAAATGAAAAGATTCTACTATTAAAAACTTGTTCAAAAGTAAATAATAATTAAACAAAAAAGTATCAAATCAACATTGAAAGTAAATTGTGATAAAAAAGGAATTGAGAGTGCTTTTGAAATAATTAATGAAGGAGGTATTGTAATTTTTCCAACGGATACAGTATATGGAATTGGGTGTAATCCATACAACAAAGAGTCAGTGAAAAAAGTTTATGAGATAAAATCAAGAGATATATCAAAACCTTTTCCAGTTTTAGCATATTCAAAAGAGATTGCAGAAAAAATTGTATTTTTTGATGAATTTACAAAAAAAATTGCACAAAGATTTTGGCCAGGACCATTAACAATAATTTTAAAATTAAAAGATGAAAAATTAAAAAAATCATTAAATCTAAATGATAAAATTGCAATCAGGGTTCCTAATCATAAATGTACATTAGAATTATTGAAAAAATGTAATTTTCTAGTTGGTACTAGTGCAAATATTTCGGGTCAAAAAGCATTTACAAATGCAGATGAATGTTTTAAAAATATTCAAAATTTTGATATTTTTGTTGATGGAGGTACAATTCAGAGTGATTCTGAATCTACAATTATTGAAATAGAAAATGAAAAGGTCAATATTATTCGAGAAGGTTCTGTGAGTAAAGATGAGATCTTAAGAACATGAATCTAATTATCACCTGTGCCAGACACTTGGAACCTGAAACTGAAGAAGAACTAATGTCTATTTTAGATGATTTAGGAGATTCTGAACCAAAAATTACAATTACAAACATGTCAGGAATTTTGACGGCTGAAACAAAGCTTGATCCAATAGAAATTGTAAAGAAAATCAAAGAAATGGTTCTAGATGAACCATGGAGTGTTAGATATTGTCTAAGAATCATACCAATTCAGAAAATTGTTGAATCACAAATTGATGAAATTGAAAAAGCAGTCTCAGAAATGTCTAAACAAATTTTAGATGATGAAACATATAGAATTTCCATAGAAAAAAGAAATTCAGATTTGTCAAGTAAAGAAATTATTACAAAAATAGCAAATCAAATAAAAAATAAAGTATCACTTGAATTTCCAGATAGAATAGTCTTAATTGAAATTTTAGGAAATAAAACAGGAATATCCATACTAAAAAAATCAGATGTACTAAGTATTGAAAAAACTAAACGTAGTATTTCAGAGTAAAATAGCTGCTTTTTCCACTAAAATATCTTCCAAAGGTGTTTTAGAATAAACTACATCGAGTTGTTTTTTTGTAATTTTGAAATATTTTTTGAGAAACAAGTTATTATTTTTTGAAAATAAAGTTGTAGATATTGGTAGTAATTCTGCATATAATGAATTTAATATTTTTTTATTTCCAATTACAATTAAAATAAAATTAGTTTTAGGTTTTATTCCAACTGAAAGTATTGCTTTTGAAATTTGTGTAGTTAATGCAAAACGCATTAGAATATCAATTTCAAGTTTTTTTGAAAGTAAAATATCATTTTTTTCGGATTCAAATGATAGGCTCAATATTTTTTTTAAATGAGAATTATTTATTATAAAATTACTAGAGATTGCTTGAAGTTGTGTTTTTGGGTATTTTTTTCTCAAATTATCAATAAATTTTACATCAATTGTTGTTTGACCTTTAATCTCAATGATTTGAATTTGCTTTTTTCTTATTTCAAAAAATAGTTTTTTTGATGCCCCACCATGAATTACAGGAATAATGCTTACAACATCATTATTTTTTAACATGGTATTCACACCATCCAATGCAGAAGAATCAACTCCATTAATTGCAATTAAAATATTTTTAGTATCCAAGTTGGGGGTATTGTCAGGTTTTAATTTTAATATTAAATCAATTAATTCTTGAATAGATATATCAGATTTATCAATCTGTAATTGTTCTTGTGGAAAAGATTTTTTTGCACCACCAATAAATTTTACAGAAATCATGCTAATCTAATTGAAAATATTGAAATTAATATTTTATTGGTTATTGGGTTTTCTCTTCTGTAGATTCAGGTGTTTCATCAGCAGGTGCTGCTTCTGTAACAACTTCACTTGGTGATTCATCAGAAACAACTGTTGGTTCTGATTCAGGTATTGTAATTTCAGAAGTTTCTTCAGATGTTGTTGGTTCTGATTCAGGTATTGTAATTTCAGAAGTTTCTTCAGATGTTGTTGGTTTAGTGGTTACCACGCGAACTTCTTGTTCTTCAGGTTGTGATGCTAAAATTCGTTCTCGTTTGGATTTTGCTTCACGATTTTCTTTTTTGATTAATCTTGTAATGTATCCTGTTATCTCATTTTTTAGGCTTTTAGATCGTATGATAGAAATTTGATTTAATACTTTTTTATTTTCAGCAAAATCCTCGCCAAATTTTGACTTGTTATCTTCAAGTGCTTCAAAGGATAGACGCTTAATTCTATTCACAATTTGACTAAAGAATAGGGTGTTTTATACCTATATTCCAAGATATGATTTTGAATTTTTTTCTAGTAAATTTGTCATATCATCAAATGTTTTTTCAAGAACTTTTGCTGCAGCAAAGATCACACTTGGAATAAAACTGATTTGTCCAGATTTTGATTCAAAACATCTAGAAAATCTTACAGGTCCATCAGTTTCAACAAGAATTTTTGATTCAACTGTTTTAGATAACAAAGTTTGCTTGTCATTTGCATAAATCATTACAGGTCCAAATGATACAAAAAAACCCATATCCATAGCCTTTTGAAGTTGTTTTTTACTTCCATCAAACCAATGGAGTAATGCATGTTTTGTATTATAACTAGTCATTATTTCAAAAACATTATCAAGACTTTTTCTTGAATGAATTGAAACAGGTTTGTTAAATTTTTCCGCGATTGACAATAAGGATTCAAACACATGAACTTGTCGTGTGTTAGTGTTATCATAAGTAGGATCTAATCCTATTTCACCAATTCCAGAAAGAATATCATGATGTTCTTCAATCATCTCAATCATTTTTTCAACATTATCGTCTGCACACTCAGGATGAATTCCAATAAAGGGTAAAACAAGATCATTTATTTTTGCGAGTTTTAATGTTTGTAAAGAATTTTCAACATCCATTGAAACACAACATGCTTTTAATTTTAGATGTTCCATTCCTTTTAAGATAAATTCCATATCTGAAAGATATGCAGGATCAGACAAGTGGATATGAGAATCAAAATACCAAGTCATGCTTTATCATTTCTTAAAATAGTCGGTATAAATCGATTCCTTAGTGTTATTTTTTCACTCATTATCTTTTTTCGGAAAAAATTAAAATAAAATTCATGAAATCATCTGAACTTGGATTATCTGCAATGTATCGAATTTTAAAGAAAGCAGGCGCCGAAAGAGTAAGTGATGAATCAGCCGATGAATTAAGAAGAGTGATAGAAGATATTGCAAATGGTATTGCAAAAAGTGCTGTAGATATGACTTCTCATGCAGGTAGAAAAACAGTAAAAGGTGAAGATGTAAAGTTGGCTTCAAAGCCATTTAGTAGATTCTAATCTAAAGAGTTTAATTGTTCATTTTGTGTTTTTTAAAACGGTACTCTGGCAGAACGGTTATGCGTGAGCCTGCAAAGCTTATACAATGGGGTTCGACTCCCTAGGGTACCTCATTCTACTATAACTTGGCCCTTCATCCAAGGATGTAGTGTACAAAAATAATCAAACGTGCCTGATTCATCAAAAGTAAGAGTATACGATTCATACGGATCTAAATGTCCACTATCAAAAAGTTCAGTTGGAGTTTCGTAAAAACCTGAAGTTACACTATGAAAAGCTGAATCTTCATTCACCCATGTAACTTGTTTGCCTTTTTCAATGACAATATTAGATGGGATATAACATCTATCAATCTCTTCACATCCAGGACGAGAAACTTTTGATGGCATTACTACATCACCTGTAATAATCATAGTTTGTTCTTCTTCATTTTCTTCAATAGTAGTACTAGAGAAAGAAAATCCAATGCCTACAAGAATTATAGCGCCAATTATTCCCAATATTATTATTTTTTTTAGCAAATCACATCATATCCAAAACAGAGTTATTACATAGTAACAAATCTAATTCCCCTAGTTATTATTTGATAATCGGGTTCTCGCCATATAAAGGGGGTAAAAATATAGAAAAAATTATGAGTAAACGATTAGAATGATAACTGTGTCTCAATCTGAAAATATGAAAAATTTTAATCTAAAGTACCAAAAACTCTTAAGTAATGATTTTACATTTAGGTTACTGAAATGAGCTTATTGTTAAATAAACAAGATTTTGATGCTTTATCCACGGATGTCAAGGAAGAAAGATTAGACAAATATTTACACACACAGTATAGCATATCTCAATTAAACAACAATGAAGAACTACAAAAACAATTCAGTTTATTATTAAAATTACAATCAGAACTCGTTACAAGATTTGGAAAATTCATAGTAGTGAATGCAACAGAGAAAAAAGTTGTACAATGTTGTGATGATATAAAATCTGCTTTGGAAACAATATACGAGTTGGATCATCAGAAAGAATCATTTATTTATCAACTTCCTGAAGCAGTATAATACTTGCCAACATCTAAGTTTGAACGTATTCCTAATTGGTCAAAAAAAGGTCCCGTCATAGAAGTTGTATTTGAAATGTTTGATAAACAAAATACATCACTTGGAACACAAACAAAAAAATTATTATTTGATAGTGGTAATGATAATGGGATTATGCTTTCCGTTGGACATATTGAAGAATTTAAAATAGATGGTAAGAATCTATTTCCTGTGAATGTTTCTTCTCCTGGCGCACCAAGTGTTGTTCAACGTGCTTGTTTAGTAAGTATTAATGAAATTAATGTTGGTAAAGATAACATACTTGAAAAACCCATGGAAAAAAAGATACCACTGATTTTCTCATTTAATCCAAAACAAACCCCAATCATAGGACAAACTTCATTTATGGATTATACATGTTGTATAAATTATAAAGATGAAAAATTTTCTATAGAGAAGCAATAATTGAGATGATCACTTAAACCACAGGTATTCAATAATAATTTATTATTTTTCATGGGTTATTATCTAATAACCAATATCAGTTTTACAATTAAATTATTTTGTAGTATCAACTGGTTATTCATTTTGTTGGTTAAACGGCTAGTAATTACATAATTACCAAATTCTCTAAATATATAACATATTAGAAAATGAATGCCTCAAAATTCAAATGGATTATTAGAATACATTCCAGGTTCACGTGAACTTTTAACCCAAAAGAAATCTAGTCCACCATTAGATGGATTTAGAGAAAATATTAGAGAAAGTATTCAAGATTATGCTGAAAATTCCAAAAGTGAAGTTGAGAAAGGGAACAATTTCCTCCAGTGGGTTCTAACACGTGTTTTTGAAGCTACAGAAGATGATGCAGCAGATGCAATTGTAGATGGGGCAAACGATCTTGGGATTGATGCTTATCTTCCAGTAGATTTTTCAGATAATACAATTAGATTATTTCAATCAAAATATGGTACATCACACTCACTTGAAGCAATTACAAAATTCAAAGAAGATGCAAAGAGATTACTTACAAAAGACATTACAAAAATGAGACCCGAATTAGCACAGCTAGTCACAAAAATTAAAGAAAAAAATCTCAAGGTAAAATGCTGTTACGTTACTAATCAAAAAGTAGAGTATGAGGACGATATGGTTGAAATTATTGATGAGGAAAAAATTATTCAAAACTTATGGGACAGAATAAAAAAACCAGCAGCAGGAAAAAAAGCTTCAATCAAATTAGAGAGAATGCTTAGACATGAAAATACAATATTAGGAATTTTAAAGTTACGAGAATTAACTGAGTTTGTTAGTAAAAGTAGAGATTATGTGTTTGAATCAAACATCAGGCAATGGATGCAATTTAAAACAACAGTTAACAAAGGATTACGAGAAACATTACAAAATAATCCGAATAAATTTTTCTTTTACAATAATGGAATTACAATTGTAGTTAGTGATTTTACAGAACTAGGAGATAATATTATTGAAATGCATGCGCCACAAATTGTAAATGGTGCACAAACATCAAATTCTATTTTAGATCAATCAAAGAGAACAAAAAATATGGATGGTTCAATGACAGTGACAATTATCAAAGCAAATGATGAAGAAGAACAAAATAACATAACAAAATATAGAAATTCTCAAAATTCAGTTAGAGGAAAAGATTTAGTATCATTAATGGATTTTCATAAATCTATCAAATCACAATTAAAAAATTGTGGCTATTTTTATGAAATTCAAGCAGGTTCTTTTGATACAAAATCAAAATCAAAACAATGTGAATATGTAGGCGATTCAATATACAATAATTATCTTCCAGATAATCACAAGAAAGTAATTGTAGCTAAAGATGCAATTCAATCACTTGTTGCAGGAATTGAACAAAGACCAACTGAAGCATATAGTTCACCAGCTCAATTTTTACCAAGAGGAAGTAAATATGATGATATTTTTAATGACAATTTAAAAGATGATTATAGAATTTTGTTATACCCATATCTTGTTAAAGAATTTGCAAAAAAATCATTAAAGTATGGAAAAAAAGGTGGCCATAAAACAAAAAGATATTCAACATTATTTTTTGTCGCAGTTTATTTTAGAATTCTACACATGAAAATTTTAGAATCAAAAGGTGATTTTAAGAACGATATAAGAAAATTAGAGCCAATTTTTCGTAGTTTCAAGCTTAATTCTAGAATTTTAAAGATTACAGATGTCATTGTTACTAAATTTCTGGATGATACAGTAGTTGATGATGAGATTGAATTAGCTAATACCAAACATAATTTCTTTTCTCAACATGTATGGAATGATACAATGCTTCGGGTAATTGATAAAAAAATCAGACAAGAAGAAGATGAAATATTAGCGCTAAAAAAACTTGCAAATAATTTATTTTAATTTTAAAGGTAGTAGTCCAACCAAGTAAAAATCTTGCAGGAGGTTTACATTGGCCAGACTGCCTACCTAAATTCAATAAAAACAAGTGATATTTAACATAGTTTTTAGAATAACAATAATTCTAGAATGTTTTTTATATAGATTAAAAAGAGCAAAAATACTTCAATGTCAAAAAATAATTGTACTATTTGTGGTGAAAAAATTGAAATTAAATTCAAGGCAATGGACGAATGGAAAATAGAAGGGTTACTTTGTGGAAAATGTTATTCCAAAAAACTCAGTGATTATTATCCAGGTGAACATGTTAGAGTGAACAAACATTTAGATTAATTTTGTTTTGAATATTTGTTAACATTAAGACAATTCCAAGTTAACGGATCATCTTTTACATCTTTTTCATCTAAAAATTTAATATCAGAAATTGTTTTTTTTCTTTTTGATAAATTTACTTGGAAACTAGTGAATTTTTTACAATCACAATCATTATACAAACACACATCACCATCACCTTCATCATGATCTTGTGCTTCATGATTACAAGCACACATTGCACTTTTTTTTGCATCATCAAGAGTTTGTTGTTGGTATACTCCTAATCTCAAATATGCCTCTCCACCATGTCCTTTCTTAAATCGTTCATAATGTTCTGATTTTGGTAGCACTTTGAAAAAAGACAAATTAGTTGCAGGCTTTTGTGAATCAGAACCTAAGATGAACCAATAATCATCACCAGTTTCTACAAATCGAATTTTAATGGATGGATCTACCCACCAATGAATAGTATCATTCCAAAGAGTCACGGATTCTTTTCTTTCAGTAAATAATGGAACAACATTCATTCGAAGATCATAATATCGGTAAGCTACTCCAAGAAAGTCATCAAACCAAGGAATTGATGATTTAGATGAAGACATTGTTGGAAAATCAGGCAGAGCTTATTTATCTGATCTGAATGAGTGGTAATACCCTTATATCTGAGTTTTAAACTAAATTACACATGGTGTCTTATAGAACTAGTATGCAAATCGTTGCAGATTTACTTACAGTTACAGAACAATCAGGACAAGTAGGTATCAAAACAACATCTCTTCTAACAAAGGCAAACTTATCTCATTCTAGATTATCTAAATTTTTAGGGAATTTAACAGGTGCAGGTCTGATTAACAAAATAGAATATGATGGAAAAAATACTTTTGTCATAACATCAAAGGGTAGACAATATTTGGAATCATATGTAAATTTTTCAAATATTGCAGGATCATTTGGATTAGAACTTTAAAATCTATTTTTTAGATCTTCTTTTTGCATTTGCTTTTTGACGTAATTTTCGTTCTTTGTATGAACTGTAAAGCATAATTACGATAATTCCAGCAATTGAAGCATAAAACAATCCAATGAAAGGTGGATCTCGTAATTCCCCAGTACTTGGATTAACAAATGAAATAGGGATACCTACAATCATAAAAATTAGAATTACTGTAAGATACTTGTCCATATTTTTTATAATTTACAAAACCATATATCTTTTTGATTTTACATAGTTACAATAGAATATCATGATAAAATTACTTGAAATAATAGGATTGGTTCTAGTTGCAATCATGACATTAGGTTTTGTTGGTGTATTCAGACCATATGGAATAGAACCAGGATTATCAATATTATTTTGGATTTGTGCAGTTGGGGCACTAATGATAATCATATATAGAAAAAAGAAAAGAAAGCAAGAAGAAAAAAAGGATTAAAAATATTTTGTTAGTTATTATGAAACGATCAGCTAAAAATCAACCGACAGATCTATAAAGGATAATTTAACGCTAGTATAAGGGGAGCATGGTAGAACAAACTAAACAATGGTGGGAAGGTTTAGGAATAGAATTAGAAACAGATATCGAAACCTTTGATGAAGAAAAAATTTAATTTTAATATTATTTTATAAAATAAAAGCCTCGGACGGGGTACGAACCCGCGACCTAACGCTTACGAGGCGTTCGCTCTACCAGACTGAGCTACCAAGGCATGTTTGGACAAATCCATCAGAGTTAATAAAAAGTCTCTCAGAATGGGATTAATTGAAAAAGACAATATCAGGTATTAGAGGAATATTTGGAGAAGATCTTAAACTCAAAGATGTGTTAGAATTTTGTAATAATTTTTCATCTTTAATAAAATCAAAAAAGTGTGTTATTGGAAAAGATACAAGACCTACTGGTTCTATGATAAAAGATACTGCCAGTGCAGCTTTAATGAAAAATGGAATTGATGTATTTAATTTAGAAACAGTTCCAACTCCAGTAGTTTTTAGAGAATCTAGAAAGTATGGTGCGGGATTAGTAATTTCTTCATCACACAATCCAATGGAATGGAATGGGTTGAAATTCATAATTGATGGAAGGGGGATTAATGAACAAGAATTACCACAAATAATTGAACATCAAGAAATTTTAAAATCAAAAATTGGTATTGAGGAAAATATTTCATCATCATATATCGAAGATGCTCAGAAAATTATCGGAAATATTGAAAATCAACCTGAAATTGTTATAGACATTGGTGGAGGGGCAGCAAAAGAATTTGCCCCAAAATTGCTAAAAAATCTAGGATGTAAAGTTCAAGTTCTAAATGAAGACCTGATAAACTGCTCAAGAGGACCTGATCCTACATCTGATGAATTAATTGATTTGAAAACAGCGTCAATAAAAAAAGAAATTGGGTTTGCATATGATTTAGATGGAGATCGCTTAGTTGTAGTTAGAAATGGAGAAAAACAAACTCCAGATGTAACATTAGGGTTGGGTGTTGCAAAATCATTAGAATTAGGATACAAAAAATTTGTTTTAAGTATCGATTCAAGCATATCAATTGAAAAATTTATCAAAGAAAAAGGAGGAACAGTGCAAAGATCAAAAGTTGGAGAAGCAAATGTCATTGAACTCATGCTAAAAACATCTGCACAAGCAGGTGGAGAAGGAAGTAGTGGAGGTTTCATCTTACCTGAGTTCAATTATTGTAGAGAAGGAATTCTTACTAGTGGGTTAATTGCATCAATGCTAGGAACTTCAAAATTTAATGAGATTCTAAATTATATGGGAAATTATTTCCAAATAAGAGATAAAATTAATGTTGATTCAAATTTTCATGACAAATTAATTGATGAAATGGATTCAAAATTTTCAAAAGAGTATTCAGAAACAAGTACACTTGATGGAATTAAAGGAATCATAGATGAAGATAGTTGGGTATTGATTAGAAAATCAAATACTGAAGACATCATAAGAGTTTCAGCAGAATCAACCGATAAAGAAAAATGTAAAAAGATTGTAGAGAATACATTAGAATCAGTGAAACAAAGCTATGACAAAATTAGATGAATCATCAATAATCAAAATTTTCCAGAGAAAATTTGGCAATAAGAAATTTGTTTCAGAGGATGTTGAATTTTTTAATATAGGTAAAACCACAATTGCTGTAAAAACAGATACACTTGTAGAAAGTACAGATATTCCATCAAAAATGAAATTGTTTGATGCTGCAAGAAAAAGCATTGTTGCATGTGTAAGTGATTTTGCTGCAAAGGGAATCAAGCCTCAATATGGAATAATTTCTATAAATTTACCAAAGAATATTTCACGCTCAAAAATTAATGATATTTCCAATGGATTCAAAAAAGCATGTAATGAATATGGAATTTCAATACTTGGTGGAGATACCAATGCAGGCAAGGAAATTGTGTTTAATGTGTGTATTTTTGGAGAAACTAATACCATTGTAAGTAGAAAAGGCTCTAAAAAAAATGACTTGATATTTGTTACAGGGCCATTTGGTTATACAGCTGCAGGCTTGAATATTCTTCTTGGAAAGAAAAAAGGTAAAGCAGGATTTGTTAAAAAATCAATTCAATCAGTAATAAACCCAAAACCGAAACTCAATTTTGGAATAAAAAATAAAAAATATTTCTCCTCATCAATGGATTCTAGTGATGGGTTATCTACTACATTAAATGAAATGTCAAAACAAAGCAAAAAGAAATTTGTGATAAATAATATTCCATCAAAAAAAGATTTAGAAGAACACGCAAAATCTCAAAAATTTAATTTAAATGACTTAGTGTTCCATGGGGGGGAGGAATATGAGTTTGTATTTACAGTGAATCCAAAATACAGGCAAAGAATTTTAAAAAATGCAAAACTTCTCAAAACACCAATCATTGAAATTGGTTATGTAACTTTAGGTAGTGGTGTTTTTGTACAAGAAAATAATAAAAATATTAGTTTAAAAGATTTAGGATGGAAACATTTCAAATAATTATTCGTTGTGAGAAAAATCTCGTTCTACATTATTTATTATACTAAAGACTGAATCAGCAGATAAAACAGAAACACATTCCTTCATCCATAAATTATCAAGATATAACAATCGTTTCATATCTTTTTCTAAAAGTTCATCAGGACTAGAATCAGGATAAATTGTGTGAATTTTATATCCTTCATTTGCAATTTGTTGACATTTTTTTTCTTGTGGAGACAGAACATCATCAGATGGGATCAGAAAATGCATAGCAGCTGAACCAAGTAAAACTGTTGCAATCCCAATACCAATTGCCATCAAAATAATTGATGTCATCAAAAGTACTCAATTATTACAATATATGAAGAATAATCAATTTCATACCAATTTATCAAATTTAGAATGATTTGAGAAATCAATGTTTTTTAAACCCTTTAAGGCGTGAGTAGACATTGTCTGAAATTGAGGCTCAAGTAGAAGAAAAAGCAGTTGAAAAGACTGAAGAAGTTGAGAAAACTGAAGAAACAGTTGAAAAGACTGAAGAAGTTGAGAAAGTAAAATCAGAGACCAAAGTAGAAGCAAAGAATCAACCAGAGACAAAAAAAGAAGGTCCCGAAAAATGGGGAATTGCTCACATTTACAGTAGTTACAATAATACAATTATTCACATGACTGACCTTACAGGTGGCGAAACAGTTGCCATCAGTTCTGGCGGTATTCATGTTAATGCTGATAGATATGAATCATCACCATTTGCTGCAATGAAAGCTGCAAATGCTGTGGTAGAATCTACAAGAACTAAAGGATTCACAGGATTTCATATCAGAGTTCGTGCAGTAGGTGGAGTTGGTTCCAGAGTTCCTGGTCCAGGTGCACAAGCTGCAATTAGAGCATTAGCAAGAGGTGGATTTAAAATTGGAAGAATAGATGATGTTACACCGATTCCTCATGACACCACTAGAAAGAAAGGTGGAAAAAGAGGAAGAAGAGTTTAGTCGACTAGTCTTACTTTTACATTAATACCCTTTGAAGTAAAATAATCAGAAATAAAGTCTGCAAATTTTTCATGTGGAGTATATTTGTCATATTTTGCCAACATGTCAGAAAATTTTTCCTCAATACCGTTTTGTAAATTTGGTTTAAAGGATAATTTAAAAAATGTCCATCCAAATTTTGGTTCTGGTTCACTAATTTCATATCCATTGTGTGCATCAACAAGTGTTTCTATATGTGAAAGTGCTTTTTTGATTGACAATAAATCATCTAAATAATTTCTTGTTCCAATTTCTAAAATTCTGCTCATTAATCATCACGGTCATCAGATGATTGTGTACTTAGTTTGTCACTTAGGGAAACAAATTTTCCATCTTGTTCAACGTTGATTTTTGTTTTCATTTTAACACTCAATCCAATTGATCTAAACAATGCTAAGAGTTGTCCACCATCAAAGGATTCATTAATTTCACCACTCTTAATTAATTCAAATAATTTTTGAATTAACATTTTAGTTTCATTTGGAAATTGATATTCTGCATTTTCTAAAACTTCTAATCCTCTATAACCTAATTTTGCCACCAATAAATCTCGAGGATTTTCTTGAGGTTTTTGTGTTGGTTCTGGTAATGATTCTTGTTCTTTTTGTGAAGAAATATTTTTTTGCATTTCAGCTAGACGTTTTGCTTTTAGTCGTTCAAGTTCTGAATCCTCACTCAACCCTTAATCACCCCTATAGGTATCAATTTTGCAACTTTTGTGGCTATTCCTAGATTGTGTGACACATTGACTACTGCATCAACGTCTTTGTAGGCTTGAGGGGTTTCCTCCACAACGCCATCTCGGGTTAATGCCTTGATAAATATGCCCTTATCACTGAGGGATTTTTTGACATCCTCTTCTGAAAAATTTCGTCTAGCCTTTGTTCTTGACATTGTTCTTCCTGCACCATGTGCAGTAGAACCAAAACTCAAATCCATTGAATTTGGTTGCCCAAGTAAAACCCAGCTTGCAGTTCCCATAGATCCTGGAACTAGTACAGGTTGACCCAAATCACGATATTTTAATGGAATTTCATCACGATTTGCAGGAAATGCTCTTGTTGCACCCTTTCTATGAACAACAACTTTTCTTTCTTTACCATCAACTTTGTGTTTTTCAACTTTAGCAATGTTGTGTGAAACATCATAAACTAATTTCATATCAAGATCAGATTCTGATTGATTAAACACACGTTCAATAGATTTTCTAGTCCAATGAGTTAGCATCTGTCTGTTACTCCATGCAAAATTTAATGCAGCAAACATTGCTGCTCTATAAGATTCACCTTCTTCAGAATTATTTGGAACACATGCAAGTTCTCGGTCTGGCAAATTGATATTATACTTCTCCATTGCTTGTTCTGCTACTCTAAGATAATCACTACACACTTGATGACCAAATCCTCTAGAACCACAATGAATTAAAACAGTGATTGTTCCCTCTTTGAGTCCCATTCTATTTGCTGCTTCCTCATCATGTATCTCTGAAACTTTTTGTACTTCAAGAAAATGATTTCCAGAACCCAAACTTCCTAGTTGCGGTGCTCCTCTTTTTCTTGCTTTATCTGAAACTTTGTTAGGATCTGCATTTTGAATTTGACCATTCTCTTCGCACACATCTGCATCATCAGATGAACCATAACCATTGTCAATTGCCCAATTAACTCCTTTAACTAAAACTTCATCTAGTTGTGAAGGAGTAAGTCTTACTGAACCTTTAGAGCCAACTCCTGATGGAATTGAACTAAACAAATCAGTTACTAATTCTTTTAATTTTGAGCGAACATCTTTCTCTGTTAAATTTGAACGCAATAATCTTACACCACAATTAATATCATATCCAACACCTCCAGGACTAATCATTCCCTCTTCTGCATCCATTGCAGCAACTCCACCTACAGGAAATCCATATCCTTCATGACCATCAGGTAGAACTATACTTTGTCCAACAATTCCTGGAATTGATGCTACATTTTTTGCCTGCATGATAGTTCTATCAGATAACATTTTCTGAAGTAATGGTTCATCAGCATAAATTCTAACTGGAACTCTCATTCCAGAATTTGAATCAGCATCAATTTGATATTGGTTTTCTCCTATTTTTCTTGGAGTTGCAGTAGTCATGTTTAATGGAGAAATTTTCTTTCAATCCAATTTAAATCATCAATCAAGAGGTTTGTAACTAAATTCAATTGTTACATTGATTGTATTTTGTAAAAAAGAATCAAGGTAGGGTTTATCTACGGTTATCGGGTTTTATCATCGTGGTACAAAGAAAGCCGACAAAAAAAGAGATAGAAGAGCAAAAAGAACAACAAAAAATGAGAGCCAAAGCATCTCGAGCAGCAAGAAGAAGTGGAAAAATAACTAAAAAAGAAGGCAAGGTATCAAAATCAAGTGCTAAATCAAAAACTCCTAGATCACAAAAGAAAATTGCAACAGTTAGAAAATCACGCAGATAATTAGAAAAAGTAATTTTTGAGGCTAGAATTATCAAATATACAAAGAAGTAGATTTATTTTCGATGTAAAATGATATGAAATATTGGCAATTTTACCTATAGACAATGGTCGTTATGGCACTAAAGAAATGATGGAGATTTTTGGTGAACAAAAAAAAGTTGATTATCAATTAGAAATTGAAGGTGCAGCAGCTGTTTCACAAAGCGATATAGGAATAATTCCTAAAGGTGTTGGTAAAAAAATTAACAAAGCTGCAAATTCTGGAAAAATTACTGCTAAAAGAATAAAACAATTAGAGGCAAAAAGTGATCACGATACTGCAGCTCTAGTTGAATCACTAAGTGAGAAATGTACCAAGGATGCAAGACCATGGATTCACTATGGATTAACAAGTAATGATTTAGTAGATACCAGTAATTCTATGCAAATGCGTGATGCTTTACAAATAATTGAACCAAAGGTTGCAAAGATGGCATTAATTCTTGCAAAAAAAGCAGTAAAGTATGGAAAAATTCCAGCAGTTGGTAGAACACACGGTCAACATGCAAGTATCATTTCATTTGGATTAAAATTTGCAAACTGGGCAGCAGAAATGTCAAAACACGTTGAAAGAATTGAAGAAATTAAAAAAAGAATTCTGATTTGTAAAACACTCGGAGTTGTTGGAACTGGTTCTTTGATGGGTGCAAAAGCAGTTGAAGTTCAAAAAAGAGTTGCAAAAAAATTGAAATTATTTCCTGCAGAAGTTGCTACCCAAATAGTTCCAAGAGAACGTTATGCAGAGTATGTTTTTGAATTAGCATTAATTGGCGCAACATTAGAAAAAATTGCAATAGAGATTAGAAATCTGCAAAGAACAGAGATTGGTGAGGTTGCAGAAGGATTCAAAAAAGGACAAATGGGAAGTAGTGCAGTTCCCGTAAAAAGAAATCCAATCAAAAGTGAACGTGTATCATCATTATCTAGAATGGTTAGAAGTCAAGTAGCAATTTCATTTGAAAATATTCCATTATGGCATGAAAGAGACCTTTCAAATTCTGCAAACGAGCGATTTGTCATTCCAACTACATCAATACTAGTAGATGAGATGCTTGAAACCATGACTAGAATTATTTCAAACTTGTTTGTAAATGAGAAAAGAATTGTAGAGAATTTGTACATCACAAAGGGGCAAATCTTTGCAGAATTTGTTTTAGAGGCACTAATCAAAAAAGGTGTTCCAAGATTTGTAGCATACAAAGATGTTCAAAGAGTTGCATTTGAGGCAAATGACAAAGGAATGCAATACAGAGATGCAATCAAAAATGATAAAGCATTTTCATCAAGACTAACTGAAAAGGAAATTGATTCAATCTTTTCACCTGAAAAACACCTTGGTGCATCACCAATAATTATCAGTAATGTAAACAAGTCAGTTCAAAAGAATGTTAGAAAATTTATCTAGTTTTTAGTAAAGCCTTGTGAATTTTTGAGCCATACTGTAAGGCTTTTTTTCTTTTGGTACAAGAAATTTCTGGAACATTGATTTGACTAGCTAGTTTTCTGATGATATGTTTACGATAGAGGTCTTCTGAGTCATGAATTTTCTCAGAAATGGGGATAGTTTTAGCATAATCTATGAATTTTGAGTGTAATAGAGGTTGGAGTATTGTTACACCAAACTCTGATGCAACTAAATTTACTGCCTTCATCATTTTTAGTTCGTTTTCTAATTTCTCATTCATGACTTGATGAATTTTTGATTCACCTTCAGAAAATGCTTCTCGATATGCGTTATATCCACAGAATAATTCATCTATTCCGTTTGCAGTAATTACAGTATCAAGGGATAGACTTTGTGCTAATTTTGATACATAGTAAAATGCAATTGAATTTTCATTCCAAGATAAATTCTCAGTTTGAATTGTTTGATTAATTTTTGATGATACAGTTGGAAATGTTTCTGAATCAATTTCTAATACATGATGTGGGTATTTTAGAAATTCATTAACTTGTTTTGCAAATAAAATATCATGAGATTCAGGAAAACCAATTGTTAGTAATGTAATGTCATAGTCCATATCAGAACAAATTTTTGAAATTAATGTGCTATCTACGCCTCCAGAATATGCAATTCCAATTTTTTTACCTGAGACAGTTTCAGAAATAGCATTTTTGATATTATCAAGTAATTTTTGGCATATCTCATCCATCATCATAAATTATACTAGAATGGTAATGAATCAATCTCTTTAATTATTAATTTGATCTTGATTCCATACACATAGGCGTTAAAATCCATCAATCAAAAAATGAATTAAAAAAATAAAATAATAATAAACACTTCATTGGTGGTAATTTGATTTGAGTAAAGTAGAATATCAAACAATTGGATATAGGACTGGAGTTATTGGAGTAATAGCTATATTTGCAATATTATCAATTTTAGCAATATATGATTATCAAATATCAAACATTGTCGAGAAAACAGAGATGGAAGTTTTCAAAGATGACATGGAAGGAATGTTGGAGAAAATACAAGACAAATGTAATGAATTTGGTAGTACAGGGAACTTTGAATCAGATGAGATGGAACTTGGATGGAATGAGTGTATGCAAGAGGCAAATGAATGGTTAGAAAACAATTTTCCATAGATTTACTAGAAATACAATTTATTTATTAAAAAATTCCTTCAATGAAACAACTCAATCTTTTAATCTAGTAAAAGATACAAAATGGTATGATGAGATTATCAGAAACAGAAATTGATGAAGAATTAAAAACTCTATCAGGATGGAGTGTTGTAAATGAAAAATTACACAAAGATTTTCAATTTGATAGTTTCAATGAGGCATTTGGTTTTATGACAAGGGCTGCCATGGAAATTGAAAAGATGAATCATCATCCAGAATGGTTTAATGTGTATAACAAAATTACGATAGAATTGACTACTCATGATGCTGGCGGGATTACAAAAAATGATACCAATCTAGCCAAAATTCTAAATTCTTTGGCATCGTTGTAAAAAACAAGAATTAGGCAGTCATTACAGAATTTATATTATATCCAAAGCCAGATGCTTCAAATGGCTACAAGTCCTACGATTTTAGATTCAGATTTCAAATATATCGATAAAAAAGGGAATTTACTGAGAACAAGAACAGAGCTAACCATAGCCCAAATGCTAACCTTTCTTGAAGAAGAATATCAATACGATCACAAACTTACTTTAAAAAATGGACAAGAAGTTACAATTGATTTTAAAACAAAAAAAGGATTAATCGAGGTAATTGATAATGACGATGACATTGAAAAATACAGACAAATCAAAGAAGATTTTCCTCAAGATAAAGTAATGGCAATAGGACATGCAAAATATGTCGCACAAATCAAAGAATTACAAGACATTGTGTTTTATGAAAAATCTCCACAGACAGGTTCCATATTTTTAGAAGATGCATCATTTTCATTTGATTATGCACATATTCTTCCACTAGTTGAAAAATGCTCAATCCTACATGGTCATACATCATCTGTAATGGTTGAACTAGTTGGACAGATGAAAAATAATTTACTATTAGATTTTGGAGTAGCAAAAAAACTCATTAAAGAAGTTGTAAATGTATTTGATCATAAATTTTTCATCAATGAAAAATATCTAAAATCAGAAGATGATTCACATTATGTTATTTCATTTGATGGTCCCAAAGGAAAATTTGAATTAAAAGTTCCAAAAGACACCACTTATCTTTTAAAAGGTGAAGCTACAGTAGAGAATCTTTCAAGTGAAATTATCAAAATTTTAGTACCAAAAATGCCATCAAATGTAGAAGCAGTGGGAGTTTACATCTATGAGGGATACAACAAAGGTTCTCATATTATTTCAAATATCTCAAGATAGTTTAAGAGATGGACCCAAAAATTTCAGAAAAAGCATGGAACCCAGAATTAGAGAAAAGAATTCTCAAACAATGGGAAGAAGATAAAATTTATGATTTTACTCCACAAGATGATAATTTTACCATAGACACTCCTCCACCATATCCCTCAGGTAGACCATGGCATATTGGAGCAGCAGCTCACTATTCACAAATCGATATGATTGCACGTACTGCAAGAATGGCTGGAAAAAATGTCTACTTTCCAATAGGCATTGACAGGAATGGGCTTCCCGTAGAACTGTACACAGAAAAAAAGCACAAAATCAGAATGAAGGAAACTGATAGAAATGAATTTTTGAATCTATGTAGGAACGCATTAGATGATCTAGAGGCTGAAATGATTCTCATAATGAAAAATCTAGGGATTAGTGGGGATTTTTCAAACTATTACAGAACAGATTCTGAAGAATATAGAACACTTACACAATCAACGTTTATTGATTTATGGAATAAAGGTCAAGTCTATCTAGCAAATAGACCAAACAACTATGATTGGATTTCTGGAACAACGATTGCTGATGCTGAAATCATCTACCAAGATTTACCAACAAAACTAGTTTACATGAAATTTAAAATTAAAGATACAGAAAAGGAAATAATCATTGCAAGTACAAGACCTGAATTACTTTGTGCATGTAAAACAATTATTGTAAATCCTAAAGATGAGAGATATGCACAGTACATTGGAAAGAAAGTAATTGTTCCAATTACAAATGAGGAAGTTGAATTAAGAACTCATCATTCTGCTAAAGAAGAATTTGGTTCAGGTGCTGTAATGGTATGTAGTTATGGTGATCAAAACGATGTATCACTATTTAGAGAATTAGAATTAGAGGAGATTGTTGCAATTGGATTAGATGGAAGAATGACTGAAGTTGCAGGAGAGTATACAGGACTAAGACCAAAACAAGCAAGAACAAAAATTATTGAAGACTTGGAAGCTAAAGGACTATTAGAAAAAGTTGAAGACATTAATCACAGAACTCCTGTCTCTGAAAGAAGTAAAGCTCCAATTGAAATTATTCCAATGGAGGAATATTATCTTAAACAAAAAGGATCAGTTGAAAAAATGAGAAAGCTAGGTGAAGAAATTATATTCCATCCTCCAATGCACAAGCAAATTTTGATGAATTGGTTGGATTCAATCAATATTGACTGGCCAATTTCAAGAAGAAGGTATTATGGTACAGAAATTCCTATTTGGTATTGTAAAAAGTGTTCAGAACCTCATGTCCCTGAGCCTGGAAAATATTACAAGCCATGGAATGAGAAATGTCCAATTAGTAATTGTGTAAAATGTGATTCTATAGAATTTGTTGGTGAAGAACGAACTTTTGATACATGGATGGATTCAAGTGTATCACCATTGTTTGTTGCCAAATTTAACAAAGATAATGAATTCTTCAAAAAAGTATATCCTGCTACAATTAGACCTCAAGCAAAAGACATTGTTAGAACATGGCTATACTATACACTTCTAAGATGTGAACAACTTACAGGAGAAAAACCATGGTCAGAAGCTTGGATTATGGGGTATGGTCTTGATGAAAAAGGAATGAAAATGAGTAAGAGTAAAGGAAACGCAATAGATCCCCTACCAGTAATTGAAAAATTGGGTGCTGACACTTTTAGGTTTTGGAGTGCAAGTGAAATTAATCATGGATATGACTTTAGATGTAACGAACAAAAAATTGAATCAACAAAAAAATTCCTCAGTAAATTATGGAATGTCTCAAGATTCTTGTCAAGTTTCCCAGTTATAGAGACAGGATCACCTAATGCATCAGATAAATGGATTTTATCAGAATTAGATAAACTAGTAATTGAATGTAAAAAAGGATATGAAGAATACAACTTTTTTATTCCAGCCATTGCAATTAGAGAATTTACATGGAATGTGTTTGCTGCCCACTATATCGAAATGGTAAAAGCTAGAGCATATGGAATTGATTTCTCTGATGAAGAAAGAGATGGTGCAATATTTACACTACACAAAACACTATCAACAATTTTAAAATTATTAGCACCAATCACTCCATTTATCACAGAACATCTCTGGAAAGAATTGTATTCTGAAGACAGTATTCATAAACAAATGCAAGTTGAGGCTGAAAATATCAAAAATGATGAGAACATTACAAAAGAAATAGCAGAATTTAATTCCAAAGTATGGAATGAGAAAAAATCTCAGTCTCTATCATTAAAAGATTCAATTAAAATTGAAATTCCTGAAAATCTAAAACCATTTGCAAAGGATTTAAAATCCATGCATAATTTAATAGAATAAATTTTCTAAATTAATTTTTAAAAGAATTTACAAGATTTACAAAATATTTGTGCAATGAAATATCTTCTGTTAGTTCTGGATGAAATGAAGTACCAATTACATTACCTTTTTTGACTGCAACAATTTTTCCATTAAATTTTGATAAAACTTCAACATCAGAACCAACATCAGAAACTGATGGTGCTCGAATAAAGACTCCATTGAATTTTGGAATATTAATTGAATCCAATGAAATATCAGTTTCAAAGGATTGTCGCTGTCGTCCAAAGGAATTTCTTTCTAATTTAATATCAAGTATATCTAATAGAGGTTGATCAGTTTTTCCAACGACTTTGTCATTTGCAGTTTTTGCAAGCATAATCATTCCAGCACAAATGCCCAATACAGGCATTCCATTGTCAATTTTTTCTTTTAGTACCTTCAGTGAGCCATTTACTAGAGATAATTCTCCAATGGTAGTACTTTCACCACCAGGAATAATCAATCCATCTAATTGAGAAATTTCATCAGGTGTTTTTACATCAATGACTTTACCATCAAATCCTAATTCAGATATTGCAGCTTTTGTAGATATGAGATTCTCTGCTACATCGCCCTGAATTGATAAAATTCCAAGTGTAAAACTCATGCTGAGCCACCACGGTCCTGCATTCGTAATTCTAAGGTGTTAATGTCAAGTCCCACCATTGATTGCCTTTCATCAATCATCTTTTGAGCCTCTTTTACTTTGTCTGATTCATTCCAAAAAGTAGTAGCTAAAACTATTGCTCTTGCTCTTTCTTTTGCATCATCTGCATTAAAAATTCCAGAACCAACAAAAATTCCATCACAGCCAAGAGACATCAGATATGCGGCATCAGCAGGAGTTGCAATTCCACCAGCTGCAAAATTTACAACAGGTAATCTACCAAGCTTTGCAGTTTGTTCAACAATATCATATGATACTTTGAATTCTCTTGCAATTCTAACTAGTTCTTGATTATCTCCAGAATCATAAATTCCCTTTATTGTTCTTAATCCATCATTTACTTTTTTTATGTGAGTGATTGCTTCTGCAACATTTCCTGTTCCAGGTTCTCCTTTTGTTCTAATCATTGCAGCTCCTTCTTCTATTCTTCTCAAAGCTTCTGCTAATGATCTTGCACCATTAACAAATGGTGTTGTGAAATCCCATTTCCAAATATGTCGTAATTCATCTGCAGGAGTTAATACTTCAGATTCATCAATCATATCAACATCAGTTTCTTTTAGAACCAATGCTTCATGTACATGACCAATTCTACACTTGGCCATTACAGGAATTGTAACTGAATCCATAATATCCTCAATAATTCTAATACTTGCAGTTCGTGCAACTCCACCAGCCTTTCTTACTTCAGATGGAAGTTTATCTAAAACCATAACAGAAACTGCACCAGCTTCTTCTGCAATTTGTGCTTGCTCTACAGTTGTTACATCCATTATAACTCCATTTTTTAGCATGTGCGCAAAACCACGCTTGAGTGTAGATGAACCGCGTAAAACATCAATAGAATTTTCTTTTTCAGAAACTATTCCTTTTGCATCAAGTCGTTCACCAGATAATGGAAGCATGTGGTAATCTTTACTAAAGACTATTTGTACCTATTCACTAATTTTAGATATTATTTGATCTAGCTCTAATTCAACCATAGTAATAATTGGTGGAATGAAAACAGATGTGGCATTTTGTTCAGGCCAATGAATTTGATTAGTTCGTCCATTTAGAGTGATTTTCACATTTGACTTTTGATATTCAGTTACATCATCTAAAATTGCAAATGATTCTGAAGGGATTGCAATAAAACCAGTTTCTTTAATCAACGCTCTAATTTTATCTAATTTCTTTTCATCTAGTTTTGATTTAATATCTGGTTGAAGATACCCATTATCAGTTACTGAATATTTTATGTCGCCATTATTTTTTATTAAGAGAATTTCAGTTTTTTGTGCTCCAGTTCTTTCAGTAACACCAAAAGAAACTATCTTTAATTGATGTTTTGTGTATTCAATTTCAATTTTATCAAAAGAATTTGCAGCAGACATAGGAATTTCATTTTTTGTAATCATTGGAACTGAAATTAAGAGTGCTACAATTACGGGAATAGCCCCCATTGCCAAGTAAATTGGTTTTACCATTAGTAATAATCAATTAAAAATTGGGTCATATTGCAAATAAATCTTGGTTAAAAATAACTTAAAATTTGAGTCTTTTTCAATCTTGTTTGTGGGGTCGTAGCCTAGCCTGGTAGGGCGACAGTGTCTACGAAAAAGATCACCGCTAAGGGCTCCAAAGGTTAACTAAGCTAAACTGACTCACGGATGATGTAAGTTTGGAGCTGTAGTGACCCGTAGGTCGCCGGTTCAATTCCGGTCGGCCCCACGTTAGAATTTCAGATTAAAAGTGGTGTGTGTATGTTTTTTTAATTCCAATAATTGCAAATATTGGAATTCCAATATACATTCCAAGATTAAGTATGATTAGTGATATTCCATAACCTAAAACTTTAGACTCTGAATCCATATCAACATAATTTAGAATCGATAAACTAGAAATCATTGGTGCAAGTGTTAGTTTAACTATCTCTTTGAATAATGGATTTTCTCGTTCATAATCAGCAATGTATGGACTAAATGAATAATAAAATTCGTTAAATGATTTCATGAATGAAGTTCCAGATTCTGTTTGTAGTAATGTGTTATCTCTGAGTTCTCTTAGTTGTTGTACTTGTGGTGCAAGTTCTGAACCGTATGTTGCAGTTGCAATTAAACAACCACCACCATTTTCTTGAGTATTTTGAGAAGCTTGAGGAACAAACTCGTTTTGAGATGTTTTTGTATCAAAAGATTTGTCTACTGCAACATTAGTTGTAATCCCATAATTTCCTGATTCGCCAGATGGAGGAATTCTAAATTTCATAGAATAACTTCCATCAGGTCCTAGCTCTACGGTTCTAACAAGAATTACTTCACCTGAAGGGGATTTAATTTCAATGGCTACAAGATCTCCCTCAATTCCACCATCAATATTTCCTACAAGATCAACAATGTCACCTGCAGAATATGATTGATCAGATGAATCAAAAATTACTTCAGCTGCAAAAGATTGTGAAAATGTAATACTAAGTAGAATGATAAAAAGTCCTAAAAATTTCTTGTTCTTGAAAAAATCAAGATTATATTTTCTACTTGACAATTACTTTACCCTCCATCCATGGATGTACCATACAGAAATATTCAAAAGTTCCCTTAGTGTTAAAATCTGCTTTGTATTTTTCTCCCCCCATAAACAAACTACTATCAAAGATACTATCAGGTCCATCACTCGGATTTCCAGATGTTACAGTGTGTGCAGCACCATCTTTGTTATTCCATTCTATAGAACCTCCTTGATTAATCACAATAGTGGATGGGAAATAACACAAGTTTGCTCTCTCACATCCAGGTGAACCAGTTCCTGAAGGAATGGTTACTGTTTTCAGACTACTGGTTTGGACTGATGGTTGTACAGGTGATGGTTGTACAGGTGATGGTTGTACAGGTGATGGTTGTACAGGTGATGGTTGTACAGGTGATGGTGATGCATCAATGGTTGGGGATATAGTTGGAGGGGGTATAGCAACTCCAATACCAATTTGTGCAGAACTTTCTCTAGTTAATGGTATTCCACCATTACTAGGCCAATCAGTAAATGCATTGACATAGATATTAGCAACACCTACAGATGTATCATCTGGAATGTAATATGATAAAATTATTTCAGATTCACCAGAACTAATTGATGTTTTAATTGAGCTTGTTCCAAGAGCGATAAAATCAGAATCTAGTATAGTAACAGTTACCAGTGAATTAGACATAAATGAATCAGCTGATGTTACAATTTTGATATGCCCTTGATTTCCTTGGGAAAATGAATCGACAGGATTCCCTTGTTGATTAGTTGCTGAAACAGATTTTATCGAAAGTCCGGCAAGATCTTTTTTAATGGTAAATTGAGATGTGTCTTCATAATTTTGACCATCAATATTTACAGATGCAGTTACTTTGTATGAGCCAGCTATTGTACCATGAGAAACTTTGAATGGAATTGAACCTTTGTCATCGGTGAAAAGAGTTCTCGTCATTACAACATTTCCTGAAGGATCAATTACACTTATTGCGATATTTGCATTGTTTGTAGCTCCATCAATGTCAGTGTTAATCGTTACAAGATTTCCTTGATTGTATGTTGTTCTGTCTGTATCAACTGAAAGTGTGATGAGGTTAATTGGGGCAGTTGGTGTAGTTGGTGTAGTTGGTGGGACATAGGGGTTTGTAGGTGGAACATATGGTGTAGGTGGAACATATGATGGTGGGATTGGGGTTGGGGCAGGTGCTTGTGGTGGCAAAGTCTTTGGTGGAGGTGCAGGGGTAGCTTGTGGAGGAGGTGTTGGGGCAGGAATAGGTTTTGGTGCTACAAGTTTAGGTTTTGTTGGAACAGGTTTTGGGGGTTCAGATGAGAATTTTGGATCAAGTTCTCCTTCTTGAGTAATTTTAAAAGTCCAATCAATGTAACCTCCTTTATCTGCATACGGTCCATCAGTAGTTGTGGTAGTTTTTGCACCTTGTTTTAAATCTAAAACAGCATAAGAATCAAAATTGAATGGGTCGTACACCTTTTGAACATCTTGATGATATCCAGGAATATCACACCAGATAGTTAACCACAAATCGCCGGGAGACCCATCTGAAAGATACATGTGTACTTCTCCGCCAGATATTTTCCCTTTGGTACTAAATGAAATACTTTTTGGTTTATTATCAATAGACCAACAACTGTATGTTGGATTACCCCAACTATCTACATATCCATATGTTTTTGATATTTCAACACCAGATATTCCGGAACCTTTTATTTCTCCGTTATCAAGAACATCAAAATTAAAAGTTCCATCTATAGAATAGACATATGTGTTATACTCGGTGTGAAGGGTTCCATAACCAGCAACTTGTCCTTTCCAACTTCCTGAACCACTAGCAGGAGCAGTGCATTGTGAGTCAGATGGTGATGAGACAAATGGACCTGAAGATTGAACAGTGAATGTTGTTTCAGCTACGTAATTTCCAGAATTTTCATGATGTGCAATTAATTTGTAGACTCCAGAAATATTCCACCCCTGACCAGATGCAACAAACTTTGGCCAGAATTGCATAGTGGTGTGAATAATTATTGGAGATTTATGAATTAATTCATCACATGGATTGTAGATTGAGATTAACATGTTGTCTGGATTTCCATATCTGAAGTTGTAACCAATGGCTTGGAATTCATCGCCATATTGAACAGTTCCAGGAGATGTGATTTTATTTTCTTTGAACATAGCGTTCAATCGGAATATATCACAAACAATTCCACCACTTAGTTCTTCGGATGTACAAGAGAAAGGCCAAGAAAGCGGGGATACTTCAACTGGGAATTTAATATCATCAACAGTTCCAATTAATGCTCCACCTGTAAAAGAGACAGTCAATACATGATTACCAGGAAAAGAACCGCCACCAGCAGTTGCTGAATATAATCCAGTGGAATCAGTTGTCACAATATCACTAGTAACTTTAGAATTTGTATCGGTGTTAAAAAAAGATACAGTAACTTGTTTACCGGCTAACCCCTCACCACTAGATGATTTTAGATATCCTTCAACGTGATAATTCAGATATTCAGAAAAAGCAGGTACTTTATCGATAGTTAATTCTGTGCCATTGCCTCCAGATTCAGGACAACCGTCAACAGGATCATATGTCCAATTATCTTCAGGTTGGTTTGGACATGCATCTTCATTGTCTGGAATACCGTCACCGTCTGAGTCTGTAACTACTGGGACAGGACAACCGTTTGATTGTGTGCCGAATTCATTTGGACATGAGTCTTGGTCATCTGGAATACCGTCACCATCATAATCTATGTCATAACATCCATCTAGAGACTCGTCATAATAGGTACCTGAACCAAATTCTCCTTGGCAAAATGCATCCCAGCTACTATATCCACCATAATCATCATCAACAGGACAACCAGCATTTTCAGAAGGACCATATTCGTATATACATAGATCATTGTAATCTGGAACGCCATCATTATCAGAATCAGTAACTACTGGAACTGGACAACCGTTTGATTGTGTGCCGAATTCATTTGGACATGAGTCAGATGAATCTGGAACGCCATCATTATCAGAATCAGTAACTACTGGAACTGGACAACCGTTTGATTGTGTGCCGAATTCATTTGGACATGAGTCAGATGAATCTGGAACGCCATCATTATCAGTATCAGTTGGTGCAGGACATCCATTTACATTTCCTGGTTCGTTAGGACATTGATCAGTTTCATCTGGAACACCATCACCGTCAGTATCATCCAGACAGCCATCATCATTAGGATCAGCATATGCATATTCTAATGGGCATTGATCAAAACTATCATAGTATCCGTCACCATCAGCATCTGAACATACATCACCGTTACCATCATTGTTAAAATCGGCTTGATCTTGATTTCCAGTGTTTGGACAGTTGTCTTGATCATCAGGAATTCCATCATTATCAGAATCATTTGCAGTTGGACATCCATCAGTAGGACCCATCCAATCTTCTTGTTCACTAGGACATTGATCATTAATGTCTGCTACACCATCAGCATCAGAATCAGGGCAACCACGAACTTCATTGGCACCTCCATGTGTATTTGGACAATCATCATAATCATTTACTATTCCATCTCCATCCGGATCATTAGGATCATCAGGACAGCCATTGTATTGACCAGGAGTATTTGGACAATCATCCTCATCATCATACCATCCATCTCCATCTGAATCAGTGTCAACATGTGTTACACCATCAGGACAACCATAATTCTCATAGGTTCCTGATTCATTAGGACAATCATCATCCCAATCAGGTACACCATCACCGTCAGAATCAGTTGTACAATCCTCATATGCAGGATCACAATCATAATCATCATCGTCATGATCTTCCTGGTTTACAGATGGTAAGTTATCAGAAATTATAGGAATAAAACTAGATACATTTTGCATCGGAGGAAACATTAGCATTAACACTAAGAACAATCCTGCAAAAAATAGAATTCTTTGATTAAGATTCGTAGAAACTATACCAATTTGTCTTACTTAAGACTGATCACCATTTATGAACAAATTAACTGATTTGAATAATTCCTTTTAGAACTAAATAGTTAATTCCACAAACTTTAACGATTATTTTTCAAAACATTTAGTGCAGAACCGGCTTTGAACCACTCTATCTGAGATTTGTTATAAGAATGATTTAGTAAAATTTCTTCTTGATTTCCATCATTATGTAAAATTACACATTTAACTTGCTTGTCTGGTTCTAATTCATTTAGATTTTTTAGACTGATTTTATCATCTTCAAGAATCTTTTCATAATCATCAGGATTGCTAAATGTTAAAGCCAAGACTCCTTGTTTTTTCAAATTTGTTTCATGAATTCTTGCTAGACTTTTAGTTACTACTGCAACACATCCTAAATACCTAGGAGTCATTGCAGCATGTTCTCTACTACTGCCTTCACCATAATTATTATCACCAATTACTATCCATTGCATTTGTTTTTCTTTGTACTGTCTTGCAATATTTGAAAATGATTCTAGTTTATCATTTAGGATATTCTTACCTTGACCGATTTCATCATTAAATGCATTAACTGCACCCAAGAACATGTTGTCACTAAGATTATCTAAATGTCCTCGAAGAGACAACCATGCACCTGCAGGAGAAATATGATCAGTAGTGCATTTGCCTTTTGCCTTTAGTAGAATTGGAATTTTTTCAAAGTCTTCTCCATTCCATTTATCAAATGGTTCTAAACGCTGCAATCTTTTACTATTAGGATCAATGACTACATCAATATCATTAGAATTTTCAGGAGGGGCAACAAAAATTCCTTCAGGTCTCACAAAACCTGCTTCAGGAACTTCAGGTGCAGCCTTTGGTGGTTCTAGTTTGAATTTTGAGCCATCAGCTGCTGTTAACTCATCTTTTAATGGATTAAAGGAGAGTTTTCCCCCCAAAGATAAAGCGATAATCATTTCAGGACTTCCAATAAAATTCAATGTACTTCGTCTACCATCATTTCGTCCAGGGAAATTTCGGTTAAAGGTTGTAACAATAGAATTTTTTTCATTTTTTTCTAATTCTGGTCTATTCCATTGACCAATACAAGGACCACAAGCATTAGCTAAAACAGTTGCACCTATATCGATTAGAGAATCCATTTGTCCATCTCTCTCAATTGTTCCTCGAATTTGTTCAGAACCAGGAGTAACTAATAGTGGTATTTTTGATTTGATTCCTTTGGCTTTTGCTTGTTCAGCAATACTTGCTGCTCTAGACATGTCTTCATAAGATGAATTAGTACAACTGCCAATTAATGCAACAGAGATTGGATCAGTGTAATCATTAGTTACAACATCATTAGCTAATTCAGAAATAGTTCTTGCTAAATCAGGAGTGTGAGGTCCTACAATATGTGGTTCTAATGTGGATAGATTAATTTCAATTACTCTATCAAAATACTTTTCAGGGTTTTGCTCTATTTCAGGATCTGCAACAAGTGATTCTTTATTTTGATTTGCTAATTCTGCAATGTTACTTCTGTTTGTATATTTTAGATACGTTTCCATTCGTTCATCATATGGAAAAACAGAACATGTTGCACCAATCTCAGCTCCCATATTTGCAATTGTAGCTTTACCAGTACAACTAATTGTTTTTGTACCAGGACCAAAATATTCAACAATTGCATTTGTTCCACCAGATACAGTTAGTTCTTCTGCAACTTTTAGTATGATATCTTTTGGAGCAGTCCATCCGTTTAATTCTCCAGTTAATTTAATACCAATTTTTTTAGGATACAATAATTCCCAAGGCAAGTCAGCCATTGTTTCAGCTGCATCTAATCCACCAACACCTATTGCAATCATTCCAAGACCTCCAGCGTTAGGCGTGTGAGAATCAGTACCAATCATCAGTCCGCCAGGAAATGCATAATTTTCAAGAACCACTTGATGAATGATTCCTGCACCTGGTTTCCAAAAACCACATCCATATTTTGCAGCAGCAGATTGTAAAAATTGGAAAACTTCGCTGTTTTCATCAAGTGAAACTTTCATATCAACATCACCTTGAACTTCAGCTCGAATTAGATGATCACAATGCACAGTTGTTGGTACAGATGTTTGTTGAAGTTCTGCTTGCATAAATTGTAGCATTACCATTTGACCAGTTACATCTTGTAATGCAACTCTATCTGGTTTGAGAAAAACATAATCTTTTCCACCAACGAAATTTTTATCATCAATTTTATTAAAATGCCCTGACAGAATTTTCTCAGTAAGTGTTAGTGGTCTTCCAGTAACATCTCTAAATTTTAGAATATTTTCTTTTAATTTCTGATAAACATTAGAAACTAACTCAGAAGTTGTATCAGTATTCACAAATTACAATAAATCAATCCCGAATTTAATATTTACAATTGTAAAATTGGAAAAATCATCCCAATAGGCATGTGAATTCTTAACAATTATAAGCTAAACATAGCTTCTTAAGACAATGTTGGGGAGTTGTAGTTTTTCTAAATTGAGGTATAGTTTTGGTCAATAAGGGTTTTCCAAAATTTGGAATGTCACAAGCTGGTGCATTTGTTGCAGCCCTAAAAAATTATAATTTACCAGATTTCATTTTAGTGTTAGTTGCTAAAGAATGTAAATCAGAACTATTGGAAAGGGGAAGAATTGATGATAGATTACAAAGTATGAATGATGATGCTTTAAAATTATTACACAAAGTTTTCGTTGGTTGTGAAGAAGATACTAAAGGAAATTATGCACAATACAGATTTTTTGCATATGTTTCAAGCATGTATCATAAATGTGAAGTCATAGTTAATGATACAATTCCTGGAGAAACCGGTAAAAATCACAAAGTCCTAGTTGCAGTAAAAAATAATGGAATGTATATTGCAGTAGCTACAAACAAAGCAACTGGAAATCCTGTTAACAAAAAAGATACTGCTAAATTTTATGCAATTGTAGATGATCTCAAAAAAGGAGACCATGGAACAATGTTAACTGATGGAATTTATGGTTCATCAGTAGGTTTTAGAACTGATGCAGTAGTAGAACTTCAAAATTTGACTAAATCAAGAAACGATGATCCTGAAAATATGTTAAATTTCAAAACAGCTAATTTTGAAAATAATATTTATTCTGTTACAAAATGTTAAGTTTGTAAATTTAATGGCATAGTATCCATTGCTAAAAATACAGGTTTACCATCAGTTTTTTTAAAATCTTCACCATATTGATCAAACTCTAATTGTTCAAAGAGATGTTTGGTCCAGATATCGTGAACATCTTGAAGAAATTTTTTGTGTCCAGATATTCGTAATAATTCATGTAGTAACACATGAGAAACAGAAGTGCAATTTTTTTCTGCTAAAAATAGTGTATCATTTTTTTCTTTCATAGGTTGCCAAAATACAGATCCAAAATTTTCAGCTTGATATCCGTCACAAGTACAATCAGTCCAAAATGGTCTAAAGAATGTTAGATAGAAATGATAGGTTTCTTTTCCTCGCTGTTCATGATCATGCAAAAGTACATGAGTGTCAAGTTTACGAAGAATACTTCGAGGCGGTATTATCATCTCATCGCATTGAATTTCATAATCTGTACCAAATTTTTCTTTAATCCAAATCTTGTAAAACTGACTCATTTTTTTTACATATTCAAACTCAAATTGTCGTTTTTCACGGTCAGCTTCTTTGACTAAGAAAATAAAATGTAAAAGCATGATTAGAAAAAAGAATGATTATGTTTGACCTTCAATACCCATCAAGGTAAGAGTAGAACGAATCTTTTCAATTTTTCTGATTTTCCAAGTAATAGTCTCTCGTAGTTTTTCAACAGTATCAGATTCGATCTTGGCCAAAATATCGTATGCTCCAAAAGTTCCATGAACTTCCTTAACACCGTCTAAGCCCTTTAATTGCTGAATAATAGCTTCTTCAGAACCTAGTTCACAGTTTATTAAAACATAAGCTGTTGCCATGAATCTAATTGAAAAAATCGACTATATCAATAAACCGAATTCAATTAATCGGTTTATTAGTAAAATTACCAAAATAGCGTAAGATCAAACTAAATTCATTGAGGAATAATAATTATGTAGGTCACGCTATTGCACACTATAGAGGAGGTGTTATATTAGTTAGCCACGATGAATCGCTTGTGAAGTCTTGTTGTCAAGAGGTGTGGCTCGTCACAAGAAACGGTACAGGACTGGAAAGAATGGATGGGGGAATTGATCAGTATAAAAAAGCACTAGAAAAAGAGATTTCATCATATCTAATATGATTTCTAAGGGATCGATAATGTACAGTTCAATTAGAATTAAGATAGACTAGTTCATACAATTAATTTACTAGTCAAGTATTTATTGAGATGTTTATGTTATTTAGAAATTTGGACACTCTAGTTACTGTAATCCGTTGTTGACAATAGTATTTGACTTTAATTTCACATACCAGACACTCATGTAAAGGTGAAATATCTCTTTTAGTCAACGGCAAATGCTCCTTAAAATATATGCATACACCACCGTGTTTCGTATTATTTGGGTTGTCAGACCTAATTGAGTTATAACCTTGAAGACACAACCTTGCATCATCATAGGAATAAACAGAATCCAAGTATGTTTCTGAGATACAAATGATATCATAGTCATGCACTGCATTATACGCTTCTAAAAGAGATATTTTAACAAAATTATTAGCAGCAATTCCATTTAAATTCCAATGGCACAAGGAAATGTCCTGACAACACGGTTTTTCTGGTCCTGGATTAATTTCTATATCACCGGAAATTAATAAAGAAAGTCTGATGAAAGGAACAAACAAACAAATCTGGAAGAATAAAAATATCTGACTAATAACTTGGTCAAAAACTTATGATAGGCGATGATAAGCTTAAGTAACTTAAAAAACAACCGTAAGCAAACAAATAAACAAACATAAGAGGTTACAAAGGTGT
>LFLC01000049.1 GCA_001543015.1 Nitrosopumilus sp. LS_AOA | reverse complement strand
TTTGATTAGGTTTGTTTTGATTAGGTTTGTTTTGATTAGGTTTGTTTTGATTAGGTTTGTTTTGATTAGGTTTGTTTTGATTAGGTTTGTTTTGATTAGGTTTGTTTTGATTAGGTTTGTTTTGATTAGGTTTGTTTTGATTAGGTTTGTTTTGATTTGTGTTTAGAGTCTTCACTAGCTAGTTTTTTGTATAAACTAAATGCTTGTTCAACATTTGAATTTCCATGAACTATTGATCTAACGGCTCTAATCATTGCAACAGGATGTTCTGATTGCCAAACATTTCTACCAATATCTACACCCACAGCTCCAGCTTTGATTGAATTGTATGTTAATTGTAATGCGTCACGTTCAGGAATTTTCTTTCCACCTGCAACAATAATTGGTACAGGGCATGATTGGACTACTTTTTCAAAATTCTCACAATAGTATGTTTTTACAATATTTGCACCTTGTTCAGCTGCCACTCTACAGGCCAGTGAAAGATAACGTGCGTCTTTACCTAATTCTTTTCCAACTGCAGTAACTGCTAAAACGGGAATACCGTATTTTTGAGCCCTACTGACTAATTTTCCAAGATTGACAACGGTTTGATATTCATATTTTGAACCAACAAAGATAGACATTGCAAGAGCACTAGCGTTTAGTCTAATTGCATCTTCAATAGATACCGTAATATCTTCTTGAGATAAATCCTCACCAATAATACTAGAACCTCCAGAAACTCTCAATACCATTGGAGTATCAGTGGTTGCAGAAACAGATGATCTTTGAACACCACGCGTAACCATCAAAGAATCACAATATTTCAAAAGTGGTGCAATTACCTTTGCAGGATTCTCTAATTTTTCAGTAGGTCCTAGAAAATATCCATGGTCTACTGCCAACATTAGTGCGCGATTATCTTGTGGTTTAATGATTCTAGATAATCTGTTTTGTAATCCCCAGTCCATATCTCTTCGATTTTGAAAGAATAGAAATACCTTTCTTAAGCCTTTCTTATTTTGTTATGATAATTTTCATAGCTTTGTCACCACTACGTGCATGATCAAATGCTTTTTGAGTATCATTAATGGTATACGTATGAGTGATTAATTGTTTAACATTAATTTTAGATGATTCAATTAGAGACAATGCTTTTGCAGTGTCTTGATCTGATGCAGCATAACTTGTTACAAGTGTTATTTCTTTAGAATAAATTTTACTCATATCCAAATTTAGTTTTGCTCCTTTTGAAGGAACGCCAAACATCATTACAGAACCACCCTTTCTAACCATATCAATTGCATCCTCAAGTGCTTTTAGATTACTAGTAGCAACAATTGCCACATCAACTCCCAATCCATTTGTATGTTCCAAAATTTTTTGTTGTTTATTTTCATCCATTGAATTAATGGATTCTGCGATACCAAATTTTTTTGCAAAATCCAATCTAAAATTATTCACATCAAAACAAAAGATTTTAGAGAAATTTTGTGCCTGAGCTAGCATCACATGCATCATTCCAGTAGGACCTACGCCAAAAATTGCAGCTGAATCACCTTTTTGATGATGAAATTTTGTCCAAGAGCGGACACAACATGCTAGAGGTTCAATCATTGCAGCTTCCTCAAAACTTAGAGTATCAGAAATTTTTAGAACACCACCATGAGATACATTCCATGCAGGTACAACGTATTCTTCAGACAATCCACAAGGAGATAGATTAGTTTCAGAATATTTCACACACATTGTTTCATTTCCATGATTACACAGATGGCAATCATAACAAGGAACATGGTGATGAGTAAAGACCCTATCACCTTTTTTGAATTCAATCACATCAGAGCCAATATCTAAAACTATTCCTGCAGGCTCATGACCTAAACGCATTGATGGTTGCCCATATTCTCCAAAAACTTTTTCTAAATCAGAACCACAAATCCCACAAGCATGCATCTGTACTAAAATTTCACCAGAACTTAATTCTGGTTTTTCAGTATCATCAACTGAGATAATAGAGGGTCCCTTAACAGATGCGGTTTTCATGGTAAAACATTATTGAATTGAGTATAAGTAGATTAAAAGAACTACACACCAAGAATCTTTTTGAGCATTACTCTATAATCGACTTCAGTTTTTTCACTTCCAGCTGCAGGTAATGCAAAAACAAGAGTATCTTTTTCAGCTCGAAGAGCAGTCAATTCATCATCAATTGATGCAGTGATATCATCACTTACAAGAACTAGGCCAACATCAGAATCATCGGTTAATCTTTTAATTTCACTAAGAGCATTTTCAGGAGTTTCAGATATTATACCAGGAACTCCGGCAAGTTGAAAACTAGTAACAAATGATCTATTTCCAACAGTAAAGATTTTCACAATTAAGGTTTCTCAGTATTGTAATTTAACCCTTTTTGGGAGGATTGGAACAAGAAAGATTGATTTAGTCTAAAAAATTAGGAATTTTATGGTAGATATTGATACCCAAAAAGATGTTTATCTATTTTTACATGGAAAAATGGATCTTAGAGAAAAAGCAATGAATGCATTAACAACAAAAGGGTTTTTGGCTGAAAAAATTACCATGGCTTTACCCAATAAAGTTGGAAATGTAGGAGATTATATGGCAATGTTATGGATGCCTCCAAATCCAGACCACATTAAGATTCAACTAATTACCAAAGTTGAAGAAGTTGAACCAGAAGGAATGGTCGGTCTATGGAAAGGGGTTTCAAAAGATGATATTGATACTGTGCCATTATAGTAAAGTTAGATGAATCCAACACCAAAATCATTACCTTTTTCTAAAATATAACTAGATTCAGAATTTTTTAATTTTCTAAACAAGAATGTTTCATAACCATTTTCATTTCTGTGGCATCATCAACATCTAGGTAAAATCAAAATCAGTTATAGTAATTATGCAATCAAATATTAATTATTATAAATCAGAAATCAATCCAGAAACAAAATCAGAAAACTCATCATCAGAAAAAATTATTTGTTCAGTTTTATTTTCTTTGATAGCCAATTCTACGGATTCAAGATGATAACAAAGTAATTTGCCATTTAATTTTCCAAAATAAAAACTAGGACAAGAACAATAATGTGCAATAGGATCAACCCAGTGTTCCTCACCTTTCCCAACGACTGTCCAAATTTTTCTTTGACTTGGTTCAAAAATATGTAATTTTACACGCTTTTCAGAAACAAGTATTTCAACTCTGTCTGAGTCTTTATTCACAAGGATTTAATCAAAATACTCATAGTATAACTTTGATGTTACAGACAAGAATAATTCCATCAAAACCAGCATTAATTTTAAAAGGTGAAAAAAAGAATCTCATTGTCACAGATATCCACATTGGGTTTGAAAGTCGTATGGCTTCAAATGAAATTTTTATTGGAAAAAACTCTTCAATTAATGAAACTATTCAAGAATTATCAGAAATAATAGATAAAGAAAAACCAGATTCAGTGATATTGTTAGGGGACATTAAATCAAGTATAAAGAGCATTTCTAGAAATGAGTGGAATGAAGTACCATTATTTTTTGAAAAAATTAAAGAAAAATGCAACATCATATTAATTCCTGGAAACCATGATGCAAATATTCAGAAGTTGGTTCCAGAAGGAGTTACAATGATTAGTTCTACAGGGATGGTTGAGGACAATGTGTTATTTACACAGGGTCACACAATGCCATCAGAAAATTTCTCACATATTGAAAAAATAATTATGGGTCATGTGCATCCCGTATTTTTTCAAGAAGGTTCAGTATTAAATGGACAAAGAGTGTGGGTATCATTAAAAATAGAAAAGGAAAAAATATTTCCATCAACATCAGGAGAATTAGAAATCATAATTGTTCCATCATTTAACAAATATTTTTATGCCACACAAAAAAGATATTATAAAAAATCAATATCACCAATAATTGAAAGATTAAAAGAAATCACATCAGCAAAAATAGTTTCACTTGATGGTAGTATAATTGGAAATGAATCAAACATCAAACAAGTTTTATGATTACTGAAAATGATTTAATTAATTATAATCATCATATGGCTCAATAGGATTCTTTGTAGTTTCATTATCTTTAAGCCACTCCAAAGTATTCACAAATGAATCTGCAAGTTCTATTGTTGTCAACACAGGTATTCCCAACTCTAAAGCTTTTCTTCTGATTTGATATTCATCATCTAACATTCCAACATATTTTTCCAAAGTCGAGGTACTAGGAATATTTATGATGAAATCAATTTTCCGAGCATACAAAAGATCAACAATGTTTGGTTTTCTTTCAGGTTCTGAAATTTTGTGAACAATCTCTATTTGGCCAATTTTTTCTTCAAAAAATTCTGCAGTGTGCTCAGTTGCTAAAATTTTGAATCCAAGTTGTTTGAGTTTTGCAATAGATGTAACAAGTTTTGTCTTATTTTGAGCACCACCTACAGTTACAAGAGCAGTTCCAGAACTAGGAAGATTATACCCAACTGCAGTCAATCCTTTGGATAATGCATCATAAAAGCTATCACCAAAACAGGCAGCCTCACCTGTGGATTGCATTTCCACACCCAGCACAATATCTGCGCCCTGAAGCTGCATAAAGGAGAATTGTGGTACTTTGATTCCATAGTTGTGAATATTTTTCCATTTATTTTCAGGAATTTTAGGCAAGGGTTTATCCAAAATTGCCTTAGATGCAAGTGAGATTAGATTTGTTTTAACTAATTTTGAAACAAAAGGCATTGAACGTGATGCTCGTATGTTTAATTCAATTACATAGACATGATCATCATGAACTAAAAATTGTAGATTAAATGGTCCTTTTACATTAAATGTTAATGCAATCTTTTTTGAATATTCATTTATTGTTTCAATTGTTTTATTACTTAGACGCCATGGTGGAATACACATCATTGCATCACCAGAGTGAACACCGGCACTATCAATATGTTCAACTATTGCACCAATAACAACTTCTTTTCCATTACTAACTCCATCAACATCTACTTCAAGTGAATTTAACATAAATTTGGATATTACAACTGGATGATCAGGTGAAACATTAGCTGCTTCTTTTACATATTTTTTGAGTTCTTCTTGGGACCAAACAACTTTCATGGCAGCACCTGATAAAACATACGATGGTCTAACAATTACTGGAAATTCTACTTCCTGTGCAAAAGTTTTTGCTTCATTAAGATTTGAAAATGCTTGCCATCGTGGTTGTTGTATGTGAAGTTTATCAAGTTCTGCACTAAACTTTGAACGATCTTCTGCTCTATCAACATCAATTGCACTAGTTCCCAAAATATTTACACCTCGTTGTGAAAGTTTAAGAGTTAAGTTATTTGCAGTTTGTCCACCAACGCATGTTATGATACCTTTTGGATGTTCAAAATCAGATATATCTAAAAGTCGTTCTTGGGTTAGTTCTTCAAAGTATAATCTGGTACAAATATCATAATCAGTAGATACAGTTTCAGGATTACAATTTACCACAATGACACTTTTTTCACCATTTTCTTGTAAACCCCAAACCATGTTTACAGTGCCCCAATCAAATTCAACACTACTTCCAATTCGATATGGTCCTGCTCCAACTACAATAATTCCATTTTCATCTGATGGGATATCGATATCATTAGAATTTCCACCATATGTCAAATATAGATAATTAGTAACTGCAGGCCATTCAGCTGCTAGAGTGTCAATCTGTTTTACAGATGGAATTATGCCTAATTTCTTACGTAAATCACGTATTTCATCCTGAGTTTTACCCTTTGAACGTGCAATTTGTTTATCAGAAAATCCCATTTTTTTTGCTTCGCGCATCATTGATTCATCAAGTTCAGAAGTAGCAAGTTTTGATTCAACATTTACAATATTTTTGATTTTTTCAATAAACCAAGGATCAATTGTAGAAAGTTTGTAGATTCTCTCAACTGAAATTCCCATCTTTAATGCAATTGCAACATTGTACAAAATTTGATCATCATGATGAGAAATAGCAAATTCAATTTCTTCTTCATTGTATTTTTTATCATTTGAACGATTCAAAACTAATCCGTCATTTCCAATATCTAACATTCTAATGGCTTTTTGAAAAGATTCCTCAAAAGTTCTGCCAATACCCATTACCTCACCTACAGATTTCATTGTTGGTCCTAGTCCTCGGTTTACAGACTCAAATTTTGCAAAATCCCATCGAGGATGTTTACATACAATATAATCAAGTGCAGGTTCAAAACAGGCAGTAGTACTCTTTGTAATTTTATTTACTAATTCAGACAAGTTGTAACCCAATCCAATTTTTGCAGACATGTATGCTAAAGGATAACCAGTTGCTTTACTTGCAAGTGCTGAAGAACGTGAAAGTCGTGGGTTTATTTCAATTGCAACATATTTATCAGAATCAGGATCTAGTGCATATTGAATATTACATTCACCAACTATTCCCACATGTTTTGTTGCTCGCAATGCTGCAGAACGTAACATATGATATTCATGATTGTCAATGGTTTGAGAGGGTGCAACGACAATATTATCACCAGTGTGAACTTTCATAGATAGAACATTTTCCATATTACAAACAACGATATTATTTCCATCATAATCTTGCATCACTTCGTATTCGATTTGTTTCCAATGTCCAATGTATTCTTCAATTAAAACTTGGCCTACAATACTTGCCCGAATTCCACGTTCTACAATCTCATGAAGTTCAATTTCATTATAGGCAACTCCACCACCTCTGCCACCCAAGGTATATGCCACTCGAATAATTACTGGATATGCTAATTCTTCTGCAGCTTTTTTTGCGTCATCAAAGTTTGTCACAGTTTTGCTTTTTAGAACAGGAACACCACATTCATTCATAGAATCCTTGAAAAGTTGACGATCCTCAGTTCTTTTAATTCCAGCAATCTGAGTTCCGAGTACATGTACACCATATTTTTGGAGGATTTCAGATTCATCTAGTTTGACACCACAATTAAGAGCAGTTTGTCCCCCATAGGCCAACATTATTCCATCAGGTCGTTCTTTTTCGATAATTGATTCCACATATTCAGGATTTACAGGAAGAAGATACACTTGATCAGCAAATCTAGTGTCAGTTTGAATTGTTGCAATGTTTGGATTAATTAAAACACTATTCAATCCATCCTCATGTATTGCCTTAAGACATTGACTTCCAGAATAATCAAATTCTCCAGCTTCACCAATTTTAATTGCCCCACTTCCAAGCACAAGAATTTTCTTTAATGATTCATTTTTTGGCAATTATTTATTTCTCCATGAGGTGTTTTAGTTCTTCAAAGATGAATTTACAATCATAAGGACCAGGTGCTGCTTCTGGATGAAACTGCACTGCAATACAATTTTGATTTTTATGTTTTATTCCTTCAACTGTTTTATCATCTGCATTTGTAAACCATAATTTAAAATCAGAATGTTCCAAGGATTCAGGTTTTATTCCATAACCATGATTCTGACTAGTAACATAAACTTGATTATTTTCTAAATTTATACAAGGTTTGTTTTGCCCACGATGGCCATACTTTAGTTTGTATGTTTCAGTATTCCCTGCAAGTCCAATAATTTGTGCGCCCAAACAAATTCCAAGTGTCGGGATGTTATTTTCAATTAATTTCTTTGCAGTTTCAATGGTATCAGGGCATTTTTGTGGGTCGCCAGGACCACTACTCAATACAACACCTTTGGGGTTGTATGACATAATTTTTTCATAAGTTGTATTCCATGGAACTAAAATTGCTTTGTAACCGAGTTCTCGAATATTTCTAAGTATTGCATTTTTTGCACCAGTATCAATTACAACAACTGATTCTTTATCATCACCATAAATTTTTTCTTTTTTTGTAGAAACTTCATCCATAAATTGTTCTGAATCATAATGAGTTGTAGATGTTAGTTCCTTTTTGATTCGTTCAACATCAATTTCAGAATCAGAGACTACAAGAGCTGCCATCATAACTCCCCCACTCCGAAGTTTCTTGGTTACTTCCCGAGTATCAATTCCAGAAATTCCAGGTATTTTTTCATTGTAAAACCATTCATCAAGAGTCATTGAAAGATTCCAATGACTCGCAGTTAAAGATAATTCATGAATTACCAGTCCTCGAATTTGTATTTTATCAGATTCAAAGAATTTGAGGATTCCATCAGAATCTTTTATTGAAGGATCAGGAACGCCATAGTTTCCAACTAAAGGATATGTTAAAGTGAGAATTTGGCCATTATATGATGGATCAGTTAGTGCTTCAGGATATCCAACCATTCCAGTGTTAAAGACAATTTCACCAAAAATAGTTGTAGAATAACCAAAACCTTGACCGTCAAGAACAGTACCATCATCAAAAATCAGTTTTCCGAACTTTTTTGCGTGATTTGATTTCTTTGTAGTAATTGTGACCCTCGTAAAGTCCGAGTTATTGTGAATTTAAGTTTTGTCGTAGTTCTAAAATGAAAATAGTTGATCGCTTTATGATTTCATTAATCAAAGTGCTTTGAACTCTTCACTCCATTTGTGATATGCTCGAATCATTTCAGTAGAAACACTAGGTTTTCTTCTGCTCATGATGTTTTTGAAATCACTTGTTGTGAGTTCTCTAGGCTGTACTGGCACCTCACCATCTATTGGTTCATGATAATCAGGTGCATCAAAAATTTCATGGACAGTTTTAATTTGTGCTGCTTGACAAACGTCTTTGATATCACTTGCACTATACCCATCAAAGAGTGTTGCAAGTTCAGCATCATTAACTTGGGGATCTTTTCTTAAAGGTTCAGTATATTGATGAAACAGACTCTCTCTTGCTTCTTGTGTTGGTAGTGAGACATAGATTCTCTTTTGGAATCTTCTCAAAAATGGCCAATCAAGACTCCAGGGTTTGTTTGTTGCACCAATTACATATAACATCAAATTTTTTCCCTTGCCATTAACACCATCCATCTCAGTTAGGAATTGATTTTTGGTTCTTACCTCTCCACCTACTTCACTACTTCTTGAACCCAACAAAGAATCAACTTCATCTACAAACAAAATTACAGGTTTGCCTTCTTTTTCAGCATATTTTCTTGCCATAGCAAATAATTTTGAAACATTCTTTTCTGCCTCACCTAACCATTTACTCATCATTGAAGAAGCATCTACATTAATGAAATAACCATCCATTTCATTTGCAGTAGCTGCTGCTAGCATAGTTTTACCAGTTCCAGGTGGACCATAAAGTAACATTCCTTTGGGCCAACCTAGTGGGAATAAATCTGGTCTTTTAGTAGGATAAATGATAGATTCACGTAATGCACTTTTTGCATCATCTAATCCAATTACTTGGTCCCAAGTAACATCAGGCTTTTCTTTCATGATTAATTCTTCAAAATCATTTTCATTTTCTTGTCTCTGAACTGATTTCTTTTGTTCTTCATCAGATGCCTTAGGATCCACTGCAGGCTCTACACCATGAGACTGTTGTAGTGCAATAATTCGATTATGATAAGAATTACATCTGTCTTTGTAAATTTGATTTAGTTTACTGTTAGGGTATAATTGTAATAGTTTCACTAGTGCGTCAATTGCGTGCTGATAGTGAGTGATTGCCATTCCACGGGCACCTTGTGAATCAAATTTGATAGCTTCAGAAGCATATTTGCTTGCTGTGTTTTCTAATTCTTGGGGGGCTAAACTCATCTTAATTACCTACGCAGCATCTTCTTGAGAATTTTGTTGGTATTCTACGGTGTTAATCTCTGTAACAAAATTGGTTAAATTAATTGCACTTGTTTCATATTTGTTATAATCAGGGCCATCATGATAATTATTTTTAAAATCAGATTTTTCAGAAATATTAGAATGCATGTCTTTTACTTTATTAATTGAATCTTCAGCAGAAATTATTAGTTCAGAGATTTCATCATCCAAATTATTCAAAGAATTACCAGTTTCAGATATAATAGATACAAAATCATTTAGAATGGATTTCATATCTTTTTTATCAGAGTATTTTTGTAACATAAAATCAGCAATTCCAACTATTTTATCTAAATCCTGAAGTTCTTCGACTGTAAGTTTATCAATTTTTTCGGTATCGGGATTTTTTACATCAGATAATTTTTTATCGATTTTTGAGGAAATTGTTCTAATTCGGTCAATATCCTTTGAAAAATTTCGTTTAGAATTTAATAATTTCAAGTATTGCATAATTTAAAAAAATCAAGATTAGGATACTGCTTACTTAATTTAGAGTCTGCCATCAATTTTACTTTATCAAGTAAAATTGTAGATTCTTTATTTGATTGTGTAAAATCAAAACTTGCAGTAGTAAGTGCAGCTGAATCCAACACAATACTACCCAAATGAACAGATAATTCAGATAATTTTTGACTGCAATTAGGAAGAATTTCATATAATTGTGCACTAATTGTTCTAATTAGAGGAATTGATGAGGGTAACACTCTAGGAATGCTATTCACACCAGAGATACATTTAGTTATTTTTTTAATCTGTAATAAAATATCCAAAGAAAAAAGAACAGTTTTTTCTAATTTAATTGCTTTATGATGAGATTCATCATTTTCATCAAAATCAGTTTTCAAATCTTGATTTGAAATTTTTAAATTATTTCTTCTAATTTCAAGAGTGTCAATTATTCCATCCAACAAATTTAGAGAGTATTCTAATCTAGGAACTAGAGTGACTGAATATGAGATATTTGTGTACTCTAATGAGTCAACACTACAATTAATCAGCATGTTACTTGATATCTAGATTTTGTATATCAGGACAATGTAACAATTAATTCAGTAACCACAGTTACACATACCTACGGATACAATTTTAATTTTTTTTGAGTATTTGTGTAAAGGAATTTAGCTCTCGATTTTACCTAATAACATATCAAATAGATTCATGGTCAATGAGCATGCATTAACAGTTAGTTTAGAAGAATTTGGATTAAGCAAATATGAATCACAGGCATATGTTACACTAATTGCCAAAGGAACATTGGCAGCAAGTGAATTAGCATATTATTCAGAGATTCCACGAACAAAAATTTATCCCACATTATTAAAATTACAAAGTAAAAAACTTGCAATTATTTCAAAAAGTAAACCAATAATGTGTACAGCAATAGCACCAGAGGATGCATTTGATGGAATTATTCATGAACAAATCAATAAAGTAAATGCAATGAATTCACTTGTATCAAACTTGAAAAAAGCAAGTGAGGAAAGTAGAAAATCAAGAGGTTCTGAGGAAAAAAGATATTTTCACATTAGTGCAAATAATGTTTTAGGACAACTTCAGACGATGATTGATGGTTCAAAATCATCAATTAAAATAATGACAGACCAATGGGGTTTTGGATTATTAGCTGAATGTAAGGAACAAATACTTTCAGTGTTACGTAGGGATATTGATATCAAAATACTAACGCCTCCAGGACAAATTTGTTCAGAAGCATACAGAAAAATTCCAGATGGAGTAGAAATTAAAGCATCAGAAATTACACAGAATTGTTTTATTTTTGATGAAACTGAATTGTTAATGATAAATAGTAACAATGGAAAAGGAGCTATTCTTTCATCAACAGAAATACTGGGAATAAACCAAGAAAAAATATTTTCAAATATCTGGAAGAGTGCAATCAAGACAAAAGCTCTAGCAGATATGACAAAATCAGAAGCCCAAGAGATTTACAAAATAATTAAAATAATTAATGAAACAGGCTTGTCATTTATTCTAAATTCTACAATGATTTCAAAAAAACCGGAGCAAGATATGTTCAAACTATTAGAAAAAAATGGAATATCTTTAAAATCAAAATCTCTAGATGATATCATTGAGATAATGGATGCAGTATTACAAATCACATGTTCAGGACATGTAAATTTTGAAGCAAATTCCAAAAATATTACAATAGAGTCAAAATTAAACAGTGGTCATTCATTACCATGGGCATCAGTTCTAGAAGGGTGTCTTCAAAAACAAGGATACAAAACAAGAACAATATATCAAAACAACTCCCATAAAGGAGAAAAAGTACTCATCAAAATAACTAAAAATTAAAATCAGACAAAATTAGACAAATTTTCTTGATTGAGGAAAAAATTAAAGCATTAGGAATAGAATTACCAGAACCTCCAACACCAGCAGGATCATATATTCCAGCAGTAAAAACGGGCAATCTATTATTTATTTCAGGTCAAATTCCAATGGAAAATGGAAAAGTAGTCTATACAGGAAAAGTATCTGATGAAAATATAGAGACTGCTCAAAAATCTGCAAGAATGTGCGCAATAAACATTTTAGCCCAAATTAAAAGAGAGACAGGAAACTTTGAAAAAGTTTCAAGAATTGTAAAGTTATCAGGATTTGTAAACTCTACATCAGAATTTACACAACATCCAAAAGTTATCAATGCAGCTTCTGATTTATTTTTTGAAATATTTGGCAATAAAGGAAAACATGCAAGAATTGCCATGGGCGCAGGTAGTTTACCACTTAACTCAATGACTGAAATTGATGCAATTGTAGAAGTGTCAGAATGATTTGGAGATATAAGAAATGACATTAAAAAAATATATTTTAAAAAACTTGTGGCTCCAAGTTGTAATATCATTAGTCATAGGACTATCAGTAGGATTGATTTTAGGAGATGATGTAGGGGTCGGGATAGAAGATCAAAGTCTTGATTTTGTTACATCATATCTTTCAATTCCTGCCAACATATTTTTGAGTTTAATTTACATGATTATAGTTCCGTTAATTTTTACATCAATTGTTGTAGCAGTAAATGCATTAGGAACTACAGAAAAACTAAAAACCTTAGGGTTGGGTGTTTCTGCTTATTTTGTAATTACTACAATAATTGCAATTCTTGTAGCAGTATTACTTGCATCAATTATAGCTCCAGGAAGTCTAATTGATAGTGTGGCAATGCAAGAATCATATGATCTTTCTGATAATGAAATGGAAATCAAGGAAGGCTTTTCTTTAGATGACATTCCAAATGCCGTATCAAACATAATTCCAAGAAATCCTATAACTTCATACCTTGAAGGACAAATGTTTAGCATTTTGATATTTGCTTTGATTATTGGATTGTCAATGGCTGCTCTTCCAAAAGAATCAACTAAACCACTTTTAGACATACTTGAATCACTTCAAAAAATTACATTACATATTCTATTATTTTCAATGAAAATTGTACCGTTTGCAGTTTTTGGCTTGATTGTTGGAATGGTCTCCAAAATTGGCATAGAATCAATGGCAGGTTTAGGAGTATACATGGGAACAGTAGTACTGGGACTTGGAGTTTTGCTGTTAGTTTACATTTTAATTTTAAAGGTAGTAGCAAAGAGACCAATATCTTCAACGTTTTCAAAATTCCGTAATCCTCAAACGGTGTCTTTTTCAACAGCCAGCTCAATGGCAACAATGCCAGTGACATTAAAAACTGCAGAAGAGGATCTAAAAATAGATCCTAAAGTCTCAAATTTTGTAATTCCGTTTGGAACTACTGTGAATATGGATGGAACTGCATTATATCAGGTAATAGCTGTCTTCTTTTTGGCACAACTCTTTTCAATTGAATTAAGCATGTTAGCGATATTTGTAATTATCATAACATCCCTTTTGGCTTCAATTGGAACCCCAGCTGTACCAGGAGCAGGAACAATTGTCTTATCTACAATACTGATAACTGTTGGAATTCCTCCAGTTGGAATTTTATTATTACTTTCGGTAGATAGAATTTTAGATATGATTAGAACTATGGTTAATGTTACAGGTGATCTTACAGCTTGTTGTGTGTTTGATAGACTAACAGGAAATTCAAAAAAATAAAAAATCAGCATACATTTGGATAAATCCTTTTAACGAAATTTAGAAAATCCGAATTCATGAATACAGATGCAATTCTAAAAGGAAATGTATTACATGATATTACCCACTGGGGATTAAGAGCATCAATAGGTGCTATCTTTATTGTGCATAGTTTAAAGAAATTTGATCCTAGCTGGCAAGAATGGTTAATCAGTATTGGAATACCGCCAGAAATGCAACTACCAATAGCATTAGCAGAATTAATTGGAGGAGTTCTCTTAGTAGTAGGAGTACTAACTAGAGTTACCGGAGCAATTTTTGCAGTAATTCTACTGGGGGCAATATTTCACATCCGATGGGAAAAAGGATTTTTTGTATCTAAAGGTGGATGGGAATGGGATTTGGTAATGCTAGCTGTAGTTCTTACAATTATTGCTGCAGGACCAGGAAGAATATCAATATCACATCTAGTTAAAAAAATTCCTAGATTCTTACAATAGTTACTTTATTTTTTTATTTAATTCTGTAATGAATTTTTTTATTTTGGCTTTAGGGACAACTGCACCACATGCTTTATCATGTCCACCACCAGAACCACCAAGATCAGTTGCTAAAATATTGACAATCCTTCCCAAGTGTACTTTACAGTTCTTGGAACCTCTAACTGAAACGGCATAAATTCCATGATCAACTCTTTCTTTGTATGCTACTCCAACATCTTTTCCAGATAAGCCCATAACAAAATTAACAGCCCCACTAGCGCCTGCATCTAAGATTTCCATATGACCCAAATTAGACATTGTTTTTAGACCTTTTTTCACTTTAGCAATCATTTGAGATAATTTTTCCACTTGGATTTGAGCAAATTCATACGTATTTGGAATATCATGAGGGAATTTGGATTCAGATAATTCTTCAACTAAATACAGTAAGTAATCAGGTTCTCTTTGACGTCCAACTATATTGTATGTAAGAACTGTAGCGCTAATTAATGCAAATTGTCGGTCATACATTTGAAGTAATTTTGAACCTAATGGTCTATCCTCCATATAGTCAGTAATTGCTGCACATGTTGCAACAAATGAAGCATGATCATTTAGTTTTGATTTATACGCATTGTAAACTTGAACAGTAGTGCATTCGTTAATATCATGAATCACTTTGACTTTGATTTTTTGTAATGCCTTTACAACATTAGGATCAATGTCATGATGATCAATGTATGTAACTGAAATTTTATTTTTTCTTAGAGTAGTTAAAATATCAATGAATTCATCTTGGGTCTTTTTACTTAATCCTAAATCACAAATAAATAATGATTTTAGTTTTTCATCAGTCACTACTTGTTGTAATGCTTCCATTTGTCCAGGATAATCAACAAGAATTGCATCACCGCCAAATGCTTGACGAATTAATGCAGCAGAACTAATACCATCATTATCTTCCTTGTGAGAAATACAGATTATTTTATTTCGTAAAGATTTGGTTATTTTTTTAGGTGCTGTCTTTTTAGTTATTTTTTTAGGTGCTGTCTTTTTAGTTATTTTTTTAGGTGCTGTCTTTTTAGTTATTTTTTTAGGTGCTGTCTTTTTAGTTATTTTTTTAGGTGCTGTCTTTTTAGTTATTTTTTTAATTTTAGTAACAGCCACGATGATTAGAAAAATTATGAACCTTATTTAAATTAAGAATGGAAATTATGATTTCTTAGAATGGCTTTTGATACTTTGATTAACCAAAGAACTAGAATCAATATACACTTCATACAAGGACAATCCTTCCATTTGGGTTTGATGATCAATTTCTTGAATATTTTTTAATTCTTCAGATGATGCGTTTAAGACTAAATCATCTAATTTCTGTAAATGTCTTCTTTCTGCAGGAGTCAATTAATTTCTGATTAAATATTTTCATTTAGGACCAAAAGTTGGCATAATAGACTAATTACTAAACTTCAGAGACGTATTTTTAGAGAAAATATAATAGAAGAATTTTGATAGGCTCAATATGGAGACCAAAAATATCGGTTTACGTGGAATTGAGGTAGCAGATACCAAAATTTCAAATATTGATGGAGAAAAAGGTAGGCTCATTTACAGAGGATATGATATTTTAGATCTTACAAAAAATTCAACATTTGAGGAAACAGCATATTTGTTACTATATGACAAGTTACCAAATAAACCACAATTAGATGAATTTAATTTAAAATTAATTGAGGCCAGATACATTCCAAAACAAATGCAAAAGAATATGGCTAATTGGAGAAAAGATGCAGACCCAATGGACATGCTTCAAGCATTTGTATCAGCACTTGCAGGATATTATGATGAAGAATTTTCAAATAAAGATGCAAGTTATGATAAAGCAATTAATCTAATTGCTAAAGTTCCAACAATTGTTGCAAGCTGGCAAAGAATTAGAAACGGATTAGAGATACCAGATCCTGATTCATCATTGAGTCATGCAGCTAATTTTCTGTACATGATGTCAGGAGAAAAACCAGATCCAGGAGTAGAGAAAATTTTTGATACATGTTTAATTCTTCATGCAGATCATACATTTAATGCATCAACATTTACTGCAAGGCAAGTTGCATCAACTAGAGCACACATGTATTCAGCATCAAGTGCTGCAATTGGAGCATTAAGTGGAGAATTACATGGAGGAGCAAATACAGAAGTAATGAAAATGCTTTTAGAGATTGGTGAAATTGACAAAGTTCATCCATGGATTAAAGAAAAAATGGAGCGAGGGGATAGAATAATGGGAATGGGTCATGCAGTGTACAAAACATATGATCCTAGAGCACAAGTTCTAAAAGAATTATCAAGAAAACTTGCAGAAAAAACTAAAGAGCCATGGTATGATTTGACAGAAAAAATTGAAACATCTACTATTACTGAAATGAAATCCCAAAAAAATAGGGATATTTATCCAAATGTAGATTTGTATAGTGCATCAATTTACTATATGTTAAAAATTCCAGTAGATCTAAACACACCAATCTTTGCAATATCAAGAGTGGTAGGATGGGCAGCCCACATCATTGAAGAAAAATTTGCAGAGGCAGCACCAAAACCAGCACTATACAGACCAAAAGCTACCTATGTTGGAAAATACTGTGGTCCTGAGGGTTGTGAGTATAAAACACTAGATTTACGAAAATAATTTTTAGTTTCTTGTACTAAGCCAATCTCTTGCTTTAGAATTTACATCGTGCTTGTATAACACTTCAAAGACCATATCATAAAATGTGATACCTTTTTTCTGTGCCTGATCATCAAGCCATTTTATTCCGTCTGCCAATTCGGGATCATATTCAGAAAATTCAACTAATTCATCTACCATTTGAGAAAAGAATGAATGTGATTCAAGCATATCTTCATCTTTTAATCTATGATCATAAATGAGGTATTCAAAAGTTATAGACAAAGTACTTAGAAATGACTACACTTTTTTGACAAATCAAAATATAATCAATCATAAGTAATGTAGTATTGAATATAACTTAAAGATTATTATTTTTTTTCAAGTGATTTTTTAATTAATTCCATTTGCGCTTTACTAAGAGTGGGAACGAATCCTTCATCAAATAATTTTATTTCTACTGGCTTCGCTACATCTGTAAGCATCTTGCCAACATCATCCATATCAAATCCTGAATTTAGAGACACCCCTTCTCCTCCTATTTCAGTATATTTTCTTAATGCTTCATCCCATACTTTTTTGTAATTATTTTCAACTATACCACAATAAAGTCCTGCAAGACCAGCTAGATATCGATAAAATCCAAAATTTGTTGGGAAGTTATTTTTTGTTATGATTTCATTGATCATAACTTTGAATTTTCTACCATCTTCTTGTACATGAGCAATGTATTGATTTCTTAATTGGAAAATTGCATTTTCATGTTTTAAGATAGGTTCAACAAGTGGTTTTAAGACATCATCTAATTTTTCAAAATCTTTGTTTTTGGTTAAATCTCTTCTAACTTTTATGAAATTAACTAAATTGATGACAGTGTATTCTCGAAAAATATGTCGTACAAACATCCCATGTTGAGTTTTTTCTGTTAAATTTGGAAATTCTTTGTGAATTGTCCACACTCTTTGTGAGACCATCAGAAGTCTTAGCATATCAGCTTCAAAATCTTCTAATTCTGTCATGATTTTCTTTTTCATTGATGGATTTAACCTTGAATACTAATGTGACCAATGATCATTCTCTAAAACATAATTATTACATTTACAACAATTGCAACTAGCCTTTTGTCTTCTATCTAAAATTTTAGATAAAACTAACAATGAAACTTTATTCATTGCCCAAAATTTAACCCTAAATCAGATTTATTCATAAATTTACTCGATCTAGGCTCAATTCCACGAGAATTCATCGGTATTATATAATCCTAAAAAATTTCTAGAATGTGAATATTCCATCTGGCGTAGGAATTATTGCAAGCCTTCACGCATTTAGTGGACTGTTTTTATTAATTCATGTAATTATCAGCATTCCATTCATTATTGCAGCATTTTTTGAAGATGCAGGACTAGGATTCCTTGGAACATTTGGAGCCATATGGGATTGGATTATTGTAGGTGTTCACTTTTCAATTGCAGGAGCTATAGTATCTCGAAAGAGTTTTGCACGAAGCTTAGTCAAAGGTTTGGCCGCAATTGGATTAATCTTTGGTGTAATCAACGTACTTTCAGGAAATATGTTTGCAATATTTTCAATCATAATCAATGTAGCAGTAATTGCATACATGGGAAAACCCCACGTAATCCAATGGTTCAACGATAAAACAGTATAGGAAATTTTACTAGAAATATCTATTTTTTGTTTTAACGTTCATTTATTCAAAAGATTAACTAGATATTTTTATCTAGAAACTTCCAAATTTGTTTCTCCGTAATTAAAGAACCAAGTGTTCCCCCTTCTTTCGAATTAATTCCTTTGTAAGGAGTCAAGGGTTTAGAATCATCAAAGGTATTTTTCCCCCATTCTCCAGAAGATACGGTTATCTTACATTCGTCTCTAGAACCTTGTATTGTAATATCAATACATTTTTCATTCATTTGTTTTATGTGTCCATGTCTTCTTGTTTGAATAAAGCACCAAGTTATGGGAAGATTAAGGTCTCCCACATATGATACTTCACAACTATGTTTACCCTGTAAGTGGTTACCCAGTTTTTCAGATATAACATCTAAAGGTAATGTATGAGCATATGTTTTAGTTTCGGATATACTTTTAGAATGACTTTGATGCATTTAACTGTAAAAACCTTTTATTATAAAATTACACAAAAAATAGGATGGGAATTTTAAACAAAGTCAAAAAAGATTCCATGAAAAAGAGATTCGATAAAAAAATTCACAAAGATGAGATCAACAAAGAAGCTAAAGAAGAATTTCATTATCTAAAAGGCGGTATAAAAGATATTAGAAAAAAACTAACGACTAAAGATTCTCTTGTGTTAAAAAATGATGCTCTTGCAATATTACATAGTGGACCAAAAAACTATGAATCATTTCTATCTGAATTTGAAAAATTAACAAAAGAGGGTTACATGTTAACAGGAACTAGTCCTACCAAGGGACTTCCTTTTAATGCATTTGGGTTTAATGTTAAAACTGGAATATTATTTTACTTTCAGCAAACCAAATTTTTCTCCAACAAATCATCTTAGATTATTTTTGTTTGTGAGATGATTGACAGATATGTTTTAAGTGCAAAATTTGCTAAAAATCAAAATTTATTTCAAAACATTCAGATTCAAACCTGCACACTCAAAAGTAGATTTATCTTTAATTTCTGATTGCCATTTTTCATGTAATTTGTAAGTTAACAATGCATCATCTAAGAACAATTGATAGTCTGTTCTTTCACAATCATTGTATTCCCAGGTTTGCAATACTTTTCCATTCCCAGTTATTACATCAACATCTACTTCAAAGGGCTCAGGTATGCTACCCGCATTGACATATCTTGCAATGAGTTGGTAAAACCATTCTTTATCCTTACTTGGAAGGGACTCAAGATAGAATTGTTTCTGACTCACATCAAGTAAACTACTAGGGGTTGGATCAGATGAATCAGTATCAGTTATTGGTACAAAGTTTGAAAAAGTTTCAATGGTTTTAGGGGGAGCGATGTCTGTTCCCTGAAAGTGTACAACAAATGATAATGCTCTTTGTTCATCTGTAGGAATAATTTGTTTTATTTTTGATGAAAAATCCACCAATTTTGGTATAGGTACATGTTCCCAACCTCTATCTGCTAATGTAGATACATGTGAATCTATTACACAGACTCCAACATTTTTGGGCGCTCTAGTCATCAACTCAAAACCATCATTACATTGAATTTCATCAGATGCAATTCCGATTCCCTTTTGTGTCAGTGGACTTATTTTTTTCAAATTTCCACTTAAATCAAAGAATGGATCTTTTTCAGGCATTACCAATGGGTGAGCACCTGCACAATGAAGTATTATGTTGTCTCGTATCTCAAATTTTAGAGAAGGAGTAATGCCTATGGTTCCCATTTTATCTTTTAGATATACAGCATAACTTGTTATCGCACATTCTTGATAATTACCAGAAAGAAGAATTGTTCCATCACCAGTGATTAAATCAGATCTGACATCAAAAAGTTCTGGAGTCTTTCCAGGATTGACATAACTAGCAACATGATCATATCGTTCAGTTTCAAATTCGTTTGGAAGTGATTCTGCTAGAAAATCTTGATTCTCAAGTGTATTGAACTTTTGAACTAATTCAGTAGTTCTAGTTTTTTCTAGTTCTCCACCAGAGGTGTGGAAAATATACGCTACTGCTCTATCATTAATATCTGGAATTACTTTTTGGTCTAATGCATAATTTGAATCACGGGAATCAAAGTCCACATTAAACCCTACACACTCAAACAAAGATTTGTTTCGAATTTCAGAAACTGCTTTTTTTCCATTAAAGGTGTACTGAAGCAAGCTTTCTTGAAGAAAGGAATCATAATTTTCTAAATTACAATCAACATAATTCCAAGATTGAATTATTTTTCCGTTATTAGTCACAAGTTCAATTTTTGCATCAAATGGTATTGGGGACTTTACAAGGTTTACATAGTCACTAAGAAATTGATAGAAATTCACTTTATCTTTGGATGGAAGTGATTCCAAAGAAAATCCAACAGAGTTAATCTGATGTGTTGCAGGTGTCTTGCTAGATTTTTCTTCTAATAACGGTTCAAATTTTGTAAAAGTATGATATGTTTGTTCATCTGTAATGTCTCCACCTGAAATTATCAAAACGAATCTCTGGGCACGGTTTTCCTCATCTGCAATAAAATCTACAAAATCTAAAGTCTTTTCAGGAAGAGTTTCAGGAGGATACAAAGTTGCATCAAATGAAAATCCCACACACTCAAAGATGGTTTGATCATGTATTTCTGGTACATATTGTTGGGTAAATTTCCTGAGTACTAGTATATCATCCAAGTAGGATTTGTAACTGATTACCTCACATTCTGAATAATGTAGTGTTTGTAATGTGGTTCCATCACCAACTATTACTTCAACATCTACATCAAAGGGTTCAGGAATTTTGCCAAGATTAACATATCTTGCAATGAGTTGGTAAAACCATTCATTTTCAGTACTAGGTATGGATTCTAAATAGAATTTTGGTGTTTCATTAAAAGGTGCACTAGGTAACAGTAGGGATAATTCATCATTTGTTATTGATGAAAATTTTGTAAATGATAATACTTTCTTTGCAGGTGTAATGTCTGGTCCTTCAAAATTTACAACAAAAATTTGTGCTCTGTTCTCAGCAGCAACTTTATGATCAGTTAGTTCAATTTTATCTTCACTGGTAAGATCAGAATCAAAGTTTAATCCTGAACATGAAAAATATGTCTTGTCTCTTATTTCTGAACCATTTGCTTCCTTGAATTTGTAAACTAAAAGATTATTCAAAAAGAATGTGGTATAATTTGTTCCATCACATTCTGTATAATGCCATTTTTGTAAAACAGTGCCATCTCCAGTTAGAATGTTTATAGTTGTATCAAATGGTTCAGGAGTTTTTCCTGGATTGATGTATGTGCCGATAAATTTGTAATATTCTTCTTTGTCTTTTGATGGAAGTGATTCCAAAGTAAATTGTGGTTTCTTACCAATTGGATTTCCAGGGACAAGTATTGGTATTTTTGCCTCAGTTACTGGGACAAACTTTGAAAATGTGTTAAAGGTTTGTGTATATTCAAGTTCTCCTCCTGAAAATTGAATTTGAATAGATTTTGCCCTATCATCATCAGAAGGGGTAAAATTAGATGACTTGATAATTTCAGAATTTCCTTGTTGAATTTTTTTTAATTCAAAATCCACTCCAAATCCTTCACATTCAAAGACAGTTTTTTCACGAATTTCAGAAACAAATTTTCCAACAAATTTTATTTTTCCCAAATTTTCATTAAGAAATGGAGTGTATTCCAGTAAATCACAATTAACATATTGCCAAGTTTGAAGAATTTCCCCCCCACCTGTAGTAATTTCAATATCCACATCAAATGGTTCTATGGTTTTACCTGGATTGAAATATCCTGAAACAATATTCTGATAAAACCATTCTTTATCTTTGGATGGAAGTGATTCCAAAGTAAATCCTTCTGCAACAAGATCATAGTGAGATGGAACACGGGGATCAGTGTTTTGTTCCTTAAGATGTTCAAATTTTAAAAAAGTAGAAAATGAATGTCTTTCTTTAAATTCTCCACCAAAAAAAGAAACCACAACAAATTGAGCTCTATCTGTATCATTTACAATAATTGTAGAATCTTGGTTTGATACTTCCTCATATGCAGACATAATTTCATCTATGGATGATTCAGCTGTTGTTTCACCTGAAATCAAATATGGGTCAAGTGGTCTTTCAAAAAATTTCAAAATACCAACTCCAAATCCACCTTCTGAAAAATAAGATGGGTCTCCTTCAACTGCAACTACTATTCCTGGAAGTTGCTCATCAGCTGAAACATTAGAAAACAAATATCCAGAAAATAAAATAACAATAGAAAAAATAATTGAAAATTTTATGTTATTTGTAATTGTCACTATGTATTTTCCTCACATAGAGATATGAAGGCATCTAACGCATGAATGTGATTATCATGAACATGTTCTCTAAGAATTTCTGAATCAGCATAGGGATTTACCAGAGAATCAAGATATGCTGCAGTTCCAGAGACAGCTAAATGATTCAGACCACCACCTTCTAAATTGATTGCCTGTTTTAGAGTTATTTTAGGTTCAAAGTAACGAGTTCCAAATGTTTCATCAAAGTCTGCATTATAATCAACATTCACAACTCTCCATAATTCTAAATTATTTTTCCAAAAGTCAGGAGTACATCCAAACTCTGTGTTTTCAATTGAAAGAGTTGGTTGAGAAGTAGATACAATAATTATTGGAATAATTATTATCAAAGAAATCACAATCAATGAAAGTAAAACAATCTTAGTAAGATTCATTTTTATTGAAATCTATTATTTGTGCATTTCACTTACATTTTTTGCTTTTTCCATTGCATCTTTTACATCAAAGGATGCAGAGCCTTGCAATGGTGGGAACTCTACAAAAGTTTTAGCTAACTTTGTCATTTGATCTTGTGCTACAACAAAGCGCCAACTTTCAGCAAAATACCATTCAAAAGCCTGAAAAGAACTAGAAGAAGCATCAGTGTTTTCCCACGCCACTCTAGTTTTTTCTAGTGGATCAAGTCGCAGATTTACAATAGATGGTAAATTCAATGTAACGGTAGATCCAAATAATCCATCGGGCCAATCAAGAAATCTATACTTGTAATCATCAACACGTACTGCTGCAAATTTGGTTCCAGCAAAATAGTAAATTTCATTACGGTTTGATTCATCTTCTCCTGTGATCATTGGAATTTGATTATAACCATCTAAGTGAACTTTGTAGTATTCACCATTTATCGTCTTGCCTTCTTTCAGTTCTTTTACAATGTTAGGGTTTCCAGCTGCTGCCACTAAAGTAGGTAACATGTCAAGATGAGACATTATTCCATTTTCAACTATACCAGTTGGAATATGTCCAGGCCATTTCATAATCAGCGGTACACGCATTCCTCCTTCCATAAATGAGCCTTTACTGTCTGCAAATGGTGTTTGTGCACCATCGGGCCAAGTCCAACTCTCTGCACCATTATCTGCAGTTACAATAACAATTGTATTGTCTGTAAGGTTATTTTTATCAAGATATTCTAAAACAGCACCAACAGTATCGTCAAATTCTTTATGTGCAGCTTCTGAAACAGACCAACCATTCTCAGAATTTCTGAGACCTTCGTAATAATCATTTAGATGAGTGTTTGTATGAACACGTGATGGATTTAACCAAACAAAGAATGACTTGTCATCTTTTAGCGCTTCATCCATAAAGTTTGTTGCATGTCCTAAAATTTCTCTATCAATATTTTTCATCCTTTCTGGGGGTAGTGCACCATCATCTTCTATGATCTGTTTTCCTACTTTGCCCCAACGATCGTCTACTGTAGAATCATCTACATCAGATGCCCATGTATGAAGTATGTTACGAGGACCAAAAATTGTGTTTAGTTCATCAGGATAATTTACTTGATGTGGATCCTCCATTGCATTAAGATGGTAAAGATAACCATAGAACTCATCAAATCCATGAACTGTTGGTAAGTACTTGTTCAAATCACCAAAATGATTTTTTCCAAACTGTCCAGTGGCATAATCCATTGATTGGAAAATCGTACCAATAGTTGGCGCACCATCAGGAATACCATGATCCACTCCTGCTTGTCCAACAGTTGTCAGTCCTACACGAATAGGTAATTGTCCCATAGCAAAACTTGCACGTCCTGCAGTACAACTAGGATCGGCATAATAATCAGTAAATATCATTCCATCACTGGCCATTTGGTCAATGTTGGGAGTTGTATGTTTCATGAGACCTCGATGATATGCCCCGATGTTTAACCAGCCAACATCATCGCCCATAATTACAATTATGTTTGGTTTTTGTAATGTTTGACCATTTGCAGTTGGAATAATTTCAAATGAAGATTCTTCTTTGAGTTGTTTATCAAGACTTGTAGCAAAACCACTCTTGACCCACTTTTGTGCAGTATCATAATTTACACAGGCAAATTTTTCATTTGTAGAACGTTGAACTAAAATTTGATCATTGTTACATACAATTGAGCTTTCAAATGCATCAATAAATGGTAAAGCTGGAGCAAGTCCTATGGATAGGATGAGAGGAATTAATGCAAAAATAATTATTTTCACAAAATAACTTAATCTTAAATCTGATTTAAAAGATCATGACTGAATCCCTAGCGACTTGAACCAAATATGGGATTCATTTGAGATTAGTTGCTTACTGTTAAATGAGAATTTGTGTTTTAGTTCAATACTCTTTGAAGTAGGTACCTCAAAAATTAATCCGTCATGGAATTAGAGTACTTGATTAAATCATGGGACTCCTAACAAAATAAGAATTCTTTTTTGAAGTTCAAGTACAATTGCAACTTTGTGGAAACATTTCCACAATGTTTGTCCAACATCAAGGTCATATGACCTGAATGTTATTTTGTAACATTTTCCTCAAATGAGGAATAAGTCAGGCGTTTTATTAAGAGGGGGTAGGGGGGGTACAATCTTGTGTCATTCAGGCCATACGTCCCGTTCTATCTGTAGTTCTGGAAGTTTTTTCTCAACCTGAATTTTTGCTCTCCTTTGTATGATGATGTTGCCTTTGCCTAGTTTCTTTTGTTGCCAAGGAGAAAACTGTGATTTAGTCATTCCATTTAATGCACGTCTAACTGATAGTTCAGAACCTCTGCCTCCTGTTTCTTGTATCGTAAGGTAATGAATATCAGATAGCATTACAGGAAATGGAATTTGTTTTGTAGAATCTTCTGGAAGTTCTATCTCTAATTGGGATTTTGTTAGTTTGTTAATTATTAAATTGATTTGACCGTCTGTTAATTCATCTGTCTGTGTGTTTGTCTTTGTGTATGTATTTTTCTCACTCGCACTCAGAGATGATGTAATTTTGCTAACAAGATATCGGTGCCAATCCATAGCACGTACTTGATATTCACCATACCATTTTTTGATATAGTTGCATTCAATGTGAACTATTCCAATATTTGCAGGATCGTGATCCTTTTCATTGCAGTTTAGATGATCAAAGTGTGTTGATTGTTCCCAAAAAATATTCTTCTCAAAGGGAAGTTTACACAAGATGCAGCAGAAATTTTGTTCATCCAGCTTGATTGGAAACAGTTTGTCTTTTTTTGCATTAGATAGATTGTTGCAGTAAGGCAATTAGCTGTTACCTCCTTTCTCTTCGGTGTGTGTGAGAAAAATATGTAAATCATGCCCAGAATTGATTAATTGTTGCAATTTTCTAGTTCCTTGATTTTAGTTTGCATGATATCTAGGGCTTCATTGATAATTTTATCACCGCCTCTAATGATGTGCTTTCCAGTAATGGACTCGAGACGTCTAAGGGTTTCTATCTTTACGAGTAGCTGACTCATAGAGAATATGGGATATTTTGTTTAAAGGTATTTTTCATTTTAAGAAATGTTTAAGATTTTGATTTTGTTCGTCTCATAACATTTGATACAAACGGTTAGGAGACGTGTGATCTCTTGTGTGTATCTTGAAATCTTAATAATTCTAATTACTTTGATGTTATGTATGAGAGAGTATGATCTATTCCTAATTAGCCTTGAATCCCTCTTAGGGAAGATATCAATTATTCCCAAGTTACATTTGATACAAACTGTAATGAGTGCTTTACAACAACAATATCTCGACTAATACTAATTTAGAAAAATCAAATTATATTTTAAATTAAGATTTTCTACTTGTTACATTCTGAGATTTCAAGGCATCCAAGTTTAACATTACATCTATTAGTTGATCTTCCATTACCTCAATCTTTGTTTTGAGATAGTTGTTCTCATCAATCAGGTTTTTGTCATGAATTTTTTCAATTCGTGTAAACAGATTCAACAACGGTTGCATAGTCTTGAATTTCTGAATTTTTTCATCCTCACTCCATCTGATGTATTGTTTTAGGTATTCATCATGATCACCATACGCATCAGCATAAAACTTGTTTACTGCCTTTTCAGCTTGGGTTTCAGTAAATGCCTTGATAGAATGGATGTTTTTCTTTAGTCGGCCATTATGACGATAAACCTCAGTGTATCCCAGTCTCTTTACCAGCTTGTTCCAAAACTTTTCCTCATTGTGAATTGCCTTTTTAGGCACGGCATTTGTGCCAAATACAATATCTCGAGGATCAGAATAACTCTCCAATAATTTCAAGAGTCCAGATTCATTTTCTTGTGTCACATATTTTTTTACGGTTCTACTTTCTCCTCTCTTGTTTTTTTTCATTATATGAGCTGGAAATGTTATCTGAATCGGTCTTGTTGTGATGTTAAAATTCTCTAGTCGGAGCTGACACATTGCACCAATTCTAGAACAGGTATCTTTTTTGATAAGGTATAGCATCTGTCGTTTTGGGTTTTTGATGTTACTAACGATGTGTCTAAACTCATCATGAGTTAGTGCTTGTGCTTCTTCTACCTCACCTATTGCAGGATATGTTAAAAAATCATCTAGTTTTTCAGAAGAAATCTCAATGCCAACTACTTTTTTAAAATAAAGTCGTAGCTGTCCCACATAATTTCTAATTGTTGCAACACATTTTGGTCTGTATGGTTCAAAGTGACCAAAGTGATTTGATGGCATCTCTAGATTTTTGTGTTCTGCATGTAACCAGTTTACAAATCTTTGAAAAAATACAAGGGACTTTGCAGGTCTACCTGTTTTGTCTGCATCTTGTTTTAGTTGCAAAAGAATCATACCAAAATCAGACTGTGCTTGATCAATACAGAACAATTTGACATTAGTTAGAACAGCTTGAACGGTGCTGGCACTTGATTCACTTCGAGCTCTGCGTTCTTGAAGATATTCCTCCTCTGTTAGGGTCTCACTGAGTACTGCATCAAGAAAATCTAGTGATGACAAGTGTACCTCCCATGAAATATCGCATATTGTTGATTTTTCCAATAGTTAAGGAAAATCGATTTCTCAAAGAAATCTTTAAGATCAGTCATCAAAGTGTGCCCAAATCTAAGTGTCTTATAGACAAAATAGTCACTTTTTCGTTGTTAAAAATTCAGAATTGAGCTAATAAATGACTGTTTTTTGTTTTGGGTCAACTTGTTGTTATAATAAAAAATACAGAAGATGAAGTGAATGAAAAATGATCAAAAAAATTACTTTAGTGGTAATCGTAGGGATTGGAGTTATTGTTTTTAGTATTTTTAATCTTCAAGAAAAAGAGGACATAAGTGGACCAGTGTTAGGGGAAGCATCAATAATGGAAGTGATGTTATCATTTATTGAATCAGCATCAAATGATCAAAATAAAAATATTAAAGCACTTATTGAAACAGTATCAAATGATGAAAATAAAAATATTAAAGCACTTAGAGAAATTACAGTAGAGGAACTAGAGATTCTGGATGCATTAAAACTTCCAAATCTTGAAAGAAATGAGAAAATAATTGAATTTGGAGTTAAAATTAGTACGCAATATAATCAAGAGAGTTTAGATTATTCATCAGGAAGAATCACAGACAATGAATATTATACAAAATTGTATAATTTACGTGATTATTATCAAGCATACATGACATTTATGGATTCATATATTGGAGAAGGGGATGTATTGATTCAAAAAAAGTCTATGATAGAAGAATTAGTAGAAATTGAAAAACAAATTAATCTTTTAAAATTTTCTGAAAATATCTATGATGATGACCAAGCATCAGGAATTGATAAATACAAAAAATTACTCCCCTCAATGTTTAAACCATGACATTTTTTAAAAATAATCACAGAAATAATTCTTACCATCCATTTCTAGAGTTTCTCATTGTTACTATATCATTAATTGCAATATTAGTTCCACTTCGAATATTTTCAAGAGAAATTTTTGCAGATGATTGGATTGGATCACTAGGAATAATTTCAATAGTATTTGGAGCAATACTATTTTTATCAAAAAAAGAGAAATTAGGAATATTTGGGCAGATGTTTCTAAGACAAATCATCAAAAATCATAAAGGAAAGAAAAAAGCAATTATTTATTTTCAAACTGTAATGTTTCTATCAATGGGTATTTTTACGATTTTCAGCATTAATGCAGGAAATACAGATTATCAGATTTTAAAAGAGCAAGTACTTGAAGAATTTCTCAATCAAGGTGTGATTATTGGTTCAGAATGGAATTTTGATTCTATAGAACAAATATCATCACAAGTTAGTACAGAAGAGCAAATTGAATCAATAGTATCCTTACCGTTTTTAATTATTGAGAATTTCGAAATTTTTTCAGTGGTTCTAGCTGTTACTGATCAATTGATGGGTGGTTGGGTGATGTATTTTTGGCAAGTGATGGTAGTAGAAATTGCAGAAATTACAATTTTCATAGTAATTTCAAAAAAATTTCTAGTCAAAAATTTATAAAATATTCGAACTGAATTTATTAAAATTATTAAGTAACATATACAAATTAAAAAAAACTATCGTGCTTTCAGTTTTTTTGCATCTTGATATGTTTTGAATGCTTTGTCTTTAGTAATTTTTGCAGCATCTAAAATCACTTTTTTTGCATCAATTGTTGTCTGAACACCAGAAGTTTTTGCAGCCTTATAATCTTCTTTGGCAATTTTCCACGCATCAAATGCAACTTTGTATGCAACAAATGCGTCTCTTTTTTCCTTAATTATTGTTTTTAAGTTTCCCTCATTATCATAATCATCAGATTTTGTCTCAGCTGATTTTCGTTCCTCACCCGTATCTTTTGCTTTATGTTTTGCCTCAACAATAGATACAGTTTGAGCTAAAAGTAAGACTGCTACAAGGACTATTACGACACTTGTGATTTTTAAATTCACAGTATTATTTATTTTATATTAGATATAATTTACTGTGTGTTTTTAAATTACAACAAATTTCTATTTTTAATATAATTCAAAATTCAATCATTTTTGTAGAAACTAAACAAACAGGTTGTTTTTAGTAGAGGTATTTTTATTTTAATATGTCCGCAATAAATTGCAATGATTGTGATTTAACATTTGATTCTCAATCAAAATATTATACACATTATCTCTCAACTCATAAAAGCACGTCCCCATCTATAAAAAAAATATTAATTCTGGGGGGAGGATTTGGAGGAATCACAACCTTACAAAATATTGAAAAAAAATTCAAAAATGAACAAGTAGAGATTACAATTGTTTCTGATGCAAATTATTACTTGTTCACCCCAATGTTACCTCAAGTTTCTTCAGGGCTTTTACATCCAAGTAACATCACCATCCCTGTAAGATATTTTTGTAAAAAAGCAAAATTTTTGCAGGCATCAATTGAATCAATAGATTTAGAGCAACAACTAGTTACAATTCAAAGATCATTTGATCATAAAGTTAAAGCATTAGAATATGATTATTTGGTGATAGCATTAGGTGGAGAGACAAATTATTTTGGAAATGATAACATCGAAAAACATTCATTCACAATGATGTCAATATCAGATGCAATTGCAGTAAAAAATCATGTAATTGGAATGCTAGAACATGCAGCTCAAACAGGAAATCATGAATTACAAAGAACGTTATTGACATTTGTTGTAGTGGGTGCAGGATTTGCAGGAGTAGAAACAGTAAGTGAGGTTAATCAATTTATTAAAAGTTCTATTTCAAAATCATATCCAAGCATTAATCCAAAAAATGTCAATGTTATTTTGATTTCATCAAAAAATAGAATATTACCAGAAATTAATGAAAAGTTAGCAAAAAAAGCAGCTAAAGTTCTTGAAAAAGATGGAATAGTAATTATGAAAAATACAAGAGCCGATGATGCTGATGAAGAATATGTAGTTCTAAATAATGGTGGAAAATTATCATGTGCCACATTAATTTGGACAGGAGGTACAAAAATGACTAAAGTAATTTCAGAATTAAAATGCGAGCATGGAGTAAATCAAAGAATAGTAGTTGATGAGTCATTAATGATGAGAAATAAAGAAAATGTTTTCGTGTTAGGTGATTGTGCATTAATTAAAGATCAATCAACAAATAGTTTCTACCCATCAACTGCACAACATGCAATTAGAGAGGGTAAAGTTGTTGCAAAAAATTTGTCATTGTTATTTAATAACAAGAAAGAATTAACCAGATTTTCTTTTCATAGTTTAGGAATAATGGCACTTATTGGAAACAGGGTAGGTATTGCCACTATTGCAGGACATAACATTAGCGGTCTTACTGCATGGTTAATTTGGAGAACATATTATATATCAAAAATCCCAACATTTGGAAAAAAATTGAATGTTGCAGTAGATTGGTTTACTGATTGTATTTTAGCTCGAGATGTAACACATGTAGGGATAATTAAAAAGAAAGAAATTCATGCCATACATATTAATGAAAATGTACCATCAATTAAAGAACAGTTATTATCAAACATGTAATTTTATCTAAAAATTACACATACAGTGTATTCATCATAAATTACATGAAATGAATAATCCTTTAAACAAATTCCAAATATTCGCTCAAAGAATTTTTTACAAAAATTACTACCATTAACACCCATACTATGTTTTACTTTGATAATATTTCTACCAGTTTTTTGTGTATATTCAAATGTACCAAAATTAGAATTAAGCATAAAATTTTCAATAGATTTCATTGTATCTTTAATATTTTTTGAATCTATCAATGATGAATCTGTATTAATGGTGCTAGTTACAAGAGCATCAATAGTATTTTCAATAGAAGTATCAATTGCATTATGAATAAAATTTTTAGATATTATTTTTTGTTTTATTTCCACAGGATTTTCAAATTCACGAAAAAGAGCATTTGTTGAATCATAATCTTGTTGTTCTTTTATAGAATTTTCTAATTTATCAAGCAACTAATTTTTTTAAATGTAATTCCACTATTATCATATGTGTGTCAACTTTATACAAACTGGGATTTAGATTGCTTTGAACAAAATGATCATTTTGATAATTAATGATTGTGTAACTAATTTAAGTAAAAATAATTTATTTTAATAAATTCTTGATTTATATAAAAATGCACTCAAATCGAGCAAGATCAGATACAGGATACTTAACTCAGAATTCAAGTCTAGACAATGAAAATCTTTCTCCTATTGCAGTGAGACGAAAACTAAGTCCTATGTGGTCAACTGACTCGGGCAACAGTTTGAACTTAAGCTTCTCTTCAAATAATAATGCGATTTCTTCTCCCGGGTTGGAGACAATTCAGCGTCCAGAGAGCACAATCACAAACTCAAGTTTCAGTTCCCTAGATTCATCAGGGTCCAGTAGCATTGGCTCAATAATTAAGACGAAACCCTCACTGAAAAGTAAGTTGTAATAATCCATTTTTTGTTTGACATGATATGAGAAATTCATTGAGACTAATTGGAACTGCCAGCACTATCGTTTAGAAATTAAAAATGCTGCATTAATTTCGCAATATTACTATTAGTATAATCAATATTTATATA
>LFLC01000002.1 GCA_001543015.1 Nitrosopumilus sp. LS_AOA | reverse complement strand
TTGAAGGCATTACAGCACAAGCCCCAGAACCACAAAAAGTAGACCCACCAAAACCTAAAGGTACACTTCCAAAAGGATTTTGACCATAATATTCATTTAAAAGGTTAGGGATGTTTCCATGTAACATGGAACTAACAGTGGAAAGTATAGAGGGAACATCCTACCAAAATTTTTTAGATTACATTAGAAGTGAAAAGACTCTAAAAAATTATCTCCTATACCTTAACCAGTTTCTAGCTGTAATTCCTGATGATCTTTTTGTAAAAAATATTGGCAAAAAACCATCTACTATCTCTGAGGATAAAATAAACCAGTTTGTCATACTTGCGCGTTCCAACACTGATTTGACAAAACAGATAATCAAGGCATATGTCAGGGAATTAAAAACCAAGGTAGAGAAAAAAGAGGTATCAGCATCTAACATCAAAAACAGACTAAAGCCAATAAAGGCACTATTTGCTGCAAATGAGATAGACTTTGCATGGAAACTGATAAACAAGTCATTACCCAAAGTCGGAAAGACTCCTGATAGGGCATATACCAGAGAAGAAATAAAACTAATGCTTGATAATGCGGGTGATATTGTAGATAGAATTATTATACTATTATTCTCTTCTGCAGGATTTAGAGTTGAGGCTTGGGATTATCTTACCTGGAATGACGTTAAATTTTTCTACACAGAGGATAAGGAACACAAAGGTCTTGCCATACGAATCTATGCAGGAGATGCTGAAGAGTACTGGACACATGGAACACCTGAAGCCCAGAGTGCATTATTATTATACAGAGAAAAATGGAATACAAGATTTGGACGATACCCAGAACCCTCTGATCCTCTAATTGTTGCAACAAAGGTGTTATGCCCAAAGAGACTCCGAATGGGTGGAGTCAGAACGCGTATAGTTCGATTACTAAGGTCAGTTGGAATACGTCTACCTTTAGAGGATGGCAAAATAAGACATGATGTTCCTGCAGACCATGGGTTTAGGAAATATTTCAACACAATGATGAGACGAGCCAAAGTAAATTATTTAGATAAAGAGGACATGATGGGCCATGATAATGGACTCGAATCAAGCTATGAGCGATATACAGAAGAGGACTTTGAGCGGTTCCCAGAATACCAAAAGGCAATCCCATTTCTTACAATTGATGACTCTGAACGTCACAAGCTAGAAGTAGTTACTCTACAAAATGAAAAGGATATTTTAAAGTTAAAGGTCCATGAGAATAAAGAGCTTGAAATACAGCTAAAAGAGGAGCGCCGTGCCAGATTACAATTTGAGCAAGAAATAAAACAGACACTAGCTAAATTAAGAGAAGAAAAGCTAACTAACTGGAACTCAAACTAAAATATGACTTTATGATAAAATAGATTTAAAAAAAATTCAGTATTGTATAATAAAGTGGTTCTGACAGTTAGTACAAAATAATTGTGAAATTGTTTTCGGGAAATAACATTCCTACTATCAGAACCACTCACCCCTTTTATCTACTCTAATAAATAGTACGATTATATGTTATGAGAATATCATTTAACATCAGAATTATTCTCACTCAAAGAAGAAAAACTAGCTAAAAGTAAAGTTATAAGCATTATTTTTTTGTAGATTTTTCACAAACCAAATCATACATAAAGGAATAGTGATCATAGTTTGATTTCATTTTATGTAAAATCTCCTTGTGTATCCCTTGAATTTGTAAAGATAAATCATGATCAATATTGGGAGCTTTATGATTCACTGCAAAATAATGATTAATGTTATTAAAATAAAACACAAATGGTATCAGATTATTTAATGCAGAATTATAATCCATTATCACATTATGTTTATAAAAATTGTAAAAATCAGAATCTAACATCTCACCATGATCAAGAATATCAAATAGATGATTAATATCCAAATCACTACTTGCTTTAATATACTCCAAGTTCTCAAAAATCAAAGGAAAATAATTATAATTTCTTTTTATAACATCAAAAATACCTTTCATGTTTTTTTGATTGGAATAATCCACAGGTTTAGAGATTTTATCATGCCCCTTAATTTGGTATTTACCAAAATGAAAAACATGAATTGCATACAAAACTCCAAAAGGACTAAGTTTGAATAGTTTACCTTCTTTAACAACTAGTTCCCGTTGTAACATACCTACACTACCAGTATGTTTAGAACCATTCAAAATACGATAGAGAGTTTGCATTACACTATCATAAGGATGCTTCCCATCCACATACATGTGAGTTAAGGAAGTCAAAGACAGAGGACCGCGCAAAGTCAAATCTCTTAAAATATGAAAAAAGTTTTTTTCTTTATTTGTTGGCCAATTAATATCTATAAATTCTAATGAATAAAATCCTGGATTCTCTGGTTTTTTATACATTGAATCAAGTGACTTGATTTTTTCTTGTAATTCTTTAATTATGTTACTCAACAGTTACCCTGTTGTACGGTACCCTTATAAAGTTGATTATTTGTTTTTTTGAAACTATTAATCTGAACCTAAAAATATATCTTAATAGGTATTCTATTAAACTTTATTAAGCAAACGCGCTTTGATATATCATGTCTAAATTAGGTCGTCCGACAACTAATCCTGGCAGACTATACAGTGTGTTTTTACCAAATTCAATCTCTGATGATATTGAACCAATAGGCGATGAGTCTAGATCAAAAAGGATTTTTCGTTTAATTGAGATGGGAATTGTAGTAGACAAAAGGAGACGTAAGAAATGAGTTATGTCCTACAGATTTATCAATATACTGTAAATGATAATTTTTCGTATCACGTTAAAGAAAATAAATTAGTTGACCTGCCCAAGCCAACTGCAAAAATCCAACCACACTTTGTGAGTTATGAGGTTGATAATAATGGATAGGTTCAATCCTTATTTAATCTTATATCAATCTCGCTGCCTATTATCTGGACAGTACAGAAAAGTTGGATCTAGTCTATACTTTCTATTCCTAAAATGTACTAGCATCATAATTGGTTACTTTGCCAAAATGAGGAGATTCTAAAGTATAGGTGATTATTTTGAGTCAATTAATTATAAACCCCACATATGAAAAAATGATTCCTGCATTAACTGCAGAGGAATACGATTCCCTCAAAGACTCTATAAAAAATAACGGTCTATGGATTCCAATTCTAGTAAACCAGGACAATGTAATTTTAGATGGACATCACCGGTATAAGATATGCAAAGAGCTTGGAATAAAGATAAAACATGCAGTAAGAACATTTCCTACAAAACTAGATGAGGAAATATTTGTAATAGAATGCAATGTAAAGAGAAGACAACTCGATGATCTAGGAAAGCACAAAATCTATGAAAAACTAAAACCACTTTACAAGCAACGAGCTAAACTAAAACAAATTGAAGCTGGTAAAAAATATGGTGAAAATCACCCCAAGAGCTTACGGACAAATGACCACAAGCTCTCATCTAAAGAAAAAGAAGAATCATTAGCCTCAACTCAAGCAGCAAATGAGGTTAATCTCTCTCGTAAAAAAGCACAAAGAATGGATCACGTCAAAGAACAAGATCCAAAACTATACGAACAGATAGGCCAGACTGATAAAATTACAGTAAACAAGGCCTACACAATAATTAGGAAAAAAGAAAAACGCAAATTACGCGAAAAAGAGATAAAAAAATTACAAGTACATTTACCAAAATCAATTCAATTATACAACCAACAATTTCAAACCCTTAAAGTAAAACCAAAATCAATATCTCTAATTTTCACTGATCCTCCATATCATGATAAATTCCTTTATCTTTTTGAGGACTTGGCAAAACAAGCTGGTATAGTTTTAAGAGATGGTGGCTCTCTTGTTACTTTTGTTGGACAAGGAAATATTGGTAAAATAATTATTATCATGGAAAAAGTGGGTTTGAAATTCCACTGGCCTTTAGTAATTAAACATACAGGACCATCAGCTTCAGTCTTTGGCAAAAAAGTCCTAGTAGGTTGTAAGATAATGTTATGGTTTGTCAAAGGAAAGTATGAAGGTGAGTTTGTTTCTGATATTAAAGAATCAAAATTCCAAGGAAAAGAGTTACACGAGTGGGCTCAAAGTACTGTAGAATCTGATTATTACATAAAATACATGACCATCCCAAATGAGATTATTTATGACCCGTTTATGGGAAGCGGGACCACAGGTATATCGGCTAAAAAACTAAACAGACAGTTCATCGGTTGTGAGGATAACTCAAAGGATGAGAACGACTACTTTACCATAGCACAAAAGAGGATCTCAAATGCCTAGCTTGGCCTTTACAGATTGTACATCTCAAAAGTATTGGTCTCTTATTTATTGGGAATGTGGTATCCATGAATGATGATTATTTTAACTCTGAAACAAAGGCATTATTTAGATCAGAGTTTTGCAATCTTGTTGAAGTAAGTGAGTGGAAGATTCCTCTTGTTCCTAAAGGTATGTCTGTATTACATCCTTTACAGAGTGATGAGGAATTTGAGAAATATCTAACCGTAAAGAATTGGGGGATAACTCAGACAGAGGACTCTAATATTTTATTTTTTGATTTGGATTCAAATGAATATGACAAATCACTAAACTGTTTTTTCAATAGAAGACGAGACAAGTATGTAAAAGAGGAAGAACATATCCACTCAAAGCACGGCTTTATCAAAGTAGTAGATGCCACACATGAGTGGTGTGTAGAGTTTGCAAGAAAGTATCATAATAAATGCGGTATTGAAATCTATGCCGAAGGCCACTGGGCAATATATGCTGGAACTTTTTACAACCCAAAAAATACGCCAGATCCAAAACGCAAAACTACCTGGTATCCCTTAGATGATTTACACAAAGACCCACTATTACAAGTAACAAAAGCGGATCTCGGCTTGGTCTTTTCAAAAATATTTACAAACACTCCTGCGCAATTCATTGATAATTTCACACATGCCGGTGAAGGAAAAAGACACAGTGCCATAATTAGTGAGGCCTTTTCGATTTCCCAGGAACTAGTACATGAAAAAAAAGACATCACATTTGATAGAATTTACAATAGTCTAATGGAGGGTATCAGGATTGAGAATATCTCAGAATATGCTAAAGGTACCTCAAAATTCCCAGAACTTGAAAAGTCAATACTCTGGGTAATTGAGAATTTTGACATAAATGAGGTAGAGTTTGGTTCAAACTTTGTTAGTAAATCCATTTTTTTTGCACATATTAAAGACACAGACAAACAGTTTAACTCTTGGTTCTGGAATAGCACAAAGTGGTCCGATAATACAGCACATTTTATTTTAGAGGCATTACTGCTTCTAAAATCAAAGAATTTCAAACCTGATCATAAGATGGCCCTAGACATAGCTGCCAAAATATCTGCCATAGATAAAACACTAAAGGTATCCTTGGAGGATAGATCATACCACGCAAACCTGATGACTCTAGTTACAAATTCTTTTGGCAAATATTTTGATTTTAAAGATGGTATGATAAAAAATGTGGACCCATCAAAACTATTCTATAAAGAACCACAACTTGATGTGGTATTTAGAGAGGATGCAGAAGAACCAGAATATTTCTTAGAGTTTCTCAAAGAGAGATTCCCTGATGAGTATGACATGAATGTATTAATTGATCATCTAGCTGGTGCTTTACTTCACACATCAGTTCTTGGTACAAAACCCAAGATGTTATTTATCTGCGGCAAATACAACACATTCAAGTCCCTATTAGTTGAGATTCTAAAAAGAATAATATCAAAAAAATCCATCTCAAATGTTGTAACTGAAAACCTAGCTGACAAGTGGGGTTTATCATTAATTGCAGATACAATACTAAATTACTCAGAGGAGAACAACGCCCGGGAACCAAAAGATCCTGCAAACCTCAAAGATACAATAACTAAAGAGAGTGGGCACTATCACCAAAAGTACGGAAAGAAGCTAGTCTATGCAAACAGGTTCCCACGCCATCTGATAATGTGCAATAAGATATCACCAATTGCAAAAGACGATGATGATGACTCTTTATTTATTAGAAACCAGTATCTATACATTAAAGATGTCACAGCTGCCCGGGATTGGAGAAAACTACTATTAGATGAAGACGAGTTAGAAAAGATTGTCATGTTATTACTAATGAGAGCAGCGCAAATTTACAATGGCTCCCCATTAATAGTTCAGGATATAGAGGAGGCAAAGAAAAGACATGCAGAACTAACTCAAGGGTCATTAATTAAATTCATAGAAGAGCACTTCATAACAAAGAGTGTAACTTCAGATATTGGAACCTCTTTTAATTTTATTTTAGCAAAGTACAATGAAGTGATGCCAAATACAATCTCAAACAAACTATTATCTCAACAGCTAGAGGATTTAGGTTTTGAAAAGAAGGTTAGAAATAGAGTCTTCAAAGTATATGATGAACCTAATGTGTATAGTGAGATATCAAGTACAATAGCGGAGAATGTCACACAACAAACCCTAATTATGGGATTAAAACCAGTTGTAAAAACAAAAACTACAGTTCCCGGGTTTGATATAAAATCCCAGGTAGTTGAGTTTGAAGATACTGATAAATACTGATCGCAAATCTCTGTTTTTCTATATATTTTTTAATTTCGCAATAATTTTACCTATTCTTAAAAAAGACCGTAACAGCGTAACAGGTTCACGCCTAGGTTGTTACGATGAATTTGTGCCTAGCGTAACAAAACTATTCCTGTTGTTACGATGTTACGTATTTATCGACTTACTATGTGTGAGATTTTAAATATTTTAAATTATAAAAAAGGTGTAAGAGAATCTGCGTAACACCGTAACATTAGGCGTAAAATACATAATTTCTGTTACGCAAATTTTCTACGATCAAAATTTTAAAAAAAATAATTAACACATATAATCATACTTTATGTATGGTGTTAGGCACAAATGATTGATAAAAATCATACGATTTTTAATTATATCTAAAAATTATCATATAGTTAATGAAGAAAATATTACAAAAACAAAGCCTTATACCTTATTATTTACATTATTTTCAACAAAAACATCAAATATTTATTAATAACTAACTAAATTACCATATTAGAGTGGTCCTAAATAATCAACAATGTTTAATACTTTCAACAAAAACAATGCGAATGTCTGAAGTTGAAGCATTATTCTACCTTAAGGAGAGAGGAGTAGATATCAAAAGAGACACGTATTACAAAACTCTAGTTAAAATCAGATCCATGACAAAACAAAGACTCTTTGAGATTGCAAAGAATTTTACAGAATTACATATTGACAGAATTGATAAAATACGTACAATAGAACAAGAACTTTTAAACATGTTAAAATCTAAAAAAGAAATTTATCTTATGGAGAAAATAGACGTTAAAGGAGTAGATGAAAACGGACACAAGACACATACTAAAAAATCAACTCCAGTAATAAAAAAAATCTCATTATCTCCTACAGAAAAAACCACTATTCTCAAAGTATTACTTGAGGTGCAACCATATCTATCGGCATATGAGGAGGCATCAGCTAAGGTTATGGAAAATTATGCACAAGAACCAAAAGTTAATATGAATTTTCTTGATGCAGGACAATAATACCAGAGAATGAAAGTTTCTAGTATATTTTAAGAAAATAAATAATATAGTATCAATTCATTAATCTATATCAAAGTACACGTTTAATCTATTCCCATTCCACATGAAAATCTCAATTAGGTATAGGCACACTTTACACGTTTGATATTCTTTCCAGGTTGTCTTTTGTCCTGTATTTCTATAAGTGGTATCACATATCTTGCATCTCAATGTGTTATTTTCTAAAGAAGGTGTTTTAATAATTTTACACTGGACCATAAAATTTTATTTATGTTAAATTATCGTGAGATATAATTACTCATTAATTTTTATAATGCCTAGAATTCCAGTTTTTCATTGAAGATTTTATTTAGTATTTTATTATCTCATACCATAATACCTGGAAATAACCCAACATTTTATTAGAAAAGGCTAAAGTAAAGTATTACCCTAGTGATCCAATGACTAAGAAAAACACAAAATTATTTTTGTTTGCAATTGCAGCTATATCTTTAATGACTGTTGGGATTATTTCGCAAGAAGCTTCTGCAAATGAGAGTCAATTAGATATCATCAAAGATATGATACAAAATCCACCAACTGGATACATTACAGCTGAGGTGACTGTCCCTAAAAATCAAGAGATAATGGTTAGTGCAGTTAGTAATTTACTAGATACAATAGAGAATACAGAAAATCCAGAAACTAAACAATTGTACCAGGAACATCTTGAAAATAATCTTGTACCATTAATGGCACAATATGGCGTGTTCTTAACATCAGATGATATCAAATCATCATTAATTCCAACTGAAGATGAACAAACATCACAAAGTGAACTAATCCCTGCATGGATTAAGAGAATTGTAGTAGTCTGGGCAGAGGATAAAATAACTGATACAGAATTTGTAGATGCCTTGGATTTTTTAATTGAAGCTGGTGTAATCAAAGTTCCAAAAATTCAAGAGTTGGAAAATAGAATTGTAGAATTAGAAAATGACAATATAGAATTACAAAAAACAATACCACTACAGAACTGTGATGATTCATATCTTGATGTCTGCATTGACCCATATCCCCCTGACTTGAATTGTGGAGATATCAGATATTCTAATTTCAAAGTGACAGGTAGTGATCCTCACGGGTTTGATATGGATAATGACGGAATTGGTTGTGAGTCGGGTGAAATTAAAAAGGATGTAATTTCAAATTCTGAATTACAAGAACTAAAACAATTACTTGATGATCTACAATATTTTCCTAAAGCAACACTGAAACAATGTAACAATGTTAATTCTTATGAAGATTATTCATTGTTTATCGCAATTTCAACAGTAGCTAACAAAATAAATTTTGGAGGTAAAAACATGAGCCAAATAACAGAAGACCTCAATACGTCATTAATGTTAATAGAATCATCTGAATACGGTAATTATTCACAAATTAAAAAGGAAATTGAAATTACAAGAAGTTTATACACAGAAGCTGGTATTTGTATGGATCAATTACATGAAAAGTATGAGCAGTAACATTACTTTTTACTTACATTTTGAATTATAATGATCCATTTGTTATCTCCTTTAATTTTATAATCTAATTTGTAATATAAAAAGAGGCCACGCAAAGAGTAATGGAGAAATCAATGGTAGAATTTAGTAAGGAGGAGGGTATTGATATGAGATTTTTAGATAGATAAAAGGCTAAATAAAGTATTATAAAATTAAATACATTGAGTAATCAAAATACTGTTATTGATAATATTATTTCTATGGTAGATAAATTATACATAAAATGTGTATTTTGTCCTCATAGTTTGTTCTACCATTATGCGGCAGGATGTAAACAATGTACGTGTAATCATATTCCTAATACTAATACTACAGAATTAAAAAATCAAATTGATGAATTGGAGGAATTATTATCTTATTCTGAGAAATCTTTTATTCTCTTCAACCAAAAAATTCAAAAATTAAAATTATTCATTAATGATTTTAGAGATAAATATATTGAAAAATCTGTTATATCGGATAATCAAATCACTGATATACTAACTGATGAAGTTGTTAAAGATTTTGATGATATTTTTAAATTCCTTTTTAAAAAT
>LFLC01000064.1 GCA_001543015.1 Nitrosopumilus sp. LS_AOA | reverse complement strand
ATTTATACTAAAAAATTTTAATTTCTTTTTCAATTCTAGAGATAATTCTTAAAATTTCTTCTTCTGAATTTCGCCACCAGTTTCTACTCCAAATTCTTTCAAATATCCATCCTTTGTCTTCTAGGAATTTCTGTCTCATGACATCTCGCTCTTTTGCACTTTTTGAGGAATGAAATGTTGCACCATCACACTCTATTGCCAAAACATATCGATTAGGATCATCAGGGTGTACTACTGCTAAATCGATCTTACAACCAGATGCACCAATCTGAGTGTGAACAGTATATCCATGCCTAGATAATGCCTTGTAAACCTGAGTTTCAAATGGAGAATCAAACTCTAAAGTGGTTTTATCAGATACTGCCATATTTTCATTGAGTTTACTTAGAACCTCATTGACTCCTTCTTTGTTTAATTGACTTGATGCTCTAGCATATTCTAAAAATTGACGTAAACGTCTAGGACCAAGATTCTTACTAGTTTCTTTGATTAATCCAGGATCAATAGAACAAACAACTACCATTTCTTGACGTGCACGAGTAATTGCCACATTCAATCTATTTTCTCCTCCAGATTTACTGAGTGTACCAAATCTATTTCCAAATACACCATCAGGATCTTTTGCATAACCAATTGAAAAAATAATAATATCTCGTTCATCACCTTGAACATTTTCTATATTTTTAAAAAATGGTCTATCATCAATTTTTTTTCCATCTGTTGCAGTTGCATAAAGTTGTTGAAACGCTACATCATTGTCTAATTTTTTATCAAATTGATCTTGAATCAAATCTTTTTGATCATCATTAAATGTAATTACTCCAATTGATGGATAATTTCCTGTTTTAGAATATTTTTTCCATAGTTTTGTTATTTCATCCAATACTGCAGCAGCTTCAACATGATTTTGTCTTTTATCCCAAACACCATTACAAGGAATCCATCGTATTGGTGGATGAGTTGGATCAGTTCTAACATTTGGTGCAACTTGTAACAATCCATCATAAAATGCATGATTTGAGAAATTTATCAAATCTTGATAACGAGAACGATAGTGCCATGCTAATTGAATTGGATCATTTTGAACAATTGCCAAATCTAAAAGACTTTTTTCTTCAGTTATGTCATCATCATAATCATCATCCTCATCTTCTTTTAGTTGGAATAAATCAAATGGTTGAAGTTGTTTTTCATCTCCAGCAATTACTACAGTTTTTGCACGATACAAAAATGGTAAAGCACGCTCAACTGCCAATTGACTTGCCTCATCTACAATTACCAAATCAAAGAGATTTCTCTTTAATGGAAATACCTTACACACAGATTCAGGAGAAGCTAGCCAACAAGGGGCAATTTTGAGAAAATTTGAGGGATATTTTTCAAATAGTTGTCGTACAGGTTTTACTCTTCGTTTTTTCTTTAATTCAGCACTAAAGTCTTTCCAGGCACGTTTTTCAGGCGTTTGAGCTTTACCTGAGATATCAGGGATAGTAATAGAGCTTGTGATTTTTGATTGAATTTGATTTCTAACTATTGTTTTTTTTGTCTCTAAAAGTTCTGCTAAACTTTTTTGGTTTCTATTGTATTCCTCAATAGGATTTCCTTTTAAAATTGAATTTTCTCTTTCTATTATGTCAATCCATAATGCATAGATTTCTTGTCTAATTATTTTAGACCAATTCTCAGATGAATTCAATTTATCTTTGCATAAAAAAAGTAGTTTTTCAGTAGTTGGATCAAATTCTTGTAATTTTTTATCATATTCCTGCATAGAATCATAATTTGACAAATATTCTTTCATTGAATTTAATGTTAGTAAAAGTAATTCAGGGTTTTTACAAAGTAGTTGAAGTTGTTTTTGAGCATTTTGATTAAATAGTTTTAGAAGTAATTCAAATAATGTCCAAAAACGTACCCCGTTAGTAATTAAAGATGAATTAGTTTTCACATAACTTTCTGTTACTTTTGATATTGAAAGAATCTGAGATATATGTTTTGCAGATGATTTTTTATGTCGTTTTAGAAATCCTGGTTTATTCAAATATATATCAAAATATTTTACAAGTTCTTCTTGTTGTTTTTTTGTTGGTGCTAATAGAAAGTTTTCAAGATTATCTTTTAATGAATCAATATTTTGCATAATAGTGGATTTCTCCCTCAAACCAAAAGAAGAAAAATCAATTCTACCATTCCAAGGGTTTTCAGTTAATTCAAATTTTTTAAACAGATTCTCAACACTTTCTATTTTTTGAATATAGTCATCTAAATCATACCAATTAATAGATAAATCGTTCTCTGTCAAATCTAATTTTGATTCATATCTATTTTGAGAAATACTGTAAAGTTTCTGAATAGTTATGCCTCCAAAATATGATTTGTGTAATGCTTTTCCAAGTTGAGACAAATCATGTATTCTTTTGTCAATTTGCTTGGAAACTTCTTCAAGACTCATTGAATCAAATGGATATTCTCCTGGATCCTTAATTGTTTCATAGAGTTGTTGATACATTTTGAGCCTATCATCATGTTCTTTATCTAAAACAACTACAAATTTTTCAAGACCAACTTTACCTAATCTTTGATAAACTACATCTAATGCAGCTCTTTTTTGACATACAACAAGGATTTTTTTGTCATTAGTTAGTGCATCTGATATCAAATTAGTAATAACTTGAGATTTCCCTGTTCCAGGAGGTCCTCGAACTACCACTAAATTATTTCGTTTTGATTCTAAAATTACCCTATCTTGACTTGAATCAGAATCTAGTACTGTGTTTAATTTGTTATCTGAAATTGAATCTAGTTCTAGTTCTTCAAAAGTTTGGTCTGATTCATAAATATCATCAGGATTGAAAACATCAATCAAATCTCCCAATACTCCCATGTCAAGGGATGAAGAATTTTCCAGTAATTTACCATAATCTTTGTAAATTTCATTATCTGCTTGAGGAAAATTTCCTAAAATTTTATAATTTAGCAAATGAAATTTTTGTTTTTCAAAATTATCAATATCTTTTTTAGATAATGTTGGAATTTTTTGTAAAGTAAAATCTATTTTTGAGGCATCTAGGGGAATAATATCCTTAATCCATTGGGTTATTTTTTCTAAAAATAATTCTTCAATATTGGATTTATCACTTTCTACAAGTTCATCAATTAATTCATCAAATGTTTCTTCAATATTTTCAGGAATTTTTAATTCAGCTTTTTTCTTTATTGCAGCAATTAATGCACCATTGATAATGGGTCTAGAATCTAAGAAATTTAGAAACCATCCTCCCCCTCTAGATTGTCTTTTTTGTTCCACAATTACTGGAAATAATATTAATGGGCCTCTAACAAAAAAATCAGGATTGGCATGACCTTGTAAAAAGGGGAATCCTACAAATCCAGTTTGCTGACCAGTTTCCTCCTCTATTTGTTTTAAATTATTAGACAGATGTCTTAATTTTCCTCGAATTACGTCTGAATCTTCAGCATTTATAGAGTCTAGAAAAAAATTCAAAGAACTTTTTTTATTTTTTAGTACTTGTTTAGAAATTTTGTCACAAATATTTTCATTAAATTCTTCTATAGATGCAAGATCAAAATTATGTTTTGTAAATATCTTTTTAAATTGTACAGAACGGTTTCTTTTATCTACTTGTAATAATTTCTCTTGGTATAATTTTAAATTTTTTTCAAGTTTTTCAACTTGATTTTGTTTTTCATCTGAAGAAATTGAATTGTTTATAGCTATTTTCAGTCCACCTAAAAACAATATTATTTGCAGTATTGAAGTAAATTCATAAAGTTTATGATTACAATGTTATATTTAATGATTATAATTAGAGGTTCTGCCAAGTTATAGAGACTTAAAAATGGCCCTCATTTTTCTGACAATCCATTCAATCACTTCCTTTTTCTAGTTTTGCTACCCTATCTGTCAACTCCACTACCTTCCATTCTAGTTCTATGGTACGGTTCTTAACGATAAGATATACACCATAATAAAAGAAGAAGAAACTCAAACCAATACAAATGAAGAATCCTATTACTTTGAACATAGTGTATCTTTCCTCATCCATTCCGTATGGTGTACCTGTACTAAGTAGGTAAAATGAGGTCGCAATCATACCAAAAGCAAACATGGATAATACTACACCAGCTAGTCCTCTATCAAAGGTTGCACGTTTGTAACTAGGTTTACTCAGTAGATTTCACCACTTTAATTTGTCCTATTGTTTGGTTAATATATAATGTAAGATCAAGTTTTATTTTTTATTCTCAACTCATTACCAACAATTACAATCTCTAGAGTGTCCTTATCGGTAAATGGGAATGTAGAGTCTTCATGCACTGATTTTGGAATGTATAGCATCTGTTTGTTTTTACCAAACTTGTAGATTTTTGTATCTCCTTTTTGTGCCATAATGATGTAATTCCAGTTATGTGTTATAAAAGTTATACCATTAGTATAACAACATTATTATAAGGTTATACTGTTAGTATAACTATGAATAACAACAATAGTATAACAACAGCACTAGATGAGCTGGTACAAAAAAACCAAACAACCTGTGACCATTTTTACCAGGATAGACTAGTAACAGAACAAGGAGTATTTTGTGGAAACTGCTCCCAGGAGATAGCATGAGCCTAATTTCAAAATTCTCTCAAAACTGCAAGGCCTGTGGAAAACAGATCAGTATTGGTGATACAATCTCAAAATCAGTAGACCACTGGTGTTCTGATGAGAACTGTGCTGGAAAATCAATCAAAGATGTAAAAAACCAACACAACTCTACAATGTATGAAAAAAATAATCCTCCTACAGAAACTGTAGAAACTATAGAAACAAATCTTACTGCAGAGAACAAAAATTTCATTAGTTCTCAAACCAAAGTCCTC
>LFLC01000063.1 GCA_001543015.1 Nitrosopumilus sp. LS_AOA | reverse complement strand
GGGAATATGACGTTTGCACGTATCGCCTAAAAGAATTGATAGCACTTTAAGTAGTGTGGATTTACCATTTGAACCATTACCTTGGAGAACAACAAATTTTGTAAATGGTATAGTATCACGCAATAGGATAGTACTGCAAATCTCAAGTAATCCCGCGCGTGTTGTATCATCAGGCATGATATTATTTAGAAATTTCTTAAACTTTTTAGATTTACCCAGCTCTGGTCTGTACTGAACGTTTAGCTGTTTTCTGCTTTTTATCAAATCAGTTTCTTCAAAAATATTATTGGTCCTCAAGTCGTAAAAACAATTCTCAAAATTTAAAATGTGAGGATCTACATCAAACTCTTCTCTATTAATAATTGATAAATCACTTATTTTATTGACGACTTCTGTTTTGAATGCAGTATAAGATTCGACCCAGCTAAACTCAATAATATTTCGGATAAAGTCACGAGCTCCCACATCATAGACATGATTTTTCTCAATTAGTAATTCAGTTGATTCTATAATCTTTGCAAAGTTAAATTTTTGTTCAATTTCATTTGCAAAGTATGAAGGTTGTGGGGGTATTGGTTTTCCATCAACTACATCCAAGTCATTAATGTAATCCCTCAAATTTTGAACCAGAATCTCAGCTTTATCAGTTAAGATTCTTCTTTCTTCCCTTAGAACTTTTTTAAGTTCAATTTGGTTATACAAAAAACAGTTAGCCTGGAACTCATTCATTTTTCCTTTGTGCTGTTTTATGGTAAAATCCCTATATTCCTGAAATGTTAGAGTTTTTGTAACCCCTGAAGCATCAATTAACTCCCAAGTTTGCTTCTCTAATTTTTCAATGATTGCCTCTTTTGTTAAATCTGCAAACATTTCCAAAGTTTCGTCATTTAGATAATTGAGTTCTTTTAGTTGAATAATATCGGCCTCATCCATGTGTCAATCGCTCCTTTTTTTGATCGATTGGTTTGATTTTTGTGAAAAAAACGTTAATAATACACTGAACCAACTATTCATTAGAACCGCCTCCTAGACTGTAAATTTTAGGTGCGTGTTTTGTCTTTCTCCCTTCGGTATTTGTTGGAACAAGGCCGAGGGAATTTTTTATTTTTATCATTATACAATTAATCCTCTTTTTGGGACTATTTGCCCATCAGGTGTAACTGTTGAGTTTTTAATTTTTTGCAAAATCTCCTTTTCTTTATCAGTGCAGTCAGCTAGGACCACATCTATGTTAAAACAGATATTCATTAGAAATGTAATTGTCGTTCCTATTGAACATAGATGTGTCTTGTTGATTTTTTTTATTTTTTGATAAAATTCCTCTGCCATTATCGGATTTACTGGAACTGATTCTGTACGTGTTTCTCTTCTGCATTTGGAGATGATACCGTCTATTGTACCAATTGGGATTTTCTCAATTGGAATTGCATCATTTGTTAATTTAAAATCTATATAAGTTGTAATTAGATTTTCCAAAAATTTCCGTTCTGTTTCATCGGTGGATTTTTCCCAAGTGGTTAATAATACAAATGCTCTTTCTGCCATTATTGAGAGAAAATGAGATCTTGAAAAATTTTGATTGTTTGCAGAAATATCAATGAGTTCTTTTCTCTGGTTTGATATATCCATACAGAATCTAGGCAAGTTCAATAATACCATAATTGTATGTGTTTTGTTATTTGTTATCAAAGGTTGTTAACCATTAACTGTGAATATTTGTCGATCAGAATCTAGTGATGTCATGTTTTGTAATCTGTGATTATAGTATGGGAATTAGCTGGGGCAATAATTTAAATAATTGCCCTATTTTTAGAGTGATCATGGTAAGAAATCATGGTAAGAAATTATGGTAAGAAACTATCATAAAAAATCCACACGTCACAAAGTGAAATGCCCAGACAAGAGATGTAATCACATCCAGGATACAGGAATTATACATCCTGGTGTTATTACCTGTACAGCTTGTTCTTTGAAATATGTCGAGGGTGTAAATTGAATAAAGAAAAAAGTGACTGTTAATGGATAACTTTTTGGTTGGTTGATATTTGAAATTACTTTATACATGAATACTCAAAATACAGAAACCATGATATTATAGATTAGGATTTTTTTTTAAAGTGATCCGTCAGGGTCATGTAGTGAATTGTTGTGGAGCCTCAGAAAATATATTTTTCTAATTATATCAATTCATTACATCTGACGAGTCAATAGTTTAATTACGATTATAATATTTATGAGTTAAGATTGTGGTTTTAAAAAATAGGCTTTACTTTATTGATATAGCCTTTTGCTCTGTGGAATAGTAGGTCTGTTCAATTCCCAGCTGTCCATAAAAAAAAAGAGGTAAACTGGTATACCTAATTCAAACTAGGTATTTTTGAAACCAGTAACCCTCTTAGAATGCTTGATTTACTTTCCCTGCTTTTTTGGGCCATTTTTTCCAATGTGTCAAATTCTGCCAGAGTTAAAGGAATTGAAACGCGTTTTTTGAGATTAGGATTTTTATGCATTCTTTTTAGTTGGTTTCGTAATTCCAGATTTTCCCTTTCAATTTCTGAGAATCTTTCTTTGTACATGTAATTTGACTTTACATCCACAATGCCCTCAATTAGCAATTCAGATAGTTTCTTTCCTGCTTTTGTGGCCTTTAGTCTTAATTCAGTTGCCACCTCAGGTTCTACTTTGAAGGATAATACTTCTGTTTTTGCCATTATTATTCAATGACTGAAAACATCTATTTCTTTTGTGGTAAAAAAATTGAGACCTAATTGTCAATCGGTATACTGGTATACTTGAAATAATTTCAGGTAAACTGGTATACTTTTTTAAAATTTACAAGGTATACTGGTTTACCTTTAAAATCGTTTCAAAAGTGTCATGTCATTACCCCACTCCCTTTTGAGCTAAAACATGGCAAACTATGAAAATTTCCCACGCCTAGATTAGACTATATCATTCTATGTTCTAACTAATTTAGAAGAATAGGAATTGTAAAGAATCACGCGTAAAAAAATAAAATTACACAATATATCATTCTAGCTTCTTTGTATGAAATATGATAAAATAGGATTTTCTGGTACATCAGGATCAGTGGCATTTACTGTAAATGAAAAGTCAGTTCCTAGTATAATTGTCTGTGGTAGTATTGTATCAAGTATTGGTGCTCTATTATTATCATTTGGTATGGAAAAAATGGTTATCGTAACTCTCTGATCAGAGAATGCAGAGTTTTCGTTATCATCAATTGCAGTGTACCTTACTATAGTAGTTCCAACTGGGAAAATACCTGTTGAATTATTTGTTATAGTTACTGGGAATATATCATATACAGTTGGTTCACCTAAAATTACATCTAGTTTTTCACCTTGGGTAATGTTACTAGGAGCTGTAATTGTTGGTTCTGTCATATCCTGGATAGTTATAATTTGAGTAGCCGTTGATGGGTTATTGGAATCATCTGTTGCAGTGTATGTAATTATAGTATTCCCTAATGGGAATGAGTCTGGTTTGTCGCTAGTTATTGTAGGATTTGAATCTACATCATCAGTAGCTGATGCAGTACCAATTTGAGAATCACTTAGTATAGTGTTTACTGCTGTAGCCTCAAATGTTTTATTATCTGGAGCAGTTATTTCTGGCGGAGTATCATCTAATGGAGTAACACCTGATGGTAACTCTACAACAAAGTATGTGTGAATTGTCTTTATGTTGTTATTTTTGTCAATGACAAAAATAGTAACTTCTTTAACTCCAGATTCCAATCCTGTAAATGTGTAACTTGCATCAGTAGTGTCAAAAAAGTGATGTTGCCTTTCAATTGCATCCCATATTATGATTTGTTTTATTCCACTAGGATCTTCTGCATGCACTGTAATAGTTATGGTATTAGATGTAATTACAGATGCATACTCTGGGGATATTGTAACTGTTGGTGGTGTTTTATCTAATATTGTTACTCGCTGATCAGAGAATGCCTCATTGTTATTATCATCAGTTGCAGTGTACCTTACTATAGTAGTTCCAACTGGGAAAATACCTGTTGAATTGTTTGTAATAGTTACTGGGAATATATCATGTACGGTTGGCTCACCTAAAACTACATCTAGATCATCACCTTGGGTAATGTTTCTAGGAGCTGTAATTGTTGGTAATGTGGTATCTATGATTGTAATTATTTGAGTATCAGTGGAATAATTATTGGAATTATCTGTTGCAGTGTATGTTATTGTGGTATCTCCAATTTTAAATGAAGCTGGTTTGTCATTAGTGATTATAGGAGAATTATCTACATCATCAGTAGCTGTTGCAATACCAATTTGAGATTCACTTAGAATAGTGTTAATATCAGTGGCCTCGTATGTTTTGTCACTTGGTGCTGTTATTTCT
>LFLC01000019.1 GCA_001543015.1 Nitrosopumilus sp. LS_AOA | reverse complement strand
CATCATAATTGGCTACTTTGCCAAAACGAGGAGATACTAAAGTAGAGGTGATTATTTTGAGTCAATTAATTATAAACTCTACATATGAAAAAATGATTCCTGCATTAACTGCAAAAGAATACGATTCCCTAAAAGATTCTATAAAAAATAAAACTATCCTACAAGGTAATGTATTAGAAAAATTACAGGAGATTCCACTCATGGCAAATAACAAATCATCAATTCTTCAAGAATTGACACTACATAGAAACTTGTTGAGAGACGAAATAGAAAAGTTAGATGTACGAATAATATATCTAAATAATCTAAAAACAAGTTTAAGAACTTCTTACAAAGAGACCTCTAGTGCAATAGCATCATTGGAGGACTCTTAATTTTTTTAGGAGAATAATGATATGAAAAATAGAACTATTCTACAAGGCGACGCATTAGAAAAATTACAAGAAATTTCTAACGAATCAATAGACTGCATCGTAACTGATCCACCCTACGGATATTCCTTCATGTGTAAAGCCTGGGATAAGGCGGTTATCGGAGTTGATACTTGGAAGGAATGTTTACGTGTTTTAAAACCTGGAGCATTTGCCTGTATAATGTCGGCCCCACGTCAAGATGTAATGGGTAGAATGATTGTCAATCTAACAGACGCAGGATTTGTGACATCATTTACACCAATATTCTGGGCGTATCCTACAGGATTTCCAAAAGCTACAAACATTGCAAAGATGGTTGATAAAAAATTAGGATTTGAAAGGGAAGTTATAGGAGTTAATGAAGAATTTAAGAAGAAAAATTCAGCTAGTGTAAAAGCTGGACAATCTAGCATGAATAAAAGTTTACAAATTAAAGGAGCGACATCAACAGAGGCAGGATTTCAACATCCTGAAACAATAGGAGATATTACAAAACCATCCTCACCACAAGCCAAAAAACTAGATGGATCATATGCAGGCTTTCAACCAAAACCAGCAGTAGAAGTTATTCTAGTTTGTATGAAACCTTTGTCTGAAAAAAACTACATAGAACAAGCAATGTCAACTGGAAAAGGAATTACGTGGCTTGATGATTGCAGGATTCCATTTGTAAATAAAAAAGATATTGAAGGGACTAAAGTTGGACATAAGGGAACTCCATTATCTCCCAAAACTGGATGGAATGAAAATAATATGGTCACATTACCATTTAATCCTCCATCAGGCAGATTTCCAGCTAATCTTCTAGTATCTGATGATACACTTAATGATGGAAAAATAAGACAAGGCCACTCCAGTGGGAAAACAAAACATGGTTTTCGTAGTGACGGATATATTGGAAATGGAGAATATTATGATGATATAATCGAACGAGGTATACTTGATTCTGGCTCTTTTAGTAGATACTTTGATTTGGATGCTTGGGAAAAACAACACCTATCACAATTCATCATAACACCAAAAGCTAGTAAATCAGAAAAAAATAAAGGATTAGATAATTTTACAATGCATAAAGTAAATGATGGTAGAAAGATAGATGCAGATAATGCATTTCAAAGAGGTGCTACAGAAAGAAAAAACACACACCCAACTGTAAAACCTGTTTCATTATTTTCCTATCTAATTACCATGGTAAGTAGAGAAAATGATCTAGTATTAGATCCATTTCTTGGTAGTGGGACCTGTGGTATATCTGCTGAAATGTTATCTAGAAACTGGATTGGAATAGAACTTGATGAAACTTATGTAGATATTGCAAATGCCAGGCTAGACAGATTTCTCAAACAACAAAAACTCGAGGAGTTTTGTTAAATTGATCTCAAATCTCTACACAAATCAGAATCTTGGAGGGTTCTTAATTTTTTAGGAGATTAATGATATGAAAAATAGAACTATCCTACAAGGTGATGTATTAGAAAAATTACAAGAAATTCCTGATGGAGTAATTGACTGCATCATTAGTAGCCCACCATATTGGGGTTTGAGAGATTATGGAGTAGATGGCCAATTAGGTTTAGAGCCTGATTTTAGAGATTATCTAAAAATAATGTCTCAAATAATGGATGAATTAAAACGTGTTTTAAAAAATACTGGTTCTTGCTGGATTAATCTAGGTGATACTTATGCTAGTTCAGGTGGTCCATCAAGACATTTTGGTTATAATGATCCTAAATATGGAAACAATAAAGGAGGTAATTTTATTGAACCAGCAGCCTTTGATCAAGGCATAATTCCTAAATCACGATTTGGAATCCCAGAAAGATTTTACATAAACTGTATAGATTCGGGATGGATTGCCAGAAACCATATTCCCTGGTATAAAGCAAATTCGATGCCAAGTTCAGTAAAAGATAGATTCACAAACAAGTGGGAAAGTATTTTCTTTTTTGTAAAGAATCAGAAATACTATTTCAATCTAGATGCAGTAAGAGTAAAAACAACTACTGAATCAAAATCAAAACAAAAAGAAAATCCAACTCATACTCAAAGTCCATTATTTGGTGAAATAGAAACAAATCCAACAGAGGAAAACTCATCTCATAGATATACAAATGAAGAATTAGGACATAGGAATGGACTAGGAAAATCAACACTAGATAGAATAAACAACAAGGCACAGGACCAATACACTAAACGAGTTTTAGAAGCAAGAAAAAATGGATCACCACATGATAATCCATTAGGTAGTAAAACTACATTTACCATAAAGGATATTTCTAAATTAACTACTATACCTCTAAATGAATTAACACCTACTATAATTTGTCAATTAATTGGGCATAACCCTGAAGATATTTGTAATCATTGTGGACGTTCATACAAGCGTCATGCAAGTACAGTAAGAGGAACAACAAGTCATACAAATTATCCTGTGTTTGCATTGTGTAATGGTAAGGGTAAAAATCCAGGAGATGTAATATTTGATAATCAAAAACCATATTCAGTAGTAGAAAGGAGTGGAACAGTTTATTATCGAAACTTACCTGAACATGACGAAATTAGAAAATATCTAAACACTGCAAGAAAAGATAAAGGAATTACAGTAGATGAATTAGAAAATATCTTTAAAAATTATACACCTCATCATTGGTTTGAAAGAAATGGCAGTTATCCAACTAGAGAGGATTGGATTAAAGTCAAAGGTATTTTAGAATTTGATAGTACCTATGATGAACAAATGACAACATTATTTACAAAACCAGCTGAAAAACAAAATGATCCAAAAGGCAAGAATCCTGGAGATATTTTTATGATAAATCCAAAACCATTTGCAGAGGCCCACTTTGCCACCTTCCCAGTTGACTTGCCACTAAAAATTCTAAAATGTGCATGTCCAAAACAGGTTTGCAGTAAGTGTGGAATACCTAGATATCCAATAATTCAATCAAAATCATATCCTAGAGAAAAATCCAGGATGGATGATAGAAGAGCAATAGGACAAAAATATCAAGAGTTTCTTGAAAATAATCCACCAATCATTACAGAATATTCCAAATGCAATTGTAATGAACCATTTGAACCAGGGGTAGTACTGGATTGTTTTTTTGGCGCAGGAACTGTTGGTGTTGCTGCAGAACAATTAGGATTACAATGGTGTGGAATTGAGCTAAGTACACAATATATCAAAATAGCAAAGAAAAGACTAGAAAAATATCGTAATGATAAACTAAATGGAGTCTGCTGTAAATTGATCTCAAATTTCCATGTAAAAAAGAAAGAAATGAGGGGGTTGAAATGACTAAAGTACAGTGCCCATTAAAAAACTGCCGATACTTTACAACAAGTGAGCATAAAATTAGAACCCACATTGTCAAGCATAATCCTGAATTAATCTATGACTTTGCTTTTGATAATGGATTATTACCAGGAAGTGAAAATAATGATACGTTTCATTTCGTTGTTAATGAAATTATGAGGTTATGCAAATGAGTAATAAATTCTACAGTGTTTATATTAATGATATGGATGAATCTCAAACCAATACATACTGGACGAAGATGTGTGCGAGGATTGTACACTAGATAAAGGTGATTAAATATGGATGATAAAGAACTAGAGAAACTTCGTGTATTAAATTTTATGAACGATGAAACATTAAAAGTATTTGCAAGTCTAACTCATCAACAAGTTTTAGAGAAACTCCATGAACAAACATGGAGAAATAATGATGGGGTAATAACTTTTGAGCAATACCGTGCTGACTTTATAAAATCTTTAAAAAATAAAGTTGATACAATGCAAGCTGATTGTATTTTGTTTAATCAAATGAAAACTAAAAATGCAATTAAAGAATCAAATAATCCCCCAACTGATAAAACTGATATTCTAATTGTTAGATTGGAGGATTACATTAATGATCTTAGTATGGTAGGAGATAATCCAAAAGAATCTTACTTTGCAAATGAAATTGAAGAAAAATTCAACTTTGCAAAAATTATAGAATCACCTGAATTACTAATTGAGAAAAATCATGTTTATGATGTGGGAGCTCGGGACTTTATCCGAAATATTATTGAGTGTGGTTGGAACGAATCAGATAATGCGTTTAAAACAGAAGTTATTCATAAAATAAGTGATTTATCAATTATTAATAGAGAAGAGTTTGATTCAGATCCATTAATTCTAAATTTCAAGAATTGTTTTTACGATTTTAGAACCAATAATATTTTTGAAGAAACTGATTTGATAAAAAGCAGAAAACAGCTAAATGTTCAGTACAGACCAGAACTAGGCACATCTAAAAAATTTAAGAAATTTCTAAATGACATAATGCCTGATGATACAACCCGTGCAGGTTTACTTGAAATTTGCAGTACCATCCTATTACGTGATACTATACCATTTACAAAATTTGTTGTATTACAGGGGGATGGTTCAAATGGTAAATCCACACTACTTAAAGTGCTATCAATTCTTTTAGGCGATACGTGCAAACGTCATATTCCC
>LFLC01000031.1 GCA_001543015.1 Nitrosopumilus sp. LS_AOA | reverse complement strand
AACTTTGCATTAAGAACAAGACCGCGTAACACTAGGGATAGAAAAATGTTGCAGATAATTAAAAATGTAAAGAGAATTTAAAAACTCTGTTATTAATATCGACTTTGTTGTTCCATCGTACTTATTTATAATAATGTTAATAATAATTTTGTATTATTTAATTAAAAAATCATACTCTAGACGTGTCCCACAAAGGTAATAGAATTTTATTTAATTGTGTTTTATAATTACATAATCTTAAAAAGCACAATTAATTTAGAATCATTATTGAATTTTCTATCCAAGATAAAATCATATTTTCTATTTGCCTCTTTTATTATAAAACCTAGTAGTAAAAAACATCATTTGAAACATGATACAATAACAATACTTGAGCATAAAAACGCAACAAACCCACTTGAATTTACATTATGGCCCCACTGGCCTGATAGAGTAACATCTTATCTATTATGCCCAAAATGTAAAAAGAATATGGACATATCAACAAACCACACTGTCACAATTAATAAAAATGGAACAATTACGATTGATCCCAGTTTACTTCATATCCCTTGTGGTGCGCATTTTTGGGTAAATGAGAATAATGTAACCTATCTATAAAATACAAATAGATTTATATCATAATGTGTTAAAAGTTACTTGTGAGCTACCAGTTAATATCTGAAAACATTACAATATACAAAGAACTCTTAGAGAATATAAAATCAGAAGTGATCAGTTTTGAGGGAACAAAATTGATGTATGGTCAAGATTTCACAAATACAAAAATTGAACAATTTGCTGCAATCATACCAACTTTACAAGAAGATGTGCAAAATAATTCTATTCAAGAATGTAACCTATTATCATTTAAGATTGCTTTACAACTTCATCATGATAGATTGAAAAGATGGCATAATTTTATCAGTCAACTAGATGGACATAACTATGATGACAAGGAGATAGTTCGTTGCATTCACATATTGGAAAATGATATATGCCTTCTTAACAAAGTAGTAAATCCAAGATATCAACTATAAAATGAAACTCTGTTTGGGCTATAATGCTGTTCAGTTAAAAGGTCAACAAAAGATTTTCATTGTTAAAAACCCTTACATTACAGGTTCAGAGTTATCTAACCTGTTTGGTGAGGAAAAAGACACACAATACACAAATCTAAGCAATAATGAACTTGTCACAGAAAATGCTCTGGTTTTATTGAATAATGAAAAAATAGTTTTTGAAAAAGATGGTAACACAGCAGCATCTTAGTAATATACTAAACCAGTTAGGTTTTACTGCAAAAATTTGTAATTCAAATTACATTGTAATTGATAATTTTAAACTTCCAGACAATTGGCCACAAGATTCCATATCTATACTATTACAGATACCTCCTGATTTTCCCTCAAATAGAATTTACGGTATTTTTGTTCCAGCTGATTTTTTGGGCGAACAAGCTGGACAAATCAAAGTTGGGAAATTACCATCAGAAGTAAATGAATGTGGATTAAATTGGACTAGGTTATCTTTTTATGTTGAATACAAAAATAATCTAAATTCTTATCTTACTATGCATATGAAAACAGCAAACAAGGTGTTATCATTTGAGTCAATATGATGATATTTATGTGCTTCAAAATGAGGTACTTTACAATCAACAATGTAAAATAAAAGATACTTCAGTATGTATTGCAGGACTTGGTGGTGTAGGCTCTATTTTATGTGAAATTCTGAGTCATTTTGGAGTAAGGGAATTCACAATAATAGATCATGATATAATTGAATTAACCAATATTACCAGGCTTGTTGGATCTAATGTGTGTGATATCAAAAAAAAGAAAACAGAAGTAGCCAGACAAAATATTCAAAAAATATGCAATAATCAAGCAACCATTAAAACATTTGATCATAAAATTTGTGAGGACACATATGAAGAAATATTTGGGAATCTAAATGTTGATTTTATGTTTGGCAGTGTTGATAATCTTTTGGCAAGACAGTATCTCAATAAATTTGCAATAAAAAACAAAGTACCATACATTGATGTTGGTATTGGGATGCAGTTATCAGAAAACAAAATCACAATGCTTAGAGGACAATGTATTTTCATTAAACCAGGAGAGCCTTGTTTAATGTGTAGAGGAGGTGTAGATGACAAACTAAATTACGGAAAACATTCAGTACCTATAATCCAAATAAATTCAATGTTGGCAAGTATTGCATCTATGGAGTTTTGTAAATATATTACAAATATTAGTTCTAATCACACACATATAGAATATGATGCTTTAAAACAGGAAATGCAACCACGTTATTATTGTAAATTGTTTAAAAGATGTGATATTTGCAAGCAGAACCATTAATTCTAAAAATAAAAAAAGGTTTGATATCAAAACACCTACCTTTTAGCTCTTTTTCTACCAATTAACTGTCTACGATTAAGTAATCTCTTTGTTGGTAAATCATACTCATACATGATTTTACCTCCTTTAAGTAATGTAATTCTATAACACATTCCTTTTGTTTTGATATTATAATTTTTTAGATATTTCCAAATTCTATCAAACTTTCTATCAATATCCTTCATTGCAATAGTTGCATGAAACTTGAATTTCTCTTTAGAATCATGGTCAATATTACTAGTACTTGAAATTTTGAGTAATTTTTTAGCCAATTTATGCCTAAATTCTTTGAGTTTCTCACTTGGAACTATTTTGAGATAAATTACATTTTTCTTAGTAGATGTAGTAATGAATAGAAATTTTTTCTTTAACTCAAAATAATCAAAACCATTAATCTCATATTCTAGTTTTGAGTATTCTGCACCGACATATCTGATATCATGTATCACTTTACGAATGTTACTACATCCAAATGGTCCAAACAATGTAACATGCGGTACTGGTCTTTTTCTTACCTGACCTTGAACTCTAAATTTATAATAAATATCATAGATTAGTTGTCTGGTTAGATGTTTTGATTCCCCCATTAAACGAATCTCAATTAGATATGGTTTATCCATAATCTAACACTTGAAATTATTAATCTGATTATACATGATTTGTAATTCATTATACATTTTCATTGCTTGTTGATATTGCACTTGGGATCTTGTCATTTCGGGTATTTTTTCATATTCATTTGATAATAAATCGTATTTTTGGTTTAGTGTATCTAATCGTAAGAAATCATCATCTGAACAATCACCCATACCTTGATGCCATGCTTCACCTTCATCCCCAGTATGACAACCTAAACCAAATTGGTCATTATTTAATCCTAAAAATACACACGTTCCACTTTCACAAACAGTAGCTCCTGCATTGTGTTCACTGTACAACAAGTTGTAACGATGTCCTTGACTAGTCATCCATAAATCTACTGCACTATCAGGATAAGATACTCCTCCTGCCAAATTCTCTGCCAAATATTCATTTGATGAAAATCTAAAGGATTGTTTCATAGTATCAGGACAGGTTCCAGTAAATGGATTGGTATGATCAAAGTAGTCGTATTCATTTACATCTCTAACACGAGATAAAGCTAAATCATATGCACGTTCATCAAATATTATAGTAGAACGGCCTTTTTCTTGTCTAATTTGATTAATGTATAATATGTTATTTTTAGATTCTTCAATACTTGTTGGGGTTGGCTCATAACTAATATCTGGAAATTTAAATTCTGGAATCATAATAGGTTCTGAAATAAATGGAATTGTTTCAAAATCTATCTCAGGAATTTTAATATTTTTTATAATTTCACCACTAATTTTTTTACCTGTTTCTAATGCAAGATTTTCAACGGTACCCCTAACATCTTGAATATTATCAGGAAGTGTTTCAATGGATTGCTCTAAATTTTCTTTATCAATTTGGATTCCACCAGTATAAACTAAAAATCCCACTAGAACCACTATTCCCACAATTACAATGCCTACAGAGATTGGTTTTGCGCTAGTATTCCCACTAGTATTCCTACTAGTATTCCCACTACCATGACAGATGGGGCAATTTGTCCCATCAAAACTCATTTTACAATTTTTACAATATGCTGCCATCAAAAATCACTGTTTTTCGACTAAAATATCGCCCATCTCAAGCATTTCATCACAAAAAGACTTTACAATTTTTTTCAAGATATTTGATGCATCAGCATAATCAGCATCTTGACGAACTAGAATTGCTGAAATAGAATATTCACTATCAAGAATTTGTACTTTGGATAAACTATGTCGAATATGCTTCATCATTACTGCTTTAAGGAATTCTTCAGGTTTTGAGAAATGGATTTGTAGGTTATACCCTCCAACATCATGATCCCAAAATTCCATATTTCCACCAGAAATTAATTTTGCAAATTTATGTTTCTCACCTGATTCCACAAATATTCTAAAAGTGATTTTATTTTGTGTGATTTTTAATTCTTCTTTAATTTCTTTATCTTTAAAATGAATTCTATCCAAAATTCCTGTTTCATTCCAATATTTACTAGATTTTTTTCCCAAATCATAAAAAATTCTTAATGATACAGTGTCTTGTATTGATTCAATAGATTCAGAATCATAAAGAGTTTCTTGATTTTTAATTTTTTCTTGAAATTCTAACTCTTCTTTAGTTTCTTTTTGTTTTAATTCATTTTGTAGTGTTTCTTCTTTGATACGTTTTCTTTTTTGTATTTCTATCATTTTTAATCTTACTTCTTCACCTTCTTTATCTTCTTGTTCTTGTTGTTTTAGTTTTTCCTCACGGATTTTTTCAAAACGTTCTTTTTCTTTTAATTTCACTTCTTCTTCTCTTTGTTTTTGTTTATTCAAATTATTTTTTTCAATAATTTTAAATGAAGAAATTCCTATTACTCCAATTACTACTAAACCAATTAATAGAATTAAAGGAGTTGAATCATCACCAAATGTTATAATTTCAGATGGAGATGAATGTGAATTGGTTTTAGACTCAGGTGTTGGGTTGGATAAAGAACTTAGAATTTTATTTGTTTTGATGTCTCTGCAGGTATCATTTCCCATATTATCTAATCCATGATATGATCCACTAGGGCAACTTGATGATTCTTGAGCAAAACTACTGATAGGAATCAGAAAAATTAATACCAGTACAAAAATCATTTCAGGTTTCATTTACCAACCACCTCCCACAAAAAGCAGAATTTGGACTTTTCATTTATAGTCTCTTTTTTTTATCATGAATTTGATATAATCTGATCGATTAAAATATACTCTTAATAAAAAAAATCTTGTTTATCAAATCTGACCATAATAATCTATTTAACACACTTTTAATTTCACTAATTAAATTACAACTGATCAATTAATCCAAGCAAAAGATAGTTTACTAAATGGATTAGTATCAAGACTGTAGAATTTTCAACCTATAAAGAATATTTAGAAAAGATATACATTAAGTAGGACAATAAAATATAATTGGTAAAATGAATCTCTCACTAGTAATGGGCGCAATAGCTGTTCTCTTTGCACCAATAATAGGTATAGGATTAGCTCTTGATAATTTCACATACTGGATTGTACTTGATTTTGTAATG
>LFLC01000022.1 GCA_001543015.1 Nitrosopumilus sp. LS_AOA | reverse complement strand
GGTTCTGGAGTTGGTTCTGGAGTTGGTTCTGGAGTTGGTTCTGGAGTTGGTTCTGGAGTTGGTTCTGGAGTTGGTTCAATCTTATCAATGTGGTCTGAATCTTTTAAACGGGTTTGAGATTTTTTAAATCTCCATACTAATAATAAAATAATAAATGAAATACCAGCAATCAATGCAATTGCAAGAACAGGGATATCACCCTCAGTAAATGGTAATTGTTCTGTAGGAGTAATCTCAGTTTCAGTAGATGGTGATTGTTCTGTAGGAGTAATCTCAGTTTCAGTAGATGGTGATTGTTCTTGTGCAACAACAACATCTTCAACTTTTTCTATTATACCAGTCTCACTATTTTCTCTAAAATTACCTTTGTACCATTTACCTTCTACAACAGACCAAATATCATAATTATCTGACACTAAATCTCCTGCATCATTAAAATACAAATCTCCCAATGCTCCCTTGTAAGATTTGGATGTATCAAGAATTGTTGATTCTATAGCAATTGAATCTGTACTGTCTGCCTCCAACATACTTAGACCTACAAGCCATACTGCATCATATGCACCAAATGCATAAGTGCTTGGCAAATATCCCAATTCTAAATAAAGTTTTGACTCGATATTTTTATGGATAGTGCTATCATAATCACTTGCAAATTGAATTGCTCTGAATGAAACTTTTTCTGCAAATGCAGAAATTTTGTTATCTTGAATTATCTTATTCTCATTTGCATTAGAATCTGTTCCAAACCACATTACTTCATCAAGAAGGTCATAGTCTGTAGCATGCAATAAAAACTCAGCAACTTCACCAAAGCTGATTATACCTATTACAGTATTTTGTAGGGATTCCTCGGCTGCAACAAGTTCAAATAATTCCTGTAATTTTTCCTCATACAAATGGTCTTCGGGATCATAACTAATTTGTAAAATCTCCCCAGAGTATGATTCTTTAATTGCATCAGCAAGTCCGTTTCCCCAAATATCATCACGAACCAAAAGAAATACAGTAGTAATGTCGTTATCTTCCAAAAGTGTAGTAATTAATTTTGCTTGATGGGTATCATCAGGAACAAGTCTGTAAATGCTGTCTGCAACTGCCAAAGAAGGAGCAGTAGATGATGGACTGATTACTAGTATTTGTTCAGAATCAACAAATGGTTTTATCATTTCAAGCTCTGCACTTGTTTCTGGTCCAATGAAAACATCTATTCCATCTGCATGTAATTTTTTTAAATGTAATAAAGTAAATTCAGGATCAGTTGAGAGTTTAACAATTTCTGGAATCAAACTAAATTCTTCTTTGTCAATTGACTTTAGATATTCATTGAAATCATCTATAGCTTGTAGTGCTGCAAAATTGCTTTCTTTTCCATATGTTGAATAATCTCCAGTCGTTGAAAACAATAATCCAATACGTAGAGGTTCTTGCGTTGGAGTAGGAACGGTATATCCTCTATTAATGAAATTCTCAACGCTTGATGATTTTACACATATTGGTAGTCCAGTTGAGGGTTTGAAAACGATCTCAGAGCCTTCCGAACATGTCACGTCCTCATGTAAATCACCATTAGCTGAGATATCAAGGGATGTTAAAACTGCAAAAAATATCAAAAAACTCAAAGAGAGCACATATTTTTCTTTCATTCACATTACATTTGGAATTGTAAAGAAAAATGTTATGCCTATTTCGGAATCACTTTCGAACTAAATTTTTCCACCCATGCCTACTCTAAACTATGCAAAACTATACCATTTTTAGGGCATCAAACTAAAAATTCAACACCACAAATGAATTTGATTTTTATTTTCTAATTTAATACAAATTTTATCAATTAATTACAATTAAGATCAGTATCTTACAACTGCCTCATATGCATTATTACCAGAGTTAAACACTATCTTAACGTAAGGATCATCCTCATAACTTGTTACAAATTTTTCCATTTTCAAATCATATTCTTTTTTTAATTCATTAGAATTTTTAATTTTATCATCAAGAATACTTTGTTTTTCTAATTTGTATTGTTTCCTAAGTTCAGAAATCTTGATAGTGAATTCTTCTTTTGACATATCTGAACCTTCGTTATAATTTTTAATTATATTCTTTTTATTGATTTGTAATTGTACTAATATCTCATCATATTTTTTATCATACATTTTTTTTAATTCTATTTGTTCTATCTCTAAGTTATTTTTCATTTCTTTAATTTGATGATTAATTTCATTAATTTTCAAAAAAGAATCCTTGAGTTTGATACTTTTTATGATGTAATCTTCAGATGTATGAAGTTCTGCAATTCCTTGTACTATCCAATCATTTGCAGTGTCATCAAGAACACAAGAATATTTTTTAGTATTTGTATTAAATATCACACTAAATCCATCATCACATTTTGTAAGAGGTGTAACAGAATATTCATCACGTGTGTTAACTCCTGAATCACCCGTGATTTCACCCATACCATATCGTACCCACATCTCTGCAGTAGATACAGTCACACAGACATAATCATCTGATTGAAAACGATGTACTACAGTTTGTCCTTCTCTACATTCAGTATTTGGATTTGTTTTTCCAATATCATACCAAGATACAGCATCATTTGGATTTGCATTCAGGTATGAAGGATTTGTTTTATAATCTTCATAGTATTCACGCAATTGTTCTCCAGATGCCGGTGAATCTACAAATTGTCCATCCTTATCAAAAAGAATCTGTTGAGAATAATATGCTAGGTTGTGTCTCACATTAAACTGAGAATTTGCCTCGATTAGTTCAATTCTTTTTGTTTCAGCAGCTGCAAGATATGCCTGTAATGCAGCACGTCTTGAACCGCCGTCTGCAAGTACTTGTTTGAATGCATCTCGCCCAGATTTGACTTTTTGTTCTTTGAATTCGAATTGATCCCAGAATACATCTTGTACTTGAGAGTTTTTGACTTTATCAACAAATCGTTCAAAAGAATTATGTGGAGAATAATAATTCCAAAGGTTTTCCCAATCTATCAGATCTTGATTTAGTCTTACAAGAGACTGTTTTCTTTTTTCTTCTAACTCCTTTTGTTTTTCTAGATTTTCATAATTTCGCTGCTCTAGTTCTTCAATCCATTTTTTTGTCTGCTCTATCTTTCGTAAAATATCTTGGGCAACTGAATTGTTTGCTAAATCATCAGATACAGCAATCCATTCACTTGTAGAAATATCACTGGTTTGAGAATTCGATTTAGTTTGAGTGGATTCCAAGTCATTAACAATTATAGGTTCAGAGTCAGGTGTTGGTGAAAAATTATCAGTAGATGTAGAGATTAGTTCTATGTTGGTGGTAAGAATATCAAAACCACTAGCAGTTCCAACATAGAGATAATCATTAGTCATTGCCAATGGTCCAGCACCAAAAAGTGATTTTTTATCAGATTTAGTTATAGAACTGACATGGATTGGATTTGAGGGATTTGAAATATCTAATACCTCAACTCCTCCATCCTGATACGCACCAACATATGCGTAGATACCATCTACTATAATGTCAGTTGTTCCTTTTAGAGCAGTTTCATCATCATCAGTTATTGAACCAAGATGTTTAGGATTGGTGGGATCAGATACATCAAGTATTGTTACTGTATGATCAAAAATAGAGCCAACATATGCATAATCTCCAACTACAGTAATTGTGTCAGATTGAACAAGAAAAGTTGTATCATCATCAGTTATGGAACCAAGATGTTTAGGATTGGCGGGATCAGATACATCAAGTATGGAAACACCATGATCAAAAATTGAAGTTACATATGCAAGATTTCCAACTACAGTTATGTCTCTTGGATGATTTAGTGCAATTGTGTCATCATCTGTTATGAAACCTATCTGTGTTGGATTAGTAGGATCAGATACATCAAGTATTGTTACTGTATTATCCAGACCAGAAGTGACGTATGCATAATCTCCTTGTACATCAATTCCACTTGCACCTACAAGTAATGTGGAATCATCATCAATTATAGTTCCAACATGTGTTGGATTAGTAGGATCAGATACATCAATTATGGAAACGCCATTTTCATTAAATTGGGATGTAACATAGATATAATTTCCAACTGCAGTTATGCCAGTTACAATATTTAGTGTTGTTTCATCATTATCAAAAAATGAAGCAGTGATGATTGGGTTGGCAGGATTAGATACATCAACAATTACAATTCTATTATCTTGATACGCTACGGCATAAACATAATCTCCTGATGCAGCAATTGCACTTATTCCACGTAAGAGATTTACACCATCAGTATCTACAGAGTTTACATAGTATAGTGATCCTTCTGCAAATGATTCTGAAACTCCAATAATACTAAAAATTATCAATGGGATTATTATCCAAATTAGCCTCACAATCCTGATTTTTTCTTAGGATACTCATAAAGTATTCTAATCATTGATACGTTCCTCGAAAGAAATAAACCATATTTGAGCAATACCAAGAAATGTATCTAACTGAGTTAACAAACCCACCCCAGACACACATTAATCTAAAATCACAAAATATTCATGCTCATAACTATACAGAACTAGATTACATTTACATAATAATTGCTAAAAATTAAAACTCTAATTTAAAAAATTAATTAATTCACAGGAATTTATCAATTTTATAAAATCAAGGAACTTTCTTTACGGTTTCACAATCTGCAGTTGCAGTGTCAGTTCCCTTTCCGCCATTTGCTTTATCTACTCCATCACCACATGATAGTGCATCATCACCTGATCCTCCATTGAGTTTATCATTTCCAGATAAGCCAAATAGCATGTCATTACCACTATCACCTCGTAAGTTATCATTTCCTGCACCGCCAATGACACAATCATTACCTTTCTTTGCACGGATATCATTTCCAGCGTCTGATGCTAAAATTAGATCATCACCATTTGTTCCAGTGATACTAGCACCATCAAGATGTCCATCTCGGTTATCAATTACATTGTATAGTCCACTGGAGATTAGTTCGTCAATAGTCATATCATTACAGAAAGTTGCAACAGGTACAACATCATTATCAATAATTGTAACAACTGAAGTTCCAATTATTTCATTATTGAGATTAGGATCAGTTAAGGTGACTGTGAATGTTTCATCTGATTCTATCTCCACATCATCAATGATTGGGAAACTAAGTGTGATAATTCCACTTGTAGTAGAATGAGTTATGACAATATTAAACGCAGTATAATCACTTCCTGCAGTAGCTGTTCCATCAGAGGTTGCATAACCAAATTGAAAAGTTGGAAGACCTCCAAATGCTGGATCAGTAGGATTCCATGTGACTGGAATTAGAACAGTTCCCTCATCTTCATTTACTGAAGCATCACCGATATTTAGTGGAAGGATTGGAGGAAGCACTACAAGAATTGTTTTTGGTTCTTCATTGTAATCAATAGTACCAGACGTTCCTATTGCAGCATTATCAGTGATTTTTAGAATAGATAAATCAGATTCATCATGCATTACAAACACACCACTGTTACTAGAGGATTCAGTTATAGTGATAGGAATTTTTCCATTTAGATTTCCACCAAGGGTTTGAAAACTAGTAGCATCATTAGCATCAGTACCAACTATTCCAGTATCATCATTGTCCTGTAATGTGAGTACAGGATTAAGTGCACTTTGAGCATTAGGATTAATTAGTAATCTACAATTATCTTCACACATTAATTCATTAAGTTTACCAGTCAAAAGATTGTCATCAGTATTTTCAGGTGTATCACCTACTGCAATTCCATTCTTATCAAATACTTGATAATTAGAACTGATAGTATCATACGTTCCAAATGTCCAAGAATCCTCATCAGTTGGGTCAATGTTTAACCACACATCAGTAATTGTTGGATAAACTTGAGAATCAATAAAATAATAATTACTATCTATTTCTAGACCAGCATAATTTTCAACAGTATCAAAAGTAAGTACTGTTGTTTGAACACCAGCACCTATGTTATACTGCACGTATACATTGCCAGTTGGATTCAAATTGTATAATTGAATGAAAGGCCAGTTATCAATACTGTTTAAACCAATTTGGCCAATTGACACTTCATCATTTCCAGGATTTACATCTTTAAATTCTCGAAGTACATTCATTGTGTTTGCAGTAGTTCCAGAAATATAGACACAAGTATTATCAATACTGCCACCAAAAGAAGAACCAATTACTCCTGTAATCTCACCAGTATTACTTACTGCATACCCTACAGTTTCTGACAAATCAAATCCTAAAATTGTATTACCATCATCATTACTACAAAAATCACCATAATCCAAACCTATTCCATTTTCACTAATTGCAGTGCTATCGGCAATCTGTGCTTGATTTCTATCTGCAAAGTAGCCATACCAATTACCATCTACACCTTGAACCATTCTTAGGATCTTACCATTGATTATAACATCTGGCTCACCTTTTGCTTCATCAGTGTCATTGATATCAGAATCAACAACGACCACCTCGATTACTTGAGGTCCTGACATGTAGTTATCAAACTGTGAGTTTTCTGCAGATACAAAGAGATTAGCGTTTGCGGCATTTGCTGCGGGCATCACACCAGAAATAGCAATTAAACCAATGGATAATGTTGCAAAAATCAATAACGAATTAAATTTATTTTTATTCAGACATTCCCAAATCTGAGAACAATATTTATGAGTTTCGTAGAATAAAATAGAATCACTTTATGAAAATAGCATTTTACGATCATAATTTTTTGGAAAATAATAACAATTTTTGAAATGATTTGGGCATAAATAATTTGAAATATTTATACAATACAACTAGAGTTTTTCCACATGAAGTTAGGAGTTAAAATTGTAATTGTCATAATTATCGCAATTCTCGCACAAGTATTTGGGAATATTCTATTTTAGTCAAAATAAGATAAAAACAACAATGAAATAGGAAAAAATCAAGGATATAGTTATGGTGTCAGCATTAATAATTCCAATATTCATTGTTGCAATTATAGGATTGACAGGATATTTGGTGTATAGATATGCCTTGCATGATTTCATGTGTAAAAGATCAGTAAAGCAAACACTTCGAGAATATAATATTAAAAAAACACCCGCTCAAATAATTAAAGAATATTTCGATGATAAAGGTGAAGAAATTTCACAAAAAGATATTCAAAATATGGAGAAAAACATGAGACAAAAAGAGCCAGAACGATTCCTTTCAATGTATGATGCAGTAAGAGATAATACCAAAAATAAAGACAAAGAATAAAAAAATAAGTTACTTTGGTGCTACTGGGATTGAAATGAATGGTGTTCCGCCTTTCTAATGACTAGATAATTTGCTTAAGGTGCTACTGGGATTGAAATGAATGGTGTTCCGCCTTTCTAATGACTAGATAATTTGCTTAAGGTGCTACTGGGATTGAAATGAATGGTGTTCCGCCTTTCTAATGACTAGATAATTTGCTTAAGGTGCTACTGGGATTGAAATGAATGGTGTTCCGCCTTCACCGACGACTAGAGGTAATTTACCATCCCATGCTTGAGTTTTGAGCCACTCTAAGTAGTGTGGATTATTTGATAATGCTTGATTGATAATTGTAATTGCTTCTGCCTCACCATTTGCTTGTGCAATGTTTGCTGCAGCAATACCTACTGCTTGTGCTTCGTGTTGTCTTGCTTCGACTTCAATTCTTTTCAAATCATTTTCTGCTTTGAATGCTTTTTGTTCTGCTTCTACTTTTTGTTCGATTGCTTGAGCAAATAATGCTGAAAATTGAAAGTCAGTGATTGATACGATTTGAGTGTCAATATTAAAAGCATTCAAACGTTCGCTAATCTGTTCTGTAATGTCTTGTTTTACTTGAGGTCTTTTTGTGATTAATTCTTCTGCATTATAGTTTGCAGTGACTTGTTTTACAACCTCCTCTACAGTTGGTGAAATTACTCTATTTTCATAATCCAATCCTATTTCCTTATACAAATAGTGAACTCTTTCAGGGGTAGGATTATAGTTTACTGTAATTTCAGTTGATACTGTCTGAAGGTCTTTTGATGCTGCAGATGTTGCTTTTACAAATTTCAATGTTCTAACTTCTAATTGAACTACAGAGTCTGCAAATGGTGTTACAAAGTGTAACCCTTCAGATAATGGTGCATTGTCTAAATTAACTGCGTTCCAATTTAATAGAACACCTCTATTTCCTGCATCTACAATTTGAACAGCGGATGCTGCAATTACACCAATTAATATTAAAACAATAATTCCAATCATAACCCCCTTTACAAGACCGCCTGGTGCTTTCATTTGAGGATTTTGATATTTAGACAAGTATCAATTGTTGAGAATTGGGACTATTATACCAAGCTACTATGTGGAAAAATTCATTAAATTAGTAAGGTGTTCCATTCTTTCTTTGAGTTTTAAAAGCTTCAAGATACCAATCAAACTCATCAAGAAACCTGTCTATTCTTTTATCAAATTCAGGGGATAACAAATTACCTTCTTCATCAAAGGTTTCATGAACTTTTGAGATTTGAAGAGATGAAGGGATTGAGGGTGAGCCTAATTCTGCAAAGATTTGTCTCAAATGTTGTGCTGCATTAATCCCACCAAAAGAACCAACAGAGTATGATACAATAGCTGATGGTTTGAAAAAATATTCTTCTAAACAATAATCAAGAGTATTTTTTAGTGCAGCAGAAATTGTATGATTGTATTCAGGAGTTATTGGAACATATCCATCAGCTGATAAAACCATGTCGCGTAATTTTTGAAATTTAGGTTCAGGGTTTTTCATTTCCTTATACATTCTATCTAAAATAGGTAAATCCAATTCCATAGGATCAACAATCATTGTGGTATGACCTCTACTCTCAAGCTTTTTTGCAACCCACTTGCCAACTTTTTCGCCATTTCTATCACTTCGAACTGAACCCAAAATTATTGCAATATTCACAGTTAATCAAAAATTTTTAAAAAAACTATTTCTTAAGGTTTTTCCAAAATCAATGTGGGAAAATAGTTTTATTGGGACTTTTTTTAGTGGTTTTATGGGATTGTTTTCACGAAAAAAAGAGATAGTCGTAGGAAATATTTGTCCAAAATGTGACATGGAATTTTCTGATTCCCAGAGAACATTACGCCATATGGAAAAAGCTCACAAATCTAAAAAAAAGTTTGAATGTAATTCATGTGGATAAAAAATGAATAACAAAGACTGGCTAAATAGAATTTCAGGAATTATAGCAATTACCACATTTATCATAATTTTATCAGGAATTATTACTGAAAATGATTCATTGCTTGGATTTCCAAACGCTATGTTACTTTATGCTTTGATGCCATCAGCATTAATCTGGTTTGGAACAAGAAAGAATGGATGTGGTAGTTGTAACCAAGTATCTAATCTTTCAAAACAACAACAAGATATGAAAAAATAAATGTAGTATTTTTTAATTTTATGCAACTTGGGTGAATATCAAGAATTTGCAGAGGCGCTATTTGGTCAATTATCAGTTGAAATTGATGAGGAAAAAGAGATCATAGAACTTGCAGTTAAAGCACGAGATAACATTGCAGGTAAGGTAGAATTTAGAGGACTAGAGGATATTGCAAATGAGGTATTTCCAATTTTAAAAAGTAAAGTCGAGAAATTTTTAGGAATTAGTGTTCCAGAAAATCTCCAATTAAAATTTCCAGAGCTAGAAGAATTAAAGAGAATAAAGGGTAGAAAAGTATTTTCAGATGATAAATCAAATGAATTTGTCACAGAATTATTTAATGCAGTAGCAAAAGAGAATTACAAAAAAATTGCAGAATTGATGCAACAAGATACAAAAAAATATTTTGTATATTCCACATATGCTATCCAATACATCTCAAAACTTACTACAACGTATGGTGATTATCTGAATGGAGAAATTTATCTAAATAAATTTATTTTATCACGATATCCTGAAATCATCCTACACAAGAAAGGTGAGCCATACGAATCAAACTTTGAGGATGTGAATTCAGGATACATTGGTGCAGTAAAAATGACAGTACTAGAAGAACTCATTCATTCTGCACAAGAGAATCTACAAAAAGTAAACAAGAGTGCAGCAAAAGAGGTAAATAAAATTAATGAAGAATTGGCTGGAATCATTCTATCACTTGATACAAAAATTGTAAATGAACTATCAGAGTATTGTCAGTTACAAGCAGTCCCTGATGGTTTCCCATATGCAAAAAAAGCAAATCTATTTTTCTTTTTGAATCCAGATCATTTTCTAATTGAGCAGATAGGACCTGACGTCATGACATTTACACACGTTGAGATGGACCCAAAAATAGGTGAATTAATACCAGAATTATTAGGAATTTACAAAAAATGGTTAGTTCCAATTCAGCAGCACCATGCAGCATTTACTGCAATGGAGGGGATGGCAGGTTTTGCAATTGAGAATATTCTAAAAGACGACAAAGATTTCCAAAATTATCTCTCCACATTCATGGGAACTGATTTCTCATCGTACCAAGTAAGAAAGAGTATGGGTAAAGACTTTACAAAAATACTATATGAAAAACTAGGCAAAGATACATTCAAGAAAATGATAGATATTCCTCCTAATACTCGAGAACTAAAAGATCCTCAACTATATCTTAAAAAATTGAGCCAGTAATAATTGGAAGAAAAATTTGATCCATTTGTTGCAGAATGGATGTCATTTGTAAAAAATCCAAATTTTAATCTGGTTGAAAAATGTCTAAAATTTGCTCAGCTATTAGAATATCCAGAGTTGGATGTAGATGAATATATTAAAAAAATTATCATAATTGGTAAATCTCTTAAAGAATCAGTTAGTGATGTTAAAAATCCAACATATCTTATTTCAATGCTTAATGAACATCTTTTTGAAAATTTAGGATTTAGTGGAGATGATAATGACTACTATAATCCAAAAAATAATTTTCTAAATGAGGTAATTGATAAAAAAGTAGGATTGCCAATTACAATTTCAATTCTCTATGTTGAGATTGCAAAATTTATTGGATTGGAATTAAAAATAGTTGGATTTCCAGGACATGTTTTGGTAAAGTATAACGAAGAGATGATTTTAGATCCATTTTATGATGGAATATTATTAGATGTAGATGATTTGCAAGAAATTCTTGATAGAAATTATGGTGATCAAATAGAGTTTAAACCAGAATTCCTCGATGAGGTGAATCCTGAACAAATTTTATTAAGAATGTCTCGAAACTTGAAGAATTCCTACATACAATCATTTGTGTATGAGAAAGCATTACGTTGTGTAAATATGGTTTTAGCAATTCATCCAGAATCACCAGATGATATTAGAGATAAAGGAATTCTAGAAGACCGTTTACTTCATCCAGAAGTTGCGTTGAAATATTTGAATAAATATTTAGAAATAAATCCAAATGCAGAAGACGTGGATTTTATTTTAGAATTGATTAGAAGTATAAAGTCAAAAAATTAATCTATTATAGAATCAATTTCTGATCCTTTTTTGATCAAATCTATTTCATGACGAGCAATTTTATTTCTTAATGCACCTTTGATGATATCAACTTCACTTCTAAGTAATGCAATCTCATCTTCAAGTTTTGCTACACGCTCATAGATGGTTTCAGCTTCTGAACTCATAATTATTTATCAGCAAAAAATTGTCTTAAAAAGTTATGGGTAAAGATGTTGATGAGAAGGTAAGTTTTTGAGCTATAATTCAAATTCTTGACGACATTTTTCACACTTTGCACGTTCTTCTCCAGGTGAGCCAAGAACGAATATTTTACCAATTGTTTTGCATAGTGGACACATTCCAGTAGTTGCATTTTTTGGGCCAGTTCGAATAATTTTTTGAGTTTTTCTTCGTCCCATAACTAAAACTTCGTAAATCCGTCTATTAAGTTTTAATGGCGCGGGGAGAGGGATTCGAACCCACGAGTTCTTGCGAACATGAAATTAGCAATCTCACGCCCTACCGGGCTAGGCGACCCCCGCATATTATGCCTAGAATGAATCTGTAAATAAATTCACTCGTCCTCAAATTGACCATAATTACTTACAATTTCATTAATTGGGAGTCTTTTTCCACCTACGATTTTGAGTTCAACGTGAACCTTTTTCTCAGAAATGGTAAGAATATTGTATGTATTTTCAAAGAGTCCACGAACACGTTCAGAAGTTGCAGTGCCAGCATTAACTACAGTTAATTTTCCAAAATTCCAAGCCCATGGTCTGTGTTTATGTCCACATAAAACCACATCAACTTTAGTATCTAAAACAATTCGAAGTACATCACCTGCATCAACAACAGTTAGTTGATCAGAACCAGTATCAGGGATAGCAATTAGATGGTGATGCATTGCTACAATCTTTACTTTATCTTTGTATTTTTTCATAGTTCGCTCTAACCATAAATTTTGTCTATATCCAACTTCACCTACATTTCTATCAGGTCTTGCAGTTCCAACAGTTACTAGTACAACATCATCATCTAACTCATTTACAGTGTCAAATGGGAAAAATTTTTTGAATAATAAATATCCAGTATTTCTATAATCATGATTTCCGCTAATGATAATCATTTTTTTTGTGTTAAATTGTGTCAATAATGATTTACATTCTTTGTATTCACTCATCAAACCCTCATTTGTTAAATCGCCTGTAATGACAATTACATCAGGATTTATTTCATTGACTTCATCAACTAGAATATCAAATTTTTCTTGTAAAAATTGAGAGCCAACATGTAAATCAGAAATTTGGACTATTTTCATTTAGGTTTATTTGAAAAAAAATAGCTATTAAATCATCACTATAGAAAAAATTTCAAAGGTAGAATTAAATAATAAATGCCTCAAATGATTACAGTTTTGAGTAAAAAAGCTACAGTTATGAAAGGTGATGGTATAGGGCCTGAAGTCGTTGATTCAATGCTTAGAGTTTTGAAAGAGTGTAATTTTCAATCAGAGATTATTCTATGTGATGTAGGCTCAGAACAGTGGGAAAAAAATGGAAGAAAAGATGCAACATACATTCCTGATTCAACTATGAAAAATTTAGAAGATGCTGACTGTTGTTTCAAGGGACCAACTACAACAATTCCCGTTCCAGATGCTCCAAGAAGTGTAGCAGTAACGCTACGTCAAAAATTTGAATTATACGCAAACATTAGACCAACAAAAACCTATGACAGATTAACTCCAGATAGGAAACTTGATTGTGTTTGTTTTAGAGAGGCAACTGAAGGATTGTACACAGGAATTGAAACACAAATCACAGAAGATGCAGCAATCGCAATAAGAAAAATTACAAGACAAGGATGTGATAGATTCCTAAATTCTGCAATGAGTTGGGCAAAACAAAACGATATGAAAAAAATGGTTGCAATAACTAAACGAAATATTCTAAAAATGACAGATGGAATATTTTGGAATTCAGCTCAAAGGGCAGTTGAAGGAACAAACGTAGAATTATCAGAAATTTACATTGATAACATGGCACAACAAATGGTTGTGGCACCAGAACAATTCAATGGAGCAGTTCTTGTAAGTACGAATTTGTTTATGGATATAATTTCTGAATTGGCATCAGGGTTGGTTGGTTCAATTGGATTAATTTATTCTGCAAATATGGGAGACAATTTTGCAATGTTTGAGGCAGCACATGGAAGTGCACCACAATTTGCAGGACAAAATAAAGTAAATCCAACTGCTACTGTATTATCAGGTGCATGGATGGCAGAATATCTTGGTGAAAAAGAAATTAGAGATGCAATCTTTTCTGCTACAGAACAAGTAATCAATGAGGGAAATACAGTTACGTGGGATATTGGTGGAAGTGCATCAACTACACAAATGACAGATGCAATAATCACTTACGCAAAAGATAGATTAAGAAAATAACTAGTTTTTAGCTTCTACAAGAATTAATTCTTCAAAGAAAAGTTTCTTTTTAGCAATAATACGTGGTTTCAAGCCTAGTTTTTGAATATAATCAATTAATTTTTGATAGTTTGATAATGAAGATGTAACAAAAATAAATTTGCCATTTTCTTTAATATTTTGACACATAGAATCAAAGATTTTTTTTGGAATCTCAAATCCTTCTGCACCACCATCAGTTGCAACATCTAAAATTTCATCAGTTGCAAGATAAGGTAAATTACAAACAATGAAATCAAATTTTATTTGTAATGCATCTGAGCCATTACAGCAGATCAAATTCTTTGTTTTGTAAGAAGTTTGATGTTGTAACACTTTATAATTAATATCAGTTCCAATAACTAGTGAAAAATTTTCAGATAATAACTTTGTAAGATACCCAGAACCACTACCAATATCTAAAGCATATTCTCCTTTTTCATTTTCAATATTATTTGCTATGAAAAAAGTATCCTCAGATGGAGGATATTCTTCATTTTTCAAGAATTTGGTTTGCAAGATTAATTATTTCATCCCCCGAAAGATCATCTACTCGTTTATCCATTAAAGTTTCTTTATGGAATTGTTTTAAAATATTTTTAACAGTTTTTCGTCGATAGGAAAAAATTTTATTAATTGTTTGAACTAGTTCTTTGCTCATGGTATTTTTTTTAATTATCTTTAGAATCACAGAATCAATTTCTGGTGGTGGAGAAAAATTATTTTTTCCAACTTTTAAAACAGTAGATATCTCAAATGCATAATTTGCAGTAATGGTGATTGCTTTTCTTTTCTTTGAGGATTTTACTAGTAGTTTTTCAGCAAATTCTTTTTGAACCATTATCACACCATGAGAAAAAGAAGACTGTGCTAACCATTCTATTGCATCTCTACTCCTAGAATATGGTAAATTTGAGACAAAGATAGAGAATGTATCTTGTTCCTTAAAACCATCACCTGATTTTAAAACAAGATTGTCAATATCAGAAAATTTAGATTTTGCAGATCTAATCAGTTTTTCATCAGCGTCAACTGAAATCACTTTATGGGCTTTTTCACATAATAATGGAGTTAGAATACCCAATCCAGTTCCTAATTCAAACACAATATCTTTTTTTGTGATTTTAGCCTCACTAATTATGGATTTTGCGATAGTTTGTGAATTGAGAAAATGTTGTCCGAGTAATTTTCGTTTTATCATCTCTTAACGAAAATATTCATTCTACTTTGACCAGTTATTTCATCCATGATTCGTTCTGAAATATGTTTAACTGGTTCTTTTAATCCAACTCGTTCTTGTAAATCTTGATAGCTTTCAAAAAATTTCTTCTCTCTTTCTTCTAACATTAATTTCATGTAGGTCTTTCCGATTCCTGGAATCAATTCTAGTGCATGAATTCTAGGAGTTAGTGGTTGTGCTTTATTTAGATATTCTATAAATTTTGATTCATTAACAGTTACAATTGTTTCCACAATTGTTTCTAATTCACTTTGTGCAGAAGATGAAATTTTTTCATAATCTAATTTTCCTAAAACAGATAAAACTTTAGTTCTTCCTTCTTTTCCGATATAGATTTTCTCACCAATCTCAAATTCAGAATTTGGAACTCCAAGAATTTCCAATAGAGTTAGACGGTCTTCTCCAATACCTGTTACAATTATTCCATCTCTACCACGTACAGTAGATGATTTTCCTCTAGGGTTAAAATCCAAAACAAATGCGTGTTCCTCATATTTTCTAGGTGGGAATTGTGCCCGATGCAAAATGAAATGCTCTCCTAAAAACTTACGAATGCTCCTTGATTATCTTGAGCATTTTTTCTAGGGTTTCAGCAAGAATTAGTTTTTTCCAACCAAATGTAAAAGAACGTAGTTCAGCCAAACTTGTTGGTCGAATATTTACAATTTCAACAGCTTCATCTTCTGTTAGTTCACATTCTTTAATCAATAATTTTTTCATATTCTTTGCTTCTTTAGCATCAGTTGTTACAAATTTTGAAACATAATCATATGTCCATCGTTGAATTTGATCCATTTCTTCAACATCAACTTTACCCAAAATTTCTTTAACTTCAGCTAATGAAACAGCTTGTCTTTTTTGTATTTCTTCCATAATTATACACCGAATGGTTTTATGTGATCTAATCTAGTGATTAAGGTTTTTGGTTTATTTCCTAATTTCACAGTTAATGTGACAGAACGTCTACCAACATTAGTTACAACACCAACTTTACCATGATATCGTCTATGTGGTAGTCCTTTATGCTGTCGAGGATCAATAATGACTAGAGCTTGTTGACCTTCTTTGTATTCACGTAACAAAAACGATACACCTCTTGGTGCCTTTTTCTTCATTACATTACGTGATTTGTGTTTAAATCCATGTGAACGACCAGAAGTTTTCTTAGTTGCCATTTGTGTGAAATCTCCGAAAGCCCTATTTTAACACTTAGGACTAATTTTTTGTAGAATCAATAATATCAGTTCTTAATTGACCACAAGCAGCTGAGATCTCAGTTCCTTTCTCTATACGAACGGTACAATTTATCCCAGCATTTGATAAAATTTGTTCAAATTCACTGACACGATCTTCTGATGGTCGTTTAAAATTACCAGCAGTAGGATTGATTGGAATTAAATTCACATGAGATCCATTTCCTTCTAAAAGTACAGATAGTTCTTTTGCAATTTCAGGAGAATCATTAATTCCACCCATCAAAGCATATTCAAAAGTAACACGACGTCCAGTTTTTTTGAAATATCTTTGTCCAGCATCAATAATTTCTTCAACTGAATTAGGTCCTGCTGTTGGTACTAATTTTTTTCGTAACTCATTATTTGGGGCATGAAGTGATATTGCAAGACCTATCTGTAGATTTTCATCAGCTAGTTTGTCTATTCCAGAAGTTATACCTATAGTCGATATAGTAATGTGTCGTTGACCTAATCCAAAACCTCTATCATGTGTCAAAATTTTTACAGCACGAATCATTTCATCATAATTTGCCATTGGTTCACCCATTCCCATAAAAACTAAATTTGTTACATGTTCACCTCGTTTTTGTAAAATTTCTGCAAAATGAATTACTTGAGAAATAATATCCTCAGCTGCAAGATTTGTTTCAAATCCCATTTGTCCTGTTGCACAAAATACACACCCCATAGCACATCCAATTTGTGTTGAAACACATATCGTTGATCTTGGATGACCGCCAATTTTTGATGAATCGTATTGCATTAGAACAGTTTCAACAGAAGTTTCAGCAAGTTGTAATAATAATTTAGTTGTATCACCATCATCACTTACAATACGATGGGTTTCTTTTGCAGAGCCTATTGTATAACCAGATTTGATTAAGTCTTCTCTCAGTTTTTTTGGAAGTTGCGGAATATCATCAAAACTTTTTGGGAACTGATAATATAGTGGAAGAAGGATTTGATCTGCCCTATATCTAGGATATCCCATATCCATTACTAGTTGTTCCATTTCTTCGGGCAGTAAACGATAAAGATCAGTCATGATATAGTACTGATTTCAAATGATATTATAATTTAATCAATAGTACCAAAAAAGAAAATTAGAGAAAAGAGAAGAGATTATTCTTCTGTTGGTTCTAAATCATCAGATTTGATTTCTACTGTAGGTTCTACTGTAGCCTCTACTTCAGATGCTTCTGTTGATTCTGAATCATCAGATTCAATTTCTTTTACTAGAGGTTCTTCAATGGTTGCAATTTCAGGTGTTTCTACTGTTGGTTCCACTGTAGCCTCTACTTCAGGTGTTTCTACTGTTGGTTCCTCTGTAGTTGCAATTTCTGGTGTTTCTACTGTAAGCTCTATTTTTGGTGTTTTTACTTTTTTAGTAGTTGCTTTTTTAGTAGTCTTTTTTGTCTTTTTGTCGACTTCTTCAGGATCTACAACACCTGCTGCACCTAAAGCAAAGATTACTTCCTCTTCAGGATGATGAGGGCTATCCACCATTCTTGCAATTCGTTTCTTGCCTGATTTCTTAAAGTATATTCTATAGGTACTGGTATGTGCAACTACATTACCACCAACTGGACGAATCGGATCTCCAAAGAAGACATCAGGGGATGCCATAACTTGGTTAGTTGCAAGTGCAGCACAGTTGTATGTCTCTGCAATTCTTGATAACAAATGAACAAAGTGATTTAGTTTTTGCTGTCTTACAGATAATGTTCCACGTCCAAGATATTCAGCACGGAATAATCCAACTGCAGAATCTGCAACAATTAGTTTGATGTTGTTTTCTTCAATTATTGCACCAGCTTCTTCAAGAATTAATATTTGATGTGCACTGTTATATGCACGAGCAACAATGATTCTGTCTAAAACTTTTTCTGGATCCATATCATGGCATTTAGCAATAGTTACAATTCTTTCAGGTCTGAAAGTATTTTCGGTATCAATGTATAGAACACCTCCATCAAGACCTCCTTCTTCTTTTGGTTTTTGCACCATAACAGATAATGTATGAGCAAATTGTGTTTTACCACAACCAAATTCGCCATAAACTTCAGTCAATGCTTGAGTCTCAATACCTCCATCAAACAATGTGTCAAGACAATTTGTACCAGTTGAAATTTTACCAATACTTTGTCTGTGTTTGTAAATCTCAGTTGCACTAACAAAATCTTTGGCAATTAATCCCCCTTCAACTAAATGTTGACGGGCTTTATTGACAATTTTTTCAGCAGTATCCTTTTCCATTCCAGTTATGGCTGCAATATCTACAGGACCTCTGACGATGAGATCCATGACGTTGTGGATACCTGCATCGGATAATTTTCTTGTAGTTACAGGACCTACGCCCTCTAAACTATCTAATCTTAAATCTTCTACCATACCGTATAGTACGGTACCAGTACTTTATAAGAGTATTGTTTTACAAAAGATCGTAAAACTAGAAAATTTTAACAAAACAACTATCGTCGTTTTCTTCTTTGGCCAGGTTTGTTTTGACCAGGATATCTACCTAAAGCAAATCGTTTTTTGAAATTACTTTTATTTGCAACACTAGAACTATCGCCTACAATTTTTCGTCCTTCAACTTTTGGAGTTTGTCCTCGTACTTTACCTGCTTTAGTAAGTGAACCGTGTGTTGCCATGAATAACACCACAGAATAGTGAATTTATGTATTTGTATGACTACCAGTACTTGTTTTTAATTACATCAATGACTCTTTCATGTTCCTTACTCTTCCTGCGTGCATATTTTTCCATTGCACTAAGTGGAACACCTCCAAGAGATCTTGCAAGTGCATTAAAGAGATATCTTTGAGGACCTTTTGAACCAGTTTTAGTCATGAATTTTTGTATAGCATATTTGAAATTGTGTTGCCATGTTTTGTAAAGTACACCAAGTTGGGCAGGAGTCATTTCTTGTCCAATGTTAAAGAATTTGGATTGCTCTAACAATCCAATTGGAACAAATGTTAATGCAGTTGCAGTAAACATAGAATCGGGTTGTTCATGTTCTAACTCACTAATTAATCGAATTGTATCCCATGAATCCTCAGGGGTTTCATCATTATCAAGACCCATAATTAATGTAAATGCAGGAACCCAATAATTTTCATTCATTGCCTTTACTCCTTCTTTAACTACCCAGTGCCATTCGGATGGATCATATGGTGCAAGCTTTCTATCGGCATACTTTCCAATTAATCTTAAACTTCCAGTCTCAAGACCGGCTTGAACACCAATCAAGTTACTAGGGCCAGCTTTAATTATTCTTGAAAGATTTGGTAAAAGTTTTTCATCAGCAATTGCACCAGCCAATGTTCCATGTGTTGGATTTGTATGTTCAACTCCAGTAGCCATAATTGCAGTGAATAATTCTTCTAATGCTTCTCTGTTTGGTTCCATTCCTTTTGCAGTTCTTGGATCCATACCATAAACAAAAATATCATCACTGTGAATCCATGCAGATTTTGCACCACCTTTTTTCATATTAACTTCAATTTCTTTTACAACTTTTTCTGGTGGATAATATCTCAAAGATCGTAATGTTACATCACAAAATTTACAACCTCTACCACAACCACGCATTACCTCAACCATTCCATGCATACTGGGTTCTATAATATCAGGAATTTCATCTATAGTAGGTCTGTCCCAGAAATTAACAAATCGTGCATGAATTTTTTTATTATTTGTTTCAAATTCTTTTATGTTTACTTTAAAATCACTTCTCTTTCTGAATGGATCCATATTTTCAAAATCACCGTTTATCAGATAATTGAAAAATCGTCCTGCATGTCCATCAATCTCAGGAGCAATTCCACCAAGTTCTCCCTCTAAAATTGCATAGATTCCAAATTCTTCAATTTTCTCAGGATCATAATTATATTGCCAAGTTCCAGAAGCTCCAGAAATTACTTTGGCTTTACTTCCAGTTTTTAGTTTAGCAGCTTTGATTCTGTGATGTAATTCAGCATTGTAAAATTCATCATAAGACGTTTGTTTTCGTCCATAAGTAAATGTCATAGTTACAGGACCCATTCCAAGAGGATCCATCTCATAGGTTCCAATTACTTCAGTTTCAGGCCCAATGAATTGTTCAATAAAGTTTGGATGTGCAACTACAACCTCATCTCGGGTAAATCCATCTCGTAATAATCCAGCCTCTAATTTTCTTAATCCATATGGAGCATAATTTGCAACACCATTAGTATGAGGAATATAATTACAAATAAAATCAAATAAAATCTTTGGAGTTACTTGATTTCCAAGAATCTTGTACCAAAAACTATTCTTATCTCTATTAGGATCAAGTGCTGGTGCACATCCAAAAAATGTTGCTAAAGATAAACCACGATAAGGAGACATCAAAGTACGATCAGCAGTTAAAACGATCTTTGGAGTGCCCATTCTCTTCACGGAAATGCTTTTATGATTTATTTTAAACCTTGCTAGCCAAAATTAGTAATTTTCTAAAATTCCCGCCTTATTCCTGTGAGAAATACCAAATTCTTTATTCGTGGATAAATGATCACCATCAAATACAGTGCCATCCTTACAAACAAGATCTTCACCTACACAGCAACTTCCACAAATTCCAACTCCACATTTCATCATTCGTTCAAGACTAGCTTGGACAAAAATTTTCCTAGAATGAGCAGATTGTACTGTTTTATACATCATAATTTCAGGGCCACAAACGTACACACCATCAAATTGATTTTCACTAACAAGTTTTTCAACTAAATCAGTAACAAAGCCTTTTTCTCCATAACTCCCATCATCAGTAGAAACAAGGACTTTGTGAGTGTTTTTTTCTAAAAGAGTATTTGATAAATCTTCAAAAAATACCTCATCTTTTGATTTTGCACCAATAAGAACAGTGACATCATCAGTAGGTTTTACAAATGTAAGTAATCTCATCATTGGAACAAGACCAGTTCCACCACCAACTAACAATAATTTTCCTTCTTTGAGATCAAAAGAATTGCCATAAGGGCCTCGAATTCCAATTTGTCCACCGACTTTAATATTGAATAAACCAGTTGATGCATCCCCATGCTTCCGTACAGTGAAAGCAGCTTTTCCAGATTCTTGTGAAATCATTACACTCATTGGTAATTCATTTATTCCAGGAATCCAAACCATTGCGAATTGGCCAGGAAGAACATTTGCCATGATCTCATCTGAGAAAACTAGAGTTCTAACAGTAGGTGTTTCATCAATCACTTTTTCAATTGTGATAATTTTTGTATGGTTATGATTTCTTTGCAAGACCTACCATCTCCTGTAATGTAGAAAAATTTTTCTTTTTCATATACTGTAATATTCCTTTATTGATATCATCAAAAATACTAATCCAATTATCACCTACAGCACTTCCAAGTTGAATTGCAGAAGCACCTGCTAAGAAAAATTCAATAGCATCTTCCCAGTTAGAAATTCCGCCACATCCAATAATTGGAATGTCATATTTTGAAGAAATTTCATAAACACATCTTAATGCAATTGGTTTAATTGGAGTACCAGACAATCCTCCAAATTTATTACTAAGTATAGGTCGTTGTGTTTCCACATCAATTGCCATGGCTCGAACAGTATTGATTGCAGTAATTGCATCAATTCCAGATTCAATTGCAGTTCCAACTGTTTTTAGATAATGAGTAGTACCCAAACCGACTTTAGCAATTACTGGGACTTTGGTAGAATTTTTAACAGTAGTAACAATCTGTTTGACTAATTCAGGATCATCACCAACCTCCAATCCAACTTTAGCAACATGTGGACATGAAAGATTCAATTCATATGCAGTTACCTTACAATTTTCAAATTGTTTTATCATCAATTCAAAGTCAGCAGGAATTGAACCTACCAAACTTACAATAATTGGAACATCTTGATTAGATTCTATCATTTTGGCAAAATTAGGTGCTCCGGGATTAGACAGCCCTACAGCATTCATCCATCCACCGCCATTAACACTAAAAATAGTCGGGTTTGGATATCCATCCCAAGGTTCAGTACTAAGGGATTTTGTTACTACGGCTCCAGCACCTGAGCGATAAAGACGATTAAAAACATCCAAAGAAATTCCCAAAATTCCAGATGCAAGCATTACAGGTCGTTCTAATTGGATTTGACCTATGGAAGTTGCAAGACTGGGTTCCACTGATTAATGAACTTAGTTTCGAATATAATAGTTGATTCATAGTTCTGGTACCTTTTTTAAAGGTGATTTAGACTGAACTATTCATGTATTCTGTAATTTTAACAGAGTTGGGAATCGCAGTTTTCAATGAAGAGAAACTAGAAAGAGCATTTTCATTCTCAAATAATGTTAAAGAATATCTTTCAATAAAAAATAAAGAAGCAAAATTAAATGAATTGGTAAATTATCTATTTTCGATTCAAAGAGGATTTGCAATTAGTGATGAATCACTACTAGCAATTTTGAAAAAAAATAATGTTGATTGTCAAATTATGGATGAGTCAAAATTAGAAATTGTTCAAGCAACAAAACCTCAAATAATTGTTGATTCAGGTTTTGCTTCAAATCCTGAAGATGCGTTAGGAAAACTTAGAGAATTTGCTTTAGGATTATCATCATCAATTGTTACCAAAGTTTCAGAAAGTCCAGATTTACATATTATTCAAGCAATTAACTCACTAGACGAAATTGATAAAATAGCTAACGCATTGAGTTCAAGATTAAGAGAATGGTATGGATTACATTTTCCAGAATTAGATAACATCATTGATAGTATTAACGGATATGCACAAATTGTACTTGCAGGAAAACGAGAATCATTTACCAAACAAATTTTTGAGGATGCAGGATTTCCAGAATCTAAAGTAGACATGTTATCATTAATTTCATCAAAAAGTAGAGGAGGGGATATCTCTGAACTTAATTTATCCATAGTTCAATCAATTGCAAAACAAATTTTAGATTTTCATGAATTACGTAAAAAATTAGAAGACCATGTTGAATCTGAAATGCAATTAATTGCTCCAAATATTTCAGCAATTCTTGGAACTGCAGTTGGTGCACGACTTTTAGGACGAGCTGGAAGTCTCAAGAAAATGGCATCAATGCCTGCAAGTACGATTCAAGTTTTAGGTGCAGAAAAAGCATTGTTTAGAGCATTGAAGACAGGTTCTCAACCACCAAAACACGGATTATTATTCCAACATGCAATGGTTCATTCAGCTCCAAGATGGCAAAGAGGAAAAATCGCTCGCGCAGTAGCTGCAAAAGCTGTCATAGCTGCAAGAGTAGATGTCTATGGAGAAGGATTGAATGAAACTTTACTTGAAAAACTCAACATCAGAGTTGGAGAGATTGGCAAAAAATATGAAAATCCAACTGAAAAAGATATCAGAAGACCTCAATCATTTGAGCGTGATGGAGGAAACTTCGGAGGAGGAAGAAGAGAAGGTGGCAGTGGAAGAAGAGAAGGTGGCAGTGGAAGAAGAGAAGGTGGCAGTGGAAGAAGAGAAGGTGGACGATTTAATGATAGACGAGAAGGTGGCAGTGGAAGAAGAGAAGGTGGCAGTGGAAGAAGAGAAGGTGGCAGTGGAAGAAGAGAAGGTGGACGATTTAATGATAGACGAGAAGGTGGCAGTGGAAGAAGAGAAGGTGGACGATTTAATGATAGACGAGAAGGTGGCAGTGGAAGAAGCGAAGGTGGACGATTTAATGATAGACGAGAAGGTGGCAGTGGAAGAAGCGAAGGTGGACGATTTAATGATAGACGAGAAGGTGGCAGTGGAAGAAGCGAAGGTGGACGATTTAATGATAGACGAGAAGGTGGCAGTGGAAGAAGCGAAGGTGGACGAAGTAATTATGAAAGATCTGATTCAAATAAAAAGAGAAAGAAGTTTGGAAGAAGATAATCAATCATATTTTTGGATTAAGTTTGAAGGAAGAGAAAATTTAGCAACTGAGAATTTTGTACCAGGAAACCAAGTTTACAAAGAAAAATTAATTATCAAAAAAAGTATAGAGTATAGATTATGGGATGCGTTTAGAAGTAAATTAGCAGCATCAATAATGAATGGTTTAGAAGATTTTCCGTTTAAAAATAAAACCAAAGTATTGTACTTGGGAGCATCAACTGGAACTACAGTTAGTCATATTTCAGACATAGTAGGTCCAAGTGGAATAATTTTTGCAGTAGAACATGCAAGTAGAGTTGCAAGAGATTTTTTAGATAGAGTGGCAGGATTTAGAAAAAATGTTATTCCAATTTTACAAGATGCAAGAAAACCAAAAGAGTATTTTTCAATGTTTGGAAAAGTTGATGTAGTGTATGTGGATATTGCTCAACCTGATCAAACAGAAATAGCAATTCGTAATTGTGAAATGTATCTAAAAAAAGGAGGATATTTTTTTCTAGTTATCAAAACAAGAAGTATTGATGTAACAAAAGCTCCAAAAAGAATTGTTGATGAAGAAGTTGAAAAATTAAGAGAAAAATTTGATGTTTTACAAACCATAGATTTGCATCCATATGACAAAGACCATGCAATGGTAATTGCAAAATATTAAGACTAGTTATTTTCTATTATTCGCTGAACAGGCTTCCAACTTTTACGCACAAAACTAGGCATTTTATGATTTTTTTTATAATATTTAGTCACAAATTTCACAGTTACAGAATCAGATGGATAGCCACTACCCAAATCATGTTCTTTTCTTAATCTAGCAATTGCCCTATCTCTAGTCACTTTAGCAAGAATTGACGCAGCAGATACTACCACAAATCTACTATCAGCACGATGATATGATTTTATTTTATGGTTATCAGATAGTCGGGAAATTTCTTTACCGAATCTTTTTGGATTTACATCACAGGAATCAACATACGAGATATCAGGATTTAGTTTTGAGACAACTTTTGCCATATATTTTGCCTCTAATCCATTTAGACAGTGTTTCTTTACACTCGCATCAATAGATTTTGGAGAAATTTTTGCAACATAATAGTCATCAACAATTTCAATGATTTTTTTGTAAAGAGATTCACGTAATTTTGGAGAAAGTTTTTTTGAATCTTTAACTCCCAATAATGTTAATTTTTTCAATTTTTTTTTATCCAAAGAAATTCCAGCTATTACAAGAGGCCCCAACATAGGACCGCGTCCAGCATCATCAATCCCACAAATTTGCATAAATTTTGTGAAAATGCGCAAGTATTAAACCGTTATAGGGTTAGAAAAATAGAAAACAAGTGGAAATTCCAAATGAAGCTTTACAAGAAATTGTTGAAGGAGATACAAAACTACTAGTTCCAAAAAAATCAATGACAGATAAAGTTCCACCAAAAGAACCAGCATTTTTTAATCCAAAAGCAAAATTAAATAGAGATTTTTCAATTTTAGCATACGCAGCATTTTTAAAAAAATTTCAAGGTCCAAAAATTTTCTTAGAAGGATTAGCAGGAATTGGGGCTAGAGGATTACGAGTTGCAAATGAATTAGAAATTGATAATTTGATAATCAATGATCTAAACCCAAGTGCACTAAAAATGGCTGAATACTCAGCAGGGTTAAATAAATTAGAAAATATCGAGTTTTCTGAAAAAGAAGTATGTAGATTTTTGAGTGATCATTCAAAAAAAGGAGAAAGAGGTTCAATTATCGATATTGACCCATTTGGCTCGCCTGCAGCATTTTTTGACTGTGGAATTAGGGCCACAATGCATGGAGGTATTCTCTCTACTGCAGCCACAGATCTTCAAGTTCTAAATGGATTATTTCAGGATGCATGTCAGAGGAAATATGGTGGGATTCCAGTAAGAGTAGAATATGGAAATGAGATGGCAATTAGATTGGTACTTGGATGTCTTAGAGTTGTTGCAGCAAGATTAGGAGTAGAAATAATTCCAATGTTTGTGGAAAGTGAAATGCATTATTACAGAACATATGTTAAAGTAAAAAATAGACCAGATCAAGAAAAAAATATTGGATATATCATACATTGTAAAAATTGTGGTCATAGAAAAATTACAATTGAGCAAGAATTAAAATGTGAATTATGTGAATTAAAAACAAGTATTGCAGGACCATTATGGATTGGAAAAATTTTTGATAAAGGATTTGTTGAAGATATGTTATTAGAAATTCCAAATTCAACAGTAGATAAAACTTGTGAAAAAATTCTTGGTAAATGTCTTGCAGAATCAGAAATGCCTGGAACATATTTCACCCTAGATGAAATTGCATCAAGAATGAAATCATCTCCACCAAAATTAGAAAATGCAATAATAAATCTACAAAAAAATAATTTTGAAGCTAGTGTAACATCATTTAGTCCAACTGGATTTAGAACAAATGCAAAAATAAATGAAATTATTAAAATATTTCAGACTATCCAATAAACCCTAGACAAACACAGTATAATTCACTACTTTGTTTTCTACTTGCTTTAGGTTTTGTAAGATTTATTCTTGCAAATTTTTTCTTGACATAGTCTTTAAACTCCATAGAGTATTCACCATCAAAAATTTTGAATACTGCATTTCCTTTATTTGCCAAAACTTTATCCATAATTTTGACACAATCATAATTCAAAGAAATTTGTTTAGCATGATCAACTGACCAATTTCCACTAACCTTAGGAGATAGATCACAGATTACAGCGTTGACTTTACGCCCAAAATAAGACATTACCTCATCAATTACATGCTCATTTTCAATATTTTCTCGAATTAGATAGGCATGAGGAATCTCTTCAACAAATGATAAATCAACACCCATAACTCGTCCTTGATTTCCAGTCAATTTTACAGCCATTTGGGTCCAACCACCAGGGGCACACCCAAGATCCAGAACATAAAAACCAGGACCAATAAGACGATAGGATTGATTTAGTTCTTTGAGTTTGAATGCAGACCTACTTCTAAAACCTTGGTCATGTGCTAACTTTCGATAATAATCTTTTCGAGCATCTATTAATTTCATTTAGACTTCGCAGATTTTTTTAATTCAATAATTACCCAATCTTCAATGAATTGACAGTTTTCAGGACTTATCTCTCCTTCAAGAGAACATTTCTGTTCAACAGTACAAGTCAAACAAGGTGCATTCACAATTGATTCAGTACTGATGGGCGTTTTCTTTAAGATTAATTTGTATGTCCAACGATTATTTTCAAGGAGTTTTTCTCTTGTAATAAAACCAGTTCTTTCAAGCTTTAATGCTAAACGAGAACCATCACGACTTGTAAGTTTAAGTTTTTTCCATAATTCACTTTGAAACATTCCATCTGATTCACGTTCTGCTAAAATATCACAAACTTTGTTTGTAAGTCTCTCCATGTCAACTTTTTCAATTTTAAAATTTTCAATTTCTTGATCAGATAGTTCTTCCTCTAATTCTTCTTCAAGAGTTAATTCTTCAATTCTTTTAATTTCTTCTAATTCTTTTTTAGTTAATTTTTTTACTTTCACAGGTTTTGGTTTGGCTTCAGCTTTTTTTGCAGGTTTGGCTTCAGCTTTTTTTGCAGGTTTGGCTTCAGCTTTTTTTGCTGTTTTCTTTACTGGTTTGCCTTCAGCTTTCTTTGAAGAATCTAATTTTTTCTTTTTATTTTTTAATTCATCTAATTCTGACTTAATTTTTTTTGCTTCATCAATTATAGTATCTTTTTTCTTTGCCATCAAATCACCTCATTTTTTAAAACTAGTTTCTTATTTATCATACAACAATTCATTCCTATTTAACAGTAAATATTCCCCTTATTGATATGTTCTTTAATTCTTTTGAAACCATTTCTACTACAATTTCATAAGAACCAGGAATATCAACAATTTCTGAAAAAGAGTCCCCAATTGGAAGTAAATAATTTCCTTCTTCAAAACATTGCTCAAAATATCCACCTTGAGTAATTACATTTTTTTCAGAAGAGTAAATCGTGACATAAAGATCTCCACAATCAAAAGAACTATCATTTACGTTGATTTTGATTTCTACTGGTTCAGATGTAGAGTATTGATTTGATAATCCAATTATTTCAATTATAGCATCATGAGAAGAAGTCTCAGAAAAAGACATGGGCCACATATTTAATTCACGATTTGGTTGTTGAAGGATGTCATTCAATACTACAGAACCAAAAATTATTGAAAAAATTACTGGCAAGCCAAATACAAGAAAAACTTTCCGGGTAACCATTTTGTTTTAAAATCCTCAATTCCCTTATATCTATTTAGCAAAATTTGCAAACACGAGATCAATCTGACGAATAAGTTAAATCGTAGCCAACTAAATATCGCTAGATGCGACTTAGAAAATTCAGAGTTAGAGCATATCGATGCATTCATGATTCTGGAGAGATTACAGTGGGGGATTTAGCAGCTTTTGTTGGAAGAAATGAAAGTGGAAAAACAACTATCCTTCAAGCATTGACATTGTTGAATAAAGATGAACAAGTCTCAGATCTAGATCTTTGTGATGAAATGCATGAAGAGCTCAAAGATGAGATTAGAATAGCAGAAGGAGATTTTGATTTTAATCAACATGAAAGAGAAATTTTAAAAGAAAAATTTCCAAGTTTACCAGATATAAAAAAAATCAAATTATTTAGAACAAATCGTAATCAAAAGGTTCAGTATGAATTTGAAGATATTGAACTAGGTGAAGAAAAAAATAAAGGACTTAACTCATGGGAAAATTTTTCAAAACAAATAATTGAATTTTTAGATACAATACCAAATCATCTTAGAATTCAGGTGGACACAAAATTCTTTGATGATGTAGTTCCAAAAAATCAAGAAATCTTTGATAGTGAAATGGCTGAATTTAGTAACCAATTTCATGTTATTGCCATCCAAGAATCTAGTGTAATTGAAGAATGGGAAAAAATCTATGAAAAACCAGAAAATCAATTTACAAATCTTCTAAGTGGTGAAAGTGAAAAATCAGCGCTAGAGAATTTTATTGCATCTGAATTACATCCAAGATTTGTTTATTTTTCAGATTACAAAAAAATTTATGGTAACATAAATCTCAACGAATACCTTAGAGAAGAAAAAGGAGAAAGAACAGATTCAATTGAATACGTGGAAGAGTTTGACAAGGCAGAGACTGTAAGAAATCTATTTTATTTAGCTGAATTAGACATGAAGGAATTAGATGAGGTAAAAACTAGTCCTTCAAAATGTATTAAACTTCTCAATGCAGCAAGTAATAGATTAACTAGTAAATTAAATCCAGCATGGAAAGGTGATCCAATCCATGTAGATTTGAGATACAATCCTGGAAATATTTTGAGTGTTGTAATTTCTGATGTTCACAGAGATGGAACAATTACAAACACAGGATTGTTAAATAGAAGAGCTGAGGGATTTAAATGGACATTTTCTTTTATTGTAAACTTTGCAGCTGAAACTCAAAGATCTGAATTAAAAGAGGCAATATTACTTTTAGATGAACCTGCAAGAAATCTTCATCCAACTCAACAAATGGGAATTTCAGATTTGTTGAAAAACTTGGCAGGTTCTAATCAAGTTTTGTATGCAACTCATTCACCATTTATGATATTTGATTATACACCAGGTAATTTGCTTGTTGTAGAATTAGACAAGAGAAAACATCTTAGTCGAATATTTTATGATTATTGGAATGCAGATGATAAAACATTAACTCCGATCTTGTATGGGTTAGCCAGAGGTCAAATAGAATCAATTGTAGATAGAGAAATTGGTACAAATTCTAGACCAATAATAATTGTGGAAACAATATCAGATGCAATGTATCTTAATGCTTTTGATAAATTCTTAAAAGATCCAAATATCTCAATGAATCCATTAAACATCATTGCAGCATATAACAAAAATTCAGTGTTGCCTTTAGCTATTTTTTATAGAAATCATGGATACAGGACATTCGTTTTACTAGATAATACGGATGAATCCAAGCAAATATCAGCCCAATTAGTCTCAAATGACTTTTCATCCATTCAAACCATATTCTTTGAAAGAGAAGGTAAAAAATTAGAATCAATTGAGGATTATATCGTTCTTGAGGATTATTTACATCCAGTAAACCAAACTTATGAAATAAAATTAAGACAAGAAGGATTTTCAAACATTACACCTCAAGATATGGCATCTAAAGAAGGAAAAGGAAATCTTGAGAAATTAAAAAAAATATGGCAAGAGCACAGTGATGATGATTGGGGAGAATTTGATAATGAGGAAATTACTAGATATATTTGTGAAAAAATCACACTTGAAGAAACTGATTTTCTATCAGATAAAACTAAAGACCAATTTAGATCATTGTATAGATTAATTGCTGAAAGAATTAGACAGTATCAAAATGTAAACACAAAACCTAATTTAGATAAATTTCAAAAGGCCAAAATTTAGGATTAAAGAAGGCTTCTCATGAATAACACTAAACTAAAAAATAGAAAAATTTCAAAAATAATTACAAGTGAAGGATTAGGAGTCAAGATATTATGAATAAATATACTACCAATGGAATGTTTCTTTCAATTGTATTATTATTTTCACTAGTTCTAATTACAATTCCTATAAACTCATATGCTGAAGAAGTAAATGTCAAAAGTTTTTCATTAGATGAAACAACAATTATTCAAGTAGAAAATAATTCAAATAAAGATATCAATACTTTTAGAATTTGGTTGGGAAGTGATTTTAATTTTGAATCTTTTAAAACAGAAAAAGGTTGGGTTGGAGAAAAAACTCCACTAGGAGTTGTAATTTTTACATCATCAGATTCAATTAAACCAGGAGAATCTGTAAAGTTTGGAGTTAAAACAGATAAACCAAATCCAGGGATAAATTGGAAGGTAATAGATGACAAAGAGGAGGTAACAGATACAGGAGTTGTGCTATCCTCAGAAATATCTAATGTTGTTACAATTCCAAATGTAAATGAAGAATCAGAAAAATCACAAGATGGAATAAATTCTGAATCAACATTTCGAATTGTTCCAGAGAAACCAAATGTAGGCTCATCAATTAGAGTAACAGGTGATAAATTTGGAGGTTCACAAGAATTTGATTTTTACGTGGAATCTAAAAAAATTGGTAGTTTTGTAACAGACAAAAATGGTCACTTTATGACTACAATGAAAATTCCTGAAGGACAAAATGAAGGAAGAGTAGATTTTAAAATAAAAGACAAAGAAGGAAAAGAAGAAAAAATCAGTATTAGAATTGAAAAAATTGAAGATAGAATTCCAGATTCAGAAATTATAAAGCTAACAATTCAAGGTATTCCAAATATTGTTCACAGAGGGGACTTTTTAGAAATATTTGGAACAGGTGATCCGGGTAGTGCAATTACATCAACTGTTACAAATGAAGATGGAGATATTTTTGTAACAAGAACCGGAGAAATAGACAGTAAAGGTAATTGGAAATTAGCAGAACCAATCATTGTTCCAGCAGATATGCAATTTGGGAAATATAGTACAACAATTACAGATGGAAGGCAAAACATTCTAAAACAATGGACAGTAGAATCAGATAAAATTATTGTCATAACACCTGCTAGTTTAAAATTTAATCAGGGAGAAATAATGAAGTTTAATGGAACAGCATTACCAAATAAACCAATAGAAATCATCATAGAAAATCCAGTAGGAAAAGAAATTTTTGCAGACATATTTCAAGTTGGTGAAGATGGATTTGTAAATTTTGAATATCAAACAGAACAAATTGCCCTTAAAGGAACATACACAATTATTGCAACTCAAGAAAAAGAAAAAGAGTTTATTTTTACAGGAATAGGTCAACTACCAACAATTCCAGTTAATTTAGAATTTGATAGTTTGAATTACAAAGCAGGAGATATTGCAATTATTACATTATCAGGTAAGGCATCTGACATTGTTAGTTTATTGATAATTGACCCATCAGATAAACCAAAAGGAGACACCATATCCATCACTATACAACCCGACGGTAGAGGAAGTTATGAACTAGATTTGACGGGTTATCCATCTGGAGTGTATGCTGCAGTTATTAGCAAAGGTAGTTCTCAAAGTACTAAAGTATTCACAGTAGGATTACAAACTGGTTCAGGAGAAATTAAAATCAACACTACAAAAGAGGCATATCTATCAGGTGATTCAATTTTGCTTTTGGGCGATACAGCAGAGAATGTTTTGCTAACAGTTACCTTAATGGATTCAGATGGAAATATCATTAAGGAAAAAGAAACATTTTCAGATAAAAATGGAAAAATTTCAGAAAGTTCTTTTAGAATTCCATCTGATGCAATACATGGCATATGGAAATTTAATGCAAAAAGTGGTTCTAATTTCCATACTATAGAAATTGAAGTTTTATCTACATTAGAAGAAGGAATGATAGTATCTATTGAAGAAGGATTTGAGGTGGCAGGAGTTGGAAAAACAATTTTAATCAAAGTGATTGGTGCCAAACAAACAGTAGCATTTGAAATCATTGCATCGGATGGAGAAATTATTGAAACATTATCATTTGTAGCATCAGATCAAGGAGATATTAGTTTACCATGGATAATTCCTAAAGACACAGAACCTGGAACATATACAATTTCTGCAACAGATGCATTTCATTCCGTAAATGGTACTTTTACATTAGAATAATTTTAAACAATTTTATTTACTAAATAATTTTAGTATTCATGAATCTTAAAGAAAAAATTGCAGAATATCCAAATTTTCCTAAAAAAGGAATTTTATTTAGAGATTTTAGTCCAATTTTGAAAGATCCATCATCATTGTCTTTCATTGCAGATGAATTTTCAAAAAAATTTCATCCAAAAGATATCGACGTTTTTGCAGGAATAGAATCAAGAGGATTCATTCTGGCTAGTGTTTTAGCTACAAGGTACAATAAAGGAATGATAATGATCAGAAAAGCAGGGAAATTACCAGGAAAAACAACAAAAATATCATACACAATTGAATATGGAAAAGATACACTAGAAATTCAAAAAGACATCATCAAAGAAGGGCAAAAAATTCTCATTTGTGATGATTTACTTGCAACGGGAGGCACGGCAAAAGCATCTGCAAAATTAATTGAAAAAGTAGGAGGAAAAATCACAGGTTTTGCATTCCTAATTGAATTGACAGAATTGAACGGGATGAAAGGAATTAGCAAATATGATTGTAAATCATTGGTGAAATACTAATGGAAAATGATGTCGAAATTGGAATTTTTGGAGGAACAGGAATTTATGATTCAGGATTACTTGAAAATTCACAAGAAGTAGATATTGATACACCATATGGAAAACCATCAGATACAATAACTGTTGGAACATTCAAAGGAAGAAAAATTGCTTTTCTTCCAAGACATGGTAAAAAACATACAATTCCACCACATATGATTAATTTTAAAGCAAATATTTGGGCATTCAAAGAATTGGGAGTTACAAGAATCATTGCACCATCAGCAGTTGGAAGTCTAAAAGAAGAATTAGCACCAGGTCATTTTGTATTACCATCACAATTTTTAGATTTTACAAAATCAAGAGATGGTTCGTTTTCAGAAAAAGGCAAAGTAATTCATATTTCAGTAGCTGATCCTTTTTGTCCAGAATTACAATCATCAATTATACAAGTAACAGACAATCTGGGAATAAAAATTCATAAAGATTGTACATATGTCTGCATTGAAGGTCCACGATTTTCAACTAAAGCAGAGTCAAAATTTTACAGAACAACGGGTGCAGATATTATTGGAATGACACTTGTTCCAGAATGTCAACTAGCAAGAGAAGCACAAATGTGTTATGCATCAATTTCAACAGTCACAGATTATGATGTATGGGCAGACAAACCAGTTACAGCTAAACAAGTTTTAGAAACATTATCAAAAAATGTAGAAATAACAAAAAAAATTCTGACAGAATTAATTGATAGTATTCCTAAAAATAGAAATTGTTCTTGTGCAAAAGCACTAGCAGAAGCCCAATTCTAGTCATCAACAAAGGATTCTTTTTTGAGACCTTCAGGAAGAGTCAAATCTCCTTGAATTAAATTATTTTGAAGAGTAATTATAACCTCATCAATATCATAGCCTAATTTTTTTAATTCTGTTTCAGTTGTTTTAGAAAGTTTTGCACCAATATTTTGACCACCTATTCGACCAAATGCAATGGCAGTAAAACGAAAATCATTATTATCAATAGTAAATTTACCAGTAATTTTTGCAGCCATTTGGCTTCCATGAATATTATTAATGTGAACTTTAAGATCCATTTTTAAGATTAAATTTCTACAGCCTTGTTAACATTATCATCAATCAAAAAGCTCCAATGTTTATCATCATCTATTTTGTAATCATTTATTTTTAATGGAATTACTTGTTCATCCAAGCATTCATGTTTGATGTCTCCATTTTCTTTGAGTTTGACTAATTTCCATTTGTATTTTCCTTTTTGTAATTTACATACAGTTACAGCCCATTTTGCATCAGCATCAATTTTTGGCATTCCCACTAAATCAGCTATCTCTTCAATTCCAAGTTGCTTTTCTTCACAGAAACGTTTCTTGCACGCACCACATCGCCACACATCAACTGAACCAATTGTTTTTTCATCGATGTTAATGTTTATCACACCAAAATAGACAGGTTGATGTTTACATGTTTCAGGATCAATATTCAATGCTGTTCACCAATTTTAGCATTATTTAGTTCTTGCATCCTCATATGGTTTTTCTAAAATTACTCCGATACTATCTACAATTTTGTTTCGTTTAAATTCAATATTTTCTCGCTCGCACATTCGTCTATACATGTTAACTGCAGTAAATCTAGGATGCATTGCCTCAAATTCAGTTTCAGAAATATCTATGAAAGCACCCAAAGTCATAAGATCTTTTGATGAGTTTTCTGCATCATCTAACGAAATCTTTAGTTTCTGAGAAATTATTTCAGAGGACATTTTTCCATAGCATGTAACAAGTAGGTACACTTTAGCCTGTAAAGGAGATAATTTGAGTTCAGAAACAAGATCATTTTCAAGTTTAGAGGATTCCATCATTTTTAAAATAAATTCTAATTGAATAAAACATGATCTATAACTACTATTTTCATAGTTATTGAGAAATTTTCAAGGAGTTAATCATCAAGATAAAAGGAATTTTCAAAGATACTTTATATTTGGTAAAACTAAATTTTTACTGCTTGTCAAGTTACAAAGGAGCATATTCAAATGAACAATCATTAAATTTTGTAATACCCATAATTGTAATTTTATTTTTAGGTATCATCTACATGATGACACAACGAGCAGATTCAGGTTATGCAAGTTTTATTTTAATTGGTGGTGCAGCAATTACAATGATTTTTTGGGTTAGAGTTTTAAAGAAAATGACTAAAGATCATAAACCACTATACACTCAAGCACGAGAACAAGAGACAAAAAATTGGGTATATGATTTAATCAAAGGAGAAAATGAATATGTGTTTGTAGCTGATGTACCTGGTCCTGAAGATAAAATTGCAGTTCGACTAGTTGAGGGAATGTTATACATTCGTGGAACTATGGGGTTTTCAAAAGAAGTTCCAATAGAAAATGCCAAGAGTATGCAAATATTTGATTTTAAATATAGAAATGGTGTCTTGACACTAAGAATAAAATAATTAAAGACTTTTTGCTAGTTCTAGTTTTTGTGGCAAATATTTTTCAGTAATGTTAGTGAGACCGTATTTTGAGAAAGCCTCTAATTCTGCTTTACGTTTAATTTTTAAAAAGACATCTAGTTCTTTTTTCCAAACTCCATCCTGATATCGAGGATCTTTTTTAAGATCATAACACCTCTTGATATCAGATTCAGTCATAGGGATTGTAGGTAATTTGTATTTTTCAATATCAGTTGCCCAAACTCCAACCCATTTGGCATCAGGGACAGTTAATTCTCTGAGATGTGCAGCATTTGCAGAACCTGATTTTATTACCATTGCAATATGTTCACCATACACATCACCATCTGTAAGAACAATTACAGGTAATTTCATTTCATCATGAAGTCTTTTTAACAAAGTTCTAGTTGAACGTGGAGCTTGTCCCCCAGTATTGATAATTATGGATTTGAATTTTTTGTCAACTTGTTCTTCAACAAATCTTGTAAAGAGACCACCTTTTTCAATAGCAATTACAATTTCTGCAGTGGTATCAACTAATTCTGCAGTAGTCAAACTTGGACCAATTGAATATCCATCAGGATGGTTTGACAAATTCATCGTCTTACCCTCATATCCAGGAATTGTATACTCTATATTCAAATCACCAAAAATAGAACTTCGCTCTTCAGGAAATATATGAAAATCTTCTCTAGCTCTTGAAGTTACTGCTTCTAAATCTACAATAATGTTATCAGATTCACCTTGGTCTTCAAATTCTACACCAAATGCCTGAGAAGAATAATAAACATCTCTTAGTGTAGATGATTTTTTTTCTTTTGTTAATCTATTTGCAAAAAATGCTAACCACATTAATTGGGTAAATGATCTTAATTGAGCAGAATTTCTAGAACTTCTCAAAGCTGCATTACTACCTAAGATGTATTGTCGTAATTTTTTATCATAAACAATGTTACTTACAGATCTACTAGGAATAGTAAATTTTGGAAATTGTCCATTATCTAATTCATCATATATTTTTGCACCATGTTCTTTAAGCATCGTAAGAACTTTTTTTTGTTTTTCATCAGCTTTCTTGCTTAGTTCTTTAATTCTATTTTGTTTTTTTGATTCACTTGTTTTCAATTTTATTTTCCTCCGGTATTAATTTTGGTTGAGAAGCTTTTTCAGCATCTAATATTTTTTGGTAATTTGGTTCTTTTTTCTTTCCAGCAAGTTCTGTACAAAATTCTGCAATCATTGGAATATATTTTGCATAAAGATTAGCTCTCTTTTTTGCCATTTCAGCTTGACCTCTTTTAGACATAAATGATGCTAGTTTTCGTGACAAGAATTGTAATGCCAATCTTAATTCTCTCTCTATTTCTTCTCTGTCTGCAACATTTTCTTTTCCTGCAGTTTTGTATGGAATTCTAGTTGAGCAAATATGAGATACAATTATGAAAGGAGGTTCACCTTTTATTTTGTATCTACCCCAATCAGTATCATGTACAACTTTAAGAACTACATCACTTCCCTCATCATAAAGTAAAGGAATACGATTTGCATAACGATAAACATGTGGTCCCCCAGATTTTATATCACCACCATATGCAATTCCCATCTCAACTATGAAAGGGAATCCAGAATATGCAGAAGCTGGGCGTTGAACTACAGCAGTAAAGTCAGGATTGAAGAATTTTTTGATGCCTTTTTCTAATGGTTCAGCACCCAAGGGAGCCAAACAACTCGAATCAGGTGCCATAAAGTCTTCAAATTTTTGAAGACCATCACTTAGGGTAACTAATTCTTGATTAGATAGGGTACCCATTCGTCTTTCAGGTTTGAATTTTACAAATGCTGCAAATTTGACTGCAGTAGTAGGACCAATTCGTTGAAATCGTTTTGTTAAAAATGTAGTAAGAGGTTCACCTTGAACAGTATTGGTTAATTGTTTGTAATATTGGCTTTCTGGATCCATATCAATTGTTTTTGATTGAGAATCACCAAAATCCCAATAAGATAATTTTTTGTTTGGAATATCAAGATCTTCAATTCTGATTTTGTTTAATTTTTCAAAGTCCATTTTTAGAAAAGACATTAACGCAATTACTACTCTAACTTGACGTGAAAGATTTTTCCATTTTTTCTCTGCTTTCTCCATGATTGAAGTAAAACTAAGATTTTTCTTGGATAGCCCTAAATCTGTTCTCACTTTTTCAATCATTGCATCATCAATAATTGGAATTTCAAATTGAGATTCAACTATCATTCTTCGTATTCTTTCTACATCAACTCCATGTGGATGTGGTCGAATTATTGTTGGGGGTGAAGGTATATTTTTTACAAATCTAGGATGACTAAATTTTTGTCCTTTAGGATCATCAAAAGTAATTGAAGCATAAGGGGTAATCAGAGAAGTTTGATACACATAGTCTCTAATTTTAATACCAGCTTTTGAGTAATCACCCTCCAAACAAATACTAACAGAGAGTCCTGTTTTTGAAACTTCTTTTGTTGTGTGTTTAACAATTACTGGTTTATTTTTTTGAATGTCTAGTAATATTTCAAATTGGTTTTGGATTTTTCCATCTGCACAACTCTTTACAGTAACTGGTTTATTTGTTGTAATTTGTCCATACAAAATTGCCATAGTTGCACCAAGACCAAACATTCCTCTTGCTTGTTTGAGTCCAAATTTTGAACCATAAAGTACAGTTCCAAATGCAGGTGGAATATGCTCTGCATCAATTCCAGGGCCATTATCTTTTACAGTCAAAATGTATGGTTTAGGATCAGATTTTTCAGGATCTACAGCCTTTATTGTTAAATGAACGTCTGGAAGAATTCCTTTTTGATCACATGCATCTAATGCATTTTCAACAAATTCTCTAACTGCAGTATAAAGAGAACGTGTAGGATTACTAAAACCAGCTAAATCACGATTACTGTAAAAGAATTCACTAGGTGAAATTTGATTAAATTTTTCTTTAATAGAAGACATCTTGATCTTCCCATAATTGCATTTTTTCTTTTTTTGTTCGTCTATTTGCAGCTTCTAATTTATCATAAACTGCACCATGCATACCCCCACTAGAAATTGCAGATATAGCATCAACTGTTAATCGTAATTTAGTTGCATCACCAATAATTGAAACTGTTCGGCCATAGACTGAGATATGTGTACTACTAAGATTTTCCATATTTCGTCTAGCTCTCCCACCTTCTCCAATAATTCTCCCTTTTATCCTTTCAATATTTGCACTAGATTTTCCAGCAAACTCTCTTAGATCAATTACATGCAATGTATTTTCACCTTTTAACAAAGTCATAGCATTTTCAGGTGAAAAGCCTCGTCCAATTGCTGTAACAATTTCCATTGCTTTGAAGGGTTGCATTTTTTCAACATCACCAACAGATTTTATTAAAACTTCACCAGTTTCACCATCAATATCTAGATAAACAAAACATAACTGTTCAATTTTGGATTTTACAGTACCTGATTTTCCAATTAAAACTGCAATTCGATCATTTGGAATACGGATTATTTTCTCAAAGCTCATTTTGTAATTTCCTCAAATAGTTTTTCTGAATCTTCAACAGGAATTCTCCTTTTAGTGAAGAATCTTACAATGTTATTAATATCTCTTTTAAGAAAATCATCAGAATTTGGATGTCTAAGATCAACTGCAGAGGCAAGATCAAAAACAACTAAACCATTCTCAGTTTTGAAAATATTGTATTCTGAAAAATCACCATGAACTAATTTGGCTTTTTGATAAAGATCTTTTAGAAGGATAATTGCTTGGCTGTAATCATTTTCATCCACATCAGAAGTTAGTAATTGTCTGGCAGGAGCACCATTTTCACCCACAAAATCCATTGCAAGTACGTTATTTGTGACATATCGAGGTCTAGGAACCGGAATTCCAGCATTATAACATTGTGTTAAATTTCGATGTTCCTTTCTTGCCCATAAATAAACAAGATTTTTTGTGCCTTTTTTTAAATGTAAAAATCTAGGATCACCCAAAATGTATGGTTCACGTTTTTTAAAATTTGATGTGCTAATCAAATAAATTTTCAATGCAACATTTTGATCATCTTCATCAACAGCCCAAAAAAGAACAGATTCTTTTCCAGCACTCACAGTTCCATTGACATATGCAATAATATGATCTGTGATCATTTTGTAAAGAGTCATCACAGTACGTTTGTCTAAGACTTCATTGATTGTTTTGCCTTTTTTAAAACCATCTTCCAAATGTTTTCGTTTTCGTTTTGAATTTAATATATTATCAATTTTAGATTCTAATTTTTTACTAATTATATCAGTCATGAAATAACAATACTCCCACTAGATAAAAGAGATTCCTGTTTTAATAAAAAAATGAATCTAAAATAAAAACCAAATAACATCTACACATTAAAAATTATTAAGAAAGGAACTCCAGAAACTTTTTTAATTCCATTTTCAGAACCGACTCCAAGTTTAATTGATAAAGAAATAGTTTCTGGTCCAGCCATATTAATTATTGATGAATTTTTTAATAGAGTTTCTGCTTCTTGCTCTTCAACAAATCTGTCACCATAATAGCTTTCACTAATATTCATAGTTAATTCATTTTCAGTAATTTTTTTGCCTAACAAATCAGCATCACAAATATTGAGCATTCTTTTCTTTTGATAGTCACTAACTCGTACTGCGAATTGCATTACGCGTATTTACCTTTTAAAGTTGATTTTGCACCACATGCTTCACAAACTAGAAATGAAATACGATTTTCTTTTAGAATTTTTGTATCAGGACTTTTGCATGTATGACATTCAAGGTAATCCTTAACATAAATTTTGAATAATCTTGTAAAGTCATCAGGTGCCCTTCGTCCAACAAACATTGCCTTATCTCCCTGCATTTCTGCTGGAACTGCAAATTCTTTTGAGAGATATTGTAAAACTTTTTGAGGATCTCTACGAAGAATCTTTGGAAAATCTGAAAAGTTACGCAAGAAAGTTTTTTGCCCTTCCCACATTATATCAACTATAGGTAATTCAAATCTGGTTGAAGTTTCTTTATTGGTGTCGCCTAGTTTATCTTGAATACGTTTGAGCAAGTGTTCATATTCTGTTTTAGTCACTGAAAAATAGTGCATAGTTGACCCTATATGGGTTTTGAAAAAGAAGAGCCATGTGGAGTTGTTTTAAATTATTCTTTTGGCATTGCACCAATACGGAATACTTTAGTTCCACAGGTAGGACATGTACCTTTTACGGCAGGACGTCCATTCTTTAATTTAGTTTCTTCAGGATCTTTGATATCCCTTTTTTCTCTGCATTTTACGCAATATGCTGTAACCATTCTGAAATTAATCAAATTTGATTGTATTTAGGCAGAAGCTGTGAAAATTATTTAACTATAGACTAGATGTGTGTAAATTTTTTTGTGCCTCAAAAAACAATAATTCTAAAAAATTTCAATAAATATAGATATTTTTTAAAAAATTATGAATTAGATCAGAT
>LFLC01000013.1 GCA_001543015.1 Nitrosopumilus sp. LS_AOA | reverse complement strand
GGCTTTTTCAAAATATATTTTTTATAAGATTTTACAAGTAAATGATAATTTATAAAAAGATTATCAGTTATAACCAGCCATATTGTAAAATAGCAAAATGGCCTCAAAAAAAGGAATTGTAATTACAGTTTTAATTTTAGTTGTAATTACTGGTGCAAGTTTTCTAACATATTATCCAAATCTAATACCAGAAAATAGTGAAACAACATTTGTAGTGTCAGATTATGGAGCATACATTGATGGTGTAAAAAACATTCATGAAATTTTACAAGAATCAATAAACATAGAATATCAAAATCTTCACAACGGAGATATTTCTACGAGTGATTATATTTCAATAGCAGATATTACATCATCGCAAGTAACAGCCCAAATAAGCGAATTTGTTACATCAAAGCCGCCTCAAGAGTGGCAAGAAAGCTACATTGGATACATGGAAGCTTTGAAAAAATTCAATGAATACATTGTTGAAACAAAAGTAGCTGCAAATTTGATTGAAAAAGAAAGTTTTGAGGAAGAGATGGCAGAAACTATACAAAAAATAGAGTCATTAAAAGAAGAATCCAAACAGCTAGTCAAGAAATCAGATGAATTAAGACCTAACTAGCCTCAAGACCAAATTTTACTAATCAGAGTAGTTGGAAATCATTAAAAAGGAATTATAGAATAAAAATAGAATGTCTCAACGCTCTAAAAAAGTTGAAAAAGATGTCAATGCGTCTACTGCAAATAAACTACTAGTAATTTGTATTGATAGAGATAATGACGTAGGTGAAAAGGCAGGGATTGACACGCCAGTTATTGGTAGAGATGCATGTATTGAGGCAGCACAAAGATTAGCATTAGAAGATCCTGAAGATGCAGATTCAAATTCTATTTTTGCAGCAATCAAAACATATGAAGATTTAATCAGTAAAGGGTATCAAGCTGAAGTAATTACTGTTGCAGGAGTTAAAGACAGAGGTGTACAAGCTGATGAGAAGATTCTTGTAGAGACCAAAAAAGTACTAGAAATATTTCCTGCAAATGGAGCAGTTATTGTTTCAGATGGTGAAGATGATGAAAGTGTAATTCCAGTAATTCAGAATGTCCTACCAGTAGTATCAGTTCAACGAGTTGTAATGAAGGTTAGTAGAAGTGTAGAGTATTCTTATGCAGTATTAGGAAAATATCTAAAAATGCTTGCTTATGATTCAAAATATTCAAAATTCTTTTTAGGAGTTCCAGGAATTCTTTTATTAATTGGTGGAATTGCAACTGTGTTTGGTTATACTGCAGAAATATTTGCAGTTCTTGTAAGTATTTTAGGTGGAGCATTTTTGATTAGAGGTTTTGATCTTGATAGAGTATGGTCAAGTTGGTCAAAACCAACACCGATGGGTTTTATCAGAATGTTTACTATGGTTGCAGGAGTATTACTTATTCTGTCATCAGTACCAGCTGGGATTAGTGCAATTGATTCAGAACTAATTGGAACAGACAAGTCATTAATTGTATTAATTACAGACAAGACGGTAATAGGACAATTTGTCGCAGGAATATTACCAATTTTATGGATTGGTGTAGGTGCAATATTTGCAGGAACATTACTAAGTAATTGGATTGGAGGAGTTCCAAGACAAATTAGTGATATTTTAAGAATAATTGTTTTAGGTGCTCTTTATCCAACAATAATGCAATTTACAAATATTATGATTTATGATGATAATTCACTAACTTTGATTCCACCCCTATTAGGAGGATTAGCAGTTACGTTGATTTCAGCCACGATTCTCTTTAAAAAATATAGAAAACTTAAAGATCAAGAAATGGTTTCAGACTAAAATATAGAATTTATCATTAAAAAACAAATTTCTGAATAACACTGATATCTTGTATCGTTTGTAAATTATCAAAAGGTGATAAAAAATTAGTAAATTAAAAGACGTGATCTTACAGTTATCAGGATTATACAAAATATATGAAAAAAAATTAGAAAAGGATATTCAAAATGGGGATATTCCAAAACACGTTGCTTTGATTTTAGATGGTAATAGAAGGTGGGCAAAAATGCATCTAAGAATGCCAAACAAGGGACACTGGAGAGGAGCAGATGCAGTTGAAAATCTTCTTGATTGGTGTGAAGAGTTAGATATCAAGATTGTCACATTATATGCATTATCAGCTGAGAATTTGGATAGAAAGGATGAAGAATTAGAATATCTTTACGAATTGATTAGAATGAGACTAGAAAAATTATACAATGATCCTAGAATTCATAGATGTAAAATGAGAGTTACAGGTATTGGAAGAATTGAATTGTTACCAGAATCAATTAAAGAGATTTTAAATAAATTAGATATTGCAACAAAAAATTATGATAATCATTTTCTAAATATTGCATTGGCATATGGTGGACAAAATGAATTAGTTGATGCAGTAAAAAAAATAGGAGAAAAAATTAAAGATGGAACATTGAGTGTTGATGAAATTAACAAAAAAGAAATTGAATCAAATCTTTACACATCATACTTGCCTCAATCTTCTGCTGACATGATTTTACGAACATCAGGTGAGAAGAGATTAAGTGGATTTTTAATGTGGCAAAGTGCATATAGTGAATTAGTATTTATGGACATATTTTGGCCAGAATTTAGAAAGATTGATTTAATGAGGGCAATCAGAACTTATCAAGAAAGAAAAAGGAGAATTGGGAAATGATTGAAGAGACATCTGCAGGAATTGTGATATTTAGAAAAGAAAATTCAAAAAATATGTTTTTACTTTTACATTATCCATCTGGACATTGGGATTTTGTAAAGGGGAAAATGGAGAAAGATGAATCAACTCATGAAACTGCAACTAGAGAGACAGAAGAAGAAACAGGAATTAAAGATATAGTGTATATAGAAAATTTTGAAGAGTGGATTGAATATAATTTCCAATATCAAGGAGAGTTAGTTCAAAAAAAGGTAGTGTTTTTCTTGGCTGAAACAAAAACAAAAGAAATTGAAATTTCACATGAACACTCGGGTTACATTTGGACTGATTACAACTCTGCAATGGAAAAAACTACATTTGATAATGCAAAAACAATACTAACTAAAGCACAAACTTTGCTATCAAAGACTTGATAGTTGTAATTCTTTAGCTGTTGCAACTGGATTTTTAGAATTGAGTATGGTTCTACCAACAATGAGGTAATTAGTTCCAGATGAAATTACTTCTTCGGCATTACCACCCTGAGTACCAACACCTGGAGAAAATATACTCAAATTTTTTCCGGCTTTTTTAGAACAGTATTGAATAATTTTTGGAAAGGTGGCACCCACTACAATTCCATCCACTTTTGCAGTTAATGCCCAATTCAAAAACAATTGATACAATTGCTGCTTTTTTCCCATTTTAATCTCCATATCATATGATAATTTAGCCTCAGGGGCACTCATATGACATAAAGTTATGACACCTTTTTGATTTTTGTGAGCAGATTTTACTAGATTTTTCAAACTATCAAGACCCATGATAGGATTTGCAATTACTGCATCAAATCCTAAATTCCAAAGATTTTCTGTTGTTACTCGATTTGTATTTCCAATATCATTTAGTTTGATATCAGCAATTGTCTGTAAGCCATATTGATGAGCTTTTTTGTTAATTTTGATGATTTCTTTACCACTCAAAGGTAAAAGTAAATGAAAATTCAATTTAATTCCACAAAGATATGGATGTAATTTTTTTATATTTTGTATTGTTTTTGCTTCTAAATTTTTTACAGACGCATCATAGTCATTGGCAAGAATTACCTTACCATTAGTTTTTGAGATCTTTGAGAGTCTAGTTTTGAAGGTGGCCATAATCAACTAGTGGATGAGTGTCTTTTAATTTTATAATTTTGATATACGAATAACCATGTTCAGATGGATTTTCCACAAAAGTTGGTTCAGAGCTATTAGTTGATGAAAATTTCAGGAATGGTTTTCCAGGATCATCATTTAATACAACATGGCAATAGTATGAAGTTCCCTCATCATTGAAGTTCATGAAAACTCCTAAAAGCCATTTATCATTATGTGGAAATAAAAATAATGGGAATGGTACTTCATCAAAACCCCAAGTAAGTTTTGCAAGACTAGATACATCTTCTAATTCAATTGGTTGATATCTATCAAGAGTTCCATTTCCAGGTCTCAAAGTTTTTGGCAGTGATTTAATTCGAATTATTGGTGAGTATAATTTACTTGCATCAGAAGTAGAATCAACAATTTTAGATTCTTCTTTTCCTCCCTTTAGACCATAGCAAAGATAATGTCCGTGATTTTCTAAAGGTGTATAGTACACAATTGGTTTTTCTTTTAGAATATCCATTTGAACAGATAAAATTTTTGCACCATGATAATCATGTAAAAATGATACACGAGGTGCACGCTCAAGTGCACAAACAAGTCTAGAAAATTCTAAAGTTGAATTTACTTGTACATAACGTGGTAATTTATCAGAAACAGGTTTTTGTAAATCGTTCACAAGAATTTTCAACAGATAATCAAATTAAACTTATCCAAAATTTTGGAGCCTAGTTTCTTCTATCAACAACATCATAAACATCAGGTCCAGTTCCAATAATTGTAACAGGCGTGTTTAATTCAGTTTCAATATTTTTTATGAATGCTTTTGCATCATCAGATAATTCATCATAGGAAGTTTTTCCTGCACATTCTGAAAATAAAACATCTAATTTTGTAATAGAGATTTGTGTTGCACCATTAAGCATGATTGCACGCCTAGCTAAATCAAAATCAAAGTCAGCGGCACGTCTTTGACGTCCAGTAACAGTTCCAAATTCAGACCACCCTTTTTTTTCTGCATCTTCTATCGAGAGTTCATTATCAAGTGGGCCAGTACCAACTCGTGTGACATAAGATTTGAAAACAACAATCACTTCATCAACTTTTGTAGGTCCAATGCCTACATCAGCACAAATTCCAGAAGCTGTTACATCTTTTGAGGTTACAAATGGGTATGTTCCATGCCATAAAGAAAGAAATGTTCCCTGAGTACCTTCAATTAACACATTTTCATTTGCAGAAATTGCAGAGTTTATCTCGAGTGGGACATCTGTGACAAGTGAAGATAAAGAATCAAAATCTTTTGCTAATTTCAAAATCCTCATTGCTCTATCAGCATTAGCAGGACCAGTACCAGAACCAGTGCTTCCAATTTTTTCTTTTAATTCACCTTTAGAATCTCTCTCCAAATGAGTTGCTTCAATTATTCCACAGTGTTTATCAATAAATGAACGACCAGATACATCAAAATCCTCAATTTCTTTTTTGAGTACATCAGGATTAACTACAACTCCAGGTCCAATCATTATTTTTGCATTCTTATTTAGAAATCCACTTGGAAGCATCCTCACTTTATACACTTTATCTCCATCTTTAATGGTATGACCAGCATTTGGACCAGCACCGCCACGAACTATAATTTTTGGATTATCTTTAATTGCCAAATATGAAATAATTTTTCCCTTACCTTCATCTCCAAAAAATCCACCAACAACTACAGTAGATGTCATAGTGTAGAACTTTAATTCCGTTTATTTAAGCTAAAGTATTTTCAAATGATTTAATATTCAACAATGATTCTTTGAGATCTATGGTAGGTGAGAATTTTGCTGGAAATATCATTATTAATTTAGCAAGTCTTCCTGATTTTCTAAG
>LFLC01000008.1 GCA_001543015.1 Nitrosopumilus sp. LS_AOA | reverse complement strand
ATTAGTTGTGTGTGTGTGTTTTGTGATCTAATCCAAAGGTTGGTCTGGTATCATGTTTACTAGCAGAACTTCCTCCAGATGCAGAGGAAGGTAAGGTTACTAAGACATCTGTATCAAAGATCTGGATACGATTATTACGAGAGTCAGCTACAATGATTCTATCTGAAGAGTCAGTGGTCACATCCTCGGGATTTTTAAATTGGCTATCTTCATCACCCTTAGTACCAAATTGACCAACATAGGTTCCATCAGAATCAAAGATCTGGATACGATGATTATCAGAGTCAGCTACAATGATTCTATCGTTAGAGTCAGTAGTTACACTACGAGGATAATTAAATTGGCCATCACCAAGTTGTAGAGGTTCTGTTGGACCATCAGGATCACTACATCCGGGGGTGCCAGCATTAAGTAATTGACATCGTTTAGAACCAAACATACTCAAAAAGGTTCCATCTTTATCATAGATCTTGATAAGTTGATGATCAGAGTCAGCTACAATGATTCTATCGTTAGAGTCAGTAGTTACACCAGTGGAACCCCGAAGTTTTTCATCTACATTACCTACATCACCAAATTTATCAGTATAGATTCCATTAGAATTAAAGATGATGATACGATCATTATGAGAGTCAGCTACAATGATTCTATCTGAAGAGTCAGTGGTCACACCCTCGGGATCAATAAATTGGTTATCAGTAGAACCTGGACCACTACCAAATTGATCAACATAGGTTCCATCAGAATTAAAGATTACGACACGATTATTTTTAGTGTCAGTTACGATTATTCTATCATTAGAGTCAATGGTCACACCACGTGGATTATCAAATGTGTCATCAACAGCAGCACCCGTAATAGTATATGATAAAGAGTAGTCTCCAAAAGCATCAAAAGGGGTAATAGAACATAGAGCCACCATTAATACAAATGAGATTCCAAGAAAAGAAAAATTTTCCAATAATTATAATAAAATAGTCTAAATTTAAGAAACACTCATCATAAAACATTTCATGATAAGTTTTTTTTAAAAATGTAATTGGATGGTATAATTTAGTTATAGAAGACCATAGGTAGGTAATTCAAATTTTACTGTAACACGGTGAGATAATAGTGATGTCCCGTAATGAACATTCTACAAATGAACATTCTACAAATGAACATTCTTTTTTTGATGTATGGCGGAGAGTTATAAGACTTGATAGTTCTAGGTGTGATACATGGGTGGTTTTTAACGAAAAACTATCCAAGGCCTCATGGTCATATGAACTGGTGGTGGTTAGGGGGCTATGAAATAATGTGTAATTCAGGTTAATTATAAATTCTTAAAAATATGATATAATTAATTTTTTAGTTATTTTTAATTTTTCTTTTCCTTGTCTATTCTTACTTGTTCAAGTACCCATTTTCTTAACTCTTCACATTTCTCTTTGAGTCCCGGATTTTCTTGTTCTACTTTCTCTCTAACTATTTTGTAATATTGTGATATATTTTTAGAATTAAGTTCACCTACATGAGTGGCAATCTCTTCAAGTACTTTTTCCTCATATTCTTCTGATTCATTCCATTCTTTGACATACTTGCATATTAGAAACTCTTGTAAATTTATATCATCTGCACAACTTATTTTCATGGCATATGCATCATCATCATTAGTTGATAAAAATACAACTAGTGCTAAAATCATAAAAGATAAAATGATTACCTTGTTTCTCATTATCTCTTTATCAGGCAACATCCTACAAAAGGATTTGTAGATAAATTAAAAGATCCTAAATCTTACATTGACAGATACAACAAAGAACAATCATATCGAGAATGGTTCCATAAAAATTACCCTCAATATGACACAATTGAGTAAACAGTAGGCTTGGAACTAACTGAAAAAATATCTAATTGGGTGAAAAATGTATTTGGATGGTATGCCGCAGACCAAGTTTCCGAAGATGAATTACTTAATGCAATAAAGTATCTGATTAATGAGAAAATTCTGATTGTGAATTAATTCAATTTATACACAGAACATTTAGGTAAACTGCTTAATTTTTAGTCGAAAATGAAACAAACATCAAGCACGGTTCAATATATTGTTAAAATAGATGAATTAACAAAAAATACTTTAAAAAATAATTTGACCCAATTCCCTTAATGTTTAAATCATAATTGAAATTCATAAATTAATCACTTTTTTCAGAATCAGCATATGATTTCTCATAAACTTCTAGTGCACGAAGTTTTTCTAATTCTATGACATGATTAATTTTATCAATTCTGTCCCCCTCAAGGGAGTACTCATAACTAAATGATGGGCCAATCTCTGCCTGAATTAGTTGTGAATCAAATTGAATAGTTGCACGACTTATCTCATATTGAATGATATCATTAAATTCTGAGTGTAGTCTATCCATGTTCATTGTTATTTTATCAGGGATAGGTTCTGAGACTCTATATTCTATTGGAATAAAGGTACCAGACTCATTTTGCTTGTATAGTAAAACTGGTTCTGACTTATCTAGTGTCATCCAAATGTCATTCTCTTTGTCTATTCGTTGAATGCTTTGCAGATCATGATACTTAATTTTAGAGATGATTTTTTTCTCTACAATATTCAAAGATGTAATTTCTGTTCCAATTCCGCCATCAAGATATGTAACAGATAATCTGGACTTTGTACTTTTTACTTGTTTCATTTTTATTTTGAAATTATCATCAAAGTAGACAACTGATTTAATTTTAGAGACTAGATTAATTTCAGAATAATTAGTTTTTAGAAAATCATCAGTTTGTATTTCTTGCTCAACTATTTGTTCAGCATATACAGAATTAGATAAAAATATGAATAATGTAAAAATAATAGAAAATAAGAATACAGAAAATATTATTTTCCTCATTTGTTTTCTAATTCTATAATTATTGCCTTCATTGCATTTTGGATTTGTATATTGTCTTTAATTGCCTGAGATATAGAGACAAGCGGTTGATCATTTTGAGTGTATGTTTTTGTATTTTGTTTATTATCAACTATAATTTCTGGATCATATTCATCTGAGAGATATGTTTTGGAAAGTGATTCAAAATTGTATTGAATTAACTCTGTATTTTTCATAAATAATCTCCCTTTATCTGTAATTTTTAACCCAGATTGTGATTCTATTAGTCCATATTTTTCAAGATCAATAATGTATTGTTTTATCTTATCAAAAGACATTTTACTTGAAAGTTGAATTCTAGTAATTTTTACATCATCATTTTGTGATTCATTATTAATTGCATTTAAAATATCAGAATAAATTTGTAATTTGCTCCGTCTTTCTTTCATTGTTATTACCTCTTATTTCCCCATCATCAACTCAAAGTATTTGACAAAATAATCTCCACTTTTTTCATTATCACTATATAATTTCTCATAAACTTCTAGTGCACGAAGTTTTTCTGATTTTAAGGAAGATTGGATGTTATCAATTCTGTCCCCCTCAAGGGAATACTCATAACTAAATGATGGGCCAATCTCTGCCTGAATTAGTTGTGAATCAAATTGAATAGTTGCACGACTTATCTCATATTGAATGATATCATTAAATTCTGAGTGTAGTCTATCCATGTTCATTGTTATTTTATCAGGGATAGATTCTGAGACTCTATATTCTACAGGGATAAAGGTACCAGACTCATTTTGCTTGTATAGTAAAACTGGTTCTGCCTTATCTAGTGTCATCCAAATGTCATTCTCTTTGTCTATTCGTTGAATGCTTTGCAGTCCCTGGTATTTTATTTCAGAAATTATTTGTTGTGTTGTTGGTGGATTTTGTGAGTCTCCCTCCATTGTAATTCCATCATTAAAGTACACAATATTTGAGCGTCTCTTCTCATCTATTGCCTGCATTGCAAGTATTTTCCCGAGTGGTGCCTCATTAAATGACAACTCCATTGAGACTTGTCTGCACAACTTTTCAGCATCACCTGATTTGCAATGTACCATATCTGTAGCAAATACAATAGAATCTGGATTAATTATGACATCTGCCACATTTTTAGCCTCTACTTTTTGCAATTCCCCTGTATAATCAAATTCAAATGTGACAGTAGCTTCTGCCTCATTCCATTTTCCCAACTCAGGAATTCCAAAGAGAAACTCCATTACACGCAAGTCATGTGGTGCATACACTTTTGATGTAAAGTTTTGAATCTCACCTACGTTGAAATACTGCATTGGAACTGCAGTCCAGAAATTATCATCAACATCAAATGTTACACCATTAAGCACTAGACCGCCATCCACTCTTTGGGTATTTGTCTTGTGATCAAGTCCAAAGGTTGGTTTAGAGTTGTGTTCACCATCAGAACTGCCACCAGTAGATGTGGTACTAGTAGATGTGGTACTAGTAGATGAAGTATACACGATAGTTCCACCATTCCCTACAGCTACTCCATTGGTACTATCACTCATTGATACACTAAACATATTTTTGGTTCCAGCTGCATCACCAGTATCCCCCAAAGCCCAAGTGTCAACAGCAAATACATCATCAATCAAAATACTTGGGATTAATGCCAAAAACCCTATAATTATAAAAAATCCAAATACTGAAATTTGTTTTAATGGGTGTACAATTGTTTTTCTCATAATAGAGTAAGAGGTATTTTTGGTTATAGAAAGGGGGGAAAAATTGAATCAAACAGGGTTCCAATTTGGCATATTTCTCTTTTCTCAAAAATTTAAAGCATTGTAAATATTCTTTGTTGGCGCAAGGTTACACCTCAATAGTTTCAAGAATTATTATTCAGCACAACAAAACTTTTGAATTCTGTTATTATCAGTATCTGAAATATAGATGAATCCAGCATTATCAATAACTATACCCTTTGGATTACTAAATTGATTGGACTGAATTGAATTTCCACCCCACTCTACATCAGTACCACCACTCCACCCATATTGTATTATCTTATTTCCCAGAGCATCTACAACATAGATACTCATGGTATCATCATGAAACGTAATACTTTGAGCAGAGTATGATGTAGGAATTTGTTTAATCAAATACTCACCGCCCAAAAATATCAAAACATGTTTCTGGTTTGAATTATTAGGATTATTCTCAAGAACATAGACATTATCCCACCTATCTACCCAAACATCTACAGGGTCTGCAAATGTATAATTTTCACCATCCATTGAAACCTTTGGAGTCCAGTCAACATAGATTCCCTGAGATGTAAATTTTTGAATACGATGATTTTGCGTATCTGCAACATACAGATTATCCCACGAGTCCACTGCAATACCTGAAGGAGAATGGAATTGTATAACAGATGAGCCATTACTACCCCATTCTGTCATGTATGAACTAGTTGAGTTGAATTTTTGTACACGATGATTGCCAGAATCTAGAACATAGACATTATCTAAAGAGTCAATGGCAATATCAAAAGGAAAATTAAACTTGTCTTGACATGTTTTAGAAGAATCAACTATACATTGGGATGATCCCCATTTAGTCAAAAACTTACCATCAGGGGAGAATTTTTGTACTCTATGATTGTCAGCATCTGCCACATAGACATTACCTCGACTATCCAAAGCCATTCCTGTTGGAGCATTAAACTGCCCATCACCACCATATTTTGCACCTCGAGGCCAATTCTCACCTCTTTCAACATATCCTGGTATACCGTTGTCTGTTCTATCAAGTGTAGCCTTGGTTGCAGTATAGCATTTAGTTGTAGAATTTGTAATGGTACTCATGTCACATGTAGAACCCCATTGCCTAATGGTTATGGGATTATCAACTTGCATAACTGTACTTAGTTTTTTAGCCAGACCTTTAGTGGGTTTGAATGTATCTAGACTTTGACAGTTGAAAATAGGTACATTATTCTCATCAAAGTTGACAAAGTCATCATGTGTTACATTTGAACCTGAAGAGTTACATTGTTTGTACATGAGTTCCAACGGAAAAAGCCAAGTGGCATACAGTTTTTTCATACACTCTGATCCATCTGAACATGTTCCGTTAGTATACATTCTATTCTCAAGTTGATATGGATCATTTACTAAATCATAAAGAACATTTGATGGGTTTATTGTAAATGGTATTTTTGATTTAGAAGTATCAACAGCAGTTAAAGATGCAAAACTGTAACTTTGATCAATAATCCCCGTAAAGCCAGGTCGAGTATTTCTCTCCAAGGTTTCAGTTGATACTCGCTCACGCCAGTCTGCCACAGGATCTTCTATGATTTTTCGTAGTGAGAATCCATCAACGTGTGGTAATGGTGTAGCATTTGCATAATCAATAATTGTTGGAGCAATGTCATTATCAAGACTCATCTTCTCAATGGTCTGGATAGGAATGGTTTTATCATTACCAGTACGCCAATCAGAAATATACATAAAAGTTTTTGTCACTGCATCATAATGTCTTGCTTTTGCATCTAGTCTATGTTCACCTAAAAGAAAACCATTGTCAGTAGTAAAAATTACAATGGTATTATCAAGTTTGCCTGTTTCATCTAGAATTTGTCTCACACGGTCAACTGTACGGTCTACTTGTACCAAGGATTCAATGCGATTAGCTCGATTTGCATCAAGACAACTTACATCATTAGAATCAAGTGACACCACATCTACTGTTTGACCTTTCAGGATGCCTCTGGCACCTACGTATAGTTTGTGTTTATCAGACATGTCTTTTTCATTAAAGTTAGACATTCGATTAATGTTAGTCTTGTTTAACAAACTTTGATTTGTAATTTTTATGAAAACAGTTTCATCATCAGAACCAACAGTTATCGTAGGAGTTGTACCGTATAGATTGATGGTAGTTCCAATAATTGCATTTATCTTGGAAAATGTTTCAGTTGTACCATCTGCACTCAAAGTGATATGAGTAGAATTACTGGTAACAGTAGTCTTGTATCCAAGCAGGTAAAAAGTAGAGTCTTCATTTAGTGAAAAGTCTGCAGTGTCTGTGTAACCAAGTAATGAATTATCATCTATGTGAATAGTTGCAGTTGTACCATTAGCACTTACTGTAACTTTGGCATGAGTGCCAAAAAGATTTACAGTTTCAGTATGGTTTGGGATAACGCTAGATAATGTTGCACTTTTACCTGCAACAGTTATGATGACTGTATCAGTAGAAACAGAAACATTCCCTGTGTAACCTGCAAGAGTAAATGATGATGGTACATCAAGTGGGAATGTTGCATCACCAGAATAAGGTTCAATAGATGTCTTGTATGGACTTTTAGTTGAAGAACAACCATCTCTGATCTGTTCTATTGAATTATCTTCATCACTACCTGTTGCTACGTTATAATGTTGAGCATGTGGTGCACGTGTCCAATATTGAATGTACAGTGGTTTGGTACTGTCAATATCTGTTGCATTTTTAATAAACTTGACAAGATAATCTCCTTCTTTTAGGGTTTTGTAGCCTGGTTCATAACTTATAGTTGCATTACCATAGCTAGTTGCATTTGCATCAACATTATTGCCAAAAGCTACCAATGTATGCCACATACCTAAAATATCTCGATTCTTAGGTACTTGCGCTGCAATATCTGGGAATTCGATTGTGCCATTTTTTCTATCAAAGGAAATAGCAGAAAAGTCATAACCAGGGGGCACATATGTTGCCAATACTTTGTGTTTGAGTGGAATCATTAATGGATCAGTAGTTTTGAAAAACTTGGTGGTGTTTAGTGCAGCATGATGATTCAAATATTTTCCTACATGAATAGTATGATATCCAGCAGATTTTAACTGGACAGGTACAGTTGCAGTTTCATCAAAGAGGAGGTTTCTCAAATCAAAATTTCTTTCAATATTAGTATTATGTGAATGCTGACCACTAAGAAATGTACCACGGGCAGGATTACAAATGGCATTGATATTACGATAGTTAGAAAAAAATGTCCCATCATCGATAATTTCTTTTTTAATTGTTGGGAGAATACCCAATTCTGCTGCTACTTCAACCATTTCAGCACTGGCATCATCAAGATAAATAACAAAAATATTTGGAGGTTTTTGATATGTTGTTTGGTAGATAGGTGTTGTATTAACAATATTAGAACCAGAAGTCACTCCACCTAGTGAATTTTTTGCAAAGACTTGAAAGAGATACGATACATCATTTGCTAATCCAGATACTGCAACATTGGTGGCATTACTAATAGTATCACCGTTTGCAGCATTAACTGTAAACCATGTAGCACCATCATCATTACTCTGTTTTATTATGTAATCTACAATATCATATCCAACAGTATTAGTTGGAGCATTCCAAGTGAGATGTATCTGTTTGTTATCTGTAATATCTAAAAGATTAGTTGGAGCGTCAGATGACATAGTAGGTGTTGCAGATATAGGAGTAGTGAATGTACCTCTATATTTTAAATTCTTTGTAGTTATTCTGAATTGGTAATCTTCATTGTTTACTAGGTCGGTGATAATCACACTAGTTGCAGTACTGATTTTCTCTGGTTGATGGTTTGTCCATTTAGTGTCATTACTTAGCTTGTATTGAATTTTGTAATCAACAAGTGGAGATTCTCCTTCATTAGGTTCATTCCAAGATATTGATACATGTGAGTCACCAGGTGTTATAGTAAGATCAGATGGTGAATTAGGTGTTGCCGTCGTAGGTGTTGCAGTTACAATACTTGATGCATCACCTGTGCCAGATATATTTTTGGCAGATACCTTAAAAGAGTATTCAGTATTGTTATCAAGTCCAGTTACAATAGCTGTCAGTAATGCAGATACACCATCCTTAAAAGTTTCCCAACCGTTGCCATCATTATACTGTATAATATAATCAGTAATTGGTGAATTACCATCGTTGACAGGTACACTCCAAGATAATGTGACTTGTCTATCCCCTGAAGCAGCTAAAAGATGGATTGGGATACCAGGTATAGCAGATGTGGCAATATCAGGCATTTTGATACGATCACTATCAGAAGACGATGTAGGTATCTTGACTATAATGTCAGATGCAATACCTTCCCCTGCAGAGTTTTTGGCTACTACTTTGATGTTGTATGCATAACCATTTGTCAGTGAGGAAATAGTCTTTGAGGTAATAGATGAATCAACAGCGTATTGTTTCCATGATGCTGCATCTTTTATCTGATAATAAACAACATAACCTATGATTGGAAAGCCTCCGTCGGTAGAGGGTGCAGACCAAAATACAGCAATCTCTGTGCGTTCAGTGTTAGATGATATGTTAGTTATCTTACCAGGTGTTGTACCAGGTATTGCAGTAACTTGGTTGGAACCTGTGGTTTCAGTTCCTTTTGTAGTTGTGGTAAAAACTTGGAACTTGTAAGAGTAACCATTATCCAGATTCTTTACTGTAGATTTGATTTCAGTAGATACTGTATCACCGTTTGCGATTGAAACATCAGTCCATATACCACTACCTTTTTTTTGTTTTATCTCATAATCAATAATTGGTGAACCACCAATAGATGTGGGTGCAATCCATGAGAGGGATACTTGTTTGTTGCCAGTGTTAGTTATTGTAAGGTTTGTTGGCACACCAAAATCATCTTGTAGATTTTTAATTGCATATTGTTTATCATATACTGTTATTGATTCATCATTTTCTGGAATAACATCAATAATTTCAGTTATGATTTGATTATCCAAAGATTTTGGTATTGAATCAGTATAGATAATATTCCATACTTTCTTTTCAGCCATATTTTCTGTCACACATGCAGTAACACCATTTGTACGTATTACAAGAACATGGTTTACATTTCTACATAAAAGATCTGGACTGCCATTTTGTAGTTGTTTATACAAACTAGGAATTTCTAGTGTGACGGCAATTGATTCAGCAATTGGAAATGGAATGGAGCCAGAAAATAATATTATAGTAAATATTATCGCTAAATGTATTTTGTAGTATCTAATCACTAATTATTAAAAATGATAATTGTTTAGTTAAGAAGAACTCACCATAACACATATCATGATAAATTTTTCTAATAATAAAAATATCATATAACAATTAGACTAGAAAGAGAAATACAAAATACTCTCGATGAACGCTATCAATAGTGTTTCACGTTGATGTCTATTTTTTTATAATTTTCAATATTCAAAAATTAAAAAGCATGAAGTATTACAAAAAACAATAGTTATTTTTAATCAAGAATTATCAATAATGATAATATCTACTTAAGGTGAACTCATCTTAAAATATATCATGATGAGTTTTTTTTAAAATGTAGTTGTATGGTACAAAGTTGTTAATCAAACTAGAGAATAGGTACCTCAAATTTTAATCCGTTTCTGGTAGATAGTGGCGATACATCCTAAGGAACCTTCTACAAATGAACCATCTTTTTTGATGTATGGTATATGTTGCGGTATTCGTTAAATTTCTCTTAAATTATTGGTCATCATATCATGTCAAAATATCATAAATCGTGGGGGTTGAGCTGTCAGGCATGGTATAACACATGCAAACTAGAACTAGTCAGGTGTCATGCCTGATGATTGCATACTATTGATACATTCCCAGAGTTAGCTCGCTTATCGTAGTATTTGGGTAAAGCGTGCTGTTAATTTTGTGAAAATATTATCAAAACATGCATTCGTTTGGCTACCCAGGGGTAGGTATGACACGTTACATTCGGGCGATACGTGTCATTTTACATTAACAAAGTATGTGTGAATGATTATTGTCCAGTTCTTCTAATGATGAATTTTTTTCCTTTGACTTTTTCTATTGCATATTTATTTTCAGAACAAGTTAATTCTTTAAGATACCCCCTAACAGCTTGTGCGGAACCATGTCCAGTTAATCGCCTACATCTTGTTACGATTGAATATATTGCATCTTCTTCAGGATATTGAGGATTTGTATTGTTGATTTTTTCAGCCAGATATTCAGTTGCAACTTGACTGTGTGCAATGTTAAGATCTATCTCTGTATGTGGATGTGTGTCTGTTATTTTTTCTCTCTCACTTGATAACTCAAAATCATGGTTTGCTTCCCATTCTTTATTTTTTCTGATGATGTCTTGAGCTAAAAATTGTAAATCAAAATTATCATGCATCTTATCCTGATTGCATTTCCAATGAGCCCAAGCTAGATTCCAAAGATATTCACAGGTCTTGTCATTGTTAAGATGTTCCCATGTTTTTTTCCAGAGAGTATGTCCAAGAATGAATCTCTGTTCACAATAACAACATGTGGGTTCTTCATAGCATGGATCTTCAAGATAAAGTAATGACAAAGGATAATCTCTTTTTAGAACCAAAGGAGTTCTTTGTTTTTTAATTCTAATGGTAAGACTTTTTGCAACAGGCATCTACATACCATCCCCTTTTGGATCAGCGAGAGAGAAAATGAATTTTTGTTCAAAGTATTCAGATGTGATTTGCATTTGAAATCATCCTTTCAGCATTTGCAAAATGTCCCGCATCAACTTCTGCACCAATGAATTGACGTTTGAGTTTTACAGCTGATACTCCAAAAGTGCCTTGGCCAACAAAAGGGTCGTAAATTATTTCATTTTCAATTGTAAGATGTTTGATAAAATAATCCGATTCTACTGTTGACTGCGCCCACTTGTGGAGTTCCTTTCCCTGAAATTCTGACTTTATCTTGTCCTTGACAAATTCCACAGGCGTGTATTTTCCTTTTGTGAACCAAAGCATCGGTTTCCATCCAACTAAAACTCCCTTTCCAAATACAGAGGCAGATGGACCTGAGTGATCAACAGAGATTATCCAATGATATTCCAACCCTTGTGATTCCATCATATTAATAATTTTGCCAATTGCATAATGTCCCACATAGCAAATTAATGACCCTCCTTCTCGTAGTACTCGTGATGCATGTATCGCCAGATCCTCGTAGAGATGTATGTATTCTTCTGCGTACGGTGGGTCAGTAAAAATTAATGAAATAGAATCATCCGGAATTGATACAGATTGGAATTCTTGATTGAATAGTGTAACACTTTCTGGAAGATTTACCTGAAGTTTTTTTATTTCTTCCTGGCGGAGATTTCTTTTTTCAACTTTTTTTAACTTTTGATATTCTTTTGTAATTGAAGTGTGAGGATTGCCTTCTCTAAGTTTTTGTTTGGTTTCTTCTGGGGCTTCATCAATTATTTTTTTTGCTCTCTCAAAAGTTCCTCGAGATACACCAATTTGTTTAGCTGTTAATTCTGTTGCCTCACCTTTGTGCTTCCCCTCATTTGAGGGGAAGCTATGTTGATTTACTCTTTGTTTGGCTAGTTCTATCTCAATTTTTAATAATGAAATTCCTAACTCTGATTTTTGAAAGTCATTAAGATGTCTTCTGATTAGATTGCACTCAATTACAAATTTTTTTTCTAATAACTTGTTTTCAAATTCCCTAACTGCATATTTTATTGGAATTCCTAATGCTTTACATGCATGTTCTCTGTGATGGCCATCAAGTATTACACCTTCTGAATTTACAAGGATTGGAACCCATAATCCATTTTGTTTTATTGATTCTTTAAGAATAGAATATTCTAATGTAGATACTTTCGGTAGTAATTTTTCATATTCTGGATTTACTGCAAGTTTCAATTGGGCATCTCCTCTTTTGTCGTAAGATTGTAGATTTTCTCAGCACCAAGCAGAAGAGATTTGTTAGTAAAGTGGGATTTACAAAAAAGAATGGGTAATCCGTGCGTAAAATGTGCAATATACTGCTTCTCACCATTACAACAATATCTAAAAAGAATTTCACTCATGGCTTTTCATCTTCTGTCCTGTTTTGGATTAATGGCCCACCAACATCTACAAGTGCATTTTTTAACAAAATTCTATAAGCTTGACTCCTAGTCAAACAACCACGCTTAGAATCAATTTCTAAAATTAAACTATCAGGAAAAGATAATGTGATACAATGTAATCGATTATGATTCAATAAAAAATAATAATCACATGAAATAAAGGTATATTGATTTTAAGAAATGTTTAAGATTTTTTATTTATGATTGATTAGAGGTGTAAAAATTTCTGGATTTGTTTGTAACAATTTTTTTAATGCATCTGACAAATCTTTTTTTATGATAACGGGCAGATCTAACTGATCCTCATAAGATTGCATTCTAGATTGTAAATGCAACACTTTATCATTTAGTAGGTTGTTCACTTTTTCTTTTTGTTCTAACTCGTTAATTTCTTTCTGTTTACTTTCAATCTCTACTTGTTTTCTTGCAGATTTATCAATTGTGATTAATGGAATCGTTAGCAGATACTCATCTATTAATTCCGCTACTTGTTCTTTGAAATAGTTTCTATCTAGTTTTATCATTCCACCATGACCCATTTGGTATTCTTTGATGATTAATGCTGCAAGTTTGGAAGTTTTGGTTAGTGCTTTTTTGTTTTGTTTGTTGAAAAATCTTCTTAATCCATTGAATAGGGGTATGTTGTATTTTTGCTTGGTGTTTGGAAGTCTAGTTCTTATCTTTGAAGCATTGACTACATCTTCAACTCGTTTTCTAATCCCGCCATAATGTAATTCTTTGACAAATGGACCTGCTCTTTTGAATAACGGATCACTGTCATTTGGAATTTGATTTGTGTCATTAATCCATGTTTCACGATATACCTCCAAATCATCAAGCCATTCAGGTGTAACTAGTCCAAAATATTCATAGTTTGAATCAGCATATACTTTGATAATTCCACACACTACAGGGTAATTCTCAACAATAGATTCTGTGACTTCCTCAGGTTCCCATACAAATTTTCCATCACCAATATCATACACTTTGTAGATATGTTCCCATTTCAATGCGTATGCACCACAACGAATGCCAGAACTGGATCCAAGCTTTATCATAACTCTCTCCATCGGGTCACAAAACTTGTCAATTTTCTGTAGTTCTGATAATTCATATCCACGGGACTGGTCTTTGAGATCATTATCATCAGTGATTAGACTATCAATTTTTCCCCAAGCTATTGGAACATCAGTCATTTTGAATAATTTTTTCAGGGGTTTTAATGCACCTTTTACCATCGATGACTGAATATAATCAGGATCATTTTTCTCCAGCTTGTTGCGATCCATCAGTTTTGATGTAATGGTAATTAAAATAGAATCAATCCACTTGGAGTCTTCTTTTGCTCTTCTAACTAGTTCATTGACACGAACCTCAAAGTCTGCATCATAGTATGATTTACGATATTGTAATTTTTTTCCAGTTCTAGTCATCTTATCTTTTTGTTGTTCAATTAATTTGGCATCGCCCACCAGAATAGTTTCCAAATACTCACAAAGAACTTTCTTTAACATGTCAGTCCAAACACGATTTGTTTTTGGGTTTGGAATACCTCTATTAAATAATTCATAAGGTGTCTCACTGATTTCTATAATTTCTTCTAGAGTAATCTTCACAGAGCCTTTACGGATTGTATCCATAAAAGGTGCTGTATTGTAGTGTATCTTAAAGGATATAAAAAATAATTACAACAAGAGAACAGCTGCTGCAAATACTGTGGTCCATTTTCCATCCTTATCACCCCTAGTTGATTGAGTCATGTTTTGTGTTTTGTAGATTTCACCTGAAATTGACCACTGTTGTCTTTTTTCATTCCAGGCTTTATCAACATCAAATGGAATACCCAAGGAGGATGCAAGCATTTGTGCTGCAATATCTTCAGCATAATCTCCAGCCTGAGTTTCATTCTGACCAAAAGATTCGTATTCAGAAAGGTATCCATATCGATTAGTATCTTTTGGTTGTGCAATACCCACAGATGCTGCACACATTCTATGAGGCTCATTAGTTTGATTTTTGGAATAAATTGTAAATAGGATTTGTCCAGGAGAAATTTGTTTTAGTCCCTCTTTTCGAGAAATTAATTTTGCTTTTGGTGGAAATATACTTGAAATTAACACAAGATTGGTTCCTGCAATTCCAGCATCCCTTAGGGCATATTCAAAACTTGTTAGCCTATCTGTATGGATGCCTTTACCTTTTGTAAGAAATAATTTTTTGGCAACTAAGTCTAACATTTCTAAATTGTTGAAATGTAATTATTATTTATACTTTAATTTAAAGAACTATTTCACAATTAATTTGATTAATTTCAAATTGATGACATTGTCATTTTTGCAACAAGTGGATTAATCATGTTTCTTTTTTTTCTTTCTTTTATCTGGGTCTTTTTTAATCTGAGTTAAAAAGAGAAATGCAAAAAATGCGCCCAATCCGACATTAACTACGCCCAAAAATGTAATCATAACTGTCTGTGAAGCTGCAATTGGAGATAATCCAACAAGTATACCAAGTGAACCAGTTGCGAAAAACATTACCATCAAAACCTTGACTTTGATTGGTTCGATATATCTCATATCAGATATCAAAAAGTGGCATTATTATAAACTGACGGTTAAATGGAATGGTTTTTGCCAGTGATCTTTCAGATTAGTAGCCAAGTAACATTTTAAACCTGAAAAATTTCATTTGATTTCGTGCCAATGTAGCTCAGCCTGGTTAGAGCAACTGATTTGTAATCAGTAGGTCGTGGGTTCGGATCCCGTCATTGGCTTTTTAAAATTCTTTAAACTAATTCGAATCTATGATTTGGCAATACGATTAAGTATACTAAATTTTGGAATAAATTCAAATGAGTTTTGGCGGTATCGAATCAAATGAAACCAAGAATGAAAATATTTCAGTAAAAAAATCAACATTTAATGGATTAATTATTGGATTAATTGCAATTACGGGAATTGCAATGTTTTTTGCAGGATCATATGTATTGAATTCAGATTCTGATAAAATATCTCAAGAAGAACTTCAAGATGCAATTTCAAAATTAGAGCTTAAAATATTACAAAATCAATTACCTACCACACAACCAACATCGCAAGTAAAAATTTCAGCAGACAATGACCCAATTATTGGGAATCCAGATGCTAAAATATCAATAATTGAGTTTTCAGATTTTCAATGTCCATTTTGTGCAAGATTCCACATTCAAACACTCCCGTTAATTCTTGAGGAGTATATTGATGAGGGAAAAGTTAACCTAGTTTTCAGAGATTTCCCCATACAAAGTATTCATCCAAATGCATTTCCTGCATCAGTTGCAGCAGAATGTGCAAACGAGCAAGGAAAATTCAGAGAGATGCATGACAAGTTATTTGATAATCAAAATCAATGGAACAACCAACAAACAGCAGATGCGATATTGATGTTTAATCAATATGCAGAGGAGATAAAATTAGATCAAGTGAAATTTGAGTCGTGTCTGAGTAATGGGAAATACATTGATGAAATTAAAAAAGATCTTGAAGATGGACGAGACTATGGAGTTTCAGGAACACCTGGATTTTTTATAGGAAATGACAAAATAGGATATGTTGAACTAAAAGGAGCTCAGCCATTTGATAGTTTCAAAAAAGTAATTGATGCTCAACTAGACGCATAATAACAAGCGTTTATTAGACGTTTTTAGGAATCGCGGATATCGGAATAATGATGATCAAGCAATGAAGCTTTTCGTCATTGCTTAAGAGAAGAAAACAAAATGACAAAATTTAAAGATTTAGGATTAAACGACGACATACTGAAAGGAATTGTAGATTTAGGATTTGATGAAGCATTCCCAATCCAAGAAGCAGTCATCCCAGTATTACTAACAGGAAGAGATGTTGTAGGACAAGCACATACAGGTTCTGGAAAAACTGCAGCATTTGCATTAGCAATGCTACAAGAAATTCAACCAAGAAATGGAATTCAAGGACTCGTCATGGCCCCAACAAGAGAGCTTGCAATACAAATTGCAGGTGAGATAAGAAAATTTGCAAAGTATACAAAAATTAAAGTAGTAACAGTTTATGGCGGTCAAGGAATGGGAATCCAGTTAGATGCACTACATAGAGGAGCCGAGATAATAGTAGCAACACCTGGAAGATTAATTGATCATCTCAAAAGAGGTTCAATTGAGTTACGAGACATTACCCACATTGTTCTTGATGAGGCAGATACAATGCTGGATATGGGATTTGTAGATGATATTTCATTTATTTTAGATTTAGCACCAGAAGAAAGAGTAATGTCATTGTATTCAGCAACAATGCCTACTGAAATCCTAAGATTATCTGAAGAGTATCTAAATAATCCTAAACAGTTTCTATTAGATTCAGATGATCTAAGTGGTGAGGGAATAGATCAATCATTTTTAGTAATCAAAGACAGGGACAAATTCAAGTATCTAATTGATTTTGTAAAACCAATTAAAGGTCAAGTAATTGTATTTTGTTCTACAAAATATAGAACTAGAGATGTTGCAAAGTTTCTCCATCAAGAAAAATACAATGCAGTGGCAATTGAGGGAGATATGTCACAACATAGAAGAGAACAAGCTATGGGTAAATTCCGTAGCGGAAAAGCAGATATTTTAGTTGCAACAGATGTGGCATCAAGAGGAATTGATGTTCCAAGAGTAAAACTAGTCGTTAATTATGATGTGCCAAATGTAGAAATGGCATATTTTCACAGAATTGGAAGAACAGCTAGAGCAGGAGCTGAAGGAAGAGCAATTACATTTGTGTCATATTCATCATTAGGGGATTGGAATTTAATCAAACGTCAAATCCATGCTCCACTAAAAGATTTGAATCAAGAAATGGGAATTCAAATTTCAATTCCTGATCCTCTCAAAAGACAAATGCCATCAAGAAGATACGGTGGACAATCCAGAGGAGGAGGTTATTCTAGAGGAGGAGGTCGTTCTGGAGGATATGGAAGATCTGGTGGTGGCGGATATGGAAGATCTGGTGGTAGAAATTCAAGAGATGATAGAGGAGGAGGTAGAAGACGAGATGATGATAAAGGGAAAAATAGCTACGGCGGACGTAGTAAATGGTAATTGATGTTAAAACTTAAAGACAAGAACTACGTTAAAGAGATTAAGTAATGCACAAAGGTTTCATTTTATTAAATTGTGATTTAGGGGCAGAAGAATACATTGTAGATGAATTAAAACAAATGCAAAAAGTAAGTAATGCGTATCTTACTTTTGGCGCATATGATGTAATTGCAGATATTGAAACAGAGAATCAAGAAGAATTTGAAAAAGCAATTGCAGTTATTAGAAAACTCACAAGAGTAGTCAGTACAATGACACTAAATGTAATTACTCCAGAATAATTATTTGATTTTCTGAGATAGTCAATTCCTAAATGGTCTCTAACGGATATTTTTCTGATCGGACTAAAAGTTTCTAAATATTATCAAGCCATCTGTGGCGGAGCTTGTCCGTCATATCCTTGTTTTTTGTGAACAGAATCAATAACTGACCTTGTAAATTTATCAAATTTTTCATCGTTCATAGAATCAATGACTTGATCTACAGTTTTGTGCATGTCGATTTCTTTGCACCGGCGGTCAGCCTCAGAACAATAAAACTCAATGTAACTTTGAATGTAATTATATTCAGGCCCTTCAATTCCTATTTCAGCCCTCCTTCTGCTGAGTCTTTGTCTCCAAGATTCACTCATTGTATCATTTGTAGTACTTCTTTATCGAATTTAAAGAAAAATTCTAATTTCACTTGAATGACTTTGTAACATTTGTGATTCGATGGCCACAATTTGCACAAAGATTAACTTTAACATCAAATCTAAGTTCTCCACAGCGAATACATCTGATAAAAGCCATAATACATTCAAAACAAACTAAGAATTAAGAATTATCTTAATTTTGAAGCAGGGTTATAGATGCTTGAACCATTTTTGTGGGTAAAATGAGATTCACTTAGCACTAATGTCTTCTAATCTTCCATCTCGCTCATTTGCTTTTTGAGTTTCTCTTCATTTTTTTTCCAAATGTTTATCATTTTACTATGATAAGAAATTTCTTTAATTATCATAGTTTTTTCATCATGAATCATTTCTTTGATTTTTTGTTCTAACTGTTTTTTTGTGTATTGATGAAATTGAATTTTAGATATTATTTCATCTAGTTTTATTTCTTGATATTTTCTAATTCGTTTTTTAAAAAAATCCAATGCTAACTCAAAAGTAGAGAGAATATACATAAAAATAATTTCAGAGGGGTCCAAAGGTGACTTGTAAAATTTGTTCAGGGTTACTGATTGAGGATTAAGGTAAGCCCAACTGGGTTCAGGTGCATTTTGGGGTATAGAAATGAAGGATTATAACATATTTGAACTAAAAATTAAAAGTGAGTCTTTGGAGTAAACTACAAAAGATTAGTTTCAAATGGCAACTAGTAATCTTTGTATCAGTTGTGGTAATATTATTTCTAATGATATATGCTGGGTGTGGTTCTATTCTCAAAGTAGATTGTCATCAGATCATTTTAAGATTTAATCCATAGAGGTGATACATCAATCAAAGAATGATTGTTATATGAGACAATTAGAATTATTTCAAATTGCAAAAAATTGATTATGAAGGTAAAATATGGGTTTTAAATTATAATAATCCACAACCACTATTAGATCACGCAATACACATGTTAGAAAAACATGGAGTAAAACGTGAAGATATGGAAATAACTGAAACACCAACTACCAAAGTAGGCGACATCATAATAGAAATTTGGCCATATGAACTAGTAGTTGGAAGAGTAAGAACAATTAGAAATGACTCATTTATCAGTGGAACTGAATTTAAAATTGAATTAAAATTAGATGAAAATGGAAATTACGTAGATATTCTTTGAAGAAAAAGAAAATTCAAAACATTGTCATTATTGCCATAGTTGTAATTTTAATTGGTTCAATTATTGGATATAATTATTCATTTGAAAAAGGAAAACAAAAAGGATTTCAATTTGGAAATGAATTAAATCAAATTGAAAAAGATGTTAATGATTTACAAATAAAATTTTATTCTGAAAAAAATAGTTGGAAAGAAGGAGACATCACAAAAGAGGAATTATTAGAGTTCTATGAAGAACATTTAACAAAATTCAATGTAGTAATTTCCAAATATGACCAACTAACACCTCCAGAAATATTTGAAAGCTCAGTGGCACTACTAAAACTATCATCTGAAACGCAGTTGGAAAGTGATATGCAGTTTATTGAATGGATTACAACAGGGGATGAATCAGCAAAAATTAGATCAGATACACAAATTCAAGAAGCTTATGAATTTCAAAATTTAGGACTAGCTGAATTTCAGGCAGCAAAAGCTGGTGTAAAATATTATGAAGGTGGTGAAAAATTTGAAGCACCACAAGGCGTATTATCACAAAAAGTAATCCAAATATCAGAAAATATGAAAAGGCAATGCGACAATGAATTCAAAAATGAATTTGAAGAATTTGATTCAGACGAAATAGAAGTTAATTGGTTTAATTGTATTAATGATGCAGAAAATTGGAAAATAGATCATTTACCTTAGTAAAAAAAAGAGATGAAGATAATTAGGCCGTGGCCAGATTATCTGTCGGTGTGTTTACCACCTTGAAGATTTTGACATGATAGTCGCCTTCAAAAAAATGGGTGGTGTTACCATCATCTACTGATAGTACTCGGAACCTATACTCAAAGGAGTTATCACCCTTCAATTTTACCTGTGCAACATGAATAGGATCTTCTTCTAGGGACTTGAAGAATTGAATAATCACAGGATAACCTTGAACAGGATCATGGACTTTACCTTTGATGGCACCCCAAGGCATGGCATTGTTTTCAGGAATGCTCATTACAGTAATTGTTTTTTGAAGACTTCGCTCATCATCGAGTTTTATCTCGGTAGTTTGAGAAGTCTCTGCAAATGCAGGCATGTCTGTTAAAAAAATAGACATGCTCAAGAGCATTCCAAAAACACCCAAAGCCATCAGACTTTTTGTGCTGCCAATTTCTTGGATATTTGATGCAGAAATCATACTCATGCTGAAACCCCACATCTTGATCTTTGATGAGACTTTTCTGATTTGCAATGACTTGTAAACAAATCAAAATCATGAAGAATTGGTTCAATCTCATAAAGAGACTCCATAACATCTACATCATCAATTCGTTTTGTGTAGTTCCACTGTGAAGATGAAAATCCACCACTGAGAAAAAAGTTGTCAGTTTTTGGTTTCATTTTTTTCATCCCCACAGCATGGTATTGGTGATACAATTGTCTAGGCATTCTTAATCACCCTCATCAGACAACATCCAAGAAAGACCCATCAGGTCTTCATGAGTAATTGTCTGAGATTGTCGCAAGTGTTTTGACACTGCTTTTACAGGGGTTCTTGCAACCTGAGTTTTAGAAGGCGAGTGTTGCCAATTGTGTATGATTTGCTGCTTCATGCAATAATTGAACCTGAGTTATATATAACAAGAGATACCGTATAACGGTATGCCTATTGAAGATGATTCTACATTTGGGAATTTACAAAATTACAAGTTGTATCTGCGTCCAAATTCACATAGTCATTACGGAGCAACATATGGAAAAAAATCATCATTAAACAAACATCAACAAAATGTTCAGAATTTACTAAAAATTATGAGTAGAAATGAGGCAATGACTACTTGGGATTTTGCAAAAATTTCAATAACAAATGACATCTCAAAACTACGTGAACGAGAAAAAATTTACAGACGATTACTAGTAGGAAGAAAAGACAAAGGAAAACATTCAGACGGGATTGTAAATTTAGGGCTAGTTGTAAAAGATGGGAAAAGTTTCAAGACAGGAATTTCGGACAAGTATAGATTATCATTGTATGGAGTGCTGTATTGTATTGATGTGATGAATCTTGATGATAAAGAAATAGATAGAATTGCAAAAAAATATTCCAAAGTTTTACCAAAAGTTTTTGGAAAATGGGAGTATATCAAATCAAAAATAGGAAACAAAGTATACGGAATTAAACTCTTGGCAAATGGATTACTTGCAGACAATCCACAGATTCAAGTCTCACCAGGCATTCCATTTTATGAATTAATGTCATACGTACACATAAAATATCAGAGAAATTTTGAAAGTATCTCAGAAGAAAAACTAGCAGAACAAATGTCATATTGGTTTTTTATTAATTTGTTGTATCAACCATTACAGAAAAACAATACAGTAAACATTGGAATTAAAAGTTTAGACCCAATTTTTGAAACAGATATAGAATTAAAAAAATGGTTTCTAGTTTTTTTTAAAGAATCCACAAAATATTTTCAATCAAGATACAATGTACTAAAAAACTCTAAAATTGGATAGCTATTTTTGTGAAGTGATTATTTTGTTTAATTCATTTAGATCAAAAGGTTTTGTTAATAATCCATATAATCCAGAATTTTTTGCTTTTTGAAATTCTTTGTTATTTATGGCATAAGCTGATGTAAAGACAATCTTTGCTTCAGGATTATCTTTAATTATTTTAAAAAATGCATCATAACCATTCATCACAGGCATCTTGAGGTCCATTAAAACAATATCAGGTTCAGATTCATTGTATTTTGTGATGGCATCCTCCCCATTTTTAGCCGTAATTACAGTATAATTTTCATATTTTAGCATGTATTCTGTTGCCTCTAAGAACTGAATATCATCATCAACTAAGAGAACCCGGAAAGTAGCCATTATTCTAATCTAATCCCCATTGTAATCAATTTTTCTTGAATCATGATTTAGGCAATTTTATTGAAAATATCACAGGATTAGTCTTTGCAGTAATGGTTCCATCATGTTGCTCAACAATATTTTTACAGCTTGAAAGTCCTAGTCCAGTTCCCTCTAGCTTAGTTGTAAATAGTGTATCAAAGAGATGCTTCAAATCTTTTGATGATATGTTTGGTCCAGAATTCTCAAATTCAAGTATAACATCAGATGATGTTTCATGCATGTCAATTGAGATGTGACCATCAGTTTTATCAATAGACTGAATTGCGTTTAAAATTATATTTACAAATACAATTAATATTTTTTCATGATCAAAATTGATGGTGATATCTTTTTTTGGAATATTAATGATAATACTTGATGGAACATCCAATGTATCAATTGCTTCTTGTAGTGTTTGGTTAATTGAATGTGGATTTAGTATTAATGGTGTGGTCCTAACATAGTTTAGCACTTCTTCAACCTGATGAGAGATTCGCCTTACAGAGATATTGATACGATTTAATTCCCTAGAGATAATTTCATTTTTATTATTATTTTCTTTCTCAATTATTACTCCAGAATTTTTGATGGTACCCAATGGATTTCGTATGTCATGTGCAATATTTGATGAAAGTTGTCCAATCACTGAGAGTTTTTCTTTTTTGAAACTTTGTGAACGTTTTACTAATAATACTAACAAAACTACAACTGTAGATAGCAATAAAAAGATAGTTTGTATTTTTGAAAAAAAGATGGTTTCATCAATTGTCTTGTTTATTGATTGAGTAGGTGTGACTACTGCAAATAAAAATTCATTTTTGCCATTAACATTTACAGGAATTCCAGAATTAATTCGCTCACCAATATTATCATCCAAGGTAAAAAGAATAGTAGACAAGTTACCTTCAAGAACATTTAGTATGTGTGAATTAAGAATGGGATTTTTGCTAACCGTGTTTTGAATTTCATCTCCGAAAAAATCTTTTCCCACATTTTCCATATTAGGGTGGATAAGCAACACATGATTCTCATCCATTACCATCAAGAATTGGGATTCAATGTCATAGATATTTCCATGACGCTCAAAAAATTCACTTGATGCAAATGTTATCAAAAGTAATCCCATAGAGAGATTTGTTTCTTGATTGATTATCGGAAATGTGATTGCAATTTCTGGTTCATCATAAAGAAGTGTGTTGATTGATAAAATTTTTGGTTCTAACTCTATGATTTGTTCTTCTGAATCAATTAGTGATGATAATCCCTTAACGGTAGCTCCAACAAATGAATTATGAGTTTGGCTAACTTGTGATAGAACTATGAAATTTTCATCAAGGGCTAAAATTTGTGCAGTTGGAGAAATGGAATTTAGTCGATTAAATGTTTGCGCCATTAATTGATTTGATGCTACAGTTCCAAGATCATTTTGTAGTTCATTTGTTCTAGATAGTATATCGAGTTCAAATATTATTAATTCTAATTCAGAACTTATATTTTTAGAAATAGATTTTGCAATAATTTCTTGAATTTCAATGTGATTTTCAATTATAGCTGTTTTGATATTTTCCTCCTCTATACTGTAAATTTTTATGGTAACTGCAATCAATAGGGCAATAATTGTAAATGTTAGCAAATACCACATCCATTTTTTTTTATTTGAAGTTAGTTCCAAATCAATCTCCTAATTTATCCCCACAATATTTGGATTTATTTCTAATTATTGTTGATTCCATAGTTTTATGCGTATAATCAATTAAACCCAATTAGCAATTCACAACAAGTCTGATTTCTGTAACATATCTAAAGTGGATGATAATTCATTTAGTAATTGTTCTTTTTCAAGAGGAATTGGTTTTGAGAAAATTATTGGAAAGGTAATTGTAAGCATGTCTTGATCAGTATGAGAAATTCTTACAGAGTGTATTGTTGAATTTATTTCAGATAAGAAATTTTTCCACTTTTTTAGATGCTCAGATACTCTAGTTACATTTTGCTCCACGTATAAAATATCAGTTTCCAAATCTGTATCAAACAAACGGAATTTTACTAATGGAATCATCAGCATTCCGCCCAAAATAGGATCATGGTTTTTTTGCATTGATAAAATTATTTCAGCAGAATTGTCTTTTGGAAAAATATTTCCATAATCAGGATCAAAGTAACCTGCAATCAGTTTTTTAGAATCAAATATACGATAATATTCTTCATCAGATTCTATTTTCCACAATAATTAGAAAATTATTGATGAATAAATAAACGATTAATCAAAGACAATTAAATAAACAAAGATGTAATAAAAAAAGAATGGCTATTTCAAAAGAAAACAAAGATTTCATCGATAGTTTAATTGATTATTACATTAGTGAATCACAATCATACAAACAAATTGCAGAGAATTTTGTGCCAGAGATAGAATCAATTCCAGATACAGCATTTGGAATAATTACAGGATGTGTGTATTCTGGATTTTTACAAGCACTTCAAAATCAACAACTAGCCCCAAGTTTAGAAGATATGCGAGAATTTAATCAAATAATAAAAGAGCGGGCCCCATTAATTAAAAAATCAATTTTAGAGGTCAATATACTACTAACAGATGAAAAAATACCAAAAAATGAATCTAATAGTAATATCAAAGATAGTTCTAAATTAGAATAGATAATTTGAGAAAAATAATTTGCATAAAATCAATACAGTTTAATTTCAATCAAAAATGATGTCAATCATGAAAATTGATGGGAGTAAAATCATATTCTTTTTTGGTGTACTATCATCAGTAGTATTAGCATCAGTGGTATTATTTTTTTCAATTCGTTAAAGATAAATCATCGAGAAAATTTAGTAATATATTGTCAGCAACAAATGAATTCAAAGTTACACAAATAGTGGATAACGGTAAAATGATTCAATTGACATTAATTGAAAATGTCACAACTGAACCAATTTCACAAAAACAGATGATAATAGAGAATGTCTCAAAAAAACTAGATTCTGAAACCAAAGAACAAGTAATGCCATTATTAGAGGCAATACTTCAAGCACAGCCAACAGTGAATATTAAAACATATCAACAAACACAAATGACAATGGCAATGCCAAGATCAAGATATGAGCATATTGGAAGACCTCAAGTTGGAAATATTCTTTCAATAGATTTGAAAAAAATTTAGATGCTAGAATTTATCTCATCAAGTGTATGTAATGGTAATGAACATGAAAAATCCTTACACACAAAAACTGTAGTTTTTGATTCAAATGTTTTTCCAGCAAAAAATGGATATTCAGATAATTTTTGTAATTGAGTGGAATCATTAATTGTCACTCTAAAAGAATTTGGCAAATATTTTATCAATAGAGATTTACAAATATCAGAATTTTCTTGATTGATTATAGTAATCTCTAAAGGTTTTTCCAAATAGATTGCAAGTGTATTGAGTAAATATCCAAACCCAAAAGGATTTTCTGCAGCCATTTGTGCCTGAGATTCCAAAATTTTCAAAGCAATATCAAGGAATTTTTGCTCATGCAAAAGATGATACAATCTAAGCATTACAAATGCTGAAACAGAATTTCCAGAAGGTAGTGACAAGTCATAGTTACTTTTTGGTCTGATGATTAATTTTTCATGGTCATCAGATGTCATAAAGAAATTATCATTTTCAGCATCCCAAAAGTGATCAATTAAATGAGTACCAAGTTTTGATGCTAGTTTAAGATATTTTAATTCAGGTTCAATTTCAAATACATCAAGTAATGCATTTACAAAATATGAATAATCCTCAAGATATCCATCAATTTTTGCAGTTTTATTTTTGTAAGTACGTAATAGTTTATCACCATCAAAAAGATTTTCTTCAATGAATGAAATACAAGTTTTTGCAGCATCAAGATATTTCACATCACCAGTAACACGATATCCCTTTGCAAATGCTGTAATCATTAATGAATTCCATGAAACCAAAATCTTGTCATCTAGTCCTGGAGAAATTCTATTTGAGCGAACTTTTAATAATTTTTCAGAAGAACCCTTTAGAATTTCTCTCACCTTTTCTTCTGTACTACCAAAATTAAAGGCGACATTTGTAATGTTTAGATTATTACATAAAATGGTATTTCCCTCCCAATTACCACCATCAGTTACATCATAAAATAAACAAAAGATATCAGCATCATCGCCTAAAATTTCTTTAATTTCTTTTTTAGTCCAGACATAAAATTTACCCTCAATACCTTCTGAATCTGCATCATATGCAGAATAAAATCCACCTTCAGGAGAAGTCATTTCACGTAAAACAAAGTCAAGTGTTTTTTGCAAAACTTCAAGATAGAAAGAATCATTTGTTATTTGATATGCCTCAGCATAATTTACTGGAATCAATGCATTGTCATAAAGCATTTTTTCAAAATGAGGAACAAGCCATTTTGCATCAGTTGAATATCTGTGAAAACCCCCTCCGATTTGATCAAAAATTCCACCATTTGCCATTTTTTTGAGAGTTTTGAGCCCAAATTCAGTGAATTTTGAGTGTCCTGAAAGTTTTGCATAATTAAACAAAAATGAAACATTTGCAGCGTTAGGGAATTTTGGTGCAGACCCAAATCCACCATATGCTGAATCCCCTATTTGAAATAGATTCAATGCAGCTTCATCAAGTAGTACACGTTCTAATTTTGAGGGAACTGTAATTTTTTCTGCTTTTTGTAAAGTGCTTAGAAATTTTTCTGCGGATTTTTCAATATCTTTTGGTTTTTCATTCCAAGCTTGTGAGAGTTGTCTACAAATACTTCCAAATCCGGGACGCCCATACGAATCCAATACTGGAAAGTATGTTCCAGCATAGAATGGTTTTTGATCAGGTGTAAGAAAAATACTCAAAGGCCAACCACCCTGACCTGTTGCTATCTGACAGACTTTTTGATAGATATCATCAATGTCAGGTCTTTCTTCTCTGTCAACTTTGATGTTTACAAAATTTTCATTCATAAATTCGGCAACATCATTATTTTCAAATGATTCATGTGCCATCACATGACACCAATGACATGCACTATATCCAATACTTAGAAAAATTGGTTTATTTTCATCTTTAGCTTTTTTTAATGCTTCATCATTCCAACCATACCAATCAACAGGATTGTTTTTGTGTTGAAGTAAGTATGGACTAGTTTCTGAAGATAGATGATTCTCAACCATGGTTAATCAGATTAATTTGAATATTTGTACTTAGAGTTAACCCCAGATTCCTCGGCCTTCAGTTAATTCATAAATTCGGACATTAATTTTTTTTAATAATTTTTCTTTAGATTTATGAGCTTTTTTATCATGAGAATAATCTTTTTTTTCAAGTAATACAGATAGTCTACTTAGCTGGTCTAGTGAAAGGGTTTTGAATTCATTTTTAGAACTTGAAACAAGTTTCAATAGATTTACTCTTTCTTTATCCTCATCAGTAATTTTAGTCATAATATAGTTGAGAATCAGTCCTTTATTTTTCTAATGAGAGAATCTTAAAATTTAGTGATAATTTTTTGTAATTATGGAAAAAATGCGTGCAATGGTACTCTCAGAATGCGCAAAAATTGAAACAAACCCATTGAAATTAACCCAAATTGATAGGCATGAAATTAAACGACCAAACGAGATTTTGATAAAAATTGAGGCATGTGGAGTATGTCACTCACAGCTTCATGGAATTGAGGGAGATTGGCTAGACATTGGAATTCCACCATCACTTCCAACAGTTCCAGGTCACGAAGTAGTTGGTAAAATTATTGAAATTGGAGATGCAGTTACAAAATTCAAAGTAGGAGACAGAGCAGGGATAACACCACTCCTTGAAGCATGTCAAAAATGCCAGTACTGTAAAGAAGGAAAAGAGTATCTTTGCGAATCATCAATAATTTTAGGAGAATCACTCAAAGGAGGATACACAGAATACATTACAGTTACAGAAAATTTTGCAACCAAAGTTCCAGAATCCATGAAAGCAGAATATGCTGCACCATTATTTTGTGCAGGAATTACAGCATACAAAGCAGTAAAAGCAGCAGAACCAAAACAAGATAAAAAAATTGGGATTTTTGGAATTGGTGGAGTAGGACATATGGCAGTACAGTTTGCCAAAGTGGAGAATTGTAATGTAATTGCATTTTCTAGAACTCAAAGTCATCTTGATGTTGCAAAAAGATTGGGAGCAAATGATACGATGAAATTTTCAGAAAACCAAAAAGAATTTCTATCAACACTTAAAGAAAAACACGGAACACTTGATGCAGCAATTGTTTTTGCACCAGCAGATATTGTTACAGATACTGCAATAAAATCAGTCAAAAAAGGAGGACTAATTGTGATTGCAACAGTTGGAGAGAATCCAGCATTTAGTGCATTTGAAGAAAAAACAATTAGAGGAACGCTAATTGGCTCCACAAAAGACATGGAGCAAGTAATTAGAATTTGTGATGAAAAAAATATTGAAGTAATTACACAAGTATTTCCTTTAGAGAGTGCAAATGAGGCACTCAAAAAATTAAAAAATTCAGAAATTGAGGCAAGAGGAGTTTTAATTCCTTAATTTTTTGGGCTTAAATATCGGAGTAAATATTTTGCATTATGAATTGTAAAAGATGTCATCATACTGATGAAATACACATAGTAAATGAGAATAGTAGTTCGCTAATTAAGGCTGGAAAATGCCAAATTCCAAATTGTACATGTCAGCAATATGTAGATCCTATTCAAATAATTGATGAGGATTTACTGTAATAATTCATATATCAAAAATTTTTTAGAAAAATATGGATAAACACAAACCATCAGAAGAAATGATAAAAGATTTAGATAATATTTTATCAAAACTCAATGCAATGGAAATTGTTGCATCAGATGATTATCAAAAAAGTTCAGTTAAAGTAATGAGGGCATTAGTTGAGGGACAAATGCATTCAATCAATGAGTTTGGTCATTTGAAAAAAGCAATGGATTTGTTAATGTTACAAATCTTTGATGTTCAAAACAAATCTAAGAATTAAGTTTAGTATCACTAATTCCACAACCAGTGCAACGATAAAGCGTAGATTTTTCAAGGGTTTTTTCTGATTTCATTTCTGCACCACAGCACGGACAAGAAAATTTTTCTGATACTTTAGCAGGTCTTACAACATAATCAGGTGTGGGTTTAATGGTTTCATCAGTATTACAAACAGGTTTGTAACGATTTTTTATTTTATTGACAATATTTTGTCGGTATTCTTTACTGGATTCAAATAAAGGCAATATTGCAAGGTGTAATGATTTTTCTGAAACTGCATGTTGTATCCAACATTTGAAATGTGGGTTTTTGCTAAAAAATGATACATCCTCTGTTTTTTGACAATCTCCAACATACACAATGTCAAATTTATCACGGTCTCTAGACATTATCAAATATACCAGTTTTTCCATAGGTGGGCCCCATTCATCAAGAGGAATAGGTCCAAGAAACTCATACTGGAGAATTTGAATACTCAATGGATCCATTTTTGATTACTTTCATTTCTTTCTTCCCAAAGATCACTAACTGATGCTAATTTGATCGCAAAAATCAGACTTGAAAAGATTAAATTCAAGAGCGATGGATTTTTTGTAAATGAAAGACCCTCACAATTATGCACAAGTAGGATATGCTATGATTTTAGTAGCTGGAAGTTTGGCTGCAATAGGTCTCATGTCAATATTTTTGGCAGAGGATGTACTCTTTTCAGATACTATTGCAAGAGACAATACAGCTCATTTCAACGAATGTAAAGAAAATGATTTCTTAGAAGAAGGTTGTGAGAGATACTGGAATAGAATAAATAATGAAATCTCAGGAATTTATGTAGATTTACCCAAATAGTTAATATCCATTTCCAAAGTCTTCTAACATGTTTTGATTTTTTGTCAGTCTATTCATTGCATAAAATGCACCACCAACAATTCCTGCTTGATAAAAAGTATACAAGAAAACTCCAGATGATGTTGGATCAGATTTTGTGAAACTAAGTACAAGTATAGTAAAGAAAACAAAAGTTCCAACAAAAGTTACCAATCTATTTAGAAATCCAGAATCCATTCCAACTATTCTTTTAGTTGCTGCAGCCATTAGTGCAATGCTTGAAATAATTAGAAAAGTTGCACCACCATTGTCAGTTACAAAAGAGCTTAGCCAGGGCAATAGACCATCTTCTAGAATTGTAATATCAGGCATTATACTACCTCCATTAATTGCAAAGTTTACAGAACTAAACATACCACCCATTACAAAGAAAAATAAGAAAATTTTTACAATTGATCGTTTTATAGGACTTCTAATCTCAGATGGCTTTACGGCTCTCTCTGTAATTCTAACGCCATAAAGAAATCCTATTGCCATTGCAGGGAGGAACATTATGTTAATCAAAATTGGTGATTCTTTGTTTATTGCCTCAATTTGAGGATGAAAAATAAGAAATAAAATTATTGCAAGGGAAGCTGAGGCACCAAATAGTATCAAACCTAGATGTTTATGCTCACTTGATTGATAGGATCCCGCCCAGTTGTACATTTTGTATAATATTGAAAAAATCATTAAAGACTGAGCCCAAAAATCATTTGGTCAAATTATCAATTCTCTTTACCCTTTTTAGGACTAGTCGGTAAGATATCTCATGAAAATAGGCTTTACAGTAAGCATTATTGGAATAATTATTTTGATTCTAGGAATAATATTTTATCTGCAGGGATTATCAATTGTTGGGCCAGAATCATCGTTCATGTATTCTAATCCAAAATGGATCACATATGGACTGGAAATAATTATTGCAGGAGTTATAATTATAGTAGTAGGGTCTGGAATTAAAATTATCAAAAAGAGTTAGTTTGTAACACGAAGTGTAATGGTACTTCGAATTTTTTGTAGTTTTCTAATTTTAGATGTTATAATTTCATTCATTTCTACAGAGGTGTCTGTAACAAATTCTGCAACAATATCATAACTGCCAAAAGTAATCAAACAGTTTTTTATTTCAGGAATTTCAATTAATTTTGAACAAAGTGATTGTTCTTCTCCAATTTCACAGCTAATTAACATGAAAGCTTTTTCCATCTAAATCATATTATCTTAAGAGAAAGACCAACTTAAAGACATCTAAGAAATTTTTATTCCATGATAGATCTAAAAACCAGCAATCATCGGATCATCAGGTTTCATAATTTCTCTTAACAAAATTGTTGCAAAAGAACCGCGAGACAAAGTAAACTCTGCTACATCATCATGTGAAGAATAATCAGTACAATGAATTGCAGCTTGTCTAAAGCCACCCTCGTTGCTGACTTCTTGCATTTCTTTTATGAAGAAATCTTTTGGGGCGATCTCTTCTTCTTGTAAAATTTTTGATATTTGATAATCAAATCTTGTTTTTTTGTAATAAGAATAACCAACAAATGGTAATGCCAGATATTGATCCATCCCTTTCACATATTTTCCAATTATTCCTTTAAAATCAAAACAGACATCACCAGATTCTGCCTCAAAGAGGTTTTCACCATCAGAAAATGCAGCACTCAATGACTGATTAAAGATAAACGACTGATAAGCCTGAATGTAAAATCTCCTCAAAGATAATGGAATAGCATGAATTGCCTTTAGTGGATCACTGTGATCAATCATTTCTTCTAAAACAATTCTTTCAATATCCATTTGGTATGGGACTTGGTCAAAATATTTTTTATAATTTGCAGGATCAATCAATTTTTCTCGAATCTCAGTGTTTTCTTTAGAGTCATAACTTGAGGTAAATGATAAAACCAAATCAACTGCATTTTTGAAATCTCTTTGCAGAATTGCTTTACCAATAAGATGAGTTACAGGTCTTTTTGAGCCAAAACGTTGGTAGCCATAAAAATTCAGAGTTTTTTCATAATCAACAAAAGAAGATAAATCATTTGTGGATTCAGTGATTTTAATTTTAAAGTGGTTTCCTATCATGTCTTTTTTTGACAATGGTTTTTTCACATTTCCAATTTTTTCAAGTGAATATTTTTCAGTAGAAAAAGAATCAACACCTCGTCCTTTATTTCCAGCACAAACAAATTGCTCAGTTATTGCAGATGCATCTTTTAATCCAAGTGCTTTTAGTCGAAGTCCTTTCTTCTTAAAAATATCAGATAAGGCATGGTTAGTGTCAATCTTTTTCTTTTTTAGTTTGTATACAGCATAACCATCGTTCTCACCAATAGAATTTTTTGCTTTTTCAGAAATTCGTTCACTCACGTGAAAATCTTCAGGTTCAATTCGAATTTTTCCACCTATTCCCTTAAAGTTTGTACTATAAACTGAAATTCCAATTAAAGAATCTAAATGTGGAATCACTCTATTGTCACAGTAACATATTTGCTAATTGCAACATCAGATAATTGAGCACCAAGAAGGATTTTGTATATCCCAGGAACTGCATCATCAGTAGTTGAGATAGTAGTATGAATTGGTCTAGGTGTATCAGAATCCAATTGGAATACTTCAGGACTGTCCAGTTCAAGTGTAATATTCAAATAATTATGCGTGGTTTCAAGAATCAGTGAAACACCCAAGTTATTTTCAGATGTAGGATTTACGATAAAATTGAAATGCTGTGATTCACCAGAATTCATCACAATAGATGGAGTTCCTAGTTGAATTTCAAGAGGTAATGGAATTGAAGTATCCACTACGCCAATATTGTTTTCTACCCATTCAGTAAACCAAATTTTTTCCCCATCTATAGCAAAATCAAAAACTTGAGCTAAACCACAGTCAGCTATCATCATTCCAGTTCCAGGATCACAATCGCCCCAATTTGGATTCTTTGATGGGATTTGATATTCTACAAGTGATTGTAATTTTGGATCCATTACAGAAATATTATTTGCAGTTTGTTCATTGAAAACAAGACGTCCTTGATCATCAGTATCAATCCAATAAGGTCTAGAAATAGGAGATTTTATAATTCCTGTTTGATTTCCATACGTACTAAGTAATGGATCTGCTGTAACGTATTGAATGTATATTTCAGTCAAAGGATCAAAACTAAAAAATGATGAGGATGTTGTATCAGCTAACCAAATTTTACCATCATCAGTTACTGTAGCTCCATTTGGAGTGAGTAATGTTGTTGGTAATTTGTAAACATCAATAAAATCATGTAACGCAAGGAATTGTTCACCAGTGCTTCTAACAGAATCAAGATAATCATTTTGATTGAATTTAACTAAAACTCCACCTTGTTGGAATAACCAATTGGTATACCAAATGTTATCATTTGCATCAACTGTAAAATCTGCAGTTACAGAATCATCAACAGGAGATGGAATACTTAGATAATTTACTTCCTCATTTGATTGACTTGGATCAAGTAATGTGATTTTGTTTCCTGTAAAATCATTAATAATTATTTGAGAACCATCAATTTTGAGTCGTTGCGGTAAAGCATCAGCATCAGTCGGATATGCTAATCTAGTGTATTCTTCATCAATGGTTGAAAACTTCCATACAGAATCATATGTTTCATCAGTATACCAAACAGAACCATCAGGTGCATAATCAATTCCCCACATCATAGAACGAGCACCTGGAGGCCATGTAGGATTATCATATTCAGTAAATGTTTCAGTTGTAGGATTAAATTTTCCCAGATTTCCAGTATTAGTTTCAGTAAACCAAACATTTCCATCATAGTCAGCTACAATTGCTAATGGATTTGTACACACAGTCGGAATAGAAAATTCTTGTACATACTTTGTAGACTTCGCAATACTCGAACCACAAAATTGATCACGTTGGCTATCAGGAAAGTTATCAGCTGGAGTTCCAGTTATTGTAACATCAGGATCAACTTCAGGTGGTGGTGACATCATACTTTGTAATCCAAAACCAGAAGTTACCATAATTCCACCAAAAAATATGACTACGAAAAGTCCCTTTTTCTTCATATCTGAAAAAATATTGAGCCGGGTTATATCTTATTCCAAGAAAGAATTATTACAATAATTTTAGATCTCTAGTGATTTTATCAATGAGATTTTCAGGTGCAGGTCCAATTGAAATGCAAGTTGTGGTTCCAGGTGATATCTGAGTATGGCCAGCATCTGTAACTTCAGACCAAGGGAGATTCAAATCAATTGCATGACGTTTGACTTCTTGTAAATTTTTGAGACCTGGTACTTTGAGAACGATTTTCTCTTGGCCTCCCCACCATTCTTGAAACCATTCAGGATGTGATTTTCTTACATGTTCTGCTCCAAGAACACAAGCATGACCTACCTGTGCTGCAATCTTTCCTTTTCCCATACCAAGATCAGCCCTTACAACTATCACCTGTTTGATATCTCCCATACCATAATCAAATACAGGCATAATGAAAAACTTTTGAATTAAATAATTGACAAAGAAACAAAATCTGTGAGCTATGAGGTAGTGATTGCAGGTGGAAGTGTTGCAGGATTATTATGTGCACGAGAAATTGCTTCAAAAGGATTTTCTGTACTAGTAATTGAAGAAGATTATGAGATTGGCACTCCAGAACATTGTGGGGGATTAGTCAGTCTTGCAGGGTTAGAGGAATTAGGAATAATACCATTTAGAAAAACATTTGATCATATGATAGAAACAGCAGAAATTATAGCACCAAATGGAAATAAATTTACGATTAATTCAAAAAAACAAAAAGTTATTGAAATAAGCAGACGTGAATTAGATAAACAAATAGCTTTTCAAGCTCAAAAAAATGGTGCAGTAATTAAAGTTAGAACAAGTTTTCAAGAAATTACAGATACAGGAATCAGAACAAAAGAAGAAGAAATTGATTGTAAAATTTTTGTTGATGCTAGGGGAGTATCATCACTAATTCACAAAGATAGAACAGGAATTATTTCATCTGCTCAATATGAAATTTATGCAGATTGGATTAAGAAAGGAAAAGTAAAAGTCATGTTTGATCAAGAGAAATATCCAGGATTTTTTGCATGGGTCATCCCATCAAATGAAGGTAAAGGTAAAGTCGGAGTTGCAGGAAGAGGCATTAACGTTTCTGAAGTATTAGATGAAATTTTAAAAGAAAATGGGATTCATTCAACAATCAGGAAAATTTATGCACCCATTTGGATTAAAGGACCAATTAAGAATTTTGTTGATGGGAAAACAGTAATCATAGGTGATGCTGCAGGACAGGCAAAACCTACTACTGCTGGAGGAATTTTCACAAGTGGGATGGGAGGAGTTTATGCAGGAAAAGCAATTGCAAAATTTTTGAAAACAAATAATCAAACAGATCTTGATGAATATCAAAAAAGATGGACTGAAAGATTTGGGAAAGAATTTGAGAAACAAAATTTTGCAAGAAAACTTTTAGAGAGAATTGATAACCAAACAATCAATAAATTATTTGACGCAATCACACCAGAAATCATAAAAGATATTTCAGAAAAAGATGATTTTGATTTTCATACAAGTTCAATTATTAAATTACTTGGAATGAAAGGATCAATTAAAACGGCTCAAGCTCTAATTGGTGGGGAATTCAAAAAATTATTGAGATAATTTATGCTCAAATTCCAAGCAAGGTATAAATGAAGTTTACAGAAAATGGGAGTATGTCATCTAGTATTTCCTTACCAAAATGTAGTTGTTGTCACAGACATATTATGCCTAATGATAAATGTGTAAAATTTAATTGCCCAAATTGTGGCGGTGATTTAATTTGGAGATGTCAAAGTTGCAGAGAAGCAGCAAGAGAATATACTTGTGCTGCATGTAACTCGCAAGGACCTTAAAAAAATGGCTCAATTATTATTTATCACAAAAATTCTTCCAACAGGAATAGATGTGGATTTAGATAAATTAGCAAAAGACATCCAATCAGCCTTACCTGAAGGGATTGACATGAAAAGACACCTCAAAGAACCATTGGCATTTGGATTAGAATTTTTGAAAGCAGAATTTGTTTTAGAGGATAAAGAAGGACAAAGTGACGCATTAGAGAATTCCGTTAAATCAGTAGAAGGCGTTAGTGAGTTAGAAGTCCTAAACATGAGTAGAACGTCAGTTGACATGAAATAGGTGATTTTTTGGTACGCAAAGAAGAGACTTTGCAAATGCGAATTGGCGAAGCAAAACAAAGAGACGTAGGTAAAAAACGAGCCAGAATTGGTCCAGATGCTATGGATTTTCTCAAAGTATCTCCAGGAGATATCGTAGAAGTAATGGGTTCAAGAACTAGTTGTGCAGTTATCTGGCCAGTTGATGAGGATGAAAAGTTACCAGATATCGTTAGAGTAGATGGTCAAACTAGGAAAAATGTTGGTGCATCATTAAATGATATTGTAAAAATTAGAAGAGTTTCATCAAAGTTTGCAAAAACAGTTTCAATTACACCAGTTAATGATGCAGTTACAGTAGACAAAGAATTTACTGATTTTATTAAAAACAGATTGAAAGGATTACCAATTGTTCATGGAGATGAAATTTCAGTTATGATTTTAGGCAATTCAATGGATTTCAAAATTACAAAGACTACACCAAAAGGAGTAGTCAAGATGGATCGTACAACAGTACTTACTATTTCAACTGAAACTTCAGTTGATAGAAAAGTTCGTGTAACATATGAAGAAGTTGGTGGACTACGAGATAAAATTAAAGCGATGAGGGAAATTGTTGAATTACCATTAAAGCATCCAGAATTATTTGTAAGATTAGGAATTGAACCACATAGTGGAATTTTACTTTATGGCCCACCAGGCTGTGGAAAAACACTTCTTGCAAAAGTTATTGCAAGTGAATCAGAAGCTAACATGTATCTAATAAATGGCCCAGAAATTATGAACAAGTATTACGGTGAATCTGAAGCAAAGTTAAGAGATATTTTTAAAGAAGCTAAAGATAATTCGCCTAGTATAATTTTCATTGATGAAATAGATGCACTTGCACCAAAAAGAGAAGAGGCATACGGTGATGTTGAAAAAAGAGTTGTAGCTCAATTGCTAGCATTAATGGATGGTCTCAATGATAGAGGAAATGTAATTGTAATAGGTGCTACAAATAGACCAGACAGTGTTGACCCAGCTCTTAGAAGACCAGGCAGATTTGATAGAGAGTTTGAGATATCAGTTCCTAATGAAGATGAACGACTAGAGATTCTTGAAATTCACACAAGAGGAATGCCACTTAATGATGACATTGATCTAAAAGATTTGTCATCAGAATTGCACGGATATACCGGTGCTGACATCAAATCTCTTTGCAGAGAAGCTGCACTAAAATCAATTAGGAGATATCTACCAGAAATAGATCTTGAAACAGAAAAAATCCCATCAGAAGTATTACAATCAATGGAAATCAAACACATTGATTTTTACGAAGCAATGCAGGAAGTAATCCCCACAGCAATGAGGGAAGTTTATGTTGAAAGATCTAAAGTGTGGTGGCATGATGTAGGAGGATTAGATAGTGTCAAAAAATCATTAACGGATAATTTAGTCACTGCAATGAAAGAACCAAGTAGATTCACAAAAATTGGAATTAAACCACCAAAAGGAGCTTTGATTTATGGTCCACCAGGCTGTGGAAAAACACTCCTTGCACGAGCACTTGCAACTGAAACTGGTGCAAATATGATTTTAGTCAAAGGTCCTGAAATACTTTCAAAATGGATTGGTGAATCTGAAAAAGCCATAAGAGAAATTTTTAGAAAAGCAAAAGCATCATCGCCATGTGTTGTAATTTTTGATGAACTTGATTCACTTGCAAAAAATAAGACAGGAGAAGGCGGTGTGGGGGAGAATATTCTAAGTCAGCTACTAACTGAAATTGAAGAAGGTATTTCTTCACGAGTTGTAGTGATTGGGATTACAAACAGACCAGATGTATTAGATAATTCTCTATTAAGAACAGGAAGATTGGATTTAGTTCTGTATGTAGCACCTCCAGATGAAAAAGGTAGATTAGAGATTATCAAAATATTAACAAAAAAGATGCCATTAACTAGTGATGTAAAATTACAAGAGATAGCAGTTGCAACTCATAATTATTCAGGGGCTGATTTAGCAGCACTTTGTAGAGAATCTGCAGTTCATGCAATGCAAAATAATTCTGAAAAAATATCTAGTCAAGACTTTGCAAAGAGTTTGAAAAAAGTTAGACCATCAATCACTAAAGAAGTAGATCAATGGTATAACAATGTGAAGGAAAGTATATCTAACGTAGTACCAAAATCAGAGGATAAAACATTCTACGGGTAAAAATGGCAATTCCAATCAGAAATACTGTATTTGATAAGATTAAAGAAGTAAATTCCTTAACTGATGTTGAGCTTTACAAAATTTTAACAAAAGATGATAAAATTCTTTCAGAAGGTAAATTCAACAAGATACTTTTGGATTTAGAAATACTTGGCCTCATCAAAGTTGCATGGATGACAAAAGATGAGCGTAGAATTGAGATAGTAGTTATCGAAAAACCAGTGGATAAAGTTGCCGAGCAAAATAAAGAAACAATGGAAAAAGATTATGAAGCCAGCTTCCCAGGTGTCGATAAATAATTTCTAAAATAGTGGAAAGTGAAATGCTGCATCTAATGCAACTGCTACAAAAATGATTGTAAGATAAGGAGCAGTAACTTTGTATGCTTTCCAAGCAAATTCAGATGTAGGTGTCTTTGTTAATTTGTAATGATACACCAACATCATTCCACCAGAGATTGCAGCAATTATTGTATAAACAATTCCCAGTCCATCGGGAATTAATACAAGTGTAAATGAAAATGGAAGTAAAATTAGTGTATTTCCTAGAATATACTTTGATGTTTTTTGCATTCCAATTACAACAGGCAACATTGGAATATTAGCTGCTGCATATTCATCTCTAATCTTCATTGCAAGACACCAAAAGTGTGATGGTGTCCAAACAAAAACCAAAAAGCCAACTAGAAATCCTAACAAATCCATACTGCCAGTAGCTGCGGACCATCCAGCCCATGCTGCAGCACTACCTGCAATTCCACCAATTACAATATTTGAAGAGTTGCGGCGTTTTAGCCAAACTGTGTAAATTATAACATAAGAAAATATTCCAACTGCAATAAAGAAAGCAGAAACTGCATTTAGTGCAAAGAATCCATAAATTACAGATACACAACTGACTACTAATCCATACAACATCACATGAGATGCTGCCATTCGTCCAGACGGAATTGGTCTGGTACTAGTTCTAGTCATTTTTGGGTCAATATCTCTATCATAATAGTGATTCAGGGCACTAGAGCCAGCTGATGCTAATGCACCTGCAACAATTATGTGTAAATAATCAATATATTCAAGATTGGGAGCACCATCAACTAGCTTACTTGCAGCATACATTGAGGTTACAGCAGTAATAACTAAAAGAACAACAATTCGGGGCTTTGATATCTCCACTATTTCTTTAAATCCCAATTCACACTATCCTATTCCAAAGCCATTTAATTTCTTCGTCTGGTATGATCTACTGCATTTCAAAAGGAATAAGTATCTCAGTCAGGCCATCTACGTTAAATGAGTAATTGGGACCTCATGATGCCAGGAATGGGACTAACAGCCATAGGTTTGGCTGGAGTTGTGATATCTTACGCAGGTATTGCACACACGTTCATCGATGGCATGCATGCTTTAACTGGCCTTACGATGTTTTTAGGATTAATTTTTCTAGCTGTCGGTATCCTTGATGGCGGTATTTCAACTAGCAATAGAGCAAAAGCAACGACCTTGGTAATTGTTTCAATTATTTTGGGATTTGGAATGTATGGATTTACAATGAATACATCTGACTATACAGTAACTCTTGCAGGAATTTTATTGGCAATAGCATTCCCAGCAATTCTTATCGCATACTTGGCAATGAAGCATCCAGAATTAGTCAAACCAATTGGCTCCATTACAGGAATGGCAGCAGCTACTGGAATTATTGTTTGGGTAGTGTTTGGATTTGTAGGCCCTGACACATACATGATTCCACAACAAGTTGGAGTAGATGAACCGCATGAAGACGTTACACCGTCAGGACCAATTTTTGCAATTGAAATTCTAAAAGATTCTGCAGAAGAGGGAAATCCAGATTATTCACCAGATGTTTCAACAGTTACACAAGGTGAAATAGTAGAGTGGACTAATGTGGATGGTGCTGCACATACTGTAACTAGTGCAGAAGACTTTGGAGAAACATTTGATTCTAGTTTAATGGGTCCAGGTGATGTGTTTACATTAGATACAAGTAATTTAGAAATTGGAGAGTATGAATATTTGTGCATCGTTCATCCTTGGATGGTTGCAACTTTAATTATTGAAGAACCAAAAGCACCAATCAAAGTTATGATCCCTCAAGGAGCTGCAATTCCTGAAGATGGACAAATCTATTATGATCCTCAAGTAGTAGATACTACAATTGGTACTACAGTTGCCTGGGATAATACAGACAATACAGTTCACACAGTTACATCAGGAGAAGCTCCAGAAGCTGATGGAATATTTGATTCAGAAATGATGACTGCAGGAGATATGTTTGAATTTACATTTACAGAAGCTGGAAGTTACAACTATTACTGTACATTCCATCCATGGATGGTAGGAACTGTAAACGTAGAATAGATTTGCAAAAAATTATTCTATCAGAATCTATTAAAAAAATCCTAATGAATCATGCAGAAAATGAAAATCCAAATGAATCATGTGCACTTCTATACGGGAATGGCAAGATAGTTTCTGAGGTATTTTTAACAAAAAACATTGAAGAGTCTCCAGTAAATTTTACAATATCAAATGAGCAACTAATAGAGGGATACAAGATTGCAGAAGAGAAAAAATTACCAGTCATAGGTATTTTTCACTCTCACCCAAATTCTGAAGCCTATCCATCATCCACTGATAAAAAATTCATGCATAGTAATCCAGTAGTATGGATAATTTATTCAGGAGTCAATAAAAATTTCAAAGCATATGTCTTAGAATCAGATGTGGTAGAAATTTCAATCCAAGATTAATTTAAGATTGTAAGCTAAATGTTGCAGCACACCCATCAGCATAATGTAAAATTGCTTTATCTGGAGAAATTATTTTCCCAAGTATATTGACTGGAGATGCTGGTGTGATTTCTCCAGGATTCCCAATTGGAGTGGGGCCAAAAAACAAGCAAATTGCCTTACCAGTTGGCCAATAGGCCACATCATTTAGCTCAACAGGGGTTTTTGCATTTTCTTCAGGCTGAGATATTGGAGATTCTGAGGTATAGATTTCATCACCCCAGACATTAAGATCAACTGTAAAGGGCAATTTTTCTACAAAGTCATTTACAGTTTTAGGCGAATTTTCATCATCTAGTTCTAAAAGTATAGAATGGTTTTGAATTGTTACCTTTACTGTATGTTTCATAAAGTTTGATGATCGTATCTTTATTTTATTACTCTGTTTTATCATAATAAAATATACAATTTTTCGTAATCCATAGTAAGAGTATGTATTACTCAAAAGAAGGGTAATGCACAGAACAATTCATTTCAATTGCTTCCAATATTTCGTAGAGGTCACATGGTTTTGAGAGAACAGCATTCACATCTATTTCAAAATTTTTAAATTTTGAATCAGCAAGTACAAAAATATTTGCATCAGAATTAATTTTTTTGATTTCCATTATTGCATGCGTTCCATCATATTGAGACATATTCACACCCAAAATAACAAAATCAGGCTTATTTTCATTATACAGTGTAACTGCATCATACCCATTGTGACCTTTGCCTACAACATCATGTCCTTTAATTTCTAAGAACAAAGACAAGATTTCCACCTCGTCATGATCATCATCGATAATTATTCCAGTTAGATTAGATTGCATGTGGTACAATAGTATGATTTTATCAGATTAGAGTAGTGCTCTGCTCAAAATAAGCAGATCCCATCTATTATTCTCAAAAAATACACAAACATAATGAGGTATTGTCAATGTGGCGAATCCTTTGAGGGTTTAGAGGAACTTCTCAATCATGTATCAAAGTTTGATTCTGAACATTACGAAATCAAACTCTAATTGAACATAGATTTACGTAATCTAACTAACGATTACGTAACAATACAAGCAAAAAATACGCATGAAATTCTACGATAATACAAACTAGTAGAAAGTACAAGAATACACCATTACGAAATAGTATTGCCTAGGGTTCTGTACTTTGTGTATTATTGTAATTCATAGGAATATACCTCATCCAAAGAAGGGTTGTGAATTAAATATCCCTTTTTTGATTAGTAATTATGGAAATTCACGTATACGACACTTATGTCAAAGCAGCAGATGGTCATACCATGCACTTTGATGTGATTACTGGTGAAAAAGATCACGATAAAGCCATTACACATGGTAAAGAGTGGTTAAAAGAAATTGGTGAAGGCGATTCAGAAATGACTACAAACGAATGTACATTTTGTCACTCCCAATCTTGCCCAGAACCTGTTGAACAGGCAATTAAAGAAAAAGGCTACTTTATCCAGAAAATGGAAGGCTGTCCTTAATCTTTTTTTCTTTTTACAAAAGATTAAACTTTTTAGTTCAAATGATATTGTTATTTTATGTCTGAACAATATGCAAAGTGTACAATTGAGGGAGATAAAAAAACAAAATGGATTTGTGGATGTTTTCTAACTATAGATGGATACTTTAAATTCTGTAATGCACATGATGCAACTTTGAAAAAAGCAATTCAATTACAAATTGATGAATTAGATATGACACTGATTGTTGAGGATTAGATTGCAAGTACTGCAACAAATGCTGAAACAAAGACTATGGCAATTGTGTTTAGTAATTTAATGACAGTGTTTAGTGCTGGTCCTGCAGTGTCTTTGTATGGGTCACCAATAATATCACCAACTACTGCAATTTTATGAATTTCAGTTCCTTTCTCTCCTCTCATCTCGATTAGTTTCTTTGCATTATCCCATGCACCACCAGTATTTGCCAAGTGGTATGCAAGTAAAATTCCAGTGATAACTGCACCCATTAGTAATCCAGCTACTGCAGTTGGGCCTAACAGTACTCCCATAATTATTGGTGCAAGGATTGCAACGATTGCTGGTTTCCAAAGTTCTTTAATTGATGCAACAGTTGCAATATCTACACATTTAGCATAATCAGGCTTTGATGTTCCTTTAAGAATTCCAGCATCAGCTTTGAATTGACGTCTTACCTCATCAACCATCTTTCCTGCAGCTCGTGAGACACCATTGATTAGTTGACCTGTAATGATGAATGGAATCAATCCACCAATGAGTAATCCAACTATAATTGCTGGATTAGTTAAACTATAATCTAAATCAAGAACGCCTGCAAAGACATGTGCTGCCTCAAACTGAAATGCCTGAATCATGGCTAGTGCAGCTAATGCGGCACTTGCTATAGCAAATCCTTTGGTTACCGCTTTAGTAGTATTTCCAACTGCATCAATTTCATCAGTTACCTTACGATTTTCCTCGCCCATTCCAGTCATCTCAACAATGCCACCAGCGTTATCAGCAATTGGACCAAATGCATCAATACTAAGTACAATTCCTGCAAGACTCAACATTGCCATTGCAGTCAATGCTGTTCCAAAGATTCCATAAAGTACTGGGTCTTCACCTTCAGGTGCTGCACCAGATGCAAGGCTGTATGATACGATAATTGCAATAACTAGTGTAATCATAAATGGTCCAGTTGATTGCATGCCTTTGATAATTCCCATTAATGTTAATGATGCATATCCCCATTTTGCAGATTCTGCAATTTCTATAACTGGTGCCTTTTTGTAACTGGTGTAATAGTTTGTGATTTTTTGAATCACTGGAACAAGAATGACACCAATGACAGTTGAACCAAACAAAGCATATGCTGCATTTGATTCGCCAATAAATTGTGTAATGAATATGAAATTTAATACAATTGCAATAGCTGCTGAAACATAAAATGAACGATTAAGAGGCTTCATCACATCTTTAACATTCTTGGAACCAATAATTACAACACCAACAATTGATGCTAACATTCCAGATGTACCAATTAGTAATGGGTACAAGAAGAAATTTGGTGCGCCAATTAATGCTGCAATTAGTAATGCTGCAAGTACTGTAATAATATATGATTCATAAATATCAGAGCCCATTCCTGCTGCGTCGCCAACATTATCACCAACGTTATCAGCTATAGTTGCAGGATTTCGTGGATCATCTTCAGGGATGTTTGCCTCAACTTTTCCTACCAAGTCAGCCCCCATGTCAGCAGCTTTTGTGAATATGCCACCACCAATTCTAATGAATAATGCAATAAGACTAGCACCAATACCAACTCCTGCAATTGTAATTGGGTCTGGGAAAATCATGTAAAGTCCAGTGATTGCTAATAATGCCATAGCAGGAACTACAAGGCCTACAGTTGCACCACCTCTAAAGGCCATAACAAATGTTTTACCTAATCCGCTACCACTCAAATTTGCAGCCCTTACTGCTGCTTTTACTGTAATTTTTAATGAAACTATACCTGCAACTGCTGATAATGTTGCACCTACTGCAAATGCGATTCCGTTTGATGGAGTCAAGAATAAACCAATAATTACAGTCATTGCAATAGAGACTGGAATTATAATTTTCATTTCTCTTTTCAAAAATGCTGCTGCTCCTTCTTTGACTGCGTCTGAGATTTCCATCATCTCTTTTGTGCCTGCAGGTTGTTTTAGAATCCAGAAAACTAGACCACCTGCGACTAAAAATGATGCAAATCCTGCGATAAATGGAAGAATTTCAGCGATTTCCATGAGTATACTTGGCTTGGCTTAAAATACGAAATATAAATCAAATAGCGTTAGTTTTTGATCTCTTGCGATATGGTGGGAATGATTTTCCTCTAAGTCCTTGACGGACTAGCTTGTTGAATCTCTTCCCATGGGAGAGGTATGGGAATCGTAAGTGTAGTAATTCATGGACTATGGTGTTCTCTAGAACCTTTTCATCAGGAGTTTTTCTTACATTAATGAAAACTAGATTATGTTGATAATAGCACACTCCGTAATACTTGTAGGCTGAAGTCCTTCTTCCTTCAGTCATCTCTTTTGGGGCATCCAATACTTGCTTGGTTGTTAGTAGTGTTTTTGGTTCAGGGATTGAGAAACGATTAGAGTAGATTCCAATTTTTTCTAATATTTGTAATTCTAATTCAGGGTCTAGCTTCACAGGTTATACTGTTTGGATTTGTGTTTATCCTCTGATGTCAATATCTTGTATAATTAGAATAGAATGGAGTTGACTTGAGGGATCTGAGAAATAGGATTTGTGTATTGTAGAGTATGAATATTTTAGAATTTTGATATAGATCACATAGAGTATTTACAAAAGAGATTATAGATAATCAGAAAAAAGGCAAAGCCTCCCTTTCCTTCGTAATTAGTTGGTAATGACTAAAACTATGATGGGTAATTGTTTGTTGTAAAATCATTATAATGAAAGTATGATCATATGAACAATTTATAATACAGTAAACAAAGAAAATTTCATGTCCACACAGGTAAGACCAACTGGAGTAACAATACTTGCAGTACTTGAAATCATTTCAGGAATTATCTCAGTCGTTGCAGGTGCAGTGTTGGGTACAGTTGTTGGAATGATGGGTATGGGCATGACGGGTAATGAATACGGTGCACTCATGGGCATATTGGGCGGTTTTGTTATGGCATTAGGTATAATTTCATTTGTAATGGCATGGGGATTACTTAAAGGGAAATCATGGGCATGGACTATCACATTAGTTTTAACAATAATTAGTTTAATCACGAATTTACCTTCATTGAATATTATTGGATTAATAATTAATGGTGTAATTTTATATTATTTGTTTAGACCACATGTCAAAGCATATTTTGGAAAAGGTTCCCAAACATTGTAAAATCAGAGATTATCAGTAAAAATAGAATACCCCAGATTCATTTGCAAAAACATGCTATTGTCGTAATGCTTAAGATGGAATAATCATAATTACAATTATTGAAATCAATTATAATTATTGGAATTCTACTTGCAGGAATAGTTGGCAGTATTGCTATCTTTGCATCAATTGATTCAGAAACTTGGCAAGACAAGAGAACAGGAACTATTGGAGTTTCCTCACCTGATGAGATTGATGAGAAAATTAATTGTATGTCTAAAGGTGGAGTATGGGATGTTGGTGGCTGTAATCCAAAACCTGTTGAGTTAGAAAATCCAGATGTACAGGTACAATCAATTAATAATTTTGAGGGATGTATTGCAGCTGGAAACCCTGCAATGGAATCATACCCAAGACAATGCAGAACTATGGATGGCCAACATTTTGTTGAAATTCTTGATGAGCCAAGCTGTGATGAGTCATACCCTGATGTTTGCATAACACCATATCCTATAGATTTGGATTGTGATGAGATTAGTTACTCAAACTTTAGAGTGATAGGTGATGACCCACATGGGTTTGATGCAGATAATGATGGAATTGGTTGTGAAAACTAGATGACTGATTATGATCCGGATGGTAGAATTTTGATTTGCAGGGTAAAACAGCTAGAGCAAATCCCTACAACATGTCACAATTGTAATGGTGATGACCTTTTACAGATTATGAAGCATGTAGATGGGGGTAGCTGGATATGCATGACTTGTAATTTTCTAAACTCGTATGAACCATCTATGAAATTAACTAAAACAAATTTTCCAATCACAATGGTTAATCTTGGAATTGATGAAATTGCCTATGTAGATGGTTGGGATTTTGAAAACTAGTTACTCTCAGTATGTACTTTCAGGTATTGTAACTATGCAGAACTAGGCAGTTTTTGTAAAAATTGTATAAAATATGATGAACTGCAAGCCAAAAATCTCACTTGGGCATTGAAATGGTATGAGGATTTTTTAAAAAAAATAGATCATTGCGGTAAAATGAAAATACCCTCAATCATATTGCGTATATTGGCATCAGAATCAAGAAATTCAACTTTAGAAGAACTGACAGAAAATTTAGAGTCTGCAGATAACTATGCTGCAATTAATAAGATTGCAACAATAATGAATGTACACGTTGATGAATTATTTGTAAATGAAACTCCCATGCAACAAATTAAAGGAGCACTTGTTTTTGTAGGAGGAATTGTTGCAATATTGGGTTTTGCATATCAAATAATCACAACTTTCAACAGTTCATTTTAAAATAATTGATATCGTTTTTCTATTACGACAACCGTCGTATTCTCACGAGTAAATCGGGGGCATTCTCTTTTTACTGATTATCAGTAATATCTTTTGTAAATACTCTCAATGAAATTTTACAAAATTTTGAATTAATATGCTCAAAAGTGTAGTGGAATAATCAAAGCTTCAAGACACTTTGTATGACTTCAATAACTTTTTTTGAATTATTAGATGAATCATCAGGGATTTGAAGTGTTTTTGATTTGTAGTATGTGATTGGAACTTTAGTATCACTCAAAACAATATCAAAAGTTTCAACTACCATTCTATTGTCACTCAGACAAGGAATAGTTTTGAAGGATTTTTTCAAGCTTCTTTTGATTTTTCCATAATCCTTCAAAGTTACATTATCAAAACTAGTCATATTACGCTCATTTTGTGTCAAATCTCCCCACATTTAGGGCATGGCTTTTTGTGGGATTTGAATTAATTTTCAAAATCTGAATGTTTGTTTATTTTTTTTAATTTTTTTTTACAAGAATTCAGAAATTGAATGGCCATAGTTAATTTTGATTTTATTTTTAAAACATTGATGCAAAATAATCTTCACCAAGAAATACAGGATCTAGAAGATGAAATTTTACATGTAGAGGAGAATATTATAGAATTTTTGAGTCTAAACTATGATGAAGGAATTAAAAAATTACTATCCCAATTAGAATCTAATTTGAAATATCTCAGTATTATTGCAAATGGAGCACCAGTTAATAGAAAAGAAGACAGAAAGATTATGGATTTTTTGAGAACTCATTATAATTATCTACAAAAATTATCTGTTCCTGCATAGATCTTTGAACTGCTACAGAGACAACATTACAGCTGATGAATTAAACAAAGAAGGATTTAATGCTGTAACGCTAAAAGGGGGTTATTCTTCGTGGAGTCAATTGTGATTTTTACACCTTCATGTATTTCATAAATACATTCAGCACAAATGTTGTTTTGATCAAAAACAGGATTTAGACAGTAGCACTTTTGGCACTGACAGCTGAATTGTATTAACTTGAACATCTAATATTGGCCTTCAATCCAACCATCACATGAATTACAAATGATCATATCCTCATCATCAATATGACTTGGGGTTTCAGGAGGACAGACACATTTTTGAATTTGACTCATAACATACAAGTGCGTGTATAATATTTGAATAAAATTATTTGAATCTTTACAGATGTTTATTTTTTATTTTATTTTTAAACGAAATTAAAACAATTTGATGGTCTTAAAGTAATTTGATATGATGTAAAGTGTTTATGATCCTTTAAGTTAGATTATGACGTAATGGTATCATGGGAGATCCTTATGTTGATTTGGTAGAAAAGGCTCTAAAAATAAGTCCAGAAATTCAATTTGCCACAGTTTGCAATATGCTTGGTGTGGTAAAACATAGTGAACATAGACCAGATGCAAAAAATTTTCTAAGCAAATCAGAACGTCGGAAATCAATTGAATCAGCTACACGATCTTGGTTGTTACGAAATGAATTTGCCTCAAAGATTGGTAAATGTGAATATGTAATTGCACAGTATGGAAAAATAAAACGTATTGTTATTCCATTAGGTGAGGACCATATTCTTTACATGACTACTACTCAAAATGCAGATCATGACAAAATTACAAGTAAAGCAATCAAACTCAAATTAGGCAAAATTACAAAAACAGTAAAATCACAACAAGAACAAATTATTGCATAAGTAACACATTCACAATTATCAAATCTAATCAAAGCATTCTTCACTTTCTAATTCTCCTGCAACATCATGGACGTAATTTTTTAGAATAATTTTAGAATTTTTGTTAGACTGATTGAGCCTATCAAATTTATTTTATTATATTTTTCAATAATTTATAATTACAAATGAATACAAATAAACACTGTCTCTTTTTTAATTATGGAATTTTAATAAGAATCAATTGGAAAAGAAAAAAATAACAGTAATGCTTGATGATGATGTAAATAAAAAAATAATGGAATTACAATCAAATGAATTTATAAAAACTAGAAAATTAAGATATATTTCTCAAATTATAAATGATGTATTACGAAAAGATCTTGAAATAGATTAAGCCTTAATCTTTAATGCTTGAATTATTTTTGGGGATGAAATGAGATTGTACTAAGCTGAAAATAAAATTAATTTTATATGATTATGGATTCATTTCCATCATGTCATCAGTCATCTGATTATCAGTATTCATCATAGCATCCCTTGATGTCTTCATCCTATCCATGTGTTCAATCATTGCTTGTTCTAGTACAGGATCAGTTTGCATCCTCTCCATCATGTCTGTCATCATATCTTCCATCATCTGCATTTGATTAGAGTCATTCATGGCAATCATAATCATTTTTTACATATCTGGATCATTCATTATGGCATTCATCATGTCTGAATCCATCCATTGCTGTGACATCTTGGGGTTATGAGACATCATTTGATCAAATAATTCTTGATTATGAATTTTCATAGACATTGGATCATACGTATTTGCAAAATGAGCATAACTTGCACCAATTCCAATAAAAAATACCACAATTACGACTGCAATCCATATTGGTTGACTAACCATTATCTTTCTTTTCTCATCCAAATTACAAAAAAGTTTTCCTAAATTCGAATCTATAGAGGCTTGAACCATGTATTGAGAATAATTCAGCTCACCCAATACAGACTATACAAACATCATACCCCCAACTCTTGTTTATGATGATGTTACTCCAAGTTTTAGTAAAATCTCTAAAATTCCCGTCCGCCTTTCATATTGGTAAAGATTATGGTTCAGAATCTGTAGTTGTTTTATCTGATGAGTCTAAATCAATTCTTGCGTTGATGGACGCATGAGCAAAAGGTTCGATAATTTTTTCAAAAGATTTTGTATTTTTTAAACAATCATTTACATGATTCATAAAAGTTCCAAGTTCTTCTTCAGGATTTTCTAACCAATAATTTTTTGAATCCATTTGGAAATCAGTTAAAAGATTCCAATACTGTCTTGCTGTTTCACGTCCAAATATCTCCATTAATTTTATCAAATCTATATCCATTCGAAAAGAAACATAACATCTATCAAAATTACCAAATATGCTATTCAAAAGACCATTTTTCTTATTGCCATCTGTCTCTTCATCCTTATATTTTTTATATACTTCTTGACAACGTTCTAAATTCTTCTTTACAAATTGAATTCTTTTCTTTAATGTGAATGAAATATCTTCTTTAACTGCATTTCTTATTTTTGCAACTTCATCTACATCTTTTTTAATTCCACTAGTTAGTAATTTAGTTTCATGAAGTACATTGTTTGTTAGTTTATTTTGTTTAGATGCCATAACTCCAAAACCAACGGTGATGGCAATTGCTATAATTCCCAAAGTAAGCCCAATGTAGCTGTTACTTTTACCTATATCTTCAAACTGCCCAACTAACATCATCATTTCTGAATGACTATTATCATCTACAAGTTGATTGATACTATCTGTAATTTCTAAATGACTATTATCATCTACAAGTATGATTTTAATTCTATTTACAATCTTGTTATTTTCAATATCTCTACATACCTCATTTGCTGCATCATCTACTCCATAATACGTTCCTTTAGGACAAATAATTGATTCTTCCAAAGCAAATACGGGCATTATCATTCCAACCAAAATTAACAATACTACAAATTTCATACTGTTATCAAAATTTGGAGACTTATTTTCTTTGTCACTTAATTGCTCTAGAATATAGGATTCTTTACCAGGTTTACAATTAATTAAAACAAAAGCCTTGTCCATGATGATAATACGACACTATCAAATTTCTTCTTTGGGGTTAAAGAACAATTAATCTAAAATCATATAATTACGTACATGGAAAATTCACTGTGGTAACAGGTACACAGTTGATGGAGAAAGTTTTGTTTAAAATAGCAAAACAGTGGATAGCAGGAAATACCATAGATGATGCGTTGGGATCAGCAAAAGAGGCATACCAATCAGGACGACATACAATCATCAACAAACTTGGAGAATACCATACTTCAAAAAAACAGATTTCAACAACAGTAAATGAATATCAAAAAATTGTAAACTCATTTAGAAAATGGAAGATTCGTGGAGCAATATCAGTAAAACCCACACAGATAGGTCTTTCAATTAGTCAAAAGGAATGTTATCGTAATTTTGAAAAAATCATCCAAAAGGCTCGCAATGCTCATGTCTTTGTTTGGTTGGATATGGAATCTACTGAACATACAGATGAGACAATAGAAATTTACAAATCATACTTTACAAAATATGAAAGACTTGGGATTGCTCTGCAAGCAAATCTAAAGAGAACAGAAAATGATCTAAATGACTTGTTACGAATTGGCGCAAAGATACGTCTAGTGAAAGGAGCATATAGAGAAAAGGCAAGAATCTCTTTCAAATCAAAAGAAGATGTGGATAAAAATTATGTAAAACTTATGAGAAAACTATTCAAAAATGGTAATGAATTTGCAATAGCATCACATGATGGAAAAATCATACAAAAGGCAGAAAACCTGTCAAAAAAGTATCCCAAAAAATTTGAATTTCAAATGCTAAAAGGAATAAGAGAAGAATTAAAACTCAAATTGATTAAAAAGAAATTCGTTGTTTCAGATTACATTCCTTATGGCGTAAATTGGTTGCCGTATTCAATTAGACGAATAAAGGAAAGAAAGAGGAACATTTTGTTGCTTGGAAGTTCATTGATTCAATCACATCGAGTTTGAGTCTGACTATGCATGAATTGTTGTAAATAGTTTTCACCACCTGCCCCTTTTCCAGTAGAACCTGAATGTTTCCATCCAACAAATGGCTGACTAGAAACTAATGCTGCAGTTGTTGCACTTGCAAAACGATTAGCATACACAACACCTGCTTGAATTTTTGAAAAGAATTCTTCCAACTGTTTGTCATCATTGCTGAAAATCCCTGCAGTCAGTCCATATTCTGTCTGATTTGCAAGTTTGATGGCACCATCAAAGGTTTCATATTTTTGAATGCACAAAAATGGCAAAAATAATTCATCTTTGACAAGTTTGTGATCATTAGGTAATTTTGTAACTATTGTAGGTTCTACAAAGTAACCATTCTCAAATCCCGATGATGACAATACTTTTCCCCCCGTAAGAATCTCCCCGTCTTGTTTTGCAAGAGTTACAGCATTCTCAAATTTTATTTTTGCATCTTTATTAATTACAGGACCCAAGAACACATCTTGTTTCCATGGCATTCCAATTCTTAGTTTCTTTGTCTTCTCAACAATTTTTGAAATAAATTGATCAGCAACATCATTTTGAACATAAACCCTAGAGCATGCACTGCATTTTTGTCCGCCAAATCCAAAAGCAGCATTCATTACTCCATCAGCAGCTTTATCCAAATCAGCATGTTTAGTAACAATGACAGGATTTTTTCCACCCATTTCAGAGATGAATGGTTTTGCAGTTGATTTTGTAAACTCTTGAAATCCTTTCATGCCAACATCATGAGAGCCAGTAAATGCTATGCCATCAACGTTTTTGCTTTCAATGATGGTTTTACCAACTGTTCCTCCAGAACCTGTTACAAAATTAATTGCGCCATCTGGAATTTCAGAATAAATGATTTTTGCAAACTGAAATGAAGACAATGGCGCATCACTTGCAGGCTTTAGAACAACAGTATTTCCTGTAATTAGTGCAGCAGTAGTCATTCCTATCGCAATTGCAGCAGGAAAGTTGAATGGTGCAATGATTCCCCATACACCATAGGGTTTCATTACAATCTGAGTTTTCTCATGAGGGTTTGGGTGAATAGTTTGCTTGCAGAACCCTTGGTTTTTTTCTAGTTGCAATGCATAAAATCTCATAAAGTCTATTGTCTCATCAACATCACCCATAGATTCAAGGCGATTCTTTCCATTCTCAAATGTCATTAATGCTGCCAAAAAGAATTTTTGTCTGGAAAAGACATCAGCACAATTCCTGAATATTTGAACTCTTTTTTGATATGTAGTACTACTCCACTTTTCAAATGAGTTTTTTGCACTAGATATGGCATTTTCTGTGTCATCTGTAGATGTTTTTGGAAATTCTGCCATAATAATTCCAGTATCTGCAGGAGATCTAACTGTAAAGCAGTCATCAGAATAGATTTCTTGTCCATTAATTATTATCGGATATTTTTTTCCAAGATCTTCTCTGACTTTGTCAATTGCCTTGTCAAAGTCTTCTTGAAACTTTTCAGTGGAATTATTTGCAACAGCCTTACCCCATGTGTATTCATTTACAAATTCAGACAAGTTATGTTTCTCCTGACGAATAAAGAACCTCAGAGATTATTCGAGAAGCCAGATGAGATGTTCTATCTTTTATATCAAAACTAGGACAAACTTCCATTATGTCCATACCTACAATGCCTTTCTTTACTATCTCTTTTAACAGATAGACTGCATCTGTGCTGTTCAAACCCATTGGTACAGGAACAGAAACACCAGGAGCATATGCAGGATCAATACAATCCATATCAAATGAAACATAGACTTTATCACCTAATTTACTCAAAACAGATTTTGTGATTTCTTTAATTCCTTTTTCTTGAATATCAAATGGTGTTATTACCTCAAGATTATACTTTTGAATATTGTTTAATTCTTCTTGTTCAGGAGTTCTTATTCCGATTTGGATACTAGAATTAATATCGATATTTAAGAGAACGTCATTAATTATTGAACCATAATAATTTTTGGTAGAACTTACAAAATCTGGATGTGCATCAAAATAAACTAAAGACATTTTTCCGAATCTATTTCCCATAGAATTTATTATTTGACGGGTGATTGAATGATCTCCCCCCATAGAAATTGGAATTTTTGAAGACGCAGTAATTCTATCATACACCTCATCAATTTCAACTCGGCTTATGTTTCCAAGATCGTGAACTTTTTTTTCTGTTCCTGAAAATGGACGACCTAGTGATTTTTTATTATTGCGTTCATAAGAATCTCGGAAATTTGAGACTAGACGTATTTTGTATGGTGCCTCTTCTGTTCCTTTCCTTAATGCATGTGATTGAGATTCATCTGGAATACCAACTATAACAAATTCAGACTCTTCAAAATTATCAGTATTTGCCCAACAAATTTTCTCCATCATTTCTTATAACAAATTATAGAATTTGTATTTTTAGTATACGTCATCAAGGGGAAATTTTGCAAAATTATGAATAATAGGGTCAGAAGTTTAGTGGGGTAATCATCAAATCATACAGCCACCGTCTCATCATTCCTTAGTTATTCCATTAAATCAAGTAGTTTTTGTGTTTTATTTCTAATCTCTGTAGATACCTGTACAATTACCAATCCTTCATTTGGTTGCCCATACATTACAACAGCATTATCTGGCGCGTGAATACAGACAGGAATGACAAGCAAGTCCTCCTCCCCGTTTACCATAATCCGTACTGGACTAGTCATGGTGAATGCTTTTTTGATAACCTCTATACTAGAATCAGTAATTTCTGCTGGAGGATTATCTACAGCTAGTTCTACAGTATTTTCTGATTTTATTGATTCTCGTTTTTTTCTTTTCTCAATGCCATCAATAATTTGTAGAGAGGGAATTATTCCAAACTCTATCATTTTTTCAGTGGTACGATCCCCTACTGTAATGACATACGAATCATCAGAGAGATATTCTAGAATGTGTTTCTTGTCAGCTATATCTTCAGGTAGTAGCACACCGAGAGGATTTTTGAATTGTGTTCTAATAGAATCAGGTAGTTTCAAAAATATCAGTTCTGGGTTGTAGATTCTGGAGTTGGTTTTGCAGCTGCTTTTGGGGCAGATTCTGTAGTTTCTTTCTCAGTACTCTCTGAAGAATCACCAGAACTTTCTGCTTTCATCTCTTCTTGTAGTTTTGCTGCTTGAATACTGCATTGTGCTGCAATATTTTTTGCACTTTTTCTAAATGCAACAGCACTTGGGGAATCAGGGTTTGTAATCATAATTGGTTTACCAGAATCTGAACCAGACATAATTCCAGCATTTAATGGAATCTCACCTAAGAAAGGTATCTTGAATTGTTCACTAATTTTCAAACCACCACCTTCACCAAAGATGTAATGTTTGTCATCACAGTTTGGACAAATAAAATGACTCATGTTCTCAACTACACCAAGAATTGGCACATTTAGTTTCTCAAACATTGAAACAGCTTTAACTGCAACATGACTTGCAACGTCTTGCGGTGTGGTAATTACAAGAATGCCTGTAATTGGAATGGTTTGTGCTAGTGTTAATGGAATATCCCCAGTGCCAGGTGGTAAATCAACAATAAGATAATCTAAATCAGTCCAAGCAGTATCTACTAGAAATTGTTTTAGTATTCCTGAAATTATAGGACCACGATAAATTGCTGCTTGGTTTGATTGGTCTGCAAAGAAACCAAATGATACAACTTTTAGTCCGTGAGAGTCTGCTGGTTGAAGTTTGTTTTCCTCGACTTGCATGGAACCATCTTTCATTCCAAGCATTAAGGGAATACTAGGACCGTAAATATCAGCATCAAGTAATCCGACTTTTGCACCTGTTTGCTGTAATGCTAATGCTAAATTCAATGATACTGTAGACTTTCCAACTCCACCTTTCCCGCTAGCTACACCGATAATGTTTTTGACAGTTTTCATACTAGTGTCATCATCTAAAGAGCGTCCCTCCATAACTTTTGCAGTAACTTTTAACTCAAAATTTTTGAGGTCTGAAATATCAGCAATTGCTTTTCTCACATCATCTTCAATTTCGACATTAAAGGGACATGCAGGAGTAGTTAATTCTAAAGTAAATTTTAGGGCACCATCGTTTAGTTCTAAATCTTTAATCATACCCATAGATACGATATCTTTTTTCAAATCAGGGTCAATTACAGTACTTAGTTTTTCTAGCACTTGATCGATTCCAACCATTGCGTAAAAAAGTCAATTTACTTTATTTAAAGATAAGTCAAAGAGCAAAAAAAATTGCCATTTCTAGGAATATTTAGTAAATTTTTGAAAATCCAAGCCTAAATCATCTAAACATTCATAAATTCAAATCCAAGAAAAATCACAGTTGTTTTCTATATCTACCCTAGTTGATGTTGTTAGGATTCCTCCAAGCTTATTTGGAACTACACTCAAAAAGGCTGCAACAAACATTCTCAAAGAAAAGTACGAGAGTATGATTAATGCAGAATTAGGTTACATCATTATGATTTTAGATGCCAAGGTTGACGAAATGGGAAAAATGATTGCAGGCGATGGTGGAACATTTCACAAAGTACAATTTGAAGCATTAACATTTTATCCAAAATTACAAGAAATAGTTCAAGGAGAGATTGTAGATATTACAGACTTTGGTGCATTTGTAAGAATTGGACCAACTGATGCATTACTTCACTTATCCCAAGTCATGGATGATTATCTAAAAAGTGATGTAAAGTCTGGAATGATACTAGCTAATCAAAGTGGTAGGACACTAAAAGTTGGTTCTACACTTCGTGCAAGAATTACTGCAGTATCATTAGGTAAGGCAGCTGCTATGGGTAAGATTGGTATCACATGTAGACAACCATTCTTAGGAGCTGATGCTTGGATTCAAGAAGAAATCAAAAAAGCTGAAGGCGGAGATGAAACACCTGCTAAAGCAGATGCCGATTCAGAAAAACCAAAAAAAGAAGCTAAGGTAGAGGCAAAATAAGATGGCACGAGAAATGGCATGCAGAAAATGCAAATGCGTAACTACAGGTAAAGTTTGTCCAATTTGTAAATCATCAGACCTAACACCTGATTGGAATGGTATTGTACTTGTAGTAGACCCAACAAATTCTGAAATCTCAAAAACTTTGGGCATTACTAAAAAAGGCAAGTACGCAATCAAAGTAGTATAATTTCTAAATCTTTAAAATCAATATAACATTGTACCATAACATTGTCATTTAATTCAAAAAAACAATTGATATCATTTCTTGCAGAAGATATCGGAAAGGGGGACATCACTAGTGCCTTACTAGATAAGAAAAGAATCACAGTCAAAATCATTTCAAGAGAAAAGGCAATTATAGCTGGTACAATACATGCTAAAGAGATTTTTAAACTAAAGGGATGTAGTGCTAAAATTCTCAAAAAAGATGGCTCCAAAGTAATCCCAAATGGTACAATCATGACAATAACTGGGGATGCTGCAAAGATTTTGATGTGTGAGAGGACAGCCCTTAATCTATTAACTAGAATGAGCGGTATTGCAACTCAAACTAATTTCCTTGTAAAAAAAATCCCAAGTAAAACTAAACTATACGCCACAAGGAAAACAGCTCCTGGATTGAGATATTTTGATAAAGAAGCAGTTGAGATTGGCGGGGGAAAAAAGCATAGATTGAGATTAGATGAGATGGTAATGATCAAAGATAATCATATTGCAATACATGATTCCCTAGAGTCATTAATTAAAAAAGCAAAGAAAAAACACAAAAAGTTTGAAGTCGAGGTTGAAAATATTTCAGATGTAATACTTGCAGCAAAGAATGGTGCTGCAATAATTATGCTTGATAATTTTACTCCATCCCAAATCAAAAAAGCAATTCTAACACTGAAAAATCAAAAACTACGAAATACAGTACTCCTTGAAGCATCAGGTGGAATTAATGAGAAAAATATTGTTACATATGGAAAGACAGGTGTAGATATTATTTCAGTTGGCAGTATTACTAATTCTGTAAAAGGAATTGATATGAGTTTAGAGATTTAGAATGCAATCCCAATGAGTACATGCTCTCAAAAATGACAACATTACAAATCAGAGTCTAGTATTTTTGCATCTTTTAATGCCTTGTATCGATTTCTTATGGTCACTTCAGTAACTCCAGCAGCTTCTGCAATATCTCGTTGAGTGATGGACGTTCCATTTTTGATACATGATAAATACAATGCAGCAGCAGCTAATCCCATTGGATCCTTACCTGCTGATTCTTTACGTTTTTGGGTCTCTTTGATAATTTTAGCTGCATATCGCTTGGATTTTTCAGGTATCTTTAGTTTGCTTGAAATTCTTGCAATGCATTGAACTGAATCAACAACAGGCATTTTTAGTTCTAATTCTTGATGTAATAATCTGTAACATCGTGAAATCTCTTTTCGTTTAACATTGGCAGCCTCTGAAACATCATTTAGTGTTCTAGGTATTCCAGCATCCCTACATGCAACATAAAGTGATGCTGCAATTATGCCAGAGATAGATCTACCACGAACTAATTTTTTTTCTAATGCTTTTCTGTAAATGTATGCTGCTTTTTCAAGAACATTAGATGAAAGAGCAAGTTTGTCTTTTAGTCTATCCAATTCATTTAGAGCCACTCTTAGATTTCTATCCTCGCTGGTCTTGGATTGGCTTCTACTATCCCAAGTTCGAAGTCTTGTGATTGTAGTTTTCATTGCAGAAGACAATGGTCTTCCAGTTGAATCTTTGTTTGCTGGACTGATTACAGTTGATAGTCCTTTGTCGTGTCTTGTAAGAGATGTTGGCGAGCCAGTTCTCGAATTATCCATGCCACCTTGTGTTGAAAATGATTTTCGTTCTGGACCCGAATCATTTACTTTTTCAGAAATCACATAACCGCATTTTGAGCAAAATTGCTCTCCTGTAACTTCATCAGTTAGTAGAGATTTTTTTCCACAGCGTAAGCAGCTGGAATTTTGGTCAAATGTCATATTTTTTCAATTATATCGCATGTGAAATTAACTCATATAACTGATTTAAACCAAAATACAATTTTGATTCATTTGATTAAAGATGTTAGGTTTCTAGTTGCTCTAATAGTTGTGATACTGATTTGTTTTTTGGATCAATTTCTTTAATCTTATCACAGCATGAAATGGCATGTTTGTTTTCAGATATTTTTTGATGAGAGTACGCTTTGAGTAACAATGCATCAATATCATACGCACCAATGTCAAGGGATCTATCAAGGTAGGATAGTGCAGTCTTGTAATTTTCTTTCAAATAGTAAATGCTACCAACCATAAATAGCGCATCATGGTGATGTGGAACTGATTCTAGTAAGGATAAACCAGATGCTAATGCCTCAGGATACTTTTTGTCCTTGAGTAATTTTTTAAATTCTTTGTATTTTTTGACAGAATCTTTTGAATCAGTAAACTTTGGGGTTTTACCAAATAATCCAACCAATACAATCTAAAATAATATCACTCAAATAATAAGATATAAAAAAAAGAAAAAAATAGATTATTGACCTGCAACAACAGAGTAACTTACAGTAAATGCATCCTCATTCATAGTATGAACTGCAAGAGCATTACCTGCAAATAACCAAGTTCCCATAGAACTTTCATTATCAACGAAAGTCAATGCAAACTTTGTTTCACCATCAGGACTCCAAATTGCTTGTCCTTTGTCTTCACCATCAGCTAATGGGCCATGTAAGGCAACTAGTTGAATTGGTTCAGATGCATCATATGAGAGAATTCCTTTGTAGACATTATCACTTGGTGGCAAAATTATTGTCAATTGATGTGATTCGTGTCCCATACCAGGATCAGTCATTGAAGTCATGGTACCTGAAGCAGTTTTCCATCCATGGGAAACTTCTTTCTTCATTTCATGTTTTTTTGGTTCTGTTTTTTGCGTTTGTTTTTTCTCAGCAGTAGATTTCACTGGAGTAGTGTTATCTTCAGTTTCAGAACATAATTCAATACCACAAATAGCTGTTGATGAGCCAAATTTGAGTATGGTAGTTCCTTTACTTTTGAGAGCATCAGCACTTTCTAGAAATTCTACAGATGCTGCAACTCCTGCAGTCATCAAAATAGTACTCATAAAAAGCACAGATAGTATTTTGTTAGTCATTAAAAAACGAGAAAAATTTTGGCAATTTAAATATTTCAGAATATATGATAATAAGATAATAATTAATTTGAAGATTAGCTAATTGCAAGCATTCTATTTATGGCCAGACGTGCCTTATCAGCAATTTCTTTTGGAACAGTAACTATATGTTTTTCATTAATTAGTGCATCATAGACTTTTTCAAGTGTAATCATTTTCATGTATTGGCATTCAGCTTTCTCAGATGCTGCAACAAATGTTTTATCGGGATTGTCTTTTCTCATTTTATATAAAATTCCAGTTTCAGTTGCAACAACAAAGTTTTTTGATTTTGATTTACTAACATGCTTTAGCATTCCCTCAGTTGATAAGATAGATACTTTTTTCTCATCATAACTTCCATCAGCCACATCATACATGAATGGAGTAGTACAACCACATTCTGGATGAATAACTAATTCTGTATCATTCATTGAATCTAATTTTTTTATAACATCTTCAGGTGTAATTCCTGCATGGACGTGACATTCACCAGCCCATATGTGAATATTTTTTCTACCAGTCATTTTTGCAACATAGGAACCCAAAAACATGTCAGGTAAAAACAAAATTTCTTTATCTTTAGGAATTGTGTTTACAACATTTACAGCATTTGATGATGTACAACAATAATCAAGTTCTGATTTAATTTCAGCAGTGGTGTTGACATAACCAACAGCTATAGCTTCTGGGTGTTGCATCTTCCAATTTTTTAGTTCATCAAGGGTTATAGAATCAGATAAGGAACAACCAGCTTCTAAATCAGGAATTAGTACTTTTTTCTCAGGACTAATTATTGCTGCAGTTTCTGCCATAAAGTTTACACCACAAAACAGAATTGTTTTTTGTGGAACTGTAGCTGCTTGGCGGGATAATCCTAAAGAGTCGCCTGTAAAATCTGCAACATCTTGAACATCAGGAATTTGATAATTGTGAGCAAGAATCACTACATCTTTTTCTTTTTTGAGTCTCATAATCTCTTCTTTGAGTTGTGAGGATTGTTGAACGAGCATAATTGTTAAAAATTCGAATTATAGTGATTTAAAGAATGAGGAATAGTCTTGAATTTTCTTAAAATCTCTCAAATGTGGCAAGAATTTCCTCTTTTTTAGGATGCTAAAAATCACACAGTAAGTGTGATTTTTGAGTAATTTCAGAAGATTATTCGTACTTTGATGAAATTTACCAGCCTGGGCCCATAGCTTCCCAGCATAAAGATTGGAATTTATTATCATTAATTTTGTCTTGTGCCTCAACTACTCGAAATTCATTGATCCAATCCAACCTGATTTCTTCAGATACTTCAAATAGGATTTTTTCCTCAAATTTGATTTGATAGATTCTAATAATTTTGTCTTTTTCCATCATTAGTGAAATTATCTTTTTTCATTTGGAATGTTGTTTAGTTTCAAAATATCACCTACAAGAATAGTTTTTTGTAATAATTGTGACATTATTTGTTTTGGAAGAATATTTTTATCAAATTTTATGGTTGCTTTTATCAATGGCAAGTTATTTGCAGAAATACTAATTTTTCGAGTAAATTTTGAGCTAGGTTTTGAAGTATTTTGTTCAATTAAATCAATTTTAATTTGATAGTTAAGATGGCGTTGTAAAATAGTCACTACATCACCAAGTGGTGCATCTAGAATTTCTTTTAGCAATGAATCTTTTGCTTTTAATATTGCAGACATTTTAAATTTATGATGTTAAATGATATTTCATATCATTAATAGTCTGTTTTACTATTCCAGCAATTTTTTCATACATTTCTAGTGTGTAAGAATCTATAAAGAAATCTTTATGTAATTTCCATTTTGATTCAATTACTATCTTTGAGTTTGTTTTGAGATACTTTGATTCTGTAGTTGGAGAATATCTAGAAATAGTGATAGTTCCTTCTCGTAGTAAACATTTCATCATTAATTCTTTTAACTTTTGATCTTGATATAGTGCTTCAGCTACATTGTCTCTAACTAATCCTGGAGGCAATGTGGTAAGTTTTTGAAAACCACTCCACATAAAACTCTCAACTTTTGAATGAAATAATCCTTTTTTTATTGTTGTAATTGTTCCCATGTTGAAGGGGCCAAGTTGGATTGATTCAGGTAAAGTAAGAAAATACCTTATTTTCCACCAAGCATGTCTATGAATACCCATTCCAACATGACTGCCCAATGCATAACCACATTTTACAAATTTCTGTTTTTTTATGATATTAAAATAATCAATAGGAGAATTTGCAAGTTCCAAAGTTCCAATGTTTCCAATACTATTTTTTGCCCTTACAAAAGAAGAATCAAAATAATCTTCTTCAAAATCATATTTTTGTTTAGAAATTAATGATGTCATTCCTAATTTTTTACAGTGTTTTTGCATTTTTTCGAGAATCGGTTCAGGTTTTAGAACTAACATCACATTAATTATGATTAGAAGATTATAAGGTATTTCTATTAATTACGTTATATTCATACATATATTCTATATATTCTTAAATATTTGTTTAGTTAATACATAGTATGAAATATGATGAAAGAGATGAAAAAATACTAAGACATCTTTTATCAGATGGACGTCAATCAGCCAGACAATTAGCACACACAATGAATATTTCAACAGTGACTGCAATTACTAGGATAAAAAAACTTGAAAAAAATAAAATCATTCAGGGGTATACTGTTAGACTAGATCATGAATTATTAGGATATGAAATTACAGTAATTATTGAAATAAAAACATCAAATGGAAAGATGTTAGAAATTGAAGAAGAGATTGCAAAACATGATAATGTTGTTGCAGTTTATGATATGACAGGAAACGCAGATACACTAGTTATTGCAAAATTTAAGGATAGAAAATCATTGAGTGTTTTTGTAAAAGACCTATTGGCCATTCCAAATGTAGAAAATACTGTAACTCACATTGTATTAAATACAATTAAAGAAGATAACAGATTAATGTAAAAAATATTCAGCCAGGGAATTATTATCTTGCAATCTTTTCTTTGCTAATAATTTTTTCTGAATCATTACTTATTTCAAATGCAATTTCTGGATAACCAACACTAACAATTATTGAAGTGATATTTGGTTTGTCAATTGCTACTATTTTTAATAATTATTTCACCATTTTCTAAATCAGTAATTAGAGGTTCATTTAAGGACAAAACATTTCTTATTTGCTTAGTTTCATATTTTTGAATTATAGGTACCCTAATCATATTAAAATTAAGTAGTAATCTAACAAAATTGGTTTGACCCTATGATCGCGCCTATTGACTCTTGTAATTCAATTTTTTTCTGTATTGATTACTACTTGAGATCAATATACAACAATAAAATAAAAACTCTTTTTTAAAATAATGGACATTTGTTTAATTTTTTTATTTTAATTTAATGAGTTTATAGTTTAACTAATTTTAAATTTAACATTCAAGGAAATATTTTTCTTTGGAATTTTATAGTGTATTTTTTTATCCACCAGTAGCTGCATCAAACAATGCACATTTACATTTGTTATAGAATTATCACTTTAATTAAAAATTTATAAAGTTTTCAGAAGTTTAACTTAAATATTTTTTTTGCCTAAATTCAATAATGTCTGTTGCGTATGTCTTAGTCAATTGTGATCTTGGTTTTGAGGAGACCATAATGGAGGATCTAAACCATATGAAATTTGTTAAAGAGGTTCATGGGACATTTGGGGCATATGACATCATAACAAAAATAGAGCATGCTAAAGCAGAAAAAGTTAGAGAGGCAATTACTTTCAACATTAGAAAACTCCCACATGTTCGTTCAACTCTAACTTTAATGGGCATACCTGGACAAAGTTAGGGAATTGATGACAAAAGCCGAGGAGTGCATTGTAATGTATAATTTCATAACAATCCTTTTTAGGTGAAAAACACTCAGTGATCTTACATGAATACTAAAACAAAGTATATGATTCCAGCATTTGCTGCAGTGTTTGCTTTGATGTTTGCAGTTGCTGCACCTTACGCAATGGCTGAGGGTGGAGACTATTCCAAATGGGATGGTACCACTCATCACAAAAAACACATGAAAATTCAGATTGGTGAACTATCAGGTTCAAAAGCAGTAACTAGAGAAACTGCTCATGATGAAATGGATAATGTTATTGCATTATCTGTTGCAACATACAACTATCCTGATACAAAGAAAGCTAGTCTAGGAATGGCAATTAATGATGCAGGTGAAAAATTCATTGTTTGGAAACTTGTAAGCATGACTAAAAATGATGATGGAACAAAGTCAATAACCATCAATGTCATAGATGCTCTATTAGGATACAAAATTACTACTATAGAAAAAACAGTTAATCATTCTGCAGATGGTAAATGGTCTCATCATGGAATGAGTGACAAATTTGCAGATCTAACTCCAGAAGAACGTGAAGCAAAGTTTGCACAATTCAAGGAAATGAAACAAGCATTCTCTGCAATTTCTGAGCAAGATAGAGAAATAATCATGACTCATTTTAAAGAAATGAAAACAGAATATGCAACTCTATCTGATGAGCAAAAAGATGCAAAACATGCAGAATTTAAATTAAAGATGGAAGAATTTTCAGCATTAACTTTGGATGAAAAGATTGTACACTTGCAAGAATTTGCAAATTCTCTAAGATAAAACTTGGATTAATTCCATTTTTTTATTTTAAAAATTAGTATTCCAAGTTACCATATTCGAATCCTTAGATGCCCAGATACTTGTTTGGGGATAAAAAATATAAGAAAAATGTAGTTTTTTGTCTAGCCTAGTTTTGCTTTGGCTTTTTTAATATCTCTCAATTCTTCGGCCAGATGTTTTTTGACTAAACTTTCATGATCTTTTTTGTGTATGCTGTATGCTTTGTTCAAGGCCTGTTTTGTTTTTGCCTTTTTCATTGCATTGTTGAATTTTTTGTGAATAGTATTCACTTGTGCTGAATAACTTGCCATGTTTTGTTCCTAATGGTATAGTAAATTAATGTTAACCCTAAAACTATGATTGATCTCACTGGAATTCACCCACCGTTTTAGGGATAGAAATGGACGCAGTTAGGCATGAAAATTATTTTTGTGAATCATTTACTATTGAGATAAAGAATATTTTTGCATTGCAGTGCAATGCTCAACCATGTATTTTTCAAGATCATTTAATTTTCCTTGCCATTGTTCTAATGTGTTATCAACACAGGTCTGAATTACTTCATCTGAGGAAACTGTTTGAATTGCTTGATTGACAATATCCATCATAGACAAAACAAATTCCTTGTCTATCAGTATGTGATCTTTTGTTCCCAAAATTTGTTCATGACCAGAAATTAATACATCAAAATCAAAATCATTTACTAATGTATCATGAGCTTGAATATGAGTATCAAGATTAACTGTTACTCCAAATGCTTTGTAAGGAGCAGTACCTGGATGAAACAAATCAACTGCCATGACAACCTTTTGTTTTGGTGCTAAAATTATCATATCTCCTTCAGAATGAAACGGTCCAATGTAAGAGAGTTTCAAAATTTGATTTCCCACAGATAAGGTATACGTATCATCAAATGTTATAGTTGGAATTGGTCTGTTAGGATCATTTTCAGAAACTAAAATATCTGCAGTATCTTGGTGTGCAATATATTCAATGTCTGATGGAAAAATCTGACCTGCTGCTCCAGTGTGATCAGCATGAGAATGAGAATAAATCATGTGAGTAATCGGTTCATCAGTTACTTCTTGAATTGCTTGAAGATATTTTTCTCCAATTGGTTGTGGTGCGTCAATGACAATTACTCCCTCACCTGTTGTTAGAAACATCACTTGGTATCCACTTCCAACCAACCAGTAAATTCCATCTGCAATCTCATTTACAAAATAGCCTTTTTCATCATCAATAATAGGAGCGTTTTCAGTATACTTCATAGATTCAAGGAAAACTCCCTCAATTTCTTGTATTTTAATTTCTTCTATTGTATCAATAACACAAACATCATTTTTTACAATAGTTCCAGGAGGACAAGTAAGACCTGGAAACATGAAAGATGAAGTAATGCCTGTAACTACTATAGCTGCAAATAAAATTCCACTAACTATTGCAATTTTAGTTTTCATTCTTTTTTATTATTTTACTGAAAGTAATAAAATTATCAACAATTGTATGCCTAAAAGCCCTAGTTTAACATGGATTTTGTCAATCTAATTCAAAATAGATGGTGTGAGGTAAACGGTCTGGGAATATCCTCCATCCTATCTATTTGAAAATAATTATTCAGATTTGAATAAAAGAGACGCGTAGGAATCGTTCATACAAATCATCAGTATTCCCTAAATACAATTTTAAAAAATACAATACAGTTGGAATTGTCACCAAATAACTAATCGTTGTTGGTCTTAAGTTCCAATCATTCATCGCCATACATAAGATCTATATGCAAAGATCAAATCGTTGCTTTATGTCTGAAGTTCCAAAGTGGTGGAAAGGATTACCAAATTTAGATTTAGATATTGAAGTTCAGTAATTTCTTATCCACATTTTCAACAAGAATCAACACGTATGATATTCAAATTAGTTAGAATCTTTTACTGTAATGGGATTCAACCAAAAAGAAAGTAATTTTGAAGCCTTTGGTATAATGAATGTCATGTATGATGGAATTACAATTGCATTTATCATAATTGTTCCCCAAAGTGGCATAAAGGATGCTATAGAATCAAGTGAAAAATTTAATCCAAAAGCTACAGGAATAGCTACAGTTACAGCTACAAGAGATCGTTTAGAATATGGTGGAAGTGTAGATGATTGTGTATTTTTAGAATTAGTTCTAAAAAAAAGGAAAGAAGGTGTTGACATCACATTCATCACTCTTGATTTTGTAAGTACTCCACTACACTCTGTGTTGTTCTTAATGGTACAATTTTGGTTGCATTAAATTTTGCAACTTTAGTTTCTACCATAAGATCCTGTATTGCGTGTGCACCAGGAGCTTCAACTATCCACTCAAAAGTATGCTCTAATCCAGAGTGATACATTGAGATGATTTTGATTCCTTTTGCATTTGCATCTTTTTCAAAAGTAGATGCTACTTGTAGAAGCAATTTTTTGTTCTCCTCATTAAAAAGTGGGCATGCTTCTGTTGTATGGGAACCATAAATTCCATAGGTTCCCATTGTTTGGTTTTCTGTTTGTTGGTTATTCATGTAATAGGTGTATATGCACCTATTATTAAGTGTATATGCACATATTTTATATAGGCATAAAAGTAATACTAATCATGAAAACAAAAAGCGATCAAGACAAGTTTGTTAATTTACCATCTCTTTGTCCTGCCTTTAACATCAGAGCTGCATCAAGAATCATCACCCAGATATTTGATGATACACTCAGACCAAGCGGATTACAAATTACACAGTTTGCAGTTTTAGTTGGAGTACACATTATGAATACTCCAAGTATTAGCACATTAGCAAAAGGGTTGGTTATGGATAGAACTACTCTAACTAGAGGTCTTAAACCACTTGAGAATGAAGGATTTATCAAAATAATTACAGGAGAGGATAAGAGAACACGTTTTGTAAAATTAACTGTTAAAGGAAAGTCTGCAATTGATAAAACATTACCATATTGGGAGAAAGCAAGAGAAATTGTAGCAAAAGAGTTTGGTGAAAATAATCTTGGTGGTCTAATCAAAGATCTTGAAAGTGTTAGAGAAATAAAGAATTAGTCAATACGTAAAGATTTGAATTATTAATCTAAGGAGTATTTTCGGTCATAGCGTCACGTTCATCTTTCTTTTCTTCTTTCATAGCGTCACGTTCATCTTTCTTTTCTTCTTTCATAGCGTCACGTTCATCTTTCTTTTCTTCTTTCATAGCGTCACGTTCATCTTTCTTTTCTTCTTTCATAGCGTCACGTTCATCTTTCTTTTCTTCTTTCATAGCGTCACGTTCTGCTCGTTTTTCATCACGCATAGATTCACGTTCTTCTTTCATTTGTTGACGCATTTGTTTTCGTTCTTCTTTTAATTCCTCAGACATTGCTTTACGGACTTCTTTAACTTTATCACGTTTTTCAGCATTCATAGATTTTAGTTTGTCTTTGATTGTTTGCCTATCTGCATCAGATACATTCAATCCTTTATTTTCTTTAATAGTTAGTCTAACAGTATCTTTGAATTCTTTGTAAGTTTCTTTGTATGTTTGTCTAGTTTCTTTGTATGATTCTTTGATTGATTTTAGATTATCTTTACATTGTTGACGTACATCAGCAACATCTGCTGGATCAGCATTTCTAGTAGATTCCCTGCATTCCTTAATTACAGCTTTAGTTTCTGCTTTTTGATCTTGGAATAGTTGTCTTGATTCAGTAACAAAATTAGAAACATCTTGTTGTATTGCATCTACTTCCTCATCTGTTATTGCATCATCAGTAGTGGTGTCATCTGTTGTTGTATCATCAGTAGTGGTGTCATCTGTTGTTGTATCATCAGTAGTGGTGTCATCTGTTGTTGTATCATCAGTAGTGGTGTCATCTGTTGTTGTATCATCAGTAGTGGTGTCATCTGTTGTTGTATCATCAGTAGTGGTGTCATCTGTTTGTGCAAATGCTGATTTGAAAATGTTAATTGAAATTGAATTAGAATCAACTGTCGAATCAGGGAAGACTGATGGATTAAGAATTAAGCCAAATACTAAAACAGAAAGCAAAAAAATTGTATTAAATTTACGTTTCATAAGTACAAACCAGCATATCATTATGCATTTAATATTTACTACAAACTACCATTTTTGGGAAATTTTTAGGCCGTAAAAGATTTCAAGTCCTTAGAGGCTTGAATCATACTTGGGGAAAATTGAGATTCATCTAATACAGGTTGATAAAATAAAAAAAGATGTAGATGCCTTAACACTTTGGAAGAGGCATTTTTTCATGAATCTCAACATGAAATCCATCACCCATGCCTAGATGAGGATTTTCTTTGAGTAGTTCTTCTATTTTTGCTACGTTATCTGCTTGCATGATAGAGTATCCACATACCTCAGAGCTACTTGATGTAGAACCTGTTGTATCAAGATGTTTACCATTGCCAAGAGGAGATCCCATATCAATAAGATGTTCACCACAATTTTCAACCCACTTCATCCAGGCTTCCATCATTTTTGACATCTCATCAGGACTCATGTTTTTGCATTTGTCTTGTGCAGATTTTGGTGCATTATAGATCACAATAAATTCTGTCATTTTCTATACAGAATCACAATATGTTATGTATTAAAATCATATTGTAACAATAGCATAACCAGATTAATTCAGAGAACTATCAATCATGGTTTTGAATGATTCTTTTGTAGCAGCTCCCACTTTTTGTGTAACTACCTCACCATTTTTGAAAATAGCAAGAGTAGGAATACTAAAGACATTGTATTTTTGTGCAATCTCACCGTTTTCATCGACGTTGATCTTAACAAAATTTACTTTGCCAGCATATTCACCCGAGAGCTCCTTGACAACAGGGGATACAGCCCTACATGGACCACACCACTCTGCCCAAAAGTCAACAAAGACGGGATTGGTAGAGTTTAGAACCTGTTGTTCAAACTGTTGTGAATTTTTTATTTCGTTTACCATAATGTTTCTCCTTAAATTTTCCTCACAATAATTATTTGTGAATCAGTATTTGCTTCAAATGTTAAATCATATCCATGAATTAAATCACCATTTGTAACTGATTCACCTTGTAGTATTCCATTTCCCCTAGTGACATATGCAATAAACTCACCATCAAATGAAATTTTTTGATTTGCATCAATTAATCCCACATCAATAATGGTTTGACTAGCAAATGTTTCACTTTGATTATTTGTACCACCATAAACACGAATAATGTTTCCTTGCTCTAATGAATATAATTTGTATCCAGCTTTTTCGCCTGCTTTTTCAGGTGTTACCCACAACTGAATCATTCTGTTTTCTTTATCATCGGGATTCACTTCATTATGTGTAAATCCTTCTCCACCTGCACGTTGCACTTGAACTTGATTTGTGTTAATTACATTACCTGCTTGTAACGTACCTTCATGTGAAATTTTTCCATCAACAATTAAAGAGATTACATCAATTTCTCGGTGAGGATGTAAATGAGTTTCACCTTTTGGGATAAACTTTGCATCAGCTAGATAAACAAAATTTCCAATTCCTGACCAAGAACCTGAATCAGCAGAATCACCAAAAACTTTTGGGTCCATAACAAGTCGATGTTCCCTCAAACCTGCAAAACCACCTAGTTTGAGATTATCTCTATGTAAAATTTCCATGTTCATATGGACCTCCAATAGGCACCATTTTGGTTGTTTTTGAGGCTAATTTTCCTTTGATTTGTGGTAAAGTTACTATACATAGTATAGTTAGTATACTAAAGACTATATTAATAGAGTAGTGAATTAGGGGATATCAACTTACCAAAAGGTAAGTTACTATTTCATATTAACTATAATAAAGTAAGTTATAAATATAATTAATAAAAGAACAAGACATGACAACACAAGAGCCAACAAGTATAATGGATTGCTCTTGTACGGATATGATGAAGTGTTGTCCAATTGATAACACGTTTAAAATTATAGGGAAAAAATTTACCATACACATTATTCGCAACATGGCAATAATGGGACAATCTAGATTCAATCAGTTATTAGATAGTATTGAGGATTCAAACCCAAAAACATTATCTGCAAGATTAAAAGAAATGGAAAAAGCAAAACTCATTACACGTACAGTGTATGATGAAGTTCCAATCAAAGTCGAATACAAATTAACAAAGAAAGGTGAAGATTTGAAAGGAATACTAGGTCAAATGGCAGCTTTTTCAATGAAACACTATGCTAAAGAAGTATTCAAAGATGGAAAACCACGTAAATTAAAACAAGTATTCAAAAAACCAATGGTTGCTTTAGGTTAATTTCTAGATCTTGTTCTAAGTTTTACATTACAACACGGACATCTAATGTCAGCAGTCTTTACAAACAAAGAACAATGTGTACATCTTTTGTAACCTGAAGAATATTTTAATCCATTTGAAATTTTTTCTCCAGTATATCTTATACAAATTCCTTTACAAACTTGTCCCACAATACAAGTACAACAACATGCAACTTAAGTTGTATAGTTACCAAATGGAAAGTTACTTTCCATCATTTCACTTTCTACTATAAATATACTATTGATATCTACTTACTTTAGGTAAGTTAGATGAGAATGACAACAAAAAACAACTACAAAAGAACAGAAAATTTAAAATTTGTTCTAGAAAACTTCACCTCAAATCCCCCAAGCAATGTCATCCTCACTCTAACCTTACTCCAAAGACCAGGAGGTGAAATGTATGGAATGTAATGGACCGCAATGCTCAACTTCGAGTAAATCAGATAGTGAATCCTGTGGCTGTGATGATGGCTGTGAATGCCCCTCAGGCCAGGATATGCTAAAGTTTGCAGAGATAATGTGGCACAAGGCAGCAATGGCAGCTATGTTTGAGGCTAAAAAAGACAGAATAAAGTCAAGACTAGAGAAATCCTTTGGACCAACACTAGACAAGGGTGCTGATGCTGTAGTTGATGCAATATCAAAGAAACTCAAAGCAGCAGTTCAAAGCTCAAAAAATGAGCAAGAACTGCATCAAAAACTAGCCTCAATACTAACTGAGGCTACAAACTAAAATTTTTTATTTTAGTTTTTATTTTTTTTTTAATTTAAAGAATCATAATGGAATCCCTAGATGCTTGAACTTTTTTTGGGGATAATTATGGACGCAGATGGGTGTAAATTATCAATAGTCTAGATTTCATTTTCTTTGTCTCTAAACTAGACTACAAGTATACCATTTGATATCATATATTGAATTCCTGCAATAAAGTCTGAATCATTTAACAGTCCTTCAGACCACCATCCGGCATTATTTTTAACCCATGAAGGAATACCATCTCCAGGATTTTCACTAGATTCAGTGAATGGGATTACAATTACACCATCATTTATCAAATATTTTATTCCTTCAACAAAGTCTGAATCATTTAACAGTCCTTCAGACCACCATCCGGCATTATTTTTAACCCATGAAGGGATTTCAACTATTGTAGGTTCTAAAGTCAATACACTAGTTCCAAGAATTTCAATTTCTTCATCATCAATAAAAAATGGAATAATTAAGGTTCTAGTTGCATCATTAGAATTAACTTCTAAATAATCAGATTCGGTTCCATCAATAATTACATAAAAAATATCATCTTCATCATCAAATGTAGAATCAAGTAATCCACGTGGAATATTTAGTTCAATAAAACCATCTTCAAATGCAATAATTTCTATACTCAAAGAGGTAAAATCAACATCCAAATCCATTACAAGGAGTTCTGCATTTTCAATGTCATACCCAACATCATAGTCTAAAATTTCATAAAGACTAGCATCAGCATAAATCGAGCTTACAGAAGCAAGAGACAAAACAACAGTTAATGCTATTATAGATTTGAATGTCATGCAGAGTCTCCAGACATATCATCTTCAACTTCATCACTTACTTCAGTACAGATTTCAGTGAGTAGGTCTTCTTCAAGTTCTACAAGGTCCTCATCAGATAATCCCTCAAGGTCTGCATCAGTGTAAAAGTCAGAAAGTGTCAAATTATAACAATCGTCAATGGACTCCTCAACAATCTCATCAGTTACAGATATTTCTTCAACATCCTCAAAGACAGTAATTGGAACTGGATCATCAACAGATAATGTTCCTACAAAATCCAAAATCCAGTGAGTGCCAGATGTACTTTTTCCATTTGTTGCAAATACATCAACAGAATCCCCTAATGCAGTAGGAAATATGCCATCAAAGTTGGCACGCATTACAAATGTACGTGGTTGATCATCAACATCAGAAGTATTGATTGAAATTTGAAAAGAAGAACTATCAAAGTTAGCACGACTTCTACCAAATGCAACATCATGAACATTATACAATTCACCAGTAACAGGATCTTCAATTACAATTTGACCGCCAATTATTTTCATAGTGGCACCAGAATCACCCAATCTAACTAATTCAAGATTCAGATCACCAGAGATGGTTTTTACAATATTTTCATCAGATGTACTAAAAGCATCTCCTTCAAAGGTTAAAACATAATTTGTAATATCTTCTTCTGGAAGTTCAACTATATCACCATAATAACTTCCATCTTCAACTTGATCAACTAAAGCAGAAGATCTAATGCTCTCACGTATTGCATCAATTCTATTCTTTGCTTCTTCACGAATCTGCTGTTTATGTTCTTGAACTATTTCCCTATAGTTTTCTTTACCAGTTTCTTGAATTTTTGATTTAATTAAATCACTTCTATACTCCACCCTGTCATGAATTTCATCTCTAATTTTCTCACGGGCTTCCTGACGAACTTTGTCATTTATTTTATCATTAATTGTATCTTGAATTTTTTCTCGTTTTTCTAAAGGAATCCTATCTTGTGTTCTATCAGAAACACGATCTTGTACATTATCACGAAATTCTCTAACAGTATCTTGTTTATTTTGAATTCTATCTTTGATTTCTGAACGATTTTCTTTTATTCTATCTTTAATTTCTGAACGATTTTCTTTTGCTTTATCCTTCAAATCAGATTTTATCAGTTCTTTTCTGTCTTGGAATTTTTCTCTAAGGTCTGTGCGTTTATCTAAAATATTTGATTTAATTTCATCTCGTCTATCAGAAACATCATCTCTATTTTCTGCTCGTTTTTCTTTGACTCGGTCTTTGATTGCTTCTTTTCTGTCTTGTTGATTATCTCTAATTTCAGATCTATTTTCTCTAGCCTGATCTTGTAATTCTACTCGTTTGGATTCTAATTTTTCTCTTGCTTGTAGTTTACGTTCTTCTAGTTGTCCTTTTGCTTGTTGTTTACGTTCTTCTAGCTGTTCACGAGCTATTTGTTTTCTTTTTTCTAATTGATCACGGGCTTTTTGTTTTCTTTCTTCTAATTGATCTTGAGATAATTGCTTTCTTTCTTCTAAATTTTCTCTGGCTTGTTGTTTACGTTCTTCTGTAGTGTCTCTTGCCTGTTGCTGTCTTTCTTCTAAATTTTCTCTGGCTTGTTGTTTACGTTCTTCTGTAGTGTCTCTTGCCTGTTGCTGTCTTTCTTCATATTGTCTACGTTCTTCTTCAGCAGACATTTGATCTGCATAAAGTGATTTTACATTAGATGAAGTATCAAGATAATTTTCAGCAAATGCGCTAGAATACAAAGAAGAACTCGAAAAACCAGTTAAAAGAACTAACATCAGAGGTATGGCAAAGACAATTTTTTGCATATAATAATGAAAATATGATTATTTAAAACACTTAGGGAACAATGTTACTAAATAGAGAATGTAATGCATAAAAATTTTGAATTTAATTAAATAAAATCAATTTTGGAAAACTAATTCTCAAAATTATCAGATAATTCTTTATCAATATCGGCTTGTTTTTGTTTAAATCGTAGATATTTCTTGTCCCATTTAGAAAGTACAAACCATTGTCTAATTCCTACACCAAGCCAAACTAGAGACACAGTAAAAATTACCAGCTGAGGAGGATTTAGGAAAATTGCTGTCCGCCCTTTGTCAATAATTTTGGATTTGAATTTTTCATATTCTTCATCAGTGATATCACCATTCTTCAAATATTCTTGAAGACGAATATCCATTTTTTCATTAAATGGTGAATCAAACACGGTAGTCATTACCAATAATGCAATAGGAGGTAAAATCAGAGTAGTTAATATCATAATCATAAAGATTTTTTTTGTATTGCTCATTTGAAACATGATTCCATCCAAAATTTCAAATACATTCTCATGAGTTTTAGATGAATCTTTAGAATCAGTCATGACTTAATCTCCTATTTTGTATTAAAAATGGTTGGGTAACATTGTTACGTTTCATTTTTTGCTCGCCCTTGGAAATAATTCTTCATAGGGTTCTAAAACTTCTTTCATTATACGAATTCCTTTTTCTGAAATCTTGTATTTTAAAATAATTTTATTGCCCCATGGTTCTTTTTCTAGATTCAAGATATTCTTTTCAACCATATCATCCAAAATCCCTTTATGTTTTACGTTATTTAATCCACAAATACTCATTAATTTGCTCTGATTTAGCTCACCGTACTCAGAAAGTTTCAACAAAATATCCTTTCGAATGTAAACTCTATCTCTATATTCACGAGCCATACAAAATCACCTCTAAACATACATCCATAACAAATCATAATTGGTCCCATATTCTCTTATTTCGGGGTTTTGTTCTAAGCCTTGTCGAACAACAAGGGCAAGATAGTTTATCAGTATAAAAATAACAATCACACAAACCACATCTTTTCTGTCCAGACTTGTAACGTAAATTATTTGGCTTTGTAGTTGTTTTTTTCTCCTTACAAACACCATTACAAACCTGTGTCAACTTACTATAAAATTGTGTTTTCTCACATAAAGATAAAGTAACATTGTTACGTTTCAATTGTTAACAAGTCTTTAAGTTCAATTTATTGTCATTTTGTTAATGAAATCAAAACAAACGATTCCAATTATGATAGCACTAGTTGCAATCATGGCAATTGCAATCTCTCCTATGGCACTAGCCACAGAAGATGACGTGAATGAAATAATTGATGAAATCGAAGAACTAGATCAAGAGCTAGTAGACGAAATATCTGAATTGGAGCAAATAGATGAAGATCTTTCTGATGAAATAGAAGAACTAGAATCTGTTGAAGTACAGTTAGATGCTGAAGTTATCTCTTTAGAAGATGCACTTGTTGATATTGTTAGGGCATCAGAAGATGAGATAGCTGCAATAGAGCAAAGAATATCTGATCATGAAGCTAGAGTAGCTGATTATGAAGCTAGAATAGCTGATCATGAAGCTAGAGTAGCTGATTATGAAGCTAGAATAGCTGATCATGAAGCTAGAGTAGCTGATCATGAAGCTAGAATAGCTGATCATGAAGCTGCAATAGTTGAAGCCGGTGAATTGACTTCTGAACAAGAAGCTAGAGTATCTCAACATGAAGTTAGAGTATCTCAACATGAAGTTAGAGTAGCTGATCATGAAGCTAGAGTATCTCAACATGAAGTTAGAGTAGCTGATCATGAAGCTAGAGTATCTCAACATGAAGTTAGAGTAGCTGATCATGAAGCAATAATTGCTGAATATGATCTCAACATAGCAAATCATGATGCTGTCAGAGCAGACCGAGATGCTGTCAGAGCAGACCGAGAAGCTGTCAGAGTAGACCGAGAAGCTGTCAGAGTAGACCGAGATGCTGTCAGAGTAGACCGAGAAGCTGTCAGAGTAGACCGAGATGCTAATCAGTTAGATAGACAAGATACCAGAGAAGGTAATCAATCTGATAGACAAGCTACCAGAGATGCTAATCAGTTAGATAGACAAGATACCAGAGAAGGTAATCAATCTGATAGACAAGCTACCAGAGATGCTAATCAGTTAGATAGACAAGATACCAGAGAAGGTAATCAATCTGATAGACAAGCTACCAGAGATGCTAATCAGTTAGATAGACAAGCAGAACGTCAACTAAACTCCGAAGATAGAAAGCAAAAACGCATGGATAAACTTGGAAATGTTTCTGATGAACAGAGACAACACTTTCAGGATAGAATTTCTGCAATGAAAGAAAAACGTACTTCAATGAATGGAGAACGTGATTCATCAAGAGAAAGATTTGCAGACATGAGTTCTGAAGAGAGACAAACAGAAATCCAACAAATTCGTGAAGACAGAAAAGCAGTACGAGAAGCTCGTCAAAACATGACAGACGAAGAGAGACAAGCTGACAGTGATGATAGAAGAGAAAAAGCTAGAGAATCAAGAGCAAATAATGTCTCAATATATCAACAAATGGCACTTGGTGCAGATAATCAAGACATAGTATGTCCTGAAGGAAAAGAACTAGTAATCAAAGTATCAAATGGTACACCAAAATGTCTTGGTTCTAATGCAGTACTCATGTTAATTGACAGAGGAGTCGTAGCTTATCCAGATAGTAGTTAATTCTACCTCCCCCCCTTTTCTTTTTTTTAAATTAAATATAAATACTCAAAGTTAGAAAATATAATAAAATGAATTTTAAACATTCTACAACAGCACTAATCCTAATAGCAGTGTCATTAGTTTCAATGGCATCAATTCAACAAGATGCTTTTGCTCAAATAACTGATACAACCATTTCAGTCGAGGGTTCTAATGATACAATAGGTTATGAAATCATAGGTGGAGAATTACTAAATGTTACACCCGAAGTAGATTCAAGCTCACTAATCATATCACTTGATGCTACTGATGATGGTCTACTGACACTCACAATTCCTAGATCTGTGATGGATGCAACGTTTAACGGTGAAGAAGATGAATTCTTTGTTTTAGTTGACGGGGAAGAAGTTGACTTTAGTGAAGATGTTACATCAACAGATAGAACACTCACCATAGCATTTTATGCAGAAGCTGAAGAGATCGAAATAATCGGCACATTCGTAGTACCAGAATTTGGTACAATCGCAGCCATGATTCTAGCAGTAGCAATTGTTTCAATAATTGCAGTGTCTGCAAAATCAAGACTAAGCATTATGCCAAGATACTAAAATCACAACTTTTTTTTCATTTTTTAATACTATTACGTAAAATATCATTTATGACTCTAGAATAACTACACCTTTTTTTTAAAAATTTTATTCTACCACATATAGGTAAAGTAACATTGTTACGTTTCAATTGTTAACAAGTCTTTAAATTCATTTTATCGTCATTTTGTCAATGGGTAAAAAACAGCATACTTTTGGAGACAAGATGTTGACAAAGATTTGTAAACAATGTAAAAGGAAATTTGAAAATATAGATAGTGATTTCTGTTCGCATGACTGTGCAGTAATAAACATATTAGATTTTGCTAAGGAGATCTGTAAATGACTAGAAGAGTTACAGTGATACTTGATGATTCTCTCATGAAGAAATTACGTAAAAAACAAGCAGAATTAATCAAAGAATCTTCAAATTCTGTAAGCTTTTCAGGCGTCATAAATCAAGTATTACGTAAAAATTTCAAAGAAATTTAGAAAAGTTTGTGTTTACATTTTTTTTTTCTACAACATACGATTCAATCCAAAGCTCAGATAGTTTCAATTTAAAAATTCTTTAGAAAAAAATAAATTTGTAAATTTTTATGATGAAAAATTCTATAAAAAATATTCAGGTAACATTGTTACGTTTCAATTGTTAACAAGTCTTTAAATTCATTTTATCGTCATTATGTCATGAACAGAAAAACAACATATCTGATTCCAGCATTTGTAGCAGTCTTTGCACTAATGTTTGCTGTAGCAACTCCCCTTGCAATGGCAGAATCTAGTGAAGGAATGTTTGACAATAAAATGGGTCAGAAACACAAAAAAATGCACAAGGTTATTGAAGTTGATGGATTTGTAGGATCAATTCAGATAACTGAAGGTGCAGATAGACAAGCCCTAAAAGACCAAATCACAGTTTCTCTTAGTGAAGCAGCATCTGGATTAGATGTAGTAAGTGGTCATATTGGAGCAGTTATCAATGAAAGTGGTGACAAGTACCTTGTATGGATTCTAAAATCAATTGAAAAAGATTCAGGGTCTGGAAATGTAACTGTTACAATCTATGTAATTGATGCAGCCGATGTAACCAACACAACAACTGTCACAAGAGAAGTTGATCAATCAGAGAGAGATGAAAAAAGAATAGATAAAATTTCAAACAAAATCGATAGATTTGAAGAAAAAATATCTGAATCATCTGGTGATGCCGACATTGATGCTGCAAGAGATACATTTGTAGAGAAATTGCAGGAATTAAGACAAGCAATCCAAGACGGAGACTCTGAAAGAATTTCTGAGTTAAGAGATGAATTGAAAGATCTTAGAAGTGAATTAGGCAATATGAGAACAAATAGACAATAGTCTATTCTCATTTTCTTTTTTTTCTTAAATTATTACATTACAGAGGTAATTCCCTATAGATTCAGCTACTTATTTAGAAATAAAAATGGACGCAGGTAGGCATGAATGAATTAACTATTTTTATCACATCGCATTAAAACAAAACATCATGAAGTCTAGAATAATTTTAGGGATTTGTATTATTTTTATAATTAGTTTACTTTCTGTATCTGCAATTAGTGCTCAACCATCATCACAAATCCCATCATGGATTAAAACTGCCGTAACATTTTGGGTAAATGATCAAATCAGTGATCAGGAGTTCATTAATGCAATTCAATATTTTGTTGAAAATGAGATAATTCAGGTTCCTCAAAATAATGATGTGGTGGAGAATCTACACATACTACAAGTAGAACTAAATGAAAAAATTAGAGACTCTAGAATTTTAGCAAACAACATACAAATCCAAAATGAACTTGTTAAATCTAATGAATCGTTTTCTAAAATTGAAAATGTTGAATTTTTAATACTACAATTAGATGAAAGATGGCAGGACAGTGATCCAAATGAACTAGACTCTATAGCGTATAATTTAATTCATAATGAATTAGGAGAAATTATTCGTCAATTTATACAAGAAGATATTAATTCTGAAAGTAAATTCAAGTATGCAGAAATTTTTGTAACAAATGCATATGGTGCAAATGTTGCACAATCTGGAAAAACAAGTGACTTTAGACAAGATGACGAAGAGTGGTGGCAAGAGGCAAAAAAATATGGAATCTTTTTGTCAGAAGGTGGATTTGATGAGAGTTCAGGAGTTTATTCGTCAGATATTGCAATTCAGGTTTTAGATAGGGAAGGGCGATTCATAGGAGTTCTAAAAGCAGTAATTAATGTAGAATCAATTACATCTTAGATTCAAATCTTTAGAGGCTTGAACCTTTTTTGTAGATAAAAAAGATTCAATTTAGAATCCACGTGGATTCTGGTGGTTCAAATATTATTAATTTACAGGATTACAAACAAGTGGAAGAATTACTGTAAACGTTGTAGGATTATTTTTAACGGAAATACTTCCACCATGTGATTCAACAATTTTTTTACAGCTAGCAAGCCCCAACCCTGTTCCCTCTTGTTTTGTAGTGAATAGTGGCTCAAATATTTTTCCAAGATCCTTTTCTAAAACACCTTTTCCATTATCTTCTATGTCTATTTGTACTGCATCATTTAACTGAGATATAGAAATAGTAATGATTCCATCATCCCCAATTGCTTGAAATGCATTCAAAATTAAATTAGAAAATAATGCAAATAGTTTTCCCTTATCTCCAGATATTTCAAGATCATTTTTAGGTAAATTAATTTTAATTTTATCAATATTATTTATTTCTAAAACAAGTGAATCAAACATTTCTTTGAGATGTATTTTTTCGACATGTAATTTTGAATGTCTGATAAAATCCATTACATCATCAATTTGACGGGTTATTTTGTCAACTGCTCTAGAATTTCGTTTCAATAATTTATCAAATTTTTCTGGATCATCTTTCAAATATTCAAAAAGATCTAATGAAGCTTGAATTATAGATAATGGATTTCTAATATCGTGTGCAATTTGTGCAGAGAGTTCCCCAATGGCTGAAAATCTTTCAGATTTGAGAAGTTCCAGCTGATTTTCTTTCATATTGATAGACATTTCTTGAAGAGATGTCAATAAATTATTCATTTCATCAATAGATGATTTTTTACTATCAAAATCAATATCAAAATTTCCTTTTGCCAATTCTGTAGATATGTTTTGAATATTTCGAATAGGTTTTGTAATGGTAGATGAAATATACAATCCAACTATAATTCCAATTACAGATAAAAATATTGTAAATATCAAAAGAACAAAAAGAGAATTCATTAAAATTTGGTTGATATCAGATAGTGAATAATCCATGTAAAGTATTCCAATTTTATCTACAATTATGATTGGAATTACTAATTGTATCATATTTTGTTTAATTTCAACATGAATAATGTCTGAACCAATTGAGGTTTTAATGAAATCATTTTTAGTCATCATATTGAATTGTTCATTTGATTCAGTCCCATCAGAAATTACTCTTCCATCAGGATACATCACAAGCACATTTGAAATTAATGGGTTTTTCTTCAGATTATTTAATTGTAAATTTATTGATTCATAATCTAAGAAATATACTGAATCCTTCATTTCATTTCCAGATAATTGAATAATAGATGATGCCTCTGAAACTCTAGAATCTACAATATTTTGTTGGATTTGAAAATAAAAAACTGATTGATATCCTACTGCAAAAAACAAGGCCGCAAAAAGAATCAAAATTAGAAATTGTGTAGATAATTTCAATTTTGTATACCTATAGGAATTGAATCAAGCATTTTTTTAATGGTGTCAATTTCTAGTGAATCAAATTCAGAATATTTTTTGGTATTTTTAAAATCAGACATAATTTTTACTCCTTGAGGGTCATTTTCCATATTTATCAGAATTTCAGAGATTTTTTCAGTCAATGTAAAATCTAATTTTGAATTAATAGATACTACATGCCTAGATACATCCATGGTTTGATCAATAATTTGTAATTTATTTTTTATAGAAACGGGTAATGCTTCAAAATCTAAATTAGACATTACTCCAACATCCCCCTTTTTTTCAATTAGCCAAACTGGAGTATTTTCATCCTCTCCACTAAAAATAAAATTTTGCTTTTTTCCATTTGACGAAGAAAAAATTCCTTGTTCAGACATGTATGCTAGAGGTAACAAATAACCACTTGTTGATTCTTTAGTTTCAAAGATCCAAGTTTCAATAGTAGAATCGCTAATTGATGTAATGTTTGAATCAATGAGAGATAAAAATACAGTGTGGTATGATTGGGAGTTTTGTTTCCAACGAATTAATGATGGAGTAATTTCAGTATGTTCCATTATTGTGACTGTGGTAAATGGGCTTTCAACAAAAATATCTAATTCATTATTATTCAATAATGTAATCATACTATCAATTGTTTTTGCAATTACAACTTTTCCAGAATACTGTGTCTGTTCATCACTTAGATGTTCTGCAAGATAGTTAGCTGTTGGTTGAAATCTAATAATTAGTTTAGTTGCACTATCTCCAATAGTACCAATTCGTATGGGGACAGTATCAAAATCAATAGGCTCAACAATAGATAATGTGGGGTTTTCTGTGGTAGAAGGAGTCAATACTGAAAACGAAATAATTGCAATTACTGCGAGGAGTATAGGAATAAAAAGAATTTTTCTCATTACCATTTACTATTTTACATCATTAATAAAATAAAATTTGTGTTAACTAAACAATATACCATATTTTTGCTTCAAAGATTAGAATCCATTAAGGCTTGAGTATTTCTAGTGGATAAATTGAGATGTAAATAGGTGTAAAATTTAGTTTTCATTTTCTTGTTATCTAAATCATATAGTCATAAAGTATACTCATCTTAGGTACCAATTTGAATACCATTTGAACAATATTTCCTCAAAGTCTCAATAGCTGACAAAATTGCCAGTCTACTTGTTTTTGGATTATTAGCATCAGGAAAGTTCTCAATGTTAAATGTCATTTTCCCAAATGCCCCTGCAGCTTCAATGTGATGAGTATTTTTGTCAGTGTTAGGATCAGCAATTATTTTGACGCGAGTTTTTTCACTACCAATTCCAGTTAATGATAATAGTGCTGCAACGTTAATGTTTTTAGGAAATAAAGAGACTGCTTCTTTTGCAGTTCCCTCAAAAATTGTTGTAATTGAATTAATTTTATCTAAATTAATCTCAGAGGTTTCAAAAAACTTTGCACCCTTTAATGAACGAGGGTGTTTTGTTGTAGTTATGGATATAGAATCTAATTCATCTTTAATTGATTTAATTCCATCAAGACCGGCAATTGCGCCAGAAGGAAGATAGATTGTTTTATTGAAATCATTACATGCATCTGATAAAATATCATAAATTGATTCATCAAGTAGTGCGCCAACACTCATAATCATCAAGTCTTTTTTATTTTGTAAAATACTTAATGCTACATCTTTAACTGCATCTTGAGATGCAGCTTCTACAATAATATTTACAGAGTTTGAGGATAAGAGATGAGTGTTTTCAACAATTTCTGGTTTGTTTTGTAATTTTGCAACAAGTAATTCTGATGCATTCTTTGAATCATCATATACGTGAGTGAGTACTGCAGGAATTTTTCCTGAATCAATTGCCAAGGCAATTTGAGTTCCAATTGCCCCACAACCAAGTAATCCTATTTTTTTCAAGTGTTTGTTTTAGAATTAATCTCTTAATTAATTCTAGTCCACTAGATCACCATAATTTGAATTCAAATTAGTAGAATACTTTATGAGGTTTATAGGCATAATCAAAATTATGAGATGGGCATTACTGCCAGTTTTAATGATTTTACTTGTGATGGTTGGAATTCAAGAATCATTTGTAGAGCAAGCTGCAGGAAAATCAATCTGGGAAACAAATTCGAATAAAGTTTGTGGTGATAGACTTTGTTCTGAGAATCCTCAAAATCAAGAAATATTTTCAAATACAAAGATAGAATCACCAAAAAAACAGATGAACCAAGGAGTACTACCAGAGGATGTCATATGTAAAGAGAGACTAGAGTTGGTAATTAGAATAAATGGGCTTGCTGCATGTGTGAAATCTGAAACTGCAGTAAAGATGCAAAAAACAAACATGTTGTATAATTCAATAAAATTCACTGACACAAATCAAATCAAATCAATCATTGCATCAGAAAATGAGATAGAAACAATACCTGCATCAGATATGTCAATAGTAAATTTTTACATAACAGATAATGATTTGAATATATCCCACAATGCAGTAGAGGTAATATCCACTGCAGGGTTATTTGAATTCACAATTAATGGAATTTCAATTAGTGGACCTGAAAAAATAATTGAGACAGGACGTGATACAGGTAAATTTTACATGAAACTAGAATTACCAAGTACAATTAATGGCATCCCATTAGATCAAGATGATATAATTGTGATAAAATATCTTGATGCATCAGATGATATAGGGGAGCAAAGAGTATTAACAAAATCATTTACTTTAACTAAAACATTTGCCAAAGTAGGAACATCAGGTGGTGGTTCAAGAATAGGTCATGAGTTTACATTTAGAATTTATGAACCAGATGCAAATAGAGATTCAAAAAATGAAGACAAGATTCCATTAAGTTCTTTTGAATTTAGAGGAGAGGGAGGAATTAGAACAACTCTTGCAAATCCAAAATTTAATGCAAACTCTAGTTCATTAATTGAGACGGGTCCAAACACAAGTACCTTTGAGGTGAAAATTAAAATCCCAAGACAATTAGATGGTAAAACAATACACATTGGAGACAAGTATGAAATTAGATACATTGATAGATCTACACCATCAGGAACTGATGAGAAAATTGTCTTCAAAGGTAGAATAGGATGAATGATTTAATGGATCAGTTTAGTCAATGCTTAACATAACCTAAAGATTTTATTCAAACCTACAAAGTATTGATGTGCTCAATTCTGTATACAAGGATGCCATCATTAATCGTGACAAGATGCTATCAATCCTCAGAGGTCCAAAATTTGAGCAAATTTTACAAAAAGCACGAGATAGTTGGATAGAGTTTACGCCTACAAAAGAAGAAGTAGTTACTGCAGGAATTGATTCTAGTTTTAACAATACTAAATTTCAAGGAATTGAGCTTTGGGCAACTACTGCAGTTTCAATAAAAATAGATGGCGAGATTCTAGTTGATTTACACAAGTCAGGATTAGGTTCTGCAGATGAAATTTCAAGTGTAGCAAGCAAAATGGAGATTGAAGCTTGTGAAAAAACAGTAGACCAAGTTGACCTTGTATTAATGGATGGTTCACTGCATTCTCAATTAATGACGAGGCAGGCAAATTTGAGTTCATCAATTGTAAGAATAATGAAAAAGAAAAACAATGTAATATTTATTGCAAAAACTTCAAACACAAAAAAACAATTTGAAAATTTAGGTTCTCTTGCAGGAGATATTTTTTACTATAATCATGTAACTAATTCTCCAGGATTTAGTAAAATTTTTGTAGAAAAAAAATACGGGGCAGACAAAATCATATCATCCACATTTGTCAGATTGAGTGATTCAACGCCAATAATTAAACTAGAATTTTTAGGAGAAGGGTATGGTGATGGTGAAGTAAAATCAGTCATAAATAAATTATTTAAAACTAGTGTGGGCGGGTATCCTTATGCACTAAAGCTTGCACACAACAACTGTAAAATATCTGATAAAGAACTTGGTAAAATGGTTAGTTTGCTTGGATTAAGTAATGAGATCGGTTCACGGGAGGTATTAGGTTGAGTTTAGGTTTTGTAATTGGGGAATCAAGACCAACATCAGTTACAGCTATTACATCAAGGGCATTGTCAGTTGGAGAATATATCAAAATTGCAACAGATGAGGGAGAAATTTTAGGACTAGTTGAAAAATCATCAATTTCTAGTGCAGCATTTACAGATGTAAGAAATTTTGATGAAGCAGCAGAGAGTACAGAGATTGCAGAACTAAACAAGCGAGATAAAACATTCATAGCACATATTGGGATTTTAGGATTTTTAGAGAATTTGAGAAAAGGTAAATCAATAATTCCTGCAATTCCACCAATTCCAGGCACAGAAATCACTCCTCCAACTAAACAAGACCTAGAAGAAATTTTCAGTCCAAAAAATAAAGGATGGATAAAGATTGGAAGTCTATTACGAAACAAAACAGTTGATGCAAAAATAAATCTCGATAAAATTGTTTCAAGACATTTAGGAATTTTAGCAATGACTGGAATGGGGAAAAGTAATCTTGTATCACTAATTACAAAACAAATTTCCAAACTAAATGGAACTGTAATAATTTTTGATTACCATAATGATTACACCAATCTCAACATTCCACGAATTAATGTAATTGATGCAAAAATAAATCCCAGATTACTTGATGCAGATCAATTATCAGACGTATTAGAGATTAGAGAAAGTGCTACAGTTCAACAACGAGTATTAAGAATGGCATTTACAGAGACTGTCAAAAAATCAAAAGAGTTTTGGAAAAAATTAGAAACCGAAGTAGGATACATTGTAGATTCAGAAGATAAAAAAATCAAAGAAATTAGATCATCAGCATATAGAGTTCAAGATATTATTGAGGAATCTCAAAGAAGATTTGAAGACATACTAGATCCAGACATGGGAGATCCAATTAGTTTCATTAAAGAGGGACGTGCAAATATCCTAAACATTTCAGAGTTATCAGAAAAACAAGCAAATGTTGCATTAGCATTTTATTTACAACAATTACTAAAAGATAGAAAAGATGCAAGTATTGCAAAACATGGAAGATCAAAAAGACAAAGAAATTACAAATTCAATTCGCCAATTTTTGTAATTATTGAAGAAGCTCATGTTTTCATTCCAAAAGATCATGATACTAGTGCAAAGTATTGGGCTGCAAAAATTGCAAGGGAGGGAAGAAAGTTTGGATTAGGTCTTGGAATTGTATCTCAAAGACCAAGAAGTGTAGACCTTAATGTTCTCAGTCAGATGGGCTCTTTTGCTATTATGAAAATTATTCAAGAAGATGATCAGCGTCAAATAGCATCTGCAACAGAGTCTACTAGTCGTGAATTAATTGCTCAATTGACCTCACTAAACGTTGGGGATGCAGTACTTGTAGGTCAATGGACTAATTTGCCATCAATGGTACATGTTGAAGAAGTAAAAGAAAAGGTAATGGGCTCTGATCAAAGTGCAGTAGATGCATGGGCAAAAGCTGACACTATGAAAGAAATTGCAGTTGAATCAACTCAAGGATTAGTTCAGAAAGATTTGTTATTAGAATAAATGTTATTTTCTCATATTTCAGATACGCATTTAGGATTAGTGCAGTATGGTGCAGAAGAAAGAGCACAGGATGTATACGATTCATTTAATCAATCAATTGACACATCAATTAAAGACCATGTAGATTTTGTAATATTTGCAGGAGATATTTTTCATGTTCCTAATCCAAATGGAACAGCAATTGTTCAGATGGGTAATGGTCTTAAAAGATTAAAACAAAATAATATTGATTCATTTTTTATTTTAGGTGAACATGACATTAGTAGAATTAGAACCACACCAATTCCATATGTATATCACAATTTAGAATTCTCAAAATATATCGGTCAAGGAAACCCAATTGAATACAAAGGAGTTCTCATAGCAGGATTTGATAAAATTAGAAAACCAGAAATTCCACACTATGAAGAAAAATTTTCAGCAATTGACAAGGCTGCACAAGAACATTCAGGACATAAAATTTTGGTTCTACATCAAGGGGTAACAGAGTTTAACAAATTTGCAGGAGAGATTCAATCAACTGACTTGCCAAAGAATTTTACATATTACGCAATGGGGCATCTACATGATAAAGACATTAAACAATTTAATCATCTAAATGGACCAATCGCATATCCTGGCTCAATTGAATCAACTACAAGTGAAGGGATTAAAGAGACACACAAAGGATTCTTTGAAGTTGATATCTCAGGGAGTGAAGCTAGTACAAATTGGATTGAATTAGAAACAAGACCACAGTTTTCATTTAAAACAGATTACGAGGAATTATCAAAAACAATAGATGAGATTGCTCAAAAAATTACAGGCTCAAGAAAAAAGCCAATAGTTGAGGTAAAGATTCAAGGAGAAAAGATAGAAACAGACCACATTCAGGTACAAATTGCACGACTAAATTCACTAGTTCTCAGATGTTTTTGGAGAATAAGCACAAAACAAGTTTCTGATTCATCAGTATTTTTGGATAGACCAAATGTCATTGATGATGAAATGTTTAGACTATCAGTTGATGCACTAGGATCTGAGGAATCAGCAAAATTTGCTATCAAAGAATTACTCCCAATTCTAGTGTCAGGTGAAATCAAAGAAGCATCTCAAATAATTTATGAGAATTTTGAAAAATTCAAAAAGGAGAAAAAGTCATGATTACATCTATAGAGTTGGGGGATTTTCTATCACATTCAAGCACAAAGCTAGAATTTCAAAAGGGCGTTACAGTTTTTGTGGGGGATAATGGTGCAGGAAAATCAAGTATTATTGATGCAATAACATTTTCATTATTTGGTCAACATACAAGAAAATCAAATAAGGGATTAATTAAACGCGGTTCGAATCAAGGATTTGCAAAAATTAATTTTTCAATTAATGATAAACAGTATGAAGCAGTAAGAAAAATAGATAGTAAAGGAACATTGTCTGCAAAATTTTCAGAAATTATCAATGATGATAGAATAGAGATTGCAGCTGGGGAGAGAAAACAATTTGGTGAATCAATGACTCACGAAGTTGAGAAAAGAATTGGACTTAATTTTGAAAAATTAAAGATAGCATCAATTGTACAACAAGGAGAATTAAATGCAATAATTAATGCAAAACCTAAAGAATTTAAAGAATTACTTAATGCAATCATTGGAATTGATAAATTAGATGTCGCATCAGAATCAATGAAAATAGTAAATAAAGAATTTCGTGAAAAAATTAAAGAAAAAGTGGGATTTGATGATACACATTTAGAAATTCTTGCACGAGATTTAGAAAAACATGAAAATGATATTCAAGAGGCAAAACCTGAGAAAAATAAATTAGAAACAAACCAAGAAAAATTAAAAATTGAAGTTGATGAATTAAGAAAAAAGATAGAAACCGAAGCCCCAAAAATTGATAAAATTAATCAATTAGAACAAAGGAAAAAAGAGCTCATCAAATATGCAAAAGAGGCAATTCAGGATATTCAGCACCAAATCAGTGAAAATGAGCGTAAAATTCATGACTGTGAGGGCTGTTTTGAGCATACAGTGCTAAAAAGTGATTTAGAATCAAAAATTCAAAAAGTAGAACAAGCAATTGAGGATACTTTAAAGAAAATCCAAGTAATGACAAGCCAAATTGCATCATTAAAAGAGAAGCAATTACTAGCATCAAAACTTCAACTAAAAGATAACAAATGTCCAGTGTGTGATTCAAATGTTCAAAAACTAAACCCATTATTCCAAGAAGAACATCTCAAAGAAGAAATGGTACACTTGCAAGAAGAAATTATTTCAAAAGAAAAAGAAAGAGAGATGTATAATCAAAAAAGAAAAGAGTTTTCAGAAAAATTACAGCATTCAAGGGATGCAGAAGCCACACTTCGAGCACATTCAATTAACAACAAAGAAGAATTAGTGCAAATTCAAGAAGATGTAAAAATAAAAAAACAAAATATCCAAAATATTCCCAGTGATGGAGGAAGTTTGATTGAAATTTCACAAATTGATTCACATGCAAAAATAATTTTTGAAAACATTACAAAATTAGAATCAGAAACTAAAGGATTTGATGAGCAAGAATTCTCAAATCTTAAAAAATTAGTTAATGAAAAACAAATGAATTTATCTCAATTAGATCAACAAATAGGAGCTATATTAGAAAAGATTTCCAAAGGTGAGCAACAAATTAAATTAATTCAAAATGCAATTTCTGAATTAAAAATAGTAAAGGAATATGTTGGAAATCTTAATGAAATTCAAATGAATGTTTTTAGCAGAGATGGTCCTGTTGCTACAAGCCTAAGATCATGGGCATTAAATACAATTTCAGCTAAAGCTTCTGAATATCTAACGCTACTAAATACAAAAATTCAACGAATAGCGTTATCAGAAAAATCAAGAGACATTTCAATTGCATGTTTTTCAAAAAATGAAGTTTTAGAGTTAGAATCCCTTAGTGGAGGGGAAAAAGTAAGTGTTGCATTAGCATTACGATTAGGAATGGCAAGTCTACTTGGAGCATCTAATCTTAACTTGATGATTCTTGATGAACCAACAACTCATCTTGATGCAGAAAGAAAAAAATCATTGGTAGGAGTTTTATCTCAATTATCAAATATTTCAAGTTCAGATACTAGAATGCAGTTTTTAATTATTACACATGATGCAGAAATTTTTGAGGATTCAACAGTAGAGCAAATTTACAAATTTGAATCAACTGAGCAAGGAAGTAAAGTTATAGAAATTAACTGACATTAACAGTGCCAATCATCCAAGGATGAACCATACAGAAATAATCATATGTTCCTGATTTATCAAATGTAAATTCAAAAGACTCACCTCCAATGAATAATCCAGAATCAAAAACGTCAGTTAATCCACCATCAACAGTTCCACTAGATACGGTGTGAACTGCTGAATCATCATTACTCCACATAACAGTTGCACCTGTTGCTACAGAAATAGTATAAGGCAAATAACATTCATCAGCATTTTCGCATCCAGGAACAGCTGCCCCTGGAGGAATTATAACTATACCAGTCATGAGTAATGCTTCAGGTTCTAAAGTTTCCTCAATAATTGGTTCAGGTGTTGGTTCTACAATCATTTCTTCAACATCAGAGAATCCAGGTGCGGGCATCTCCATAGTTGCTTCTGGTTCTGGTGTTGCTTCTGGCACTACACATTCACCTTCATAATCTAATTTAATATCAGCAGCATCTAATGCACACAAATTTCCATATGTTTCACCATCTACCCCACACATAGGATTCCATTCCAAAGTGCATGCAACGAGGTTATCAATAGGCTCCATGGTTTTTAATTCTTCATCAATTTCGACAATTTTTGAGGCAGTCATTTCAACAATTCTGGGTTCTGGAATATCATCAGGGGAAATTGCAATAAATCCAAGTGTTACGGCTGCTAGAAGGCCAACAATTACTATAACTCCATACGCAAAATTCATCTCATCCACCTGTTAACTTTGCAAACTTTTCGTTCTTACTTAACTTTTCCATAAACTCAATATTTGATAAAGCAACTACAGCTGATTCAACTACAGACTTGTCAGGATCATTTAATGCTTTTTCAAGTGCATCTTTTGCATCTTTAGAGCCAACTACACCCAAAGCAATGGCTGCCTCATGTCTAACAAACATACTTGGATCATTTAGTGTTGCATCATTTAGAGGAGGAATTGCACTAGAATAACTCATCTGACCCAACGCAAATGCTGCCTCATGTCTAACCAATTCATTATCATCATTTTTTAAAACTTTAGCAATATATTCAACTTTATCTTCCCCACCAAAATCTACCAAAATACAAGCTACTCTTGTTCTTACCACATAATCAGGATGCTCTAAAAGAGATACAAAATAATCAACATCTTTTTGCTCATATTTCAACTCCATTTCAGCAAAAAGTGATAATCGTTCTTCAGTAACTACCTGCAATTCATTTTTTGAGTTTCTTGTGGCCTATATTAGGTTACTCAAGAATTTCAAACATTACAGTATAATTATTTCAAAATAAAATTATAAAATTATTTTTTAATTTAATCAAACTCTAATCATAATTAGTACTCAATACAACAGTTTTTTCCATTATAGAATTTTTAGATTTTTTCCTTGTTAATGAAATAGAATTTTGGTGTAAGACGTCTTTAATGGCTTTCATCATGATGGTACGATTCATTGGTTTTGGAACAAAACTAGTAGCACCCAATTTAATTAATTCATTAACAACGCTCTGAGCTTGATTTACATCATATGCACTAGTGACAATTACTTTTGCATTACGATCATCTTTCATAATCACCTTTAAAACATCTCGGCCATTTAGTTTAGGCATATTCAAATCCAATAAAATCAGATCTGGTTTAAACTGCAAGTATAATTTTAAACCCTCAATTCCATCTTCAGCTTCTTTTATCCGAACCCATTTGACAGATTTTGTAATAATCCCTTTACAAAATAATCTAAATGCTTTAGAGTCATCTACCAATAAAATGATCGGAAATTTTCGCATAACTAGAATCATTTTGGGGGAATTTATCAGATTGTTTGATCTATTCAAACAAGTAACATCATACCATGTTCATACTATTTTTTCATACATACAAAATAAGAAATTTAATTGATTTTCTAATTGCTAATAAAATTTTAATAATTTCAGATATGTATTTAATAGAAAAAATATGAGCTGCTTTATGAGTGCGGTAATTGGTGAAAAAGCACCAAATTTTGGAGTATCAGAATGGATTCAAGGTGCTCCAACTAATTTTGACCAAGAAAAAGATCATGTAGTCTTAGTAGAGGTCTTTCAGGTAAATTGTCCAGGATGTTTTATGCATGCAATTCCTGAAGCAATTGAAATTTACAACAAATACAAGGAAGACGGAGTCAGAGTTTTAGGAATTGCTACAGCTTTTGAAGATTTTGATAAAAACACATTAGAGAATTTGAAAATGCTTGCAGAAACAGGGGAAGTAATCGGGGAGACCAAAGGAGCATTATCAATGAATGGTAAATTACAAGATGGAAACAAATTATCATACAAAATTCCATTCCCATTAGGAATGGACAACTTGACTAAAACTTCAGGAGAATTGAGTCAAGAAAAAATAATGGAATTTATTTATCCTCAAATTCCAGAATTTGATTCACAACCAGAAGATTATAGAAATCAAATAATTCAAAAAGTAAAAAATTACATGAGTTCAAAAGATTATTCTGCTGAAACCTTTGAGAAATTTTCATTGAAAGGTACACCATCAACAATTTTAGTAGACAGGAAAGGAATTCTCAGAGACGTGTCATTTGGACAAGCAGGCCATATTGATGCAATGATTCAGAAATTAATCAAAGAAGATTAGATTAACGAATCAAAACTACAGCCACAGAGAGCACAACTAGTACAAATCCAGCAATTTTTGGATTATCCATGTGATTTTAGCACAAATTAACTAGAGAATTTTTCTCAATGAAACTATTCCAATTATTGGCAAACCAAGATACATCATCACATTAAGGGCAATGATTCCAATTCCATAACCTATCACTGATTGTTCTGAATCAAACTCAACATGATTAAGAGTTGAGAGTGATAAAAGTAATGGAGTAATTGTTATTTTGATTGTTTCTTTGAAAAAAGGGTTTTCACGTTCGTAATCTGCAATCATGGGACTAAAAGAGTAATAGAAATCATTGAATGATTTCATAAATGCTATTCCGGATTCTGTTTGTAATAATGTATTATCTCGAAGTTCTCGTAGTTGTTGAATTTGAGGGGCTAATTCTGAACCAAATGTTGCAGTTGCAATTAAACAACCACCACCATTTGATGAAGGAATATCAATTGGTTTAGGTATTTCTTTAACTCCAACTAAAGCCTCTGTTGCAAAAATATCAATTGTATTATTTCCTACCCCAGTAAAATTAAGAGTGATAAATGAAATTCTTTCATTTGATTTTACTTTGGGTACAATTTTTAAATCATTTAGATAAAAAGTAAAATTTCCACCAAGTAAAATTTTTGGAATAATTATTTCACCTAAATTATTTTCAATACCACTATTGATAAAAATAGTTAATCGTTTTTCATCTTTGTTAAATTCATGATCAAGTACATCAAAGTTTGAAACTATTTTAACTTCATATGAATGCCCACTAGTTTCAACATCAAACCGAGTAACTAGTCCAGTCTTATCACTAAGCAGTTGACCAAAAGCGGGAGCAAAAACTAAAAGTAAAAGCAATGGAACAAATAATATTATTTTCAATTTATGCAGTTCTTGAAATTCGTCTGTTTAGTTCTTTGTCTTGAGCAATTCGTGGATGATCAGGATCAGCCAAGATAACTTCAAACCAATAATGTTTTCCGTCTTTATAGACAAAATAAGAACCTAAAAATTGCATGTTTGGATATCTCTCAAGAACTCGTCTATTTGCAACAGTTTTCATATTATCATCAGCCTTGATTTTGGTGACACCCAAATGTTTTGGTCGTCTACCACCACGAGGTCTTTGTTTTCTCATACCACCAGTACCGACTCTCATTCGAACAACAATAATGCCTTGTTTTGCCTTGTAGCCTAATCTTCTAGCTCTTTGTAATCGGCTAGGTTTTGCAATTCTAGTAATAGCATTTTGTTTACGCCATCCGACTACACGCTCACGTAGATCAACGGAATTTTCTTTCCAAAGTCTGATCCACACTTTATCTTGATAACTAGGCATATCGGGCATTGCAAAATCCCCTTTAATAACTGTAAATCGACAAAAATTCCTAAGTAGCGCTAATTAGTAATAATTTCTTTGAGCGATAGTTCACAAACCACACACTCAAAGAATTTGTATCCACAGAAAACTCGATAATAAAGATCTTCTAAAGTAATTAAAAAGGATTTCCCAGTAATGATTTGAGATTTTTATTGAGTGGTTTTGGCTGAAAAATCATGATTTTAAGAATTGTCATTTTAAGTGTAATTTTGACTGGAGGGTTGTTTGCTCCATCAATATTTGCTGAACCAACAGTGAATATCATAATGGAAAAAACAACATACAGTTATTGTGAAAGACTGTTTTACATAATTGAGGTTTCAGAAGTTACAGGCGATCCTGCAATAATCCACATTAGAGATGAAGCAGGTAAAGGAAGTAGTGCAATACCAATTCAAATATCAAACTTGCAAAACCCAATTCCTTCTCTAATTGCTTTTGAAAAAGAAGTATTTCAAATAGGAAAATATTTTGTTGATGTAGAATATTCAGGTTCAGAATTTACTGCAGAATTTAATTTAATTGATTCAGATAATATCTGCATCCCACAAACAATCAAGCAATTTTTGATAGAATGGCTTAATGAGAAAATGTCAGATGGATATCTAATTGATGCCATTCAAAAATATGTAGATTCTAAATTAATTGAGATACCTTTTGAAATTAATGATAAAAACATTCACGACATAGACATTCCTGATTGGGTAAAAAATGTAGCATATTGGTGGGTTCAAGGAGGAGTTTCAGATAAAGAATTTGCAGAAGTGGTAAACTATTTGATTCATGAAAATATCATCACAGTAAACATTGGAATAGAAAACGAAATATGAACAAACATACAGTAATCACCATAATTGCAATAATTGTAATTGTTGCACCCATTGCATATTCAGGATTAAGTGTTATTGGAGGACAACAATTAGAATACAGATGGGATAATCCAGGAAAATTTACTTTTTTTACAATGTTAAATCAGGGTGAAATGGAATTTTGTAATACCATACCATTTTGGATCAGTATTCAAAGATTTGAAATAGAACCATTTTATCAATCAGATTCTTTGGGAACATTTACAGTGCAACCTATAGGAATTGATCCCATTGATTCAACAGTAAAAGCAGGGATTTTCAAATCAGAAGGAATGTCAGAAGCTCAGCATATCTTTATGACATTTGATTTTATGTTTAATGGTGGCAATATCAGACTTGATCCAAACCAATTCATCATTGCAATTAGTGTAGACACTCCAATTCTAGGATTAATTCCACACACCACTACAATGCAGATATCAGGATTTGAATTTGATAAATTGATGAATGCCGAAGATTTGACTTGTAACTAATCACTACTTTTACTAACCTTTGAAATTATTGCCAAAATAACTCCAATTGTTCCTGCAATTGCAATTCCTGCAACAAGTGCAATGATTAGTTCTTTGCCCATTCCTTTACTAGAAGTACCACTAGTGGGTGTTGCAGTTGAATCAAGTACACATACTCCATCTTCAAAAATTGTTCCAGGACCACATCTTTCATCTAATACACAAGCACCATCTTTGAGTACAGTTCCAGGACCACATTGTGTAGGCATTGTTGTAGTGTCTGCTGCTGCTTTGTCTTCACTATCAGAATCATCAGTTGTAGTTGTAACAGAATTATTAAAAGAAGAGCCAATAATTTCTACTTCTTCAGATCCTGTAGGTAATTCAATACTAAGAGTTCGACTTTGGGAATTTGTTTGAGTTTCAGTAAAAGTTGGTTCATCACCATCTATTAGAATTATAAAATCATCATCTGCTTCATTAAAAATAGAGTCAAAGAAAACCCTTTCAAATGTAACATCCAAAGTACCAGAAGAATCAGTTACATCAACAGTAAAAATTAACGAGATAAAATCAGTATCTGCTTCAATTCCTGAGACAGTCATTCCAGTTACAGTGTAATTAACATCATATGAATTTCCATCAACAATTACAGATTCAGTTTCAGCATAAACTAGAGCAGTAGAAATGATTGTAAAGAGAATTAATCCAAGTAATATTTTCATTAGTAAATTGACATTTGGCAAATAACCAAGTTTTTCAGATTGTGTTTTTTCTACACCTGAATAATTTGACATGCTAGATTTCCTCCAAAAGGGTGTTAAAAACAAAGAGACGACAATTAATCACGTATGAGTCAATTTTTTTGCTTGTTTTTAAAGTTCAGGCAGAAATTCTACTAGATAACGCCACGGAGTATTTGAATTATTTTTTCAGCAATTACATTTGCAGCCAAAGATTGAGCCTCTTTAGTTTGAGCACCAATGTGTGGAGTTAAAATTACATTATCTAATTCTGCCAATTTGGTTCCAATTGCTGGTTCTTTTTCAAACACATCCAAAGCTGCACCACCAAGATTGCCATTCTTAATTGCATCATACAATGCATCCTCATCAACTACACCACCACGAGACGTATTGATAATTTTTGCAGTTTTTTTCATAGTAGACATTTTTTGTGCATCTAAAAGATGGTATGTTGAATCTAATAGTGGAACATGAATTGAGATAAAGTCAGAACTTTGTAAAAGTGTATTCAAATCAGCTTTCATTAATCCTACTTCTTTAGAAAACTCCTCATCAATTGGAACTACATCATATCCAATAATATTCATATTAAGTGCACGAGCAAGTCTCCCCAATCTTTTTCCAATATTTCCTAAACCAATAATTCCAAGATATTTTCCTCTAAGTTCTGTTCCCTTTAGTTCCTTTTTGAGCCATTGTCCATTTCTTATTGCTCTATCGCCACGACCTGTTTGTCTTGCCAAAGATAACATTAAACCTAAAACTAATTCAGCTACTGCATTCATTGCACCCTCTACTGCATTAATTACTCGAATATTTTTTGCCTTGGCTGCATCTTGATCAATATTATCCAAGCCAACCCCAACACGTGCAATAATCTTACAATTTTCTGCCTTCTCGATCATCTCTTTAGTTATGGTAGTTCTACTTCGAACAATTATAATATTAAAATTAGAAATTTTTTCTAAAATTTCTTCTGAAGTGATTGTTGGCTCGTATGAAACTTTCAAACCATTGTCTCCTAAAATTTTATTTAAAATTGGATTGACTTCATCACAGATTAAAACAGAGTCATCAAAGCCCATGAAGCATTTCGAATATTGACCGAATATAATCTTATGATTTTAGAAAATAAAAATAATAAAAAGATTGAATGTAGTACCAATCTATGGTACTGGTGGTAATGTTGGTATTACTTCCCATAAGGAAATCATACCTGCATCTTGTAATTCAGAAACGACATCATCAGTGTATAGACCATGAATGTTAATTGCTGGATGTGCAATACTGTTCATTCCCATTGGTGGGACAGCATCACTTGGGTTACCTAATGCATATGCATATGAGGCAACTGGTGCCGGAATAATTCCTGCATCGACCAATCTTGGATTCAATCCAAATGGATCACCTGCAATGAATAGACCAATACCGCCAGTGTAAATTGCTGCATAGTCATGGTTTACTAGTGCGTAAGCTCCTGGTTCATCAAAAACCAAATCTACAATCATGTTCTGTGAACCACCAAGCAACCATGTTTCAGTTGCTGCTGATTGAACTCTGTTGCCTTGTGTAACTCTGTCAAGAATTTCTCCAACAATGTGGAAAAAGACTGGCTCATTACCATGGTTTTCAACAAATAATCTTACATGTTGATCATTTTCAACATACAAGAGTTGTGATTGCATATTCTTTAGTTCAAGACCATTCCATGGTTGTGCTACAAAGATGTTTTTGTCTGCATCACCCTTTAGAAGGATGTTGTGTAACATGTTTGGAACATAACCAAATTGGATACCATTAACAACTGTTGCAGTGTTTTGATGTTTGAACATTGCACCGGCATCATAGTTACCGTCTTCTGTTAGGTATAGTTGGTTGAACTGTAGTGTGAACTCTAATGCATCTGCATCGTAGAACTGTCTATCTAATGTTACTTCACCGTTGTTAACTTGTGTCTTCTCTACCATTAGTTTCTTGTATCCATTGACAGGATCAACAATTGCAATTCCGTACATACCGGAAAATACGTGTTGGTCCATACCAATTAGGTGGACACCAGAACAGTGGTATTTGAAAACACCTGCTGATTCAGCGATGTAACAGTATTGACTTGTTTCTCCCGGATTAACGGAATCAAAGGTCAATGCTGATATTTGTGATGCGTGCATGTCGTTACCGTGTCCAGTAACTTCATCAGCTGGAATTGTGAGTGTCATTTTAACAACGTCACCTTGTGTAACTCTTAATGTTGGTCCTGGGACTTGTCCATTAAAGGTCATGGCGTTGTAAGTTTTTCCTCCCATAATTGGAAGTTCAACACTTTCACCAGTTAGATTGAACTCGACGATGTTTCGTCCAGTACTTTCTAATGCACCACAATCAGTTTCTGCGAATGCCTGAGGCATTACTAGCTGTAAACCGCCCATATTACGAATTTGATCCATTACATCAATGTCCATTTCGGACATGTCAATAGATACTCCGCTAATTTGGGTTTGGGTGTATGTGCTTCCGAATAAGGTTGCTCCCATTACAGCGACTGCTGCAATAGTAAAGAGCATACTAATACGCTTATTCATATGCATCGAGATTTGTGATTCCTATATAATAATTGGCATTCCCAAAAGTAGGAATTTATGAGAATAAGTGAAAAAAAGGAATAATAGGTGAATGTTGTATAAAGTCAACATGAAGTTTAGGTTGGATGAGGATTCACTTGGAAAAGTGAAAATTCCAGCAGACGCATACTATGGAGCATTTACTGGAAGAGCAATCAAACAATATCAGGTTACAGGAAACAAAAGCCATGAAAATTTGATAAAGTCATTTGTAATGATTAAACGATCTGCAGCAGTTGCAAACATGAAAACTAAAGCTATTGACACAAAACGCGGTAAAGCAATAGTTTCAGCATGTGATAAAATATTGTCTGGAAAATATGTAGATCAATTTGTAGTAGATATGATAAATTCTGGAGCAGGAACTGCATTTAACATGAATTCTAATGAAGTAATTGCAAATGTTGCACTAGAAGTTTTACATAAAAAGAAAGGGCAATACCAATTCCTACATCCAAATGATCATGTCAACATGTCACAATCAAGTAATGACACATATCCAACTGCCATGCATGTTGCAATTTTGATGAATCTTAAAGATGTAATTCCAGGTATAGATATTTTAATAAAATCATTAACTAAAAAAGCAAAACAATTTTCGTCATTTAAGAAAATTGGCAGAACCCACCTCATGGATGCATTACCAGTTACTTTAGGTAGTGAATTTGCAGCTTTTGCTACATCAATTACTAAAGCAAGAAATGAAATTATTTCATCACAAAAAGAACTTCAAAATGTGGCACTGGGTGGAACAGCAGTTGGTACAGGTGCAAATACACCAAAAGGTTTTAGAAAAATAGTCATTTTAGAACTTGGAAAAATTTCAAAACTTTCACTAAAACCTGAGAAAGATATGCAGTATAGTTTACAAAGTAAATTTGCAGTAGTTAATGCTTCAAGTGCCTTACGAAACTTGGCAATAGAAATTGGAAAGGTTGCAAATGATATCAGATTAATGGCATCAGGCCCAATTGCAGGACTAGCAGAATTAGGAATTCCTGCAGTACATGCAGGCTCATCAATCATGCCTGGAAAAATAAATCCATCTTTAGCTGAATGTATGAATATGATTTGCTTTAACATAATTGGAAACGATACATCGGTGTCATGTGCTGCACAAAGTGGGCAGTTTGAGCTAAATGTAATGTTGCCTGGAATGCTAAAGTGTATGTTAGAATCAACTGACATGCTCAAAAATTTCTTACCAATATTTTCTGCAAATCTAATTGATGGTCTAACTGCTAACAAAGAAAAGTTACGTGCAGACATTGAAAATAGTCCAGTGATTGTTACATTACTAACTCCAAAAATTGGATATCTAAAATCAGCAGAACTATTCAAAGAATCACTAAAGACTGGAAAAACAATTAGAGAACTTGTTGTTTCAAAGAAATTAATGAGCAACAAAGAAATTGATTCTCTATTTGGATAGATTATGGCAAAAATTTTCGTAGAAGCTTACGGATGTTCTGCTAGTTTTGCAGACTCTGAAATGATTTCAGGATTGATTCTAAATGGTGGTCATACTTTAGCTGATAATGCTACAGATTCTGATCTAAATATTGTAGTAACATGTTCTGTTAAAGATTCAACTGCAAATAAAATGATGTACAAAATCAATTCACTAAAATCAAAACCGCTAATTGTTGCAGGGTGTCTTCCAAAAGCAGAAAAAGAAACAGTTGAAAAATTCTCAAAAAATGCAAGTCTACTGGGTCCAAATTCTTTAGGAAAAACACTTCAAGTAATTAATTCGACATTAAAAGGAATAAAACAAATTGCCTTGGAGGATTCAGATATATCAAAAGTTGGACTTCCAAAAGTTAGACTAAATCCAGCAGTAGGAATAGTAGAAATTGCAAATGGGTGTATGAGTGAATGTACTTTTTGTCAAACTAAAATTTCCAAAGGTGATCTGAATAGTTACAGATTAGGAGATATTGTCAGACAGGTTCAAACAGAAATTAAGGAAGGATGTAAAGAAGTATGGCTAACATCAACTGACAATGGGTGTTATGGATTTGATATTGGAACAGATTTACCATCACTAGTAAATGCAGTAGTTGAAATTCCAAATGAATTCATGATAAGAGTTGGAATGATGAATCCAATGTATATGCCAAGAATAAAAGAAAAATTAATTGAATCTTTTGATAATGACAAAGTCTTCAAGTTTTTACACATTCCAGTTCAAAGTGGAAGCGACAGAGTTCTACATGATATGAAAAGAGGTCATACTGCAGGAACTTTTAGAGAGATAGTTAGTAAAGTAAAAGAAAGGTTTTCTGATTTTACCATTTCAACAGATGTCATAGTAGGATTTCCAACAGAAACTGAAGAGGATTTTCAGAAAACAATTGCTCTACTTGATGAAACAAAGCCGGATGTCGTAAATTTATCAAAATATAGTGCAAGACCTGGAACTGATGCTGCAGAATTAAAACAAATCGATGCAGCAGAAGTAAAACGAAGAAGTAAGATAATTTTTGAACAGATCAGTAAATTGTCTATGAAGAGCAACCAAAAATGGATCGGTTGGAAAGGCAAAGTTCTCTTTGATGAAACAACTGATGAGGGAATCAAAGGTAGAAACTTTGCATACAAGCCTGTATTTGTTGATGGACACATAGAGATTGGTCAATCATATACTGTTGAGATCATTGATGCAACAGTAAAGAGACTTGTTGGGAAGATCGCAAGCTAATTTTATTCGATCTAAAATTTGATTAAAAAAACGTAAGAAGGTTTTTTATCTAAATCAGGATATAAGATCAGAAATGAGTTTTAAAGTAAAAGAACCAATTTTGATTATAGGTTTGGGCGGCGCAGGCTCAAAATTAGCATCTGAGGCAAAAAAGTCTCTAAATTCTGATTGTCTAGTGATTAGTAATGATGAAAAAGATTGTGTATCAGAGGATTCTATTCATGTTTCAACTGATTCTGTAGTCAATCCATCTGTTCAATTAATCAGAGGTTCAACATACAAAGTATCTGATGAGATTAAATCAAAGATTTCAAAATATTCTACAATTATCTTAATGAGTAACTTGGCTGGAAAAGCTGGTTCAGCAATTGCCCCTGTAGTATCAGAGTTATGCAAAGAATCAGACATAGGACTAATTTCATTTGCAATTATGCCTTTCAAATATGAAAAAGATAGAATTTTCAATTCAGGAATATCACTAAAAAGAGTTAGAGAAAACTCTGAATGCACAATAGTACTTGACAATGATTCATTACTTGAAAGTAATCCAGATTTGAGCCCCAAAGCATGTTATGATATTGCAAATTCTGCAATTATGCATGTAGTCAAATCACTTGGTACATCAGAAATCTCTGATGAAACAAGCATTCTCTCAACTAGTAAAGATGGTCAAAATATCGAAGATTCACTAAGAGATTCATTAAAAATGCTTTATGAAAATGCCCCACCAAATTCAATTAAACGCTCAATGTTGTATGTAGTTGGTGGAGGAAATATTCCAGTAGGAGTATTAAATTCAATTACAAATCTAACGAGGGGAATTGTAAGTGAAGCTAGTTCACAAATAGATATGGAATCAACATCAAATGAATCCAAAATAGTCATGCTATCATCAATTCAAGGAATGACAAAATTCGATAATTATGATCCACTAGGAATGATACCTCAAGAGAATACTCTTGATTGGGAAACTCCTGATTGTAGTATTGATTTCAAACTAGATTTGTACCAATTAGAATAAACTATACAATACAGGCCCTACATGGGTTAAAAAATTTAGAAATACGAGACAATTATAAAAAATACAATGAATAATCAATTAAAAAAAACGCTGTCAATAAAGATTAAAAAATTAGATATGTTTCCAAATCACTTTTTTGGGATTGGGGAGATAGACGGAGAAGAATACAAGATTAACATTCAAGGCCAGAGTGTCATAAGAGGAAAATTAATTAAATTACCAATAAAATTTCATGATGAGAAAGCAGTATTACATCTAAGGGGTATTAATGATATTTCTTTTGAAGATATTGTAAACTACAAAGGAGAATCAGAATGGATAGAAATAGATTCAGATATGATTTTGTACTATTTGGCAGATCATCAAGACCAAATTGATACCATAGATGTTCTAAGTAGATTTTAACATTTTTTTATTCTACTGTCAGTATGAAATCTGGCAGAGTATATCAAAATAAAATTATATTTTAAAATTATTGAAAAGAATTAATCTTTCTTTGGTGCTTCTTTAGATGGTTCTTCTTTCTTTGGTGCTTCTTTAGATGGTTCTTCTTTCTTTGGTGCTTCTTTAGCTGGTGCTTCTTTAGCTGGTGCTTCTTTAGCTGGTGCTTCTTTAGCTGGTGCTTCTTTAGCTGGTGCTTCTTTAGCTGGTGCTTCTTTAGCTGGTGCTTCTTTAGCTGGTGCTTCTTTAGCTGGTGCTTCTTTAGCTGGTGCTTCTTTAGCTGGTTCTTCTTTCTTTGGTGCTTCTTTAGCTGGTTCTTTTACTTTATCTTTAATTTTTTTATCATCTTTTGCATTTGCTGCTGCTTCAATTTCTTCATCATATAGGGAAACAAGGATAAAACCTTCATCAGTTTTACTCATTCTAACTCTAATTTTTCTTGGAGGTCTACGAACACCTCTTGCCCAAATTTGTTTTGCTAAATCTTCTTCAATTTTTATATTTTCAACTTTCATGTGATGACGTGCAAATTCTTTAATCATGTTAATTGCTCTAACGGCTCTGTGTTGTGATTGTGAAAGTTTTACTTTTCCAAGAGGAATTGTATAAACTCGTTCTAATTCTTGAGACATCTATCCAACCTCCACATCAGTTGATCTCCAAGCCCTACGTTTTGGATTTGTTCTAACTGCTCTTTTTGTTTTGAGTATGATCCAAGCTGGCACCGGTTGTGCTTGTCTAGTTTTTTTCAATAGACGAATCTTTCTTGGTGAGGACTTGCGTGCAGCCATAGAGTTTCAGGCACGAAGAGCTCTTTTTAAATGAATCTCAGGATTGAAGACAACTTTGAATCTGTTTTAAGATTCTAGCAGAAGCTCCCCAAACTATTTGATGTTCATACTCAAAAGTATACATTTCTTGAATAAGATTATGAGTTGGATCAGGATCTTTTGCCATAGTTTTTAAAAATGATTCTAGTGGAATATGAAAAATTTTTTCAACTTCAGAGTTTGCTTCAAGTTTTGGAATCTCATTAATTACTGAAACAAAAGGCAATATCAAGAAACCAGAATTCAAAGTCACAACAGGTTCTAGTTGTCCTACAACTTGTTCTCTAGTTATTGTTAATCCAATTTCTTCACTAGTTTCACGTAATGCAGTTTCTAAAAGATTTGAATCATTAACATCTAATTTACCACCAGGAAAAGAAATTTCACCTGCATGAAATTTCATGTGTTTTGGTTTTTCAGTCATTACAATAATTGGTTCTTTACCATAAATGACAACAAGTACTGATGCAAGTCGATATTTCCCATCATTAGTTATTTCAAGATTTATTGGAGTAGAAAGTACAGATTTCAAATTAGCTAAATCCACATAGTGTAATTTCTGCTAATCCATATGGGTTTTTGTATTCAAAGGTTTTAACCAAGGATTGCAAAATTAAAAAACATGACAGTCAGGTATGAAGCAAATCCCCCAAAGATTTTGCCTGATGTAAATACAGATGAATCAATTGCAAAATTTATTGATAGAATAAAAAGAATTTCAAAAAAATGTGATGCAATACACCTAACAGAAAATGTGTTAGGTTTTCAAAGAGTGTCACCAATTAAGGTGGGTAAAATTATCAAAAAAGAAATTCCGAATCTACCAATTACAGTAAGTCTAAGGGTTAGAGATAAGAGTGAAAAAGAGATTACAGAATTTGTAGAAAATTGTATCAGTATAGGGTTTTCTGGAATTTTAATTCTAATGGGTGACCCATCACAAACAGGAAAAGCAGATTTAGGTCAAATTCCCAGTGCAACTGTAAAAAGATTAAGAGAGCAAGGAGTTGATTCAAAAATTGATTTGTATCTTTCAATGTCAAACAAACCAAATTTTTCTAAAATTAGTAAAAAATTAGAAGTCAAACCCAAAGGATTCATGACGCAAGTAGTTCAAAATATTGATCAAGTGCAAAATCTGGCAGATAATCTAAAAGGATATTTAATAATTCCAATTATTTTATTTCCTTCTGATAAAAATGAAAAATCAGCAAAATTTCTAAATATGGATTTGACAGAATATAGTAAAAATTTTGATGAATTTGTAAACAAAGTCCACAAAATTACAGGGGACATACTACTTACATCGCCCAATGACTTTACTGGTTTGAATAACTTTTTAGAAAAACCAATTAACTAAATCACAAAATATTTTGCTTGAGGATGATGAATAACTATTGCAGCAGTAGATTGTTCAGGAATTATTTGTCCAGATTCAGTTAGGGTCATTCCAGATTTTTCAGGTTGTAATAGTTTCCACACTAGATGGTGTTGAGCGACATCAGGGCAGCTAGGAAATCCCCAGCTATATCTAAGACCACCTTTATCCAGATTCAATTCTGACTTTATTTTTTGATTAATCCATTCAGCCAAAGCTTCTGCTATTTCAACTGCCAATCCATGCAAATAGTAGGCATCAGTATACTTGTCCTCTTGATTCCATTGTTCAATGATGTCTGCTACTCTATTTCCAACAGTTACTGATTGGAATGCAACAATATCATCATCTCCAAAATAATCAGTCAAACACAGATGTTCAGGTTTGGTGGAGCGTGGAAAATCAAATACCACATCATCACCATTAGTATTTTCAACTAGTAATTTTCCATTTTTGTTGTGACATCGATAATACCCATATACAATTTCAGGCTCAATGAGTTTATCTCGAATAATTCTAATCTTCCATTGAGTGAGTAGTTCTTCATGTTCCTCTTCAGATTCAGCACCTGCTTTTCCCCTCAAACCCCAAGATAATTTGAATAATGATTTTTTGTCAATCATTTGCCAGACTTCATCCATTTTGATTTGGTCCAAGTTTAGACGGATTGGTTCATTAATTATTTTAGGAGAAGGAGCTGAAACTGGTTTGATTTCACTTTTTGGAATATTTGCAGGATCAATTTTTGCAGTTGATTTTTCTTTCCAATTTTCTAATTTTTCTTTCCATTGAGATAACAGTTTTGGTTTTTCATCAGAGACTAGTGTATCCATTGTTTTGAGTCCTTCAAACATTGTATTACAATAAAAGACTCCAGGTTCATAGATACCACCAGCTTTTGCAATTCTGTTAATGTAATTGGTGTTAATTGCAGCACCACCACATAAAATTGGGACATTCATGTTATTTTTCCTGACATGTTCTACAAAAAATTGCATTTGTTTTGAAGTAGAAACTAGTAATGCAGATAATCCAATTGCATCAGGATGTACTTCATCAATTTTTTCTAAAAATTTTTGTAAAGGAACTTGTTTACCCAAATCATATACAGTATAGCCATTATTTTGAAAAATTGTTTTAACTAGATTCTTTCCAATGTCATGGACATCACCATAAACTGTTCCTAAAACTAATTTTCCTTTACTTGTTCCTTCTTTTTGTAACAAATATTTTTCAAGTTCATTTACTGCAGCCTTCATACATTCAGCAGATTTGAGAACAAATGGTAAAATTAGTTCCCCTGAACCAAACTTATCACCGACTTCCTTCATTGCAGAAAGTAAATCCTCATTTAGTGTTCGTAAAGCACCATCATGAGTAATTTCTTGTGAAGCATCAATGGATAATACTCCATCATTATTTTTAATGAGATTTTCAATTCCTAATTTATCAGCAATGGCTGATACTACATCATTTTGAAGTCCATCTTTGAGTCTATTTAGAATTCTAAAATTTGCACGTTTACCAGGAGGCCAAGAAGGATCAACATCAACTTTTTTGCTAGAACTACTACTTTGAGGACCAAGATTTTCAAAATGTGCGATTAAGTCAGACAAGGCATCAGGATGTGTATTAAAAATTAAATCATCTGCAAGCTTTCGTTCCTTTTCATCAATTTCACCATAAGGAACTATCTCCTTTGCATTAACAATAGCTGAATCAAGTCCAGTTTTTACTGCATGATACAAGAAAGTAGAATTGAGAATTTTTCTAGCATATGGGGATAAACCAAAACTAATGTTACTAAGACCCAGAGTGGTAAACGCATTTGGGAATCTATCTTTTACTAGTCGAATTCCTTCTAGAGTATTTTTTCCGGCATTTATGAATTCATCCTCACCTGTTGCCAAAGTAAATGTAAGTACATCAAAAATAAATTGTTCAATTTTTAATCCATATTTTTTTCCTGTTTCAAATAAAAGTTCAGCAGTTTCTAATTTTTCTTGTGGAGTTTTAGCCATACCAGCAGGTCCAATACATAGAGAGATTGCAGGTAGCCCATACTTTGCCATCAATGGTGCTAACTTTTCAAATCTACTACCATCACCTTCAAGATTAATTGAATTAATTATTGGACGTCCAGGAATTTGTTTTACTGAGGATTCAATAACTTCAGGATCAGTTGAATCAATTACTAGAGGAGCATCAATTTCCAAGCTTAGTTGTTTTACAAGTTTCAACATGAATTCTTTTTCATCAGAGCGTTCAGTGGTTGCAACACAAATATCAAGACAGTGTGCACCATCCTCAACTTGAGTTCTTGCCAAATCCATCAAGCCATCATAATCATCAGCAAGAACTAGTTTCTTGGCTTTTCTGGAACCTTGAGTGTTTATCCTCTCTCCAATGATTAGGGGTTTAGGAATCTGTTTTAGATCAACTGCTTTCATTGCTGAACTTACTCGAGGGGTAGTCAATGTTGTAAAATCATCTCAGTTTTTCTAAATACCTAACTATTCAGAGAATTGGCTTTTTCGTCAATTACTTTTCTTAGTGCTTTGATGTGATCGGGGTTTGTTCCACAGCAACCCCCAATAATTCGAACTTTTTTGTATTGATTAAGAAAATCACCTAGTGCATCAGCCATTTTTTCAGGTGTCATTTTGTAAACTGCCTGTCCTCCCACATTTTCAGGCATGCCAGCATTTGGGACAACTAGAATATTGTGTTCATTTTGTTCATCAAGCCATTGTACACTTGGATTCATTTCAATTGGTCCAGTTGAGCAATTTAATCCAAAAACATCAATGCCCATATCAGAAACTGTGGTGTATGCAGATTGAATAGTTGTTCCAAGTAACATTTTACCATATTGATCCAATGTAGTATTAGAAATAATTGGAATTTTTTTACCTGTTTTTTTAATTGCGTTGTGACATGCCTCAATTACTAATTTCACCTCCAAAATATCTTGACTTGTCTCAATTAGTAATGCATCAACACCACCAAGGATTAATCCCTCTGCTTGTAATTCAAATGCTTCAAGTATTTCATCAAGAGGTATTTGTCCCAAATCAGGATCATTAGAACTTGGAAGATATCCAGTAGGCCCCATGGACCCAATTACATAACGTGCTTTATCAGAATATTCTTGACAAACATCAAATGCTAATGTTGCAATTTTTTTATTAAAATCAATAGTTTGATCTCCAAATCCATATTCATCAAGTTTAATTTTATTTGAACCAAAAGAATTTGTTTCAATACAATCAGCACCTGCATCTAAATAATTTCTATGAATTTCTTTAATCCATTCAGGATGAGTAATTACTAATCCATCATTGAATCCATCTTGATCATTTGGAAAGTCTTCAGGTTTAGGATCATTTTTTTGAATTTCAGTTCCCATGGCACCATCAAAAAGTAAAATTCTATTATTCATGGCATCAAGGAATGATTCTTTTTCAGTCAATTAATTTTTGAGACGATTTAAGAGATTTTAACTCTTTTGAGAAAGATCATCATATCAAATAGAATAATGATACGTATCTTGAAATTAGGAAGAAGTTGATTTGATGTACATTTATGCCAAAGTTACAAGTAAATAATTTAGTTCGTAGTGCAACCTTTTTTCAACATGCTGGAATCTCAATAGTTTTTGTATTCATGCCTATAATTGCTCAAGGAGTCACTGATTCCATCTTTGAGATTGGACTACTAGTTGCATCATTTAGTTTTGCTCAGATATTATCTGAAATCTATTTTGGACGACATTCAGATAAGAAGGGAACTAGGCTCAAATTCATCAGAATTGGCTTTGTTGGATGTGCTATAGCCTTTGGAATGCATTATTTTGCTACAGATCTTTCCATGTTTTTCATAGTAAGAATTGCTGCAGGAATAGCTACTGGGATAATGATACCTGCAATGATTGCATATACCTATGAGGCAAATATTGACAAAAAAAGGGCAGCCACTGTAATTTCATTTCACGCATTAGGATGGCTTGCAGGAATAGTAGCTGCTGGAGTTACAAATGATTTAAAATTAATTTTCTTAATTAGTGCAGCGGCATTCATTATTGGATTATTATTTACAATTAAACTTCCAAATCCAATTCAAGAAAAAGAGCTAAAACCAGGTACTATAAAAAAAGTAATTTCAAAAAATAAATTTCTATTTTTGTCATTACTACTAAGACATATTGGTGCAGCAGCTGTTTGGGTAATTCTCCCACTAATGATTATGGAAAAATGGGGAGGGGATTTGTATCACATATCAATTGTATATGTTGCAAATACAGTGACAGCATTTATCTTGATGAATGTGATGGCAAGTAAAATCCATCTATCAGATGTTACCAAATTTAAAATGGGTATTGGTGCTACGACATTTGTTTTTGTAGGATTAACATTTGTTACTGAGTGGTGGATGGCAATGCCATTTATGGCACTAGTTGGTGCAACATGGGCATTTTTATTTATTGGAGGAAATTTCCATCTTATGGATAACAATCCTCGTTCAACATCATCTGGATTATTTAGTTCAACATTATCTATTGCAACAGTAATTGGTCCAGTAATTGGAGGCGCAATAGCATTTTTCTTTGATTATATTGCAGTAATGTATTTTGCAATTGCAATAATTATTTGTGCATTTGTAGTATCACTAAAGATAGAAAACAAAAAAATATTATCGTAATCCCCAACGGGACATTACTTTGTGTTCTAATTTCTGAAATACCACACTATCAATTACAAGGCCAATGCTCATAATTACAATCATAATTGATATCACCTGAGAAACATCATTTAGTGAACGTCCAGCATTAAGTAAAAAGCCCAATCCTAGGAATGAAAACAGAATTTCTGCGCCAATTACTCCCCTCCATGCAAATGCCCAGCCTTGTTTAAAGCCTGAAATCATGTACGGAAATGCTGCTGGAATCAATACTGCAGTAATTAGTTGACTTCCCTTGGCACCCATATTTCTTGCAGCCTCAATATAGTGAGGATCAATGTTTTTGACACCAGTATAGGTGTTAATGGTAACTGCAAAGATTGCACCAATTGCTGTTACAAAAATAATCCCACCATCAGTTAATCCAAACCAAAGAATTGCAAGTGGCACCCATGCAATAGATGGAATAGATTGTAATCCTAAAACTAAAGACCCAACTGTTTGGTTGATTACCTCAATTCTTGCCATAAAAATTCCCAAAACAACTCCACCAGCAATAGCAATTGCCAATCCAATTGACAATCTCCACATACTAGTAATTATTCCATAAAACAAACTACCATCAGCTGCACCATATGCCAAATCTTCAGCAACCTCATAGGGTGTTGGGAAAATATTTTCAGGCCACACGCCAGACATTGCTACAATTTGCCAAACTACAACAATTCCAATATAAAATGCAATTCTATGAGGTGTGAAATTTTTTGCCATAATATCTAATCTCTACTTTTTTTTACCTCAGGTCTTAATTCTGCTAAAATATTATGTTGGAATTTCAATAACGCTTCATTCTCAGTAACTCGTGGTCGTGGAAAATTATTTTCAAATTCTTTTTTAATTATAGATGGACGATTACTGAAAACTACCACTTTGGTTCCAAGAACTGCAGCTTCTGCAACATTATGGGTAACAAACAAAATTGTTTTCTTTGTTTTTTCCCAAATTAATTGCATTTCAACTAACAATAAATCCCTAGTTTGTGCATCAAGTGCTGCAAAAGGCTCATCCATCAATAATACGTCAGGATCCATTACCAATGCACGAGCTATAGCTACACGTTGTTTCATTCCAGTTGAAAGTTGGTAAGTAAAAGAATCTGCAAATTTTGTCAGCTGCATCATATCCAAATATCTATGAGAAATCTTTGCTCGCTCATCTTTTGGAATTCCAGCCATCTTTAATCCAAATTCTACATTATCTTGAACCCTCAGCCACGGAAATAATGCACCTTCTTGAAATATCATAATTCTATCAGGACCAGTTTCACTAACTGGACGTCCATCAAATAGAATTTGACCCTCATCAGGGGTTTCCAAGCCTGCAACTATACGTAAAAAAGTAGATTTTCCACATCCAGATGGACCCACTAAACATACAAAATCGCCGGATTCAATTTTTAGATTTATTCCGCCAAGAGCTTTTAGTTTATGAGACTCGTGAGTAAAATATTTTACAATATTTTTTGCCTCAAGTTTAGTCATCTACGTAGTTACCTCATCAGTTGAATTTGTATCAAAGTAGTAAAAAATTCCAGACAAATCATATCCATGTCGTCCCAAATATCCTAAGGCATCAGCTTTTTCAGCAAAGGAAAAAATTGAATCAAGTTTAGGATCAGATGTAATTAAAATATTAGATAATGCAATATCTACAACATCATCAGACAAAGATTGTCCCAGATGAGAATCAAGAAAATTATTAAAGATAATTCTAGTTTCAACAGGATTATCATTTATCCAAGTTACAGTTTCATGATGAGACTGTAAGAAATTTTCAATTATAATTGGATTTTTTTCAACATAACTTATATTTCCAATTAATAAAACAGATGCAAATTCTTTATCACCCCATAGTTCTTCTTCATGGAATAATCGTTTTCCACCTAATTCAGTTTCTAAAATTGTAGCCCAAGGTTCTGGAACCCATGCGCCATCAATATCACCTTTTACAAATAATGTGTAGATATCAGGATTTGAAATATTGTAAACAATTACAGAACCTCCTTTTTCAGCTGACTTTAATCCATTTTCAGAAAGATAATGTCGTAATGAAACATCTTGAGTGTTTCCAATTTGAGGTGCTGCAATTTTTTTACCAGCAAAATCTGAAGCAGAATTAATTTCACTATCAGGATGAACAATAAAGCTTGCACCACCGCTAGCTGCACCTGCAAGAATTTTTAATTCATTATTTTCAGAATTTAAAAATCCGTTAATTGCAGGACCAGGTCCAACATATGCAATATCTATAGAATTTGCAAATAGGGATTCAATTGCTTGAGGTCCACTATCAAAAACTCTCGTTTCAATTTTTGTCTGGTTTCCAATATTTTTTTCAAAGGAACCATTCTCCATGCCCACAATAGGAATAACATGTCCAATATTGGGGAAATATGCAATACGTAACTTGTTTTCATGCGTAGATTCACCAGAATTTAGAGTAATTCCAAGTACGGATAGTACGATAATACCCACAATACTTGCAGAAATTATCGATCGAGTTTTCATAAAACAGCGTTATATCTGATGGTTAAAAAATCATCGAATTTTAGCTCAAGCTAGTCGAAATAAAGTTTGAAAAAAATGAATTTCAGCCTATCACAAAAGATAAATTCCAAAATACGACGGAAAAGATGTTTCATGACTCAAAAAGGAATTCTTGCATTTTCAGGTGGACTTGATACATCTGTTGTTGTAAAATATCTACAAGATGAACATGACATGGATGTCATTACAGTAACTGTAGATGTTGGACAAGGAGATGATGCTAAAAAAATTGCAGCCAAAGCAAAGAAGCTTGGTGTAAAAAAACATTACAATATTGATGCAAGAAAAGAATTTGTCAAAGATTACATTTTTCCATCAATTAAAGCAAATGCACTTTATCAGAAAAAATATTGTCTAGCTACTGCACTTGCACGACCACTAATTGCAGAAAAAGTTTTAGAAATTGCAAAAAAAGAAAAAGTTTCAGCATTAGCACATGGTTGTTCAGGGAAAGGAAATGATCAAGTTCGATTTGATATTACATTACGTTCAGGCTCTGATCTTCCAATCATAGCTCCTATTCGAGATAAAAATTTAGACAGGGTTACAGAGTTAAAGTTTGCAAAAAAACACGGAATAGAAATTGATTCAGTTGCAAAAAAATTCAGTATTGATCAAAATTTGTGGGGACGTGCAATTGAGGGAGGTGTACTAGAGGATCCATACAATGAACCACCAGAAGATGTATTCATTTGGGTAAAAACAAAAAACTTGCCAGACAAACCCACATATTTGGAAATTGAATTTGAAAAAGGAATTCCAACTAAAGTTGATGGAAAGACTTTGGAATCTCAAAAATTAATTGAGTACATTAACAAAAAAGCAGGGGATGCAGGTGTTGGGATAGTTGATCATATTGAAGACAGAGTAGTTGGAATTAAATCTCGAGAAGTGTATGAAACTCCAGCTGCAACTTGCCTTATTGAAGCACATTCAGATTTAGAAAAGATGGTCCATACAAAGCATGAAAACAAATTCAAATCATTAATTGATGATGAGTGGGCATATTTGGTGTATTCAGGACTTTGGCAAGATCCACTAAGAACAGATTTGGAGGGATTCATTGAAGCATCACAAACACCTGTTTCAGGAACTGTGAAACTCAAAATGTACAAGGGTAGTCTAAGGGTTGTAGGACGAAAGTCAAAATATTCTCTTTACAGTCATGAAATTGCCACATATGGTTCAGATTCTACATTTGATCAAAGATTAGCTAAAGGATTTGTAGAATTGTGGGGAATGCAGTCAACAGCAGCTAATAAATTACAAAAGAAAAGGAAATCAAAAACATGAACTGCCCAGAATGTGATGCAAAATTAAACATCCCAGACGATGCCTCAGTAGGAGAATTAGTCTCCTGCCCTGATTGTGGTGCTGACTTTGAAATATCAAAAAAAGATGGATCAAATGTTGAGCTTAAACAAGCAGAAACTGTAGGCGAAGACTGGGGAGAGTAATGTCAAAAGTTTGTATTGTGTTTGACCGTTTAAGGTCAGAAGAAAAAATGCTTAAGAAAGAAGCAGAAAATCTAGGACACGATGCATTGATGTTAGATGCAAAAATTACCCAAATTAACACAGATAGTAAAAAAGAAGATTTTGATTTTGGAAATGTTGTACTAGAAAGATGTGTTAGTTATTTTAGAGGATTACACTTTACTGCATGTTTAGAATTTTTGGATATTCCTGTTTTAAACAAATTTGAAGTTGCAAATATTTGTGGAAATAAAATGTTCATGACTTTACTTTTAGAAAAAAATAATATTCCTACACCAAAAACATACTTTTCATTTTCAAGTGAAAGTGCTGCAGAAAATTTAGAAAAAGTTGGATTTCCTCTAGTTATCAAACCAATAATTGGTAGTTGGGGAAGAGGAGTAATGCCAATTAAAGATAAAGACACGATGGAGGCAGTTTTTGAAATTAGGGATATTACAGATAGCCCACATGATAGAATTTACTATTTACAAGAAATGATCAACAGACCACCAAGAGACATTAGAGTGATTACTGTTGGGGACGAGCCTATTGCAGCCATGTATAGAAAATCATCAGGTGGTTTTAAAACAAATATCGCACTAGGAGCAGATCCTGAAATTTGTGAGATCACAAAAGAGATGGAGGATTTGGCAGTTAAATCATCTAAAGCCATGGGTGGTGGAATTTTAGGAATTGATATGATGGAAGATGAAAAACGAGGCCTAGTGGTACATGAAGTTAACAATACCGTAGAATTCAAAGGATTGGCAAGAGTTGCACAGCGAAATATTCCAAAAGAAATGATAGAATTTGCGCTAAACTACGTTAGGAAATAAATTATACTCCATTACGAGTAGGTTTATCATGAAAGTAGGGGTTGTTGGTGCATCAGGATATGTTGGAGGAGAGACATTACGTCTTCTTGTGAATCATCCAGAAGTAGAAATTGCAATGGTAACATCAAGGCAACACGTTGGAGAATATCTCCATAGAGTACAACCAAGTTTGAAGGGTTTTACCGATCTAACTTTCTCTGAAATGGATTATGAAAAATTAGTTAACAAGTGTGATCTAGTTTTTACGGCAGTACCACATGGAACTGCAACTGAAATTGTTAAAGCACTATACGATAGAGGTATCAAAGTAATTGATTTGAGTGCGGATTACAGATTACATGATCAAGAAGCATATGACAAATGGTATGGATGGGAACATCCACATCCAGATTATTTAGAAAAATCAGTTTTTGGTGTTCCAGAATTACATAGAGAAGAAATAAAAAAATCACAGCTAGTTTCTTGTCCAGGTTGTATGGCAGTGACATCGATATTAGCACTAGCACCATTAATTCGTAATGACATTATTGAAACAGATCACATTATCGTTGACTCAAAAATTGGTTCATCAGGTGCAGGTTCTGGTTCAGGAACGGCACATGCAATGAGGGCAGGAGTGATTAGACCATACAAACCAGCAAAACACAGACACACAGGTGAAATTGAACAAGAGCTCAGCGAAATAGCAGGAAAGAAAATTCGTGTTTCAATGAGTCCACATGCAGTAGATGTAGTTCGTGGAATTTTATGTACAAATCACACATTCATGAAAAAAGATATTGATGAAAAAGAATTGTGGAAATTATATCGTGAAGCTTATGGTGATGAAAAATTTATCAGATTAATTAGAGATAAAAAAGGATTATACAAATTCCCAGATCCAAAATTTGTAGTTGGTTCAAACTTTTGTGATATTGGATTTGATATAGATGAAGATAACAATAGATTGATTGCACTATCAGCATCAGATAATTTAATGAAAGGTGCTGCAGGATCAGCCATTCAAAACATGAATGTAATGAGTGGTTTTGATGAAATGAGCGGACTAAGATACACCCCATTAACTCCTGTTTAGAAATGATCACAATCAAAATTGGCGGAAGTGTTGTAGATGATTTACATCCATCAACAATTTCAGATATTAAAAAAATAGTAGAATCAGAAGGTGTGATTTTAGTTCATGGTGGAGGTAAAGAGGTCACCAAAGTTTGTAAACAATTAGGGAAAGAACCAAAATTTGTTACATCACCTAGTGGAATCAAAAGTAGATTCACTGACAAAGAAACTGCAGAGATTTTTACAATGGTAATGTCAGGTAGAATAAACAAAACAATAGTCCAAATGCTTCAAAAAAATGGCATCAATGCCATTGGTCTTTCAGGAATAGATGCCAAAATAATACAAGCTGACAGAAAAAAGAAACTCATAATTATTAATGAAAAAGGGCGAAAACAAGTAATTGATGGAGGATATACTGGAAAGATCACAGCAATCAATTCAGAATTCATCAAATTACTTTTAGATCAAGGACTCACACCAGTAATTTCACCCATTGCAATTAGTGAAGAGTCTGAATTCCTAAATGTGGATGGAGATAGAGCAGCAGCTTATGTAGCAGGTAAAGTAGGCTGTGACAAAGTATTATTCATTACAAATGTTGATGGACTCTTAATGGATGACAAAGTTGTTTCAAAACTCACACTAGCTGAAGCAAAAGAAATCAGACCAAAAATTGGTCCAGGTATGGAGAAGAAAATCTTAGCATCAACTGAAGCATTAGATATGGGAGTCAAAAAAGCAATAATTGCAAATGGCCAAAAAGAGAATCCAATATCTAGTGCAATTGCACATGATAATTGTACGGTGATTGAACATGAGTGAAGATCAATTCATGGGAAATCTATATCAAAGATTTCCAGTTACAATTGAAAAAGGAGTAGGAGCTCATGTTTGGGATATTGATGGTAAAGAGTACATTGATTGTATGGGCGGATACGGAGTTGCACTAGTAGGACATCAAAACAAAAGAGTCAATGATGCAATTAAAGAACAAATTGATAAAATTATTACAGTTCATAGTTCTCTGTATAATAAAACAAGAGAAGAATTTTTGAAATTACTTATCAGTTTAGCGCCCAAAGGACTCACTCAAGTTCATCTAAACAATAGTGGAGCTGAAGCAATAGAGGCTGCAATGAAATTTGCAAGAAAGTTTACAGGCAAAAAAGGAATGGTTGCAATGAAAGGATCATACCATGGAAAATCATTTGGTGCATTGTCATTAACATTTAGTCCAAAATATAGAAAAGCATTTGCACCACTTGTAGAGAAAGTTTCTTTTGCATCATATGGTGATATGGAATCAGTTCTTTCAGTGATTGATGATGATACAGCTTTTATTATTTTAGAACCAATTCAAGGTGAAAGTGGAATTATTGTTGCACCAGAAAATTTTTTACAACAAGTAAGAAAGCTTTGTAATGAAAAAGGAATTCTGTTAATTTTTGACGAAATACAAGCTGGTTTAGGTAGAACAGGACGATTATGGGCATGTGACCATTGGAATACTGCACCAGATATTTTGTGTCTTGCAAAAGGAATTGCAGGTGGAGTTCCAATGGGTGCAACACTGGTACGACCAGATATTCTATCTTCAATGAGTAAGGGAGAGCATTCATCAACATTTGGTGGGAATCCATTGGCATGTGCAGCAGGAACTGCAGCTCTCAAAGCACTAACAGAAGATGGGTTAATTGAGAATTCAGAAAAAATGGGTAAATTATTTAGAGAAGGATTAGAAAAACTAAAAGAAAAACATACCATGATCAGGGAAATTCGTGGAAAAGGACTCATGATAGGAATAGAGATGAAGTTCGAAATTAGAGATATTCTCATGGGATTAATTAAAAAAGGTGTTTTGATGTTATATTCTGGAAGAAATATCCTGAGAATTCTTCCGCCATTAGTTATAACTGAAGATGATGTAACAAAAGTTTTACATGCTCTTGATTCCATACTAACTGAAGAGGAACAAAAGCGAAATGTACAAGGATAAAACAGATCAAAAAATTATAGAATATCTAAAAGAGGATTCTAGAGAATCATTTGTAGATATTGGGAAAAAACTTAAACTTTCTGAATCAGCAGTAAGAAGACGAGTAAAAAATTTAGTAAGTAGTGGAACCATTAAGAAATTTACTGTAGAGATTGGAGAAGAAAATACAACTAGTGCAATTGTTCTTGTTTCAGTAGATTCTGCAACTGACACATCGAAAGTTTCATCAAAGCTTGCAAAATTAGAAGGAGTAAAAACAGTTTATGAAATTACTGGTCAATACGACATTACAACAATTATCAGTGCATCAAATATCGCAGACATTAACAATAGTATTGATGCATTAAGAAAAATTGCAGGAGTCATAGATACAAACACAGTAATAATTTTGAAGAAAGTTATCTAAAAACGATTTTCGTTTCATAATTAAAATTCAAAACTAGTTTAGGATCAATATTGTTTATTTCCTACGATGTTAGTACGAATATGTTTATATCATCAATTTAAGTTAACGATTTTAGCAATGAAAGATCCGAATCACTATGCAAACAAATACAATGCATTCGATAAAAATCCAAAGAAAATTAGAGTTCTTGACAGTACTCTAAGAGAAGGAGAACAACACCCGGGTGTTTCATTTACAAACAAACAAAGAATTCAGATTGCATGGATGTTAGATTACTTTGGAGTAGATCAAATTGAAATTTCACCTGTAATATCAAATGATCATAAAGAAGCAACTAAGATAATTATCAAACAAGGATTAAAGGCAGATATTGTATCTCATGGACGTGCACTCAAATCAGATATAGATATTTCATTAGACTGTGATGCAAAATGGTGTGCAGCATATTTAGGAATATCAGATATTCATCTAAAAGATAAACTACGTATTTCAAGAGAAGATGCATTAGATAGAGCAGTAGAGACTGTAGAGTATGCAAAATCTCATGGACTTAAAATTAGATTTACAGTAGAGGATGGAAGTAGAGCAGAGCCAGAATTTTTGCTCAAAGTTTGTAAAGCAATTGAGGAGGCAGGAGTAGATAGAATCAGTCTTCCAGATACTGTAGGTATTTTACGCCCCATTGGAATGTATAATTTTGTAAAGAGTGTAAGTGATGTTGTAGATGTTCCACTAGATGCACATGTTCATAATGATATTGGATTTGCAGTTGCAAATGCATTTTCAGCATGTGATGCAGGAGTTGATCAGATTCATACAACTATTGATGGAATTGGAGAAAGGACAGGGATTCCACCACTTGCAGAAGTTGCAGTTGCATTAACACATCTGTACAAATCACCAAATGATTTTAGATTAGACATGTTACTAGATTTATCTAGATTAATTGAAGAATACACATCAATCAAACCATATGACTCAAAACCAATTGTAGGAACTTCGGCATACAAACACAAAGCAGGCACACACCTTGCAGCAATTCTAAGAAATCCTGCAGCATATGAGCCCATTCCTCCAAGATCAGTTGGAAATAGAAGAAGAATAGTTTTTGGTGAATTAGCTGGAAAAACAGGAGCTGCTTACCTGATGACATTATTAGGTCTTGAAAAAGATGATGATGGTGCAAAAGCTCTTGCTGCTGGATTAAAGAATCTAAGAATGGGTGATCTCATTGATATTCCACTTGAAGATAGACTCGAAAAAAAGATAATTAATGATAAATAAAGAGGAGATGTGAAGAACAGATATGGCTAAATGCGAAGAATGTGATGCAGTAATTTCTATTCCAAGTGATGCACTTGAAGGAGAAATTGTGACATGTCCAGAATGTGGTGCAAGTTTTGAATTAGCAAAAGGTTCAGATGGTTTCGATCTAAAGCCCGCCCAAACGGTTGGCGAGGATTGGGGGCAGTGAGTCCTGACGTTACAATTCTTTACGATAACATCCGTTGGGAAGAAAAAGCTCTACTAGAAGCAGGAAAAAAAAACAACATCAACATACAGATGGTGGATTGTAAAAAATTAGCGATAAATTTAGAAAAAAAACCTGATGAGTATGGAGTGGTGATTCAAAGATGTGTAAGTTATTACAGAAATTTACATTCAACTGCAGCATTAGAAGGATTAGGTGTCAAAGTTATCAACTGTCTTAACACAGGAGTATTTGCAGGAAATAAATTATTTACACATATGTTACTAAAGAAAGCTGGGGTACCAACACCTGATGCAACTGTCGCTTTTTCAAAAGATGCAGCTTTGGAAGCATTGGAAACTCAAGGATTTCCCAGAGTAATCAAACCAACAGTTGGAAGTTGGGGAAGATTAATTTCAAAATTAAATGACAGAGATGCAGCTGAAGGAGTTATTGAAAGTAGAGAAAAAATGTATCCAATTTATCAAGTACATTATTTAGAAGAATTTGTAAAAAGACCACCAAGAGACATTAGGGCAATAATGGTAGGAGATAAAATCGTTGCAGCAATTTATAGAATTTCTAAACATTGGAAAACAAATATGGCACTTGGTGGAGTAGCAGAACCATGTCCAGTTACTCAAGAGATGGAAGAAATGTGCATTAAGGCTAAAAATGCAGTTCAAGGAGATATTGTAGGTGTAGATTTGATGGAAAGCGATGAGAAAGGGCTAGTAGTTCATGAAGTTAACAATACAACAGAATACAAGAATACTGTTAGAGTATGTGATGTAGATATCCCAGCCCTAATGCTTGATTATGCAATAAAGGTAGACAAGTAAGAATTGGACACTCATTTAGTAACTTCAAGATTTGCAACAAAGATGCTAGAAAAAGCACTTAGATTGTACACACCATCACTGAGTGAAAAACCAATGGCAGAATTTTTAGCTGACAAATGTGATGATTTAGGATTTGATGATATTCAAATTGATGAAGTAGGAAATCTTATTGCAAAGAAAGGTTCAGGTTCTCCTAAAATTATGTTATGTGGACACATGGATGTAGTTCCAGGTAAAGTCAAAGTTAGAAAAGAAGGAGACTCACTTTATGGACGAGGGGCATCTGATGCAAAGGCACCACTAATGGCAATGTTATTTGCAGCAGCATCAATTGAAAATAATAGCGGAACAATAACTTTTGTGGGAGCAGTAGATGAGGAAGGAAACGCTATTGGAATCAAAAACATTGTTAAACAAAAATGGGATATTGATTATGCAATTTTTGGAGAGCCAAGTGGAATTAAACAAGTTACAATTGCATACAAAGGAAGATTGGCAATTAATCTCAAAATTAGTGTTGAGGATAGTTCTCATGCAAGTGCACCATGGCTTTCAAAAAATGCAATTCAAGAATCAGCAATTTTTGCAATTGAACTTAAAGAAAAATTAGAAGCAGGACAAGAAGGTAGAACAAAAGGAATGTTACTAACTGTAACAATGACTGAAATTAAAGGTGGAACAAGTCATAATGTCACTCCAAGAGAGTGTGAAACAACTTATGACATTAGAATTCCAGTAGACATGAACTGTAAATCCGTTGAACAAAAAATTGCAACAGTTGTAAAAGAAATTTCAGAAAAACGAGGAGTAGAGGCATTTTACTCAATACTTGATGAAACTGAGCCATTTGAAGCAGAGCATAATTCTCCATTAGTTAGAGCATTTACTCTTGGAGTAATGGATGTAGAGCATTCTAGACCAACTCTAATTAGAAAAACAGGTACAGGAGACATGAATGTGCTAGGTAATCAATGGAACATTCCTGTTGTAACGTATGGTCCAGGAGATCCACATGAAGCACATACAATTGACGAAAAAGTTTCAATTGAAGAATATCTCAAAGGTATTGAAATTTTGAAGAAAACTTTACAGCATTTAAAAAGACTACATGACAAAAAAATGCAATAATGCTGTGGTTTATTGGTTTAGGAATTTCAGGATTCAAATCAATTCCTAATGAAGCAATAGATATTTTATCAAAAGCAGACATTGTGTATTTAGAACAATTTACCAGCCCTATTGGAAAATCAGATTTAACTAAAATCAAAAATGCAACCAAAGGAGAATTCAAACCTGCAAAAAGATGGTTAGTAGAAGATGGTAAAGAGATTTTAAAAAATGCAAAGAAAAAGAAGGTTGTACTATTATCTTATGGTGATCCATACATTGCAACTACCCATATTGAATTAAGAACAAGGGCAATTGAGCAGAAAATTAAAACATATTCAATCCATGCAGCATCATCACTTACTTCAATGATAGGCGAATGTGGTTTGCATTTTTACAAAGTTGGTAGGATTGCAACAATAATGAGTGAAATGGAACTTACCACACCATACTATGTAATTTACAAAAATATTATTGAAGGAAACCACACTGTACTTCTTTTGGAGTACAATCAAGACAAAGATTTTTTCTTGGAACCAAATGATGCATTAAATGGATTAGTAGAAACAGAAAAAGGACAAAAAAGAAATGTAATTAGTACATCAACTTTTGTAATAATTGCATCAAGAATAGGATTCAAAGATCAAGAAATTGTTTCAGGTAAAATATCTAGCCTCAAAAAGAAGAATTTTGGAAAGCCACCGCATACAATAATCATACCAGGTAGAATGCATTTTACAGAATCAGATGCATTAAAAATATTTAGTCAATGCATAGATGAGCCTTTTGATAATTCAGAGAAAACAAAAAAGATTTCAAATCAAATGATGGAAAAATATGTTCCAATGGTAAAGGACGCACTAGCTGAAATAATACCACTCTACAAGGATCAAAAAGAATTTCAAGTTATTTTAGAAAATGCAGAACTTTACATCCAAGACGCAGAGAAATTTCTGGAGGATGGGCTAGATGAAGTTGCAATTTTGAGTATAGGATATGCTGATGGACTAGTAGATGCATTAAGATTGGCAAAAGGCCTTGACCCAAAAATGTGACAGTTATAGATGAATTAAAGAGAGGGGGGTAAAAGAAAAAAATATGGAACAAAGTGAAAAAATGATTCTCTCATCAATGTATGTGTCTCAAATAGTTGGAAGTGGATCAATGGAGTTAATCAAAGAAAAAAGTATGTTACCAGATGATATTATTAATTCAAAAATTGATGGATTGATAAAAAATCAACTAGTAAATGATGATAGAAAAACACTTACTGAAATTGGACGAAATTCATTGCACATAGTGCTAGCAGGGGGAGTTTTTGATATTATTCATCCAGGTCATATTCACACATTAAATGCAGCAAAGGCATTAGGTGATGTCCTAGTAGTGGTTGTTGCAACAGATAGTACAGCAGTCAAAATGAAAAAAAGAAATCCAATTCACGATCAAGAACAAAGACAAGAATTAGTAAATTCACTTTCAATGGTGGATATTTGCCTAATTGGGCAAGAAAATGACATTTTCAAGACAGTTAATCTAGTTAGACCACAAATTATTGCATTAGGGTATGATCAAACTCACCAAGAAAAATTCATCACAGACGGATGTAAAAAAATTAAACTTGATGCAAAAGTTGCAAGATTACAATCCCCAATTCCTGAAAGTTCTAGTTCTAAAATAGAAAAAGAATACGGGGATTCAATTCACGGGATTTAGGAATTAATGTGGATTTTAATAGAAATTTTAGAACCATCTTTTAGTTTTGCAGTTTTTCTCAAACAAAGTTTTGAAATCAATTCAACTACAGAATTATCATGATGGGTACGCTCAAGTAAAATTAAATTACAAGCCACTGAATTATTTATTTTTGCAGGGAAGCATTTAACCCAACCATAAGTTCGCTTACCATCAGAAAAACTATTGATGTCAATTCCATTCAAATTTACAAATTGTTTGATAGCTTCTTGATGAATTTTTTGATTTATTTTGACATTTAGTGTTCCAGGAAATGGGACATATCCTATTTTTGATTTAAATTGTTTTGTGTATCCTTTTAATCCCATATAATATGCACCTTCACCCATTCCAGAAACTAATGTTCCCTTGATCTCAACATGAGAAGGAAAAGAATTCAAACTTTTTTGTAAAATGGTTGAAAGTTTTACCATTTCAGAATAACCTTTACTGGTAATTTTTATTGAAATATTTCGTCCACTAATTATTCGCTCAATGAATTGATTCTGCTCTAGTTCAAGTAGATGTTTAGATGCAGATTGTTGTGATTTTTTTATATTTTTTCCAAGTGAGTCTGTAGTTATTGTGACATAGTTATGTTTTGCACCTTTAGATAATAGATAAGAGAGAGTTAAGATATGCTGAATTTTTAGTTCAGTCATCTATATTCTTAAGATATGCCTAAATCACTGAATGTTTTTAGTGTCAAACCATCAGAGTTTGATAATTTTGCAACTCTATGTCCAATAACATATTCAATACCTGCAGTTTTAGCACTCTCTAAAAGTCTCTGAGTGATAATTCCATCTAACATAAGATATTTGATTCCAGATTGAGATGATAATTTACTAACAACTTCACTAATTGGAACTTTGAAAATTTCTTTTTCATCTTTATCTAATGCAACTGCTTCAAGTGTTTCATTGATATCTACAAAAATCTTTGATGCTAGTTCTGCAAGTGGTTTGTCATCTTCACTTTTTATTTCTGGTGCAGGTTTTCCATCTCTAATTTCATTAGCAATAGGTCTTAGAATATCATCAATTCTTTGAGGAGTTAATTCTTCAACTTCAACATCCTTGTCTGCTTGTATTTCATAATCTAGCGTAACAACGGATTTTAATTCTTTAAGAATAAATCCTCCTGCTCTATCACCATCAAGAAATGCAACTACAGTATCTTTAGTACTACATAATTCTTTGATTGATTCATCAATTTTTGCACCTTCAATAGCAAGAACATTATCATATCCTGCTCTCAAAAGATTGATTACATCAGCTCGGCCTTCAACTAGAATTACCCAAGTAGAATCAAAAACACCAGAACTACAAGTTAAGTTAGATGGGCCATATTTAGATAATTTACCAGTATCACCTTGATGAACATCATTTAGCATAGTTTCTCCCTCACTAACTGTTTTAGTTGCCCATTGTTGCTTGATTTCTTTTGCACGTTTTACAATTTCATCTTTCTTTGCAGCTCGTACATCATCAATGCCTTCTAATCTGAATTTACAATCAAATGGACCAACTTTATCGATGCTCTCAATACCTGCTGCAATTAAAGCACAAGTATCAATATCAGTACTCATAGGAATTAATGCATCACCATTAGTGGTGTTAGAAGTAGATTTTGCATTAACTTCAATGCGACCTACTTTTGAAACTCGTTGCAGTTCATTCAGATTCATCTCCGGACCTAACAGACCTTCTGTTTGGCCAAAGATTGCGCCGATTATATCTGCTCTTTCAACGAGTCCATCAACTTCATAGGAAAGTTTAACGTGATATTTGACAATTCCTGATTGAGGCATAAATTCTTCATCTCCTTTATCATTATGTTTTGGGTTTTTGCCTGCGATATATGAGGGTATCGAAAAACTGGAAGTAAAAGATGAAAGGTTTGAAATTCATCAACTTAGCATACGCTAGGTAAATCTAAAAATGAAAATAATTCTAGTTGTTTATTCAGTGCTAAATGAGCTACCACATGAACATGATTTTGTTACGTTTGGATTATTGATTTTGAATCCAGAACCCATCAAACTTTCAATATAGTCTACGTTTGCACCTTGGAGATGATCAACACTATAACTATCAACTAATAGTTTAACTCCATTTTCTTCCATGACGATATCATCTTCTTCTGGTGCTTTTTCAAAGCCCATACCATATGATAATCCAGAACAACCTCCACCTTGAACATATACTCTAAGGTATTCAGGGGAATCTGCTTCTTCTTTCATGAATTCTTTAACTTTTTCAGCTGCTTTTGCTGTGACAGTGATCATCTTTTGTGTTTGTTCAGTTGCCATTATGAATAAAAATGTCATTTTAAATTATAATAAGCTTTTCACACACAGCACACTATGAATTCAAGAAATGCGCACGGAATATCATTATTTTAAGCGATCTGTGAGATATAGTGAGTGAATTATAAAAAATTAAATTCTAAAAATTTAATAAAATAAGAAGTAAATTTGAGACAGCTATTTTTTTGACTTGTTAACAAATGCAGTCATTCGTTCTTCTCTATCAGGATGAGTAAAGCAGTTTCTCCAAGCAAGAAGTTCAATTGCAAGACCAGTATCAAGATCTGCATTTCGTCCTTTGTTAATTGCAACTTTAGACATTTGGACACCCATAGTAGAGTTTCCAGCAATTTTTTGTGCCATTTTCAATGCTTCTTCTTGTAGTGATGCAAGAGGTACTACGTGATTAACAAGGCCTATTTCTTTTGCCTCATCTGCTTTTACCATTTTACCTGTGTAAACAAGCTCTTTTGCTTTAGCTATTCCCACAATTCTCATCAATCTTTGTGTTCCGCCCCATCCAGGAGGAATTCCAATTGTTACTTCTGGTTGGCCCATTCTAGCTGTGTCAGCAGCTATTCGAATATCACAAGACATTGCAAGTTCACAACCTCCACCTAAAGCAAATCCATTAACGGCTGCAATAGTTGGTTGTTTTACCAATTCAACAGTTGAAGTTACAAGTTGACCAGTTTTTGCATATGCAACTGATTCATCTGCAGTGATTTTTGACATGTATTCAATATCTGCACCTGCAGAAAATGCCTTGTCTCCTTCACCAGTCAAAATGATAACTTTGACATCATCATTATGATTTAGGTCTTCAAAAGTTTTGATTAGTTCTTTTGCAACATCTATGTTCATAGCATTAAGTTTGTCAGGTCTGTTAATTTTAACAGTACAAATGCCATCAGAAGTAGATGTGGTAACTAGTGACATGTTAATTTGCAAAGGTATTCAGAACTTAAATGTTATCTATTTTCCTTGTATTTTGCCCAATTGAACTAATGCACCTGCAGCTTCAACCCAAGTTCGAAGGTCTTGGTAAACTGGAACATTATGTTTCTCAATCAATTTTACCATTTTTTCAGTATATGGACCACCATTACATCCAACTAAAAGTGGTTTCTTTCTTTTCTTTTGGAAATCAGCAAGATAATCAACAATTGTTTCTTCAAGCGGATCATCTTGGAAGACAAACCATGGCATTACGATATCAATATTTTTTTCTTCCATGAAATGTTGAATTACAAATTTATAATCTTCTGCAGTTGCACCGCCACCTACATCTGCTGGATTACCACTATGAATAGGAACAGCTATTGGAAAATGAGCCTTCATTTTTTTGACACGTTCTGGTGATAACTTTCCTATTGTAAGACCGAATCTTTCTAATTGATCCATTCCACCAATCATTGGACCAGCACCATTACTAGTCATAGCAACATGAGTTCCCTTTGCAGATGGTTGCCATGCTAGTGCCTTTAGAACTCCAACTAGTTGTTGATAACTATCAACTGAAATAATTCCTGCTTGTTTGAATGCACCCATAATCATTGCATTTGAACCTCCAAGTGAACCTGTGTGTGATGCAGCTTGTTTTGCACCTGCAGCAGTTCTTCCACTCTTCCAAATAACAATGGGTTTCTTTGTCTCTTTCATTACACGTTTAGCAGTATTGATGAATTTTCTACCATCACCAAATCCTTCAACATATAATCCAATTACTTTAGTTTGAGGATCATTTGCAGCATACCATATCATGTCTGCTTCATCAACATCAGAACGATTTCCAAAACTGATCATTTTTGATAAACCAAATAGATCAGCTGATTCTAACATACTAATTCCCATGGTTCCACTTTGTGAGAAAAATGCAACAGGACCAAGTTTGGAACGTACCATTCTTTCTTGTCCTTGGAATGCACAATCAAGTCTATTTGCTGCATTAAACATTCCAATACAATTAGGACCAATTACACGAATTTTGTGTTTTATAGATAATGCTTTTACTTCAGCTTCCATTGCTGCTCTGTCACCACCAAGTTCTTTGCCACCACCAGAAACGATTACAACATTATGAATTCCTTTTTTAGCACATGCTTTCATAATTGGGCCGCATGCTGAAAGATCAATACAAACAACAACCAGATCAATTTTTCCAGGTACTTCTTCTAATGATGGATAACATTTGATTCCAAGAATTGATTTTTGTTTAGGATTAATTGGATATACTTTACCTTTGTAATCTTGTTTTCCAAGTGCATCTAATACAGAATTACCGATTTTACCAGGGGTTGCAGATGCACCAACTAGTGCAACAGACTTTGGAGTAAAGAATGACTCCATGGATGTAATGTTTGGTTTTGCTTTAGAGATTGAGTTTTTCCTTAATTCTTTATTTAGAATAATTTTTGCATCAACTACAAAGTGTGATTTTGGATATACGATTACGGGGTTAAAGTCAATACTGTTAATGTAATCAGCATTATCTACACCTAATTTGCCAATATCTACTAACATTTTTGCAACCATGTTAAGATCAACAGGAGCACTACCTCGGAATCCTTTGAGGAGTTTAGAACCTTTGAGTTCATTAATCATTGATTTTGCATCAGATGTTGTTATTGGTAACATTCTAAATGCAACATCTTTGAAAACTTCAGTCATAACTCCACCTAATCCTACCATAATCATTGGACCAAATTGTGGATCATTTTGAATACCTACAATAAGTTCAACACCTTTTGGAACCATTTTCTCCAAAAGAATACCTTTAACGTTAACACCTTTTTTCTTAGATAGTCTACCAAACATGTCATTGAATGTTTTTTTAACATCAGCTACATCGTTTATGCCAACTTTGACACCACCAACATCAGTCTTGTGTAAAATTTGTGGCGATACTACTTTCATTACAAGTGGAAATCCAATTTTTTTTGCTTGCTTTACTGCATCTTCAGCAGATGTTGCTAATGCAAACGGTGGAACTTTGACACCATAAGATTTTAGAATAGATTTTGATGATTCTTCAGTGATAACTTTGTGATCTGTTTTAATAATTTCTTCAAAAATTTTCTTCACGGCTGACATCGTTCGATCGATAAATCAAAACTCAATATATTAAACTTTATAACGGTATTTTTTCAACAAAACATTTACAAAATATTAGATTTGAAACATTTTCTTATTGTTCCATGCAAAGAATATGTATTAATTTATCTCTTAAAGTGTAATCGAAATATGCGTACTTGTCATTAATTATCTTTTATCTTAGCATTTTTCCATATGTCTGATTATCGTCAAAAATTAAAAGTTGTTAATAATACTAAGGGAATCAACTATTTGAGTTAAACCCTATGAGGGAATCGAAGTAGTTAGGATACTAAATTTTCAAATTGAAATTGTAACCTATATTAAATATTAGACTACAGATTCTAATCCTTCAAAAAAAGTATTTTCTGCAACTAAATTGATAAACCCATATGTGGCTCCATGACTAATTATACTCCACAATCTAACCGCAGTAAATCTTTTAGATTTTACAGCCCACAAAGAAACAATAACAGGAGGGACTATAGTGATAATTATTTTTAGTGTTTCATCAAGTTCAATTCCAAAAAAATATGTAATTATAAAACTTACAATTATTCCCAAGATGATGGAACCAGCTATTTCTTTTGGTGTGTGAGAGTCAGCATTCATAATATTTCATCACACTGTTAATGATTATTATTGTCCTTTATCATCAATATCTGTTTTCTTTTCAATAGTAGCTAATCTAAATTTTTTAGATAATCCTTTTTGTCCTGTAATCTCTAAAAATCCTTCATGAACAAAAACATCAAAAGCGCATTTTGATGGAATTCTATTATTTCCACATGCTGCTTGTTCAATATCTTCTACTTTTTTCCTTACAAAATCTTTATGATTATTTAGACGTGAAACTAATTTTGTTGCTCTCTTAATTTTTGAAATTCTTGAAGAATCATCTAAATTGGATCCAAGGATAACCTTGGTTGCTTTTTTAATTGGAGAATGTTTGATCAAGACAACCCAAAAAGTAGGATCTTTAATTTTCTTACAGTAATAATAAATCCCCTGATTAGGATATTTTCTTTCACTTGAGCTATCAAAAATAATTTTCAATCCTTTTAATTCCTTAGAAGATGGTTGTATGATTTCAGCTCGAACATCATTAGGAGTCATTCGTAAATAATATCTAATTTTATCTTTCTTTTGTATGATGTATAATGAGGTTTCAAGATAACCTCCCATATTCCGTTCATACAATATTTCTTCATCCCTTAATTCTTGAAGAGCAAGATGGTAGTTATCGTCAATAAAACGTGAATACTGTCTTTCCATTTCACGTTCAAATGAAGTTCTATATACGATATGGCGAGAACGAGCAACCAAATATTCAAGGATCCTTTGTTTCCAAAATATCACGGTCTGCGTCATGCCTGAGTTACGCCACTCAGCTTAATAAAGATTGCCATAATTGGCGTGCCTAATAGAACCTTAAGCTGTATGATCAGCCATAACTGGCAAACCTTATAATAGATTAATGTTATAGCTATAACATGACAAGTCAAAGCATTGAAGAAGCCTTACCACTGACAAGGTTATTCAGAAGTCCATCCGCAAAAGTGTTGGATTTTCTATTTCTAAATAGAGAATTCGACTATTCAGAATCCGATATCGCCCAACTGTCTGGTGTTCCATCTCGAACATTACAACGAGTGTTACCTGTATTGAAAGAAGAAAAACTGATCAAAAGTATACGAACTAGTTCCAGAAATAAAATGTATACTGCAAATCTAGATACGGGAATGGGGGAAAGCCTATTCAAATATGTTATGCACGCAGTAGAAGCAAATCTAGATACGATAACAGAACCAACGATGGTTTCTGAAAAAATAGAAGACTCAGTAGATCATACAAAATTGAAGTCAACACTTCATTCTTGATTGTAACTGGTCTTTACCATTTTTGTTAATATACATTAAATCAACTATAAATGATAATGGGAAATTAAGATGGTAGAAAATATTAAATCAAAAACTGGGATTAAATGTAATGAAAAAGATCTATTTGACAAACTAAAACAAATTGTTGAAACTGTTGCTTCCATCAAAGAAAATTCCTGCTCTCTAGAAAAAAAGTATTTTCACTATTCAAAAATAAAATATGCCAAACCGTTAAATCGATCTATTGTGTATTTTTCTAACAAAAAATCAGAAGAGAATTGGAACAGAACGAAATGGGCATTTCAAAGACATATTATGAATTCTTCATTTTACAAGCGATATGCTAAACATGTGGAATTGTTGAACTCTGATACCTATTTCAGTTTTTATAATTTCATCTCAAAATTTATCCCTTATGTTTTTTACAAAAAAGTTACCACTGATGAAATTAGGGAAATTACAGTTGGGTTTTTTAAAATCTTAAAGAAAGAGGGTACAACATCTAGTTTAAAAGAATTTTCAGCAGGATGGAAACCTCAAGGAAATTATAAAATTAATGATTCGTTAGTCATAAGAAAGCCCAAACAAAGAGATTTTAATAATATAAAAATGGATGCAGAAGAAACTAATTTTGATTCAGTATTTCATAATTCAAACGCAGTCATTGAACTAACATTCTTACAAAAAAATGGTGGTGATAACCATCTTGTCTTAACGGAGATTCTGCATTTTATTATTTCTGTATTCAAGATTGGTCGTATCGATACTACCTGGATATATTCTACAGCTTTTGATTATTTTGATATGATTCCAACTGGTTATATGATCGAGCGTGTGAATTCACACTATAAAACAAAGTTTACTAAAAAAGATGTATTGTTTTTAAGAAACACACTTGATTTTGTAAATAAAAATTACAAAGATTTAGATTTTAACCCAATAAATTTTGGAGAAAAAAATCAACTTGGAATTGCTTTGAATACTTACCATAATGCAGTAAAAAATTTAGGATCTTTTCGTACAGAAATCACACCATATGCAGTAAAAATAATTAATGGATTGTTAATCAAAGAACATGATGATTCAACAGCTAGATTTGTAAGGAGAACTTCTATTTTTTTGTATTATCTTGGAATTAGGCATAAAGATACCGAACAAATACTAAAGATAGCATATACATGGAGAAGTAATTACTTTCATGGAACTTCAACAAAAAAACCCAAGAACGACGGTAAAAATAAACATGGGTTGACGCCAAAATTCGTTGAGCTATTTGTACTCAATTGTGCAAGATTAATCATTTTCACATTAATTATTTTAAAAAAGAATAATGGAGACGATTTATCTAAATTGATAGATAAAACATACACTATAGAAGGAATAAAAAAATTAAAAACAGAATTAAAGAAGACCAAAAAATATTTCTCTACTTACAAGAATGGTATCAAAATCAAAGAACCCAACGCATTAGATGTAGAAATATTGGAATGTTGATCTAATTACATGACAATAGAATATCTGATATCTATTATCATAATTTTTGATTTTTATTAGTGATTTCCTGCTGTCAGTACGCCTAAAACTCTTGGGGTCTACACTTTTTGATACAAACCCCTCGAGGAAATCAATTGTTAGAAATTTGAACTAGAATAATAATTCCACTTGTAAAAAAGTATTTTATTCACTAGTATTTTTCCGTATGTTTTCTTTTCAAGAATTTGATTAGCATTAATTTTGATTTTCACTATTAAGAAAAACTGCAATTTCAAGTGATAATGGAAAATTTATCTTTGGTTAGTGTAATCTGTAATTTCTTAATATTTGATCTATATCTATAACTTCGCTTATGTTTAAGATTCTTTTCTTCTTTGAATTTTATAATTACATCCATATTTTCTAATTTCTGTAAATGTCTATGGGTACTAGTTTTGGAAATTTTTGTCCTTTTTAGAATTGTACCAGTACTACAATTTGGATTATGCATGATTGTATGAAGAATTAAAAATAGTTCTTCAGATTTAAAAAGATCTTGTAATTGCTTATTCATTATAACTATAACTTAATTGGGTATTATTATCATTTTTGAGAAATACCGCACCTCATAAGTCAATATGATGGTGTTAACTCAAAAACCATTTTTGGAACTCAAATCCAGACTAAAACCATATTGATCTAAAGTATTAATGTAAATTTAATAATTATCTAGCTTGTTTAGTATGTCTATTTCTTGCTGTAGTGTATCATCATTAATTAGTATCATTTCTTGATTAAAGTATTCATTAAATTCTGCAATTACTTTTTCATATTGGGATGATATTGGTAATGGAATTGATTGTCTTTTCCATGGGCCAAGAGGTGCATATCATTCATTTTCTAAACCTCATTATTGCAAGAATTGGAATTCCAACATACATCATACCATTAAGTAAAATCAAACTAATTCCATATCCTAATACTGATTCTTCTGAATCCATTTCAACATAATTTAGAATTGATAAACTAGTAATCATTGGAGTAATTGCAATCTTTACTGCTTCTTTGAAAAAAGGATGTTCTCTTTGATAATCTGCAATGGTCGGGGAAAATGTATAGTAGACATTATTGAACATTTCCATAAAATTTGTTCCTGATTCTGTTTGTAATAATGAATTATCTCGTAATTCCCTTAGTTGTTGAACTTGTGGTGCTAGCTCTGATCCATATATTGCAGTAGCAATTAGACAACCCCCTGCAGATTTTGATGGAATCTGTGAAATTGATTGGATACTTTCAACTGTACGTTCCAATGATTGAGGGGAAACACATGGTGAACCATATCTTTTCAAATCAGGATTTATTGTTGGATACATGAGTGCCTTAGGATTATCACTATGTTCAAATCCTATGGCATGCCCAATTTCATGTGCCATTATTGTGGTTATGTAATTAGAGTCATATTCTTTCCATGTATCATAACAGTTACTATCTCCCAAACCAACCTCAATTAATCTAATGTATGAATAACCAATGTGATCGTTAAATCCTCCAAAATCCCGTACCCAATTAATTATAATATCTGCATCATTTTTTGTTTCTGTAATATAGAAATTTTTCTTTGGTAGATTCTCTTTCCAGAATTCAGTTGCATCATATATCACATTTCCAGCATAATTTCCAGCATAGTTTGGCAAGTCACTAACATAAACATAATACGTGTTCTTTGTAATCTCATAAGAAAATTTTACACTCTTGTTGGTAAGTAATGAAGGACTATCAAACTCAAACACATAGGTTCCAGAATTTTGAGCAGTAAATCCATCACTAAATTTATCATAAATCATACCTCCACCATCATCATGTCCATTTGGATAATAGATGGTAAATTCAATGTCATTATTTTTACCTCCTGAAACATTCACAACATATTCTATTTCATCTCCCGCAATTAGTGAGATATATTTCCTTTCATAATCCCTAGCTGCTACTGTAAACAATTCAGATTCAGCAAATGATTCATGAATTCCATAAATTGAACCTAACAATAGTAATCCAAATAATATTGCAAAAAATTTCATATTATGATTAGTAAATATTTCAAGTACATTAGTATTTCATACAATTGATAATAACTATGATTAATTATTATTATTATAGTATATTTTCCTTAGTGCTGAGTTGTAAACTGATAATATAACACTCTATGATGGTGTTAAAGTGATTATTCAATTCTCTATGAGGATTTTTTACAAAAGAAACTATCGACAATCAGTAAAAAGAGAACGCCCACTCTTTGTGAATGAAATTGTGTTAACGTCTAGGAAGTATTTGAGAGTTTGATTTGTTGGAAAATCTTTATAATGATAATATGAGTTTGTGAAATGTGGAAAAAAAGAACAAAATTAGCATCATTGTAGTTTTATTGACTGTATTAATTGTGGTACTCGTAGCTTATTTCAATCCGCTTTTTCATTTATCACAAGAGTTTGGTGAACTGGATTCAGATCTCAAACATATTCTCACAACCATTGCCATGGCCTTGATAGGAGGTTCATTATTCGCAATTAGGAATAAATCAAAAGGAATTGTTTTTGAACAATTTGAAGCAATTCAATTGGTTCTTTTGATCATCATTCCCAGTGTTGTAATATTTTCATTCATAATGAAAAATCCAGAAAACTATTCTTTGGCAGTTTCTGTGTACGTTGTGGCAGTCATGATTTGGTTTTTGATTGTGATACTCAAACACAAATCTGGAAATGAGCCAAAACTTGAAAAAAGATTTACAATCACAATTGGGTATATTTTGGCAGTACTTCTTTCATATGGTATTTTTGCATTTTGGCAGATTCATGAATATCATAAATTGTTAGCACAGATGACTTGACTGGATATGGTCAAAAAAACCACTACAACATAAAATTCCTCAAAGTGTATGGACATTTCATTTATGTTAAAAATTCTAAATTACTCATCTAGTTTTTTTGGCAGTGCCTGAATTCGTCGTTTATCACTATCTTGTTCCCATTTGGTTTTTTCTTCTTCTTTTTGCTTTTTTACAATTTCTTTTCTTGTATTTTCATTTTGTATGGTGTGATGTCTTTTTCCAAGAAAAACAAAAAACCCTACGGCATAAGTTGCAATACTTCCAATTGATACTACTTCTAACCACGTAAGATCTCTAGGAGTTATTGCAGAAAGCATTACAATTCCAGTTAGAATCAAAATTGAAATACCTGTAAAAAATGTAACATGTGAATTTAATTTTTCAGTTCTGACAAATAATGCATGACCAATAATTAGTATTATGGGGGCTAAAACAATTGCTGCATAAAATAGCTGTTTTGTTTGATATCCTTCTGGATGTGAAATAACAGAATCAAATCTAAATACAGAGGAATTAAAATAAGATTTTGCACCAGGTATTGTTTCTTCTATTTCAGCAGGGGAACTTACAAAATAAGTCAAATCAACTTTCCAATTAGGATTTTCTGGAAAATAACCTGCTTTGTATATGTGAATATCCCCATCGGTTTCATCAGAATCATAATAACATAATTGTACATTCTCATTAAATTCCAGAAAAATTGGAATAGTGTATTCTTCAAAAGGCCACATGTTAATTTCAGAAACAGATTTGGGAATCACTCTATGATTAGTAAAAGTTTTCTCAGTTACTTCATAATTTCCATGCTCTTCATCTTGTCCCACATTGATAGTTCTTCCACCAGTATTCGGATATCGTTTCATATGAATTTCAAATGGTTCATTTGTTTCATCATCTTCAGCATCAATATCAAAAGAAACTACTGCTTCTTTGAAAATTTCATCAAATTCCTGAATACCAACAGTTAATCTAAAATCCAATTTTCTAGCATTCTCATCACCCAGACATCTTTCTTCAAGAACATATGCTCCAAATGCATTTGGAGGAAATGTAATAATTCCAAATAATGCAATAAACCCAAGTAAGAGAGGCAAATGGAGTTTAGGCATGACGGATTCCAAAATATAATGACTGTTGTATAGAGTAGCATGACAGATTTGTTTCCAAGTTTTGTGATCAACATTTAGGACTTCAGGTTTTCCTTTCATTTTTTGTTCTCTTCTAATTCAAGCATTTCATAAAATTCTTTTAATCTTTTCATGATTCATTTCCAATACAAATCAACATGATGACTATCTAGTCACTTGTTATATAGACATAAATTAATTCTAGCATTATTTTCATACATTGTGGTTAGTTTTTCTTCAGATGATGAAAAAAAGGTATTTGAAGAATTAACAAAAATCGATTCAAATTTAGGAAAAATTTATTATTCAGGACTAATAGTTTTACGTCAAAAAAATACTATTCAAACACAAGTTTCAGAAAGCCCTTTTTCAGAAAGTACTTCAGATGATGAAGGTTCTCAAACCGATCCTAACCCATTCCCTGAAAATTTCATAGAAGAGAATCCAGATAGAATTTCACAATCTGCTCATTCTATGAGAGAAACAATGAATGTTACATTACGTCACCCAAAAATTATGTCATCAGCTTCAGGTTTGACATTTAAAACAAAAGTTCAAAAAATTTCTGATCCTCAAACAAACCTTCCAGATTTTCTTCAATTTACATACAGACAACTTACCGACTTACACGCATGGTTTACAAACGTGTCCCATCATGGTCATTCTCCTTCAGAACAAGAATACCTAACCAAAGTAGAAGAATTCACATCTCTCATGCGTCATATTTTAACACCTCATTATGAAGTAATTCAAGAAATTGATGAATTTATAAAAAAATCAAGTCCAGATAAAAATGATTTAGAAAAATTAGAATTTTTAATGAGTAAAAATACTCAGTCTTATAATTATTTCTTCACACATGCAAATGAAAATTGGCTTGAAGTACTAATTGCTGATGGAAAATATTTTAAAAATATCCCCCAAGTAATTAAAAAACAGAATTCATACTCATTTCCGTTTTGGCCTGAGTCTTATTACTTAGAACGTGTTGCTTCTGAAAAATCTGAATTAGTAGCAGAAATTATTTTACAAACTCCAACTCCAAAAAAAGTTTTAGAAAAAAATTCCACAGTGTTGAGAAATTTTGTTGGTGCTGCACTCAAAATGCCTCCAAAATTAGGAAAATTAATCGGTGAAAAAGCAATTCAAGAAAAATGGCATGATGGAGTAATGATGTCAATTCTAGATAGAGAACTTGCAGATTTAATGATCAAACTTGTTGAATCAGAATTTGAAACATCTTTGCAACTTTGTGATTTTCTTTTAGATGTCACATTGATCGATAGTGGAATTCCTGATATGATTAGTTCTAATTCTCGTAAAGATGTACGTAGTATCATAGATCGTTATGCTTATGAAACAATTTTGAAAGAAAATATTCCTGTTTTATATGAAAAGAATCATGATGCTGTAATTCAAATTTTGGCAAAAAAGTTGTCTAAAGCCAATTGGCTTGCAAACAAAACTAGTCATGACCCTAAAAAAGATCCGAATCAAGACATATCCTTTGTTTGGAGACCTGCAATTGAAGAACATGAACAAAATTATGATTTTGACATACGCTCTCATTTAGTTGCCACTATACGTAGAACTCTGGAAAAATCTGAAAGGGCAGGAATTGACAGTCTTAAAAAATCCTTGAATGTACTTGCAGAACAAAATTATTACATTTTTAGAAGATTAGAACTTTATTTTATTGGAAAATATCCTTCGGAGTTTATTGAAGAAGTTAATCGATTAAGTGTAGAGTATTTTGAAAAGGGTAGTTTTAGACACGAATACTACCATATGTTGAAAAATGGTTTTCCTCATTTAAAATCTGAAAATAAAAAAATAATTTTGGATGTTATTTCAAAAGGTCCAAACTTTGATAAATTTAGTGGGAACCAAGAAGAATTTGAGGTATACAAAAAACATTGGAGAATAGAAAAACTCTCTCCAATCATAGAACATCTACCTGAATTACAAGAAGAGTATGATTCTCTTGTAAAACAATATGGAAGATCTAATTTGACAGAATTTGTTAGTTACCATGAATCATTTTCACAAATTAAAGAATCTTCAGATTTAACTGAAGACATGACAGTTGAACAAGTAATAGAATTTTTAAAACAGTATAAGATTCCAGAAGGCATTTTCTTAGAAGAGGATGGAACGGGGAGAACTTTCAAAGAATACGTGGAGAAAAACCCTGAAGAGTATTCTAAACATGCAACTGAATTAATAGTATGTCCAGGAGTCGTTCATTTTAGATTTTTAGATGGATTATCTAAAATAAAAAATAAAAAATTAGATTGGGATGCAATTTTAACATTTTGTGAACATGTGATAATTACTTCTCCTCCAAGAGAAATCCAAATGTTGGATTTAATATTGGATTATTTTGGAGATTTATTACAGAATAATTTACTTCATAATGAAACTACAATTCCATTTACTTTCCGAGACAGAATTTGGAAAATATTGAACAAGGCTATAGAAATTGCACCTCCAGATACAATTTGGTCTGAAAACTATCCAGATAAAAATTGGGACGCAATGGGGATTTCTATCAACAGTAGTATTGGAAGATTAAGTCATGCTCTAATGCAATATGCTGTATGGTGTTATCATGGATTAAAGAAATCTGGTTCAACACCTACTGAACTTGTTCCTGAAGTTAAAATTCTCTTAGAATCAATGTTAAATCAGGAACAAAAACAATCTATTTCCATACATGCAGTTTTGGGCCATAATTTCTATAATCTATTGGCATTAGATGATGAGTGGACAAAGTCAAAAATTAATTTAATTTTCACCCACAATAAACAACATGTCAAAGCTGGGAATGCATCTTGGGAGGCATACACATTCCAACAACTTTATCAAAAAAGCTTCAATGCATTATTTGATGAATATTTGTATAGAATTGAAAATTACGGTAAAAGGGCAGATACTTCATTAAATGATTCCCAACAACGATTTGCTCAACAAATTGGATTAGTTTATCTTCATAATCTCAATAGGAGCGATGAATTATTCGAATATTTTCTAGAAAAATCTGATCCTCAATCATTAGAAGATTATCTTGCATGGATTGGAAGAGCATTAAAAGATTGGAAAGGTGAGACTTCGCCAAAAATGAATATCTCTAAATTATTATCATATTCAAAAATAAAATCAAATCCTAGTGCAGGATGGTTATTTTTGAATCCTTTAATGTCAAGATCAGAACGAATCAAATTATTAAATTCAATTCTCGATAAAACAAAAGGAAAAATCTCGCCGATATATTGGGTTCCTGAAGAATTAGAAACATTTGCAGAAGAATATCCTCTCCAAACTATTGAAAGTGTTGGTAAAATGATTAAACATTATCAAACCGAAAGAGAAATGTATACTATGTTGAGACATTTTGAAAATGTATTTCCATTAATACTTGAAACAAAGCATGAATCTGCAATAGAAAAAATGAAAGAAATAATAAATTTTCTGGGCTCATTAGGGTATGAAGAATTTAGAAAATTCCTGGATTAAACATTTAATTTATTAATTTTTCCTTGGACTAAATCTTCTTTGAATTTTATAATTTGTGATTCAATTGTTTTTCTTTTTGACATGAATTGCTTATGAAACAAATCAAATTCAGATTCATTTTTTGAATTATACAATTTCTCTAATTCACCATGTGTAGGATCTAAACTTTTTACAATTTTATTAAAATCATCAAAAAGATTCTTCTTAAAATACAGCTTTATGGTAGACGAAAATTTCCATAATTCTAATGTTTTATCAGCATAATTTATGAGAAAAAGATCATGTTCTTTTTCAAATTTTGGATTAGGATATTCTGATTCTTCTGATGGGAATTTTGTTTCATAGAGTTTAGTCTCTGTTGTTTTTTCTTTAGTCTCTGTTGTTTTTTCTTTAGTCTCTGTTGTTTCAGTGGTTGTGTTTACTATCGTATATTTACTCCACAACATTCTATCAAAATTTTTTAAAATTTGAAGGCAATTGACAATGGAATCATCAACTTCACCCAAAATTTTTCTCTGAAGTTCAAGTTTTTCTTTTCTTATTTGCCAAGTATTTGTGATATAAAGAGATGTGATAAAAGCACTTGCTGTTGGAATGCTAATTAAAATCACTTGTTGAATAAATTCATTTTCAAAGATAAATTTTGGTAAAATAAGACTTGAATTTTCTTTTTCATCGTACACATTGTAACTTATCCCCAATAATATTGAAATGCTTATTATCAAAATTATACATAAACTAAAATTAATTTTATTCATATTATGTGAATAATTACAGGATTAATCATCTTTTCCAATATCTTCTAAGGATAAATCACAGAAGGACTGTAAGGATTCGAACTAAATTATCCATATAGATTTGAACCAAATATACAATTCGCCTTAAGAGAATTTCAAAAGAGGGTATCGAACTAAAACTGCAACACTGCAAATGAGTTTAAATATATTTTATAAAAAAAGTATTCATCGAGGAAATATATCCTCTAATTTATCAGCACCATCAAACAAACTTTTACTTGAATATTTTGGCCCTTGAGGTGCTAAATTTGGATTATTACTAGATAGTTTTATGGGGATTTTAAGTTTTTGTGCAGGTCCTCTTAGAATAATCTCATATTTTCCAGTGTTTTTGTATGGTTTAATGTCTAACACTCTATCAGCATCAAACTTTATCGTAAATTTATTTTCTGAATCAATTGGAATAAGATTTGAATTAAATGCAATCATGCAAAAAATATACCCCACATTTGCAAGTGAATTAAACTTAGAATAGTTTCCTATACCACGCTACATTACTATACACTATACCAGTTGGTTTTTGAGGAAATATCCCCTGTGGTCTATACAGTAACACTGCAAGTAATATTCCACCTAACAATAAAAAGTCTAGCCATACAACATCAAAGGGGACATACCCCTCAAAAGAGTCCTTAAAATATATGATAACCTTACGTAGTACCACAAATATTAGAGTACCAATTAACACTCCCTTGTTATTTGCAAGTCCTCCTATCAGAATCATTAAAAATGGCCAAAATGTCCAGCTAGCCCTATCGTATGCAAATGCTATTGTCCCCCCGACATAAAATGCGTATAATGCCCCACCAATTGCAGCTAACCCAGCTGATACAATTATTACTTTAATTCTAATCTTTGCAGTATCCTTTCCTAAAGATGCAGCTACTATCTCATTATCACGGATGGCCTTCATCATTCTACCTAGTGGTGAGCGCATCATCTTTTCACTGTACAGGTAAACGACTGCAGCTATACTTACCAGACCAATGGTAGCTACAGGAAATCTCAACTCATTAGGTAAAAATGATAACGGGTCTGGTACCTGGACTCCTAGTGTCCCGCCAACTAGAGGTGTAAAGTTATTTCCAATAATTCTGATACTCTCCCCAAAGGCTAGTAATGTTATTGCCAGATAATCCCCACGTAGTCGGATTACAGGGTATGAGGTTACCAATCCTAGACCTCCGCCAACAATACCTGCAACACCTAGTGTCAAAAAGAATACTGCAAAGCCAATTCCCACATTATCAACAAGCCATAAATTAATCTGAGATACGATAAGTAAATTCTCTGTAATGTAATCTCCTTTAATCCCTGCAATACTTGCAAATATTCTACCAGGAATTGATGCTGCAACAAAAGCTCCTGCCCCTACTGCTAGTACCTTACCAAAGTTTGGAATTCCAGTATATCCAAACTCCATGTTTAAACTCAAATTAACAATTACATAGATTGCAAATATTGCAAGTAAATCAACTAGAAATATTACCTCAGGTTCTAGTGCCATATTTTTCTCAACTTTGACCAGTTAATCCCAGCAATTCCTTTTGGTGCTAAAAATAATGTCACCACAATAAAAATTAGTGGTACTAGTGGACGATACGCAATGAGCCATGCACCAAACTCTCCTGCCAAATATCTTGTCCCTAAAACCTCAGTTAATCCTACAAGGATTCCGCCAGCTATCGCTCCATAAATGCTAAAAAATCCTCCAACTATACTTGCAGCAAATACTGAGGGGATTAGTTGTGGTCCTAAATTCGGATCCCCCAAAAACCACAAAGACATTAGAGCCCCTGCAATTCCTGCAATTCCTCCCCCTAACAACCAGGACACACAGTATATCAGATTTACATTAATTCCAACTGTCTCTGCAAGATCAGAGTTTGCAGTAGATGCCCTCATTGCAATTCCAAACTTTGTCTTTTTCATAATTACATGTAGAGTTATTGCAAGTACTGCAATTGTAATAGGTGCGACAAACACCAATAAGGGCAACCCCAAAAACTGCTCATCATAACTTCGCAGTGTAAACTCTCTTGATAGTACCTGGTATGTTCGTATAATGTAATCAGCTGAAATATTTAGTAATGCAATAATTATCAAATCAAAGGCTAGAGTTGCAATCATTTGTATGGCATATGATGCGCCCTTTCGTATCAACGGCTTTAGAATGAATAGGTATAGTGAGACTGCCACTAATCCAGATATTACAAATGATATCGGTATTGCAAGGTAGGGACTGGCATTCCATATTTGGGATGTTACTAAAGCAATGTATACACCAATTGTGGCAAAGGATGCGTGTGCAAAGTTTGGCACTCTAGTTGTTAGATATGTTAAGGTTAACCCTATTGATAGTAACGCCAAAAGACTAGCAAATATGATAGCATCAGAGAAAATCGGATCTATCAATATCTATAATCCATTGAAAACCCTTATTTTATATTGTCTCTGAATATAATCAGTTATGAGTGTATTAATTGTTAATAATGTGTACAAGCACTTTGGGGGGAACCCAGTTTTAAATGGAATTAACATGTCACTGCAAAAAGGTAAGATATACCAGATGATAGGACCAAACGGTTGTGGTAAAACCACTTTAATTAATGTAATTTCTGGAATGCTAAAACCTGATGGTGGTAGTATAATGTATGAGAATAATGATATAACAAAAAAGGGACTATACGAGACATACAAGACAGGGATAGTTCGCACATGGCAGATACCACAACCATTTATTACATTAACAACATTTGAGAATCTTTTATTCTCCTCTGATGAGAACTCTGGGGAGTCATTTGTGTATGCACCAACTAGTACATGGCATAAAGATGAAAAAAAAATCATGAAAAGAGCAACAGAGGTTATGAAAATGGTTGGGTTGACAGAAAAAAAAGATACAATATCGCAAAACCTTAGTGGAGGTCAGCAGAAATTGTTAGAACTTGGTCGTGCCATAATGTCAGGAGCCAAATTAATTCTAATGGATGAGCCAATAGCTGGCGTAAACCCAACATTGGCAAAGGAGATATTTCAGAAAATATCAAACATCTCACAAACACAGGACATTACATTTTGTATAGTAGAGCACAGACTAGACATATCATTTCAGTATGTAGAACATGTCTTTGCAATGGATGAGGGGGAAATTATAGTTCAGGGAAGTCCTCAAGAGATTATAAAAAATCCCAAAGTGATTGAGACATACCTTGGTGTGTAATATGGTAGACTCTGTTATCTCGGTAAATAATCTAAATGCAGGGTATGCAAAGTCGCATGTTCTTTATGGCGTTAACTTTGAGGCATTAAAAGGGAAGATAACTATTATCATAGGACCTAATGGGAGTGGCAAGTCAACGTTACTCAAAAGTATCTTTGGTTTGTGCTCTGTGTATGCGGGGGATATTTTATACAATACTCAAAACATTACTGGTCTATCACCACACACCATATCGCGCAAAAAAATAGCATATCTGCCGCAGATAAACAATGTATTTGCAAACCTTACAATTAAAGAGAATTTGTTAATGGCCTCATTCACCATACCAACTAATGATACCCTATCAAGACTGCCTGAAATATTTGAGACATTCCCAGTACTAGAAAAAATTCAAGGAAAGGCAGAGGTTCTCAGTGGGGGACAACGACAGATGCTTGCAATGGGTATGGCATTAATTAGACGACCAAAAGTCATACTATTTGATGAGCCGACTGCAAGTCTATCCCCAAAACTAGCAGACGAGGTATTATCAAAATTAGTTCAGATAAAAGAAAAATATGGTATTACCATAATCATGGTTGAGCAAAACGTAAAACGCGCACTACACATTGCAGATTATGTGTATTTGTTGGCAAACGGTAAAAACGTATTTTCAGGAAAACCTGATACTCTATTAGAACATAAAGAACTAGGAAAACTATATCTCGGGATTAACTAAGTGTAATAGAATCATCTGAATGGTTATACTGGCCTAGTAGAATCCAGGTACCATCACGAATTCCCCAGACCTCATAGTTTGCCTGGGCTAAATCTCCTGCCTCATTTAACTTTACAGGACCAATTGCACCGCTGTAACTATTTGCCACATTTATCATCACCTTTTTTATCTCACTTGCATCACTGCTCTGTGATTCCAACATTGATAATCCTACTAACCATACTGCGTCATATGAGGAATGCACAAAGGTGTTTGGTGTCTTACCCATGGTATTAATCAGATATTCCTGTACATGTTCATATGTGGGGTTTTTTGATACTCCGACCTGAACTGTTGTGAAGGATACATTAGTTGAAAACTCTAATCCTATTGGATCATTAATTAATCGATGCTCTTTTGTTATACTACCTGGACCAAACCACCTGACATCATTTAATGTGTCATGTGTAGCTGATGACTGGAAAAACTGTAGTACTTCACCAAATCCCAGATAGATAATTGCCACTTTATCTGCCCCTACCTCATCTATGTGTTTTTGTACCATATCAGATAGTAAAGATGTGGATGCTGAAAACTCGGGGGTTTCAGGGTTGTAACGAATACCATCAGAGGGTTCTGTGAAGTTATCGGGACTTGAGAAATATGGATCTTCTAAGGATTCATTTTTACACATTGTTTCTTACATAAG
>LFLC01000014.1 GCA_001543015.1 Nitrosopumilus sp. LS_AOA | reverse complement strand
TTAGTGATTCTGCAACTGTAATCAAAACATCATCAATCTTAGTTACGGATACTCCCGTTCTATCTGATTCAGTAACTGTAGTAAAGGCTGGAGACATAACTGAAACGGATACTCCAACTGTATCTGACTCTGTAACTGTAATTGAGAGTCATAGCATATCTGCATCTGATACTCCCGTTCTATCTGATTCAGTAACTGTAGTAAAGGCTGGAGACATAACTGAAACGGATACTCCAACTGTATCTGACTCTGTAACTGTAATTCAGATTCATATTATATCAATATCAGATACTCCAACTGTATCTGACTCTGGTGGTATTGTAGGCATGTCAGTAATCTCTGTAACTGATACTCCAACAGTATCCGACATGGTCAAAACTGAAGGCATGTTTGCAATCTCAATTACAGACACTCCAATATTTTATGATTCAAGTAATTTGGGCGGAATTGTACAGATTGCAGATGAAACTTCTGTATCGGTTGTAACATCTGCAGATGTTACAACTATTTTCGAATATCCTGAAACTGAAGAATCAACATCAATAACAGTTACACTTGATGTTGTATTACCTACAGGAATAGAAGGAACGATAGTTATTCAAACTGTAGTTGAAAATAATATAGAATTTGGATTAAACTTAGCAACAGCAGTAGACATTACTGCCCCATGTACTGATACTTGTACCATAAAATTCACCATACTAAACACACTATTGACTGCAGCAGGTCTAACACCAGAGTCTGCATCAATATTCCACGATAGTAATGGAAATGAAATATTAGAATTAAGTGAGGCAATTGCAACTACAAGGGATACCACATCCATCCCAGGATCTACAATTTTTACAGCTACTGCTGATTCTACATCAAAGTTTGGAGTTGGGGCAGGTGATGGTTCTGGAGAAGAGGAAGATGATGGTGGCGGTGGTTGTGCAGATTGTACCCCTCCAACTCTGGGGTTAGATAGTTCTGGACAGAGGAGGGTTTCAAATGGATTCTCATATAATGGAAATTCTGTAGATGTGGAATTATACTTTACATCATACCCATTAATTACAACATTAATTGGGGTAAACAACACGGCAGTTTTCAAAATTTATGAAAATTCAGGACCACAAAATATTAGACATTTTGAACTAGCATTTGGGTTAGATGAAATTCAAGGAATCTCGCAAAATCCATCAAGAATTGAATGGGATAGGACATGGGATAATATAGAATCAATCACAGTAATTGATCCTGAAAATGTATTTGAAAATATAGTAATAGAAACAGATGTGGGTAATTGTTTACCTAATTCAAATGAGTCATCATGTTTGATTATCACAGTACTTCACTCATTTAGAGCACCACTTGAGCACAACATTGTAGGCACAAATGTATGGGATCATAAGAGAAATGCATGGCAAAATTATTACAACGACGGAGTAATAATTGAAGGGGATTCATTAAATCCTCCAAAACAACACGTTGGAATTCACAAAGGACACATATTCAATATTATTGAAACAAGTAAAACCACTGCAATAGATGAATTAGGTAATAATTGGATGTTAGAAAAAGGATTATGGAATAAAGTGTACATTCCAAATATTGCACCAGATCCAAAAGCAGTTAAATTATTCAAACTAAAAGAAAAAGAAATTGCAAAAGCTGCAGAGTTGGTATTACAAATGTGTCCAAAATGTTATGACATGCCATTTGATAAAATCAACAATACATTTGCATACAAATTCCCATACCAATATGAACACAAATTAGATGATCCAGAGATACAAAGAAAATTACAAATCGAAGCAGATAGAGCGTATGAATTATTCTTTAAGAATTATCAATGGTTTGAAGAAAGAGATGAATAAAAAATATTCAAAATCTTAAAAATTAAGGAATAGGAAAATTTTGGCTAACGTAACTAATTAGTTGAGTCAGCGGAACTGGTTTTTGTAAAACTACATGTACACCTTGATTCAAAAGAAAATCAATATCAGTTTGATCCAATGTCACAGCAGTTAAAACAATTATTTTTTGATCTTTAATAGTATCATTTTTTTTCAATGATTCAATTACATCATATCCTGAAAATCCAGGCATTGCTAAATCTAAAAACACCAAATCATAAATTTTTGTTTGCATTAGAGATAATGCAATTTGACCACCGGGGGCTACATGACAAAGATGTTTTTGAAGTTTAAAATATTTAGAGAGTAATTCTGAAAGATGATGATTGTCTTCTACAATTAGAATATTCATATATAATAAAACGTGGTATGGTTAAAAAATATACTTAAAGCATTTCCAAGTTTAGAAATAATAATTTAATGACAATCTGTTTAGGATTAAAACTAATAGAAAATTCCAAATTTGGAATTTTGTTAAAAAGCATATTAAATAATAAAGCTATAGTATATCATGTATGATTTAAGTAAAAAAGAAACAAATCAAACACTCGAATCAATGCAAGAAATAGTATTACTTAATGAAATAATGGCTCTAGTTCAAAAACCAATAATTGATTCAAAAGATTTTGTCAAACAAGGTTCAGAGTGGATTCAAGTAAAAAATGAGAAAATATGCTCAAATATTCAAGAATTGTTATCAGATCCTATAAAAAATCAGATTTTTTCCTTACTACAAAAAAACCCACTCACCACACAAGAAATCATAGAAAAATTAGATATTCCATTTACAAGTGGGTATAGAAAAATATCCAGCCTCATTCAAGATGGCATTCTAGTTGAATCAAGAGTTTTAAAAAAAAGATATTACAAAAAAATTATAGAATACACAACAATTTTACAAAGTATTAAAGTTGAATTAGATAATGGTACCATGCAAGTATTCATAAAGATAAAATCAATATAGGAAAAATTGTAATTAAAATGAGGATCTTAATTATTGATGATAACAAAGACATAACAGATTTGTTTTCAAAGTTTTTTACATTAAATAATCATGAATGTGTTACAATTAATGATGGCACTGAGGCCATACAACATATTTTAGAAGACAGATTTGATAGAATCATTTTAGATTTAGCAATGCCTGGATTTTCAGGATATGATGTATTAACTGAAATTATGAAAAAGAAAAATATTGAATTTTTAGATGTCATTGTTCTAACTGCTACAGAAATTTCAAAAGATAAAGAACATGAATTAATAAAAATGGGAGTCAAAAAAGTAATGAAAAAACCAATATCACTTTCTAAAATAAAAGAAGTAATATTAAATTAAAATCAAACTTTCCAAATTTGGAAAAAACATAGCAGCTTTATATTAAAAAATTGGCTATATTACATATGAAAATATACTATATTATCACGATTACAGTTATCATAATAGGTTTAGGAATATTGTTTTATTCATATGATGACTCTGAAGAATTACAACCAATTACAATTGCAATTAATATTTGGCCAGGATATGCAAATGCGTTTATTGCACAAGAAAAAGAATTTTTCAATAACAATAATGTAGATGTAAAATTAATTTTAACAGAAACATATACTGAAGCACAGGAATTATACATTAATGGTGATGTTGATGGGATTTTTGAAGTGTATACGGACACTATTTTTCACAATTCAGAAGGCATAAAATCTCAAGTTGTGTTTATTTCAGATTATTCAGATACAGCAGATGTGTTAATTGGAAAAGAAATTTTTGCATCAGACATATCTAATTTGAAAGGAAGTAAAATAGGGGTTGAAGGAATTAATAGTTTTTCACATATTTTTATTTTAAAAATACTTGAAAAGTCAGGAATTACTGAAGCAGATGTAAGATTTGTAGATATTCCAGCAATGGATGTTGGAGAATCTCTTAATGAGGGAATTATTGATGCAGGGCACACATGGGATCCAGTAAAATCAAAAGCCATTGAAGATGGATATGTAGTGTTAGCTACTGCAGGAGAGGTGCCAGGATTAATTACAGATGTTCTTGTTTTTCGTAAAAATATAGTTGATGAAAGACAAGAAGATATTCAAAGAATTGTAAAATCAATGGTAATGGCACGCGATTTTGTTAATTCTAATCAAGATGAGGCATTAGAAATCATGGCAAATGCTGAATCAATGGATGTGCAAAGTATGGCAGATGGAATTAGTGGAGTAGTTTCGCCAGATTTAGAACAACAATATGACAGTATGAAAGATTTTGAGGATACCAAATCATTATACGAAACTGGTAGAATATTTATTGAGTATTATTTACAACGAGGACAAATTAACAGTAACATCGACCTAGATGAGATAATCAAATCAGAGTTCATAGATAATATTTACCAAAAATCAACATGAAAATAAAAAATCAATTATTTTTAATAATTTTACTCATTACAATTCCATCAGTACTCATACCAAGTATTATGATTTTTCAATCACAGTATTCAGAATTAGAGTCAAAAATCATACAAGAAATGAGCGTAGATTCAATTCATGTAATGGATAAAATATCACGAATGATTTATGAGAGAAATGCAGATATCTCAACTTTTGCATTAAATGCAGGAATTATTATTGATTCAAAAACAAATCAAATCAATGCTCAAGAATTAAAAATTTTTGATAATACACTTCGAGAATATGAAAGAATTTCAAAAACATATTCATCTATTTCAATATATGATTTAAGTGGGAATAAAATTTCAGATACAAGGAATTTTGATAGTATTACTAATGATTATTCAGAAGAAAAATTTTTTAAAAATGCTTTAAATTCAAATTATTTTGATAAATACCCAACATTTTCTAATGAATTAAAAAAAGAAGTTATACATTTTTCAGCTCCAATTAAAAACAAAGATGGTGAAACTAGTGCAGTAATTGTAACAAAAATGCCAACTAGTAGACTATATGATATTATTTCCACATCAAATGAAAACAGAGATGGGTATGAAACACATTTACTGTCACATGATGGGAATATCATTTTTAGTACATCTAGGGATAAAACATTTGATAAAGAATTTTTTAATGAATTAAAAAACGAAAAAATGAAAATTCTAAAAAAAGATGATAAAAATCAAGTATCAAATATTTTTTTGATCACAGAAGACAAGGGGTTCTTAGATCAAAAATCATTGGAATGGTACATTGTAACACAGGCAACTGAAGATAAAATATATCAATCATTAATTGAATTACAAAGAAATACAGCGATAGTAGTAGGTGTTATTCTAATAATTTCCACAATTGTAACAAGATTATTTATGAACTCATTTTCAAAACCAGTTTTAAAATTAGCTAAAATTTCTCAAAAAGTATCATCTGGTTCAAAAAAGATTCAATTCCCAGTAATAGAATCAAATGATGAATTTAATATTTTATCTAAATCAATTAAAAAAATGTATTCATATCAAGAAAATATTTCAGAACAATTAGAAAATAAATTAATAGAGTTAAAAAAGTCGGGGAAAGAAAAAGATGAGTTTATGGCAATGTTATCTCATGAAATGAAAACACCACTGATGCCCATTTTAGGGTATTCTGAAATGTTGTTAATGCCAGAACTTATTGGAAAATTAAATGAACAACAAACTGATGCAGTTAAAAATATTGAAAAAAATGGGAAACATCTTCAAAAAATGATATTAGAATTATTACAACTGCAAAGAATGGAAGTGTTAACAGGGTCAGTTTCAATTTCAGAAATAAAACTGGAAAAATTTTATGATGAACTATTAGAGGATATTAAATCAAAAATCAATGAAAAAAATATTAAATTAATAATTGCGGAATCAAAAATACACACAATATTTAGTGATGAGATCAAACTCAAACAGGTATTTACAAATATCATTTTGAATGCAATTGATTTTATTCCTAAAAATACAGGTGAGATAAAAATTAGAAGTGAAATTGATAACAATGATTTTGTAAAATTTACAATTAAAGATAATGGAAGAGGAATACCCACAGAAGATTTGCTGAAAATATTTACAAAATTTTATCAAGTAGATACGGGTATTACACGAGAGCATGATGGAAGTGGGTTGGGACTATCAATTTGTAAAGAAATTGTAGAGATAATGAAAGGAGAAATTTGGGCAGAGAGTAAAAAAGGGAAAGGTTCGAAATTTATTTTTACAATTCCAAACATCTTAGAAAACAAGGACAGTAAACTTGTTTGAAAATTTTAGAAAGAACATAGTATTTTTGAATAATTTTGAAATATTTTAAATTATAATAATTTCTAAAGTTAATTTAATTAGTTTACACTAACTGTTTTCACACCTAAAAAAATTAGGGCAGTCTAATTAGTAGAGTCTAATTTTCATATTGTTTAATAGAATTAAAAACAAATGTAAAACATGAATACATGGAACAAATTTTGGAATTGGTATGAAAATAAAATACTTGGTAGTATAATTTTAATTGCAATAATTCAATTCATTCAGATTCCACATATGATATGGAATGCAGATATAATGTTAGAAGCAGGTATTGTATCAAGAATTCATCCAGTTATTGATTGGTTCTTGTATGGAGTAGACTTGATTGAAATTATTTCAATTATTAATGTTGGAATGATAATGTTTAGTCTGATTAAAAAAAGACGATTAAAGAAAAAACAAATTGCAAAGTTAGTATAACTATTTTTTTACATCCTAAATAATGCGTTGTGAGGGTGAGTCTATTCTAAAGTTGTTTCAGGATTATGATTCAACTGTAAATATTTTATTTTAGAATTTACACTATCACATTATAAGAGATAAAAAATAATGTTAAAAATCTAAAAAAAGTCAGACATTGTTTTTTGTCGCATTAATTTCAGAATATTTCCATGGGAAAGCCACTCAGATTTACTAATACTCATTTTATCTGATGCCAAAGATAGTGCATGTTCAAAATTATCAGAAATTATAGGAACTTCCTTCATGGCCTCACGAATCCCCTCACGAACCTGCCAAACACCCACAGGAATTGAATATTCAGGTCTAATTTCTCTTAAAATTATAACTCCTGCTTGAATTTTTTTCTTATTCAAATATTCTAAAACTCCTAATTTTGCTGCAAAATATGCACCAGCAATTGCTGGCGGATGATCAATGCCACGAGCATCCTCATAATCAGAACCAAACCCCAACACACCATTAGAATACCAAGCCTCGACCATTTCATAGATCCATCTATGAGGAAACAATACTACAGAAAATGTATTTCCCAAATGAGAATAAGTGAACACCCTACACGAGTCAATCAAGCTGTAATCTAAAACATCGTCTGCAAGGGATTTTGAAATTATATCATCAGTTGCAGTAATACTCCATTTTGTAGGGACTAGTTTTCTTTTTTGTCCCAACATTCCAATACTGAAACATTTTTGGATTTTTGAAATTTCAATCCCCGAATTATATAAATTCAAAACAGCATCTTGTGCTTTCAAATCAGTGTCATAGAATGTTTTTTCAATTGATTTTACAGGACTAGTTGAAGAAAATTTTGCAGATTTTATTTCTCCGATTGGTCCAAAAGGTGCACTCTCTCCATCAAGTGATATTTTTGGAGATGTAACTTTTTCAAAAATTAAATCAGAGTCAATAGGTTTTGAAGACATTGTAACTTCTTGAAGATTTTCAATGTATCTCCCTTCTGTTTGATCAATGGATATTTTTTGTATTCCCCTAACTAAACTCAATCTAAAATTTACAATTTCCTCTAAAGATTTTCCTTTCCACTTTTCGGGACTATCAAGTAAACTAGTATCACCATGAATTGGTGGAACCATCGGGCCAACAAAGACTTTGGGGTAATTATAGGAACCCACAAAAACTGATGGAGGGCTAGTGCCACTAATTGAATCAGATGAGAAAAGATTTCCATATTTTGAGAGGCCTTCATGCCATTTTGTCAAAATTGCTCGTCGTATGTCTTGAGAATCAGATGACATCATAATTTGTGCCTAAATTATGCCTATTAACTTGCCTGTTGATGAGAATAGATAGGTTATTTGATTAGAAATTTAATCAATAAGTTCTCACGGGTTAAATCCTACTAATTCCTAAGATAATATGCTAAAAATTTATCTTGTTCTACTTTTAATTCCACTACCTTTTGCCTTTGGAGAATCTAATTTGGTGCAAATCGATTATGATGGATATAACTTTGGGATACCAGGTAGCGGAATAATATCTCATGATTTATCAAAGTTAGATTTTGAGGTACTTGATGTACAAAAATTCTTCATACCAAAATGGATTAATGAACCAGGTGATTTTTCAGACATTTTACAAGTAAAGTTCAATATAACAAACAACGGATTAGAAAATTTTGTAGTATACAAAGACATGTTTCAAATAGATGTGATAGATCCAAGGGAACAATACCAAAAGTTCCCCATAGTCTATCAAAACTACATGATTGATAATTACTATCCTCAATACATTGAAGATTTTAAACTACGATTTCAGGATATCACCATACCTCAAAGTCTTTTTGAATGTGAACTGTTAAATCATTCTCTAAAAATTAACCAAACACAAACCCTTTCCGTTTGTTTTGATGTCAAACAAAAATTGTCAAATTATCCACTTGATTTGAATGGGCCCAGATTGTATTATGTAGTCATGATGGATAACAAGTTTACAACGTCATGTCTTAACTGTAAATTTATTTTACTAAATGAACATTACAAAAATCATATCACCAAATTAGATCTTGCACCAAAAGTCCAAATATCTTTAGGAGTCCCTCTTGATGAAATATATTGTAAAGAAGGATTGCATTTGGTTTTCAAGAAATCAGGTAGTCCAGCATGTCTCAAACCATCAAGCGTTGAAAAACTAATTCAGAGAGGTTGGGTCATATCAGAACAAATTCAACTAGATTAATTTGCAATAATTCATCTAATTTTAAAATAATAACAATGTAAAACATCTCATTTTTATTAAAATTAAGACCAATTGTGCCTAAAATACCATAAATCAAGTAGGCTTTTCTGGAGTAACTTACCTGAGCACAATAATTGATGAATTGTGAACGTATAATGTTTAAGGAATAATCCTGATGATAAAATATGACAATTCAGAGAATAGTTTCATTTTTGCCTAGTGCGACAGAATTATTATATGAGCTTGGGGTTCAAGATATTCTTTATGGAGTTACACATGAATGTAAATATCCAGAAGACACAAAATCAAAATTGCAAATAATTGATTCAGTCATAAATTCAGATAAATTAACTAGTAAAGAAATCGATACAAAAACTTGTCAGTTGTTAAAAGATGGAAAAGATATTTTTGTATTAAATGAAAAAAATCTCAAAGATGCAAATCCAGATTTAATTATTTCACAAGAAACATGTGAAGTATGTGCGGCATATACTAATCAAGTAAAAAAAGCAATAGAAATTCTTCAAACAAAACCAATACTACATTCCATAGATCCACACAACATACATGAAATAATACATTCAGTTACAACATTAGGTGAAATATTAGAAAAACAAGTAAAGGCAAAAGAAATTGTAGATAGTCTTAAAAAACGAATTCAACATATTTCAGAAAACCCAAATAATGAAAAACCAAAAATTGTTGCAATTGAATGGGTTGAACCATTTTTTACAGCTGGTCATTGGATACCAGAAATGATAGAGATTGCAGGAGGTGTTAATTTGATAAGTAAAACAGGAGAGCATTCAAGACGTTTAGATTTTGAAGAAGTTAGCAAAGCAGACCCAGATATTATAATTATGATGCCATGTGGTTTTGATACAAAACGAACAATTTCAGAATACAACAACATACTAAAAGAAAACAAAGCATGGAATAATCTAAAAGCTGTAAAAAACAAAAAGGTATTTGCAGTAGATGCAAATTCGTTTTTTAGTAAACCAAGTATCAGAACTATAGAAGGATTAGAGATTCTTGCCAAAATCATCCAGCCTGAAAAATTTAAAGATCTAAAAGTTACTGACGAGTCATTCTCACTAATCAATTAAGAGAAAAATTAGGCACAAATTTGAGTATAAAGCATAAAAGATGATTCTCTAAAAATATTATTTTTTTGAAGCGTTAACTAAAGATACAACATCTCTATCACGTAATTGATAATCCACAGGTAATCTCAAATTATATCTCAAATCTTTTCCATAAAGAAGACCTTTTGTTAAATCTGTGTGAATTTCTTTTGCAAGATCATTTATCGTAGCCCCATCTTTTAATAAAATTAAATCAGGTAAAATTCTGCCCTTTTTATCAGAAAGATTTTTTTCATCAGCAACAGGGTATACAGAATTCATTTTTAATAATTTGAAAACTGCAACGTTAATTGCAAATTGAACACCAGTTCTCATATATTCACCCATTATTCCTTTTTTAATAAAATCCAAAGCATTGATTTGTTTTTCATTTAGTTCATCAGATTTAATTATTTCAAATTGTTCAGAACCAGGAGAATATTTTATGAGTCCCTTTTGTTCAGCACGTCTAAGACTAAATTCACTATCACCACTTACAGGAATAATGATTGAATCATTATATCGCTCTCGTAATCTTGCAAAATTTTTGTCAGCTCCTTCAACATCGATTTTATTTGCTACAATCAAAGTTGGTTTTGATATTTTACGTAGATGTGATGCAAATTTTTTGCTATCAATCATATCAAAATTATCAAAGTCTTTTTCTTCAAGACCAGTAGCAAAAAGTGTATCTTTGACTTGGTTTTTGTGTACACCAATTCCACGATAAAGATCAGTGATAGCATCTAAAATATCAGAACCGTTTCGAATAAGTTTAGATATTTTTTCACGATTACCTTCTAAAATTTTATGATACCACATGATTAATTCCTCCTCAATATCTGCAAAATCAGAAATAGGATCACCGGTTCCAATTTCAGTAATCTTTCCAGAAGAATCAATCCCTCCAGAGGCATCAACTACATGTAGTAATGCATCAGATTGTGCTGCAATTGATAAAAATTGATTTCCAAGTCCCTTACCTTTCCAGGCATCTTTGATTAATCCAGGTAAATCAATTAATTCTATAGGAATGTATCGCCACCCATCTACACACTTTGAGTTATTTGGATTGTCTTGAATTTTGAATTCAGGATGAACACATAGACTAATTGCATGTGCAATTCCTGTAACAGGAGCTTTTGTAGTAAAAGGGTATGAGGAAATTTCTTCAGAAGAGAGTGTGGCTGAATTAAAAAAAGTGGTTTTTCCAGTATTGGTTTTTCCTATTAACCCAAGTTTAATCGGCATAAAATTATTAAAATTTTAAAATATTTATCTTTGCCTAGCAATCATGAGAATTTTTATTTTTTATTTTTTCTAATGTTTGGTTCAGTTCTTTTAATGCCCAATCAATATCTGAGAAATCTTCAGTAGATAACGAGTCTTTCCATTTATCTAAAACAGTATTTGCAATTTCTGAGCAATTATACAATAAATTCCAATAAGGATGATGCTCAGCTGTGGCATATGATAGTTCAGTTACGTCATTAAGTCCATTTTTAGCCCTTGCCAATGAAGTAATTCTTTCACCAAAAATTTTGATAATGTCATTTTCGAGATCTTTTTCAATTTTTAGGGGAGTGTTTTGAAGTTCATGTTTTTTTGCCAAATCAAGTAAATCTTGATAAAAGTTTTCAAAATTTGTCATATCGATAATCTCTGATGTTCTGCTAACATACATCTATTGAAAATCACTTTGATTCCCTCTTTTCTTGCTAAATCTTCAGCTTCTAAATTATGAATTCCTTCTTGTAACCAAATTACTTTTGGTTTTTTCTTAATTGCTTCCTGAACAAAAGGTAAAACATCATCAGATGGTCGAAATATATCTACAATATCAATTTGCTCATCGATTTCAGAGATTGAAGAATAACATTTTTTCTCAAGAATTTGTTCTGTAGTAGGATTTATCGGAGTGATATCATATCCATTCTCAGAAAGGTATTTGGGAACATAGTGTGCAGCTTTTGATGAATTTTTTGACATTCCAATTACTGCAACTTTTCTTAATGATAAAATATCACGAATTTGATCATCAGTGTAATCATCACATTCCATAAAAAACGTACAAAGATGGAGAATATAATTTTTGAAGTTAATTCATCAAAGAAGAATTTTATAGCCAGATTGAAAATTAGAATAGTGGAGCAAGAACCAAAAGAGATCATAGTATTAGGTGCAATTAAGCATGGGATAAAAAAATTTGATGGGATTCAAAAAATTACTCAGATAAAACCTGAAGAATTGAATTTAATTTTAGAGCAATTAGAAAAAAATGGATTCATTGAGGTAGAAGAGAGAAAAGGATGGTTGGGAATTAAAATAGAAATCTCAGTGACTCACAAAGGTGCCAACGAAGTAGATGAGCAAATTCAAAAATTACAAACTAAATGGAATCAAATGTCATTATTATACAAAACAGGAGACAAAGAAAAAATGAAACAAACTATGGATGAAAACAAGTCATTTTTCCCCACAATGATATTTTTTGGTGTTATGGATATGATGATGTTTTCAATGATGTTTAGTATGATGGGGATGGCAATGACTGACTATGTGCCTGGAGAAAATATACCCGAAGGAGAAGGTGCAGATACAGGTGATACAGGTGCAGATGATGGTGGATTTGATTTTGATGTGGGATTCTAACAAAAATCATATACTTGAAATAAGAATATATCAAAATTGACTTTTAATTCATTTAACAATCCAGGATTTGTAAAAGTTTTAAAATTTTTACAAACTCACAATACCGAATATTTGTCTGGACAAGACTTGAGTGATGTTTTAAGAATTAGTAGAGTTGCAATTTGGAAACATATCAAGAAAATTCAAGAATTAGGATACACTGTAGAATCAAAACAAAAACTAGGCTACAAATTAACAGAGAATTCAGATTCATTATTCCCATGGGAAATTACATCAGAGCTTAAAACAAAATTCATAGGACAAAAAGCGTATTATTTTGATACAATAAGTTCAACTCAAGATCAGGCATTAAAAATGGCCAATGAATCTGAAAATAATGGTTCAGTCATAATTGCAGAAACACAAACAGGTGGGAAAGGTAGAGATGGTCGAAAATGGATATCACCAAAAGGAGGAATCTCATTCTCAATAATTTTGCATCCAAAATTTGACATATCCATTACAACATTATTTCCAATTGCATCATCATTAGCATTATCTAAAGCAATAGAGAATACATTCAAGATAACTCCAGAATTAAAATGGCCAAATGATTTGACAATTAAAGGAAATAAAATTTCAGGGATTTTAGTTGATGCAGCATTAGAATCCAATAAAATTGAAAGTTTGGTTTTAGGAGTTGGAATAAATTTTAATGTAGATGTCAAGGCAATTAAAAAAATATTAAAAGAAACTCCCAATTTTTATGGAGTTTCATCTCTAAGTGAATACAATAAAAAAATTAAACCAATACAACTTGTTCAAAACTTTTTTGTCGAATTGGAAAAAATTTATGAATTATTAAATGAAAAACAGACAAAAAATATTATTTCAGAATGGACAAAAAGATCATCAACAATAGGAAAAAATGTAGAAGTAAATACATCAGATGGAAAAATAAAGGGAAAAGCAGTTAAAATTGATGAAGATGGGGCATTAATTATTTCAAATAAAAATAAAACAGACAAGGTAATTGCAGGCGATATTATACATTTATCAAAATAGAATTATTTCTTTGATTTAGGTTTGGATTTAGGTTTAGATTTTGATTTAGGTTTAGATTTTGATTTTGATTTTGATTTAGGTTTAGGTTTAGATTTTGATTTAGGTTTTGATTTTGATTTAGGTTTTGATTTTGATTTAGGTTTAGGTTTGGTTTGTTTTTTTCTTGAAGAAGGAATTAAGGAAGATTGTTCCTTCAAAATTTCTTTCAGGTCATGTTGGATTTCAAAAACAGAAGAAAGTAATTCTTCTAATGCATTAGTGTGTTGTTCATATGCACTCAGTAATTCAGATTTTTTATCATTTACATTTAAGAGATATTCATTTGAACGCACCAAATTTGCAGATGAGATCAATTCTGGTATTTCAGATATTGGTTCACCTAATTGTTTTAAATCAAATTGAATTTGTTGTATTTTTTTTCGTAAATCATAGATAATTTCACCTGATCTGATTTCAGTCATTATAAAAATACATAATTTGAATAAATTAAAGACTTTCCAACACGATAAGATAATTTAGAGTATTAAATTCAAGTACAGGCCCAAATCACGGTATAAAATAGAAATAATGTAATTAAAAAAATACACACATGTGGAAATTTTCAAAAATAGTGTTTTGTTTTACATCCACAATTTTGTTAAGTTCATTAATTTTATCTCAAACAGTTTTTGCTCAAACAGAAGAAAATGCACAAATGATGTTCAATCAGGCCACGGAACATTTCACTAATGGGGAATACAAAGAAGCAATATCAATTTATGATGATATTTTAGAAATTTCTCCAAATAATATTTCAACTCTAAAAATGAAAGGGATTGCTCAGAGTAATCAAAGTGACCACACTAAATCATTAAAACAATTTTTTAAGATTTTGCAGTTTAGACCAAATGATGTTATTTCATTAACGGGTATGGGTGTAGGCTTTGGAAACTTGGGAGAATATCAAGAAGCAGCAAAATATTTTGAAAAAGCTACCAAAGAAAATTCCAATAGCATAGTTATTAAAAATTATAAAGAATTTAATGAAAAGGTAATTTCAAAATATCCGTATTCTCCAACAGTAAAACCAGATGGACTAGAAAAAAAATACAAAACATCAATACCTGAATGGGTTAAATCAACTGCAAAATGGTGGACTGATGGAAATGTCAAAGATGAAGAATTTTTTTCAATATTACTATACCTATTAGAAAATAATATTATTCAAATTCCACCAGTACAGTCAGATACAACTTTAGAGGATGAACCATCCAATGAGATTAAAGATAATATCAGATTGTGGGTAAATGAACTGGTAGATGATAGTTATTTTGTTTTAGGAATACATCAAATGATTGAAAATAAAATTATAACATTTGAGATTCAAGAACAAAGTAGATCACAAGTAGAATTAGATCATGAATCATATTTGTTTGATAGATATCTTAAAAAAATATTAAATGACATTTCCAAAGAAAAAAGATACATAGAATATTCAAATCCAAGTAAAGATGTCATAAAAAAATTCCTTAGAGACTATGTGAAATGGAATTTTGAAGAAGAAGTAAAAAGAGCATCAGAAAAATTTCCTAATCCAACATTTGAAATAATTGATGATACATACATTGTCAATTACAAAGTTTACATTAATGAGCAGCCGACAGGACTTCCATTAGATCATGTTAGTACTTTGAAAAATTCATTTTCATTTTGGGAAGAGCAGGAGTTAACTAGTAATGATCAAAAAACAAAAATGAAGTTTGAAGTTATAAATCAAAAATATGAAGCAAATGTTTGGGTAACATGGGTAGTTAGAGATATTGGTGAAGGTGTTTTAGGACATGCACATCTAGGAAAAGGTGTGGTAGAAGTTACATTAGGGGATTACAACTGTGATGGTATTTTTCAATTATATGATGTAAAAAGTGTGGAGGCAATTATGACTCATGAACTAGGTCATTCTATTGGATTAAAACACGTTAGTGAAAAAGAAAGTATAATGTATCCATCACTATCACCATCTTATGCATATTGTCTACTTAGTTAAATTAAAAAATTATTTTTTAGATCTTTGAAATTCTAATTTATCCCAAGGAAAAATTACATATGCGTCATTATTTGTTTTTTTTGCATATAGGAGGTTTGAAGGATATTTTTTTCCACGTCGGGCAAACAAAGTTGCAAAAACAAGTTTTGAGGGATTATCAGTTTGTGATAAAACTTTATCAAATGCGTTACCTGTATCAAAAATATCATCAACAAATAATGAATCAGATGATACATTTTTTTCATCAACAAAAATTCTTTCAATTCCCAAATAATCTGCAACTAATCGTGAAGGAACAAATCCACCCCTACTCAAAGTTGTAATACTTGAAAAAGTTCTAGGTAATTTTAAAATTTTTTTACAAAGTTGTTCTACTAGTGATTCAATTTCATTCCAACTAACATCTTGTTCTGAGGTCATAATTAATTTGATTACTAATAGAATTAAGTTGTTACGATTAGAATGTCTTTGTAGGAGATTTTTTTATAGGTTCTATTATTTTTAGAACTTTGAATGCCATAGAACCAAAGTCTATTTCTTTTTCACAAGAAAGTAATAAAACATCATCATTAGATAATGGAAAACTCATCACTATCACCTTACTTCGATAAGACATTGAGAAATGAACCTCACCAAATTCTTTATCAAATTCATGTCTCATTCTCACACGTAAAGCAAGTTCCATGAACATCATTTCATCTTGTTTTTGAGCTTCAAGGGAAAGTAATCCTTTTTTCATCCCTCCAGCCATTAAATGGCCTCGACTATTGATAAATCGAGCAGAACGCATTTTTGAATTTAATTTAATAATTTTTTGACATATTTTTTCAAGCTCTTCAACATTGTCCATTTGTCTAATTAAACAATCGAACTATTTATTGCGATCTGTATTATTAGGTATCTGTGCAATCAGAGTCTCCTAAAGATATTAGTGGATATTACAAGCATTTGTCCCTGTTCTGGACAGATATCATGCATCTAATGGCAAGTAAACCACAAGCTTTGAACTCTATTGGTCCAATGAGGGCATTTGCATCAAATTCAAAAAAAGTTTCAACAGAATTAATTGAAATTAATGAAGTGTTAATGGGATTTAATCAATACTATACAGAATACTACAAACAACTTTCAGACACATGGACTGATGCACAAAAGAAAGTAAATATTAAAGCTCCTGAAGTTCCTCACGATGTTGAACAAATAGAGGCATTCAAGAGAATTTGGATAGATATTTTTGATAATGATTTTACAGAATTATTTGATTCAAAGAAGTTTGGAGAAAATTATGGAAAACTTGTATCAAAAGAATTAGAACTAACGAAACATTGGAATAACATTACAAATGTAATTTTGCAATCAGTAAATCTTCCAAGTAAAGAAGAGATTGATGAGGTTTACAAAGAAATTCATACTTTGAAAAAAAGAGTAGGGAAATTAGAATTAGAGTTAAAGAAGAAGGAGATGAAGAAAAATGCAAAATGAGTCAGCAATAGATCCAAAAATTTTTGAGGAGATTTTAAAATTCAGTAAAAATGTAATTGATGCACCAAAATTAGTTTCAGCTCCTGATGAAATTAGTTTAGAGGTAACAAAGCATGATGTAGTCCAAGAAATGGATAAAACGAGATTATTGCATTATGCCCCACTTACTGATAAACAACACAAAACACCATTGTTAATTTCATATGCATTAATTAATCGATATCACATTCTAGATATTCATCCTGAAAAAAGTTGGGTGAGGAATTTGCTTCAACAAGGATTTGATGTATACATGTTAGATTGGGGCACACCAACTAGCATGGACAAATATTTGGATTTTGATGATTATGTAAATGGGTATTTGGATGCATATGTTGAATACATCAAAAATGAATCATCAGTAGAAAAAATTTCATTACAAGGATATTGTACAGGTGCAACAATAGCTACGGCATACATCACACTTCATCCTGAAAATGTAAAAAATTACATTGCAACTGCACCAGTAATTGATGGATGGCGCGATACCACAGTAATTAGCAATCTTGCAAAGCATATGGATGTGGATAAAATGGTGGAAGTAGTTGGAAATATGCCTCCAGAATTCATGTATTATTGTTTTTCAGTACTCAAACCATTCGAGCAAGGTATTGAAAAATATGTCAATTTTTTCAAGAATATTGAAAATAAAAAATTTGTAGATAGTTTCCTAAGAGTGGAAAAATGGTTAAGCGATACACCACCAATTCCAGGAGAATTATTCAAACAATGGATCAAAGATATCTATCAAGATAATTTGTTAATTCAGAATAAAATGTATGTAGGAAATCAGCTAATTGATTTGAAGAAAATCACAATGCCTATTTTTACTCAAGTAGCAGTGGGAGACCACCTAGTATCACCAGAATGCAGTATGCCACTTCATTATGCAGTAGGAAGTAAGGATAAAACATTACGAATGTATCCAACAGGACATGTAGGAATGATAGCTAGTTCATTATCACAAAAGAAAGTGTTGCCAGAGCTTGGAAAATGGTTATTAGAAAGATCATGAAAAAATTAAAAAAATAGATTTCCACTAGTTGGTTTTTGTAGAGAATACCGAAATCCAAGATTGTAGAATGTTTCTATTTAGCTCAGCAAATGAATTTGCGTTATCGTTAAAGGTTTTGATATTTTGTTGTACAGCATCAATAGTTGCAAGTGTAACCTGATTTTGAATTGATGTAGCCTTTACGATTTTTTCTGTTGTATCTTGAATTACTTTGATTGTATCTTCTGGAATGTTTGCTGCAATACCTGCTTTCTTTGCATATTCTTTTTGTAATGAAACTGCTGAATCTGCAATGTTTTCATAAGATTGTATGAATTCCTGTTGTACGTTAGTAATTGCTTGATGATACTGTGGTACTGATTTTCTAATACCATTGAAGAATTTATCCACGTTTTGCTGATATACAGAAAATATATCTTTTGGATTTGATTGTGTTTGTTCGTTTTTACTCAATTTTTCACCCCCCTAGCTTTTGATGATTTTTTTGCTATTGGAAGAATGATTACTTGTACTAAATCACCTTCACTTAATTCAAGGGCCTTGCGTTCTGCCTCAGGAATTGAAATTCTACCATTACTTCCGATAGTGGTTTTGAAAGCACCCCAATTCATAAATGATGGAAGCATTTGTCCAATGCTAAACATTGTATTCATGTTTTGGTTTTGCATAGATGATACATTTTGCATCATATTTGATTGGGCTTGTCTTGTACTATCAGCAACTCCTTTGAGAGTATCTAATGGATTGAATGTTTGACTAGTTTGATTAGTCATCATCAGTGATCCAAAGTTTTTCATGAATTCTGTTTGAGCATTTCCACTCTTTTGAATCCAATCCTTAAACATCACTGCAGGATTATATGGGTTATTATTACCACTCATTGGTAGAAATTGGAATTAAAAGGTATTTAAATGAATCTAATGTACTTTGAGAAATTTTAGAACAATAGTTACAAAAGAATTTGGATCTTGAGCATATGGAGTATGACCACAATTATCCATACTAAGAAATTTACAATCTTTAATCGATGCAACAAATTCATCAGCATGCTGAATTGGGATAACAGGATCATTAGTCCCCCAAATTATCAAAGTAGGGGTTTTAATAGATTGTAATTTTGTTGTAATCACTTTAGCAATTTTTAGCCCTAAAAGAGTAGACATGAAAGCAAGTTTTGCATTAGGCAATTTCATTCGTTCAACAAATCCAGTAATAATTTTTTCATCAATATTATCTCCAGAACACTCCATTAACTCAAAAGCATTTTTTGCATTTTGCTCATTTGGATATAATGCAGCCATAATGTATGAATCTAGGGCAGGAGTAGATTGTTTCATCACACCAGAAGGAGAAACAAGAATTAGTTTTTCTATATTTTGTGGATGATCAGCAGTGTATTCAGCAGCAATTTGTCCGCCTAAAGATGAACCGATTAGAATGGGATGTCGAATATTTGCCACATCAAAAAATTTTTCTAAAAATGATGAAAAAAAATCTAAAGTGTAATCTGTAAGAGGTTTATCACTATATCCAAATCCAATAAGATCTGGAATGATTACCCGAAAATGTTTTGCAAAAAGAGGAATCACTTTATCCCATCGTTCAGCTGAAGCACCCAACCCATGAATTAGTACTAGTGTTTTTTTAGAATTTCCAGATTCTAAATATCTAATCTTATTTTCATCGATCTGAAGAAATTTTTCTTCCACTATTTTAGCATCAAAATCATCAATAGATAAGTTTTAGTTAATTATGCGATCATTAAAACAACAAATTTTCAAATTTTGAAAAAAATCAAATATCACAAGTATGTTTTTTAAGATCAAAAAAGTAGAAATTATATGATAAAAAATAAGATCAAAAAAATTCTGGTTCCACTAGATGGATCTCAAAATTCAGTTAGAGGTCTTAAAATGGCAATCACATTAGCAAGACAGTGTGGTGCCACCATTACAGGAGTATATTCAATTCATGTATCACCTCACTCAGAATTCAAAGGGGTAGGCTCAGTTAGTAAATCACTCAATAAAGAAGTTGAAAAATTCATGAATGATGCCAAGGTATTATCAGCCCAAAATGGAATTGTGTTCAATAAAAAAATCATGCATGGGGAAATTGGGTATAATATCATCAAACTTGCACAGGGAAAAGGGAAATTCAGCATGATTGTGATTGGTTCACGTGGAAGAAGTACTGCAAAACAATTGTTCTTTGGAAGTGTCTCAAACTATGTTGTACACACATCTAAAATTCCAGTAGTAATTGTAAAGTAAATTACATTCCAGATTTTTTGAAATATTTTTGATGGTATTCTTCTGCTTTGTAAAATGTTGGTGCAGGGGTTATTTCAGTAACAATAGGTGCACCACATGTTCCAGATTCATCAAGGGTATGTTTTGATTTTTCAGCAATATCCTTTTGTTGTTCATCATGATAAAAAATTGCCGAACGGTATTGGTTTCCAACATCTGGGCCTTGACGATTCAAAGTTGTAGGATTGTGATTTTTCCAAAAAACGTCAAGTAATTCTTCAAAAGATATTTCATCAGGATTATATTCTACCTGAACAGCTTCTGCATGTCCCGTGTTAGCAGTACATACTTCTTCGTATGTAGGATTTGTGAGTTGCCCACCAATATATCCCACCTGTGTAGATTGGACACCTTTAGTTTTTCTAAATAAATCCTCAACATGCCAAAAACATCCTGCACCAAATGTTGCTTTCAATTCAATTAATGTAAATTCATATCAAATTAAAACTATGTGTTTAAAATCATAATTTTCAAGAATACATGTATTATTTACCACACATTTTCTTAAAATTGATTTTTTATACATTAAAAAAATTAAACATGTTTTTTATTATAATTATTTAACATCAGTAAATATTTCAACAACTTTTTTTGCTAAATTTTCAATATTAGCAGAAGGTTCTGCAGAAATCAATAAAAGAACTTGTGTGATAGGGAATGGAAAACTCACTAAAACAGCTTTATCGCGTCTTGCTGCAAGATAATTAATTGGGCCCAAACTCTCATCGTATTCTGTTCTAATAGTTGCTTGTGAGACAAACTCCAAAAATGACTGTAATCTAGTTTCATCACCTTCATGTGGAGCAATTCCTTGCTTAAAACCACCTGCGATGAGTTTACCAGATTTATCAACAATTCCAGCAAAACGAATTTCAGATTCGGCTAATAATTGATCACATTTTTTGTCATATAATGAATCAGTGGAATCAGTCACGATAAAATGAATTAAAATATCAAAAATAAAAACCTAGTCAATTTCAAAATATTCAAAAAAACAAATAACTTTGTAGAATTGAATAATAAATTAAATTTTTAGATCATGTTAATTTAAAAAAATAGAAAATATCAATCATTCAAGTTAGATTTCAAAGTACACTTCAATAGAACATAATCAATAATTTTTTCTTCAGATGCCTTTTTCATTTTTTTAATAGATTTGAAAAGTATGTTTTCTACATAACTAGGGTAATTTTTTAAAAGTAATTTTTTCAAACTAGTTCTATTTTCTATATAATAATCTGCAAGAGGATCATACACATTTGAGCCTATTAATTTTTCACTTGAAATACTAAATCCGTTTAAAGTCAAAATATTTTTCAAATAATCTAAGGTATAATGTTCTGATGACCAAGTGAATTTCAAAAGTCCTAATTTTCTAAAGGACGATTCACCAAGAGTCAAAGGAATTGCCAATACAAATAATCCATTTTTCATTAAAATTCTTTTTGATTCATTAATAAAATCAGATAGGGGTTTGAAATGTTGTGCCGATTCTAATGCTAAAACACGGTCAACAGAATCATTAGCAAATGGAAGATTTGTAGAAGTGGAATTGATAAATTCTATATTTTTTTGGGGTCCAGAAAACGATAATTGGTTGAAATTAATATTTACACAATCTAAATGTAAATTAGGAAAAGAATCGCGCCACAACATTGATGGGGCAGAAAGTCCACTTCCAATATCAACAGCATGTTTTGCAGAAGACAGTTCAGCCAAGTCCCCAAAAACTGTGCACAAATTATTTTGAGCTGAAATTGGATCTATACATTTTGATGACCAATAACCAAAATTAAGCATAGAACCTCCAGTGGCTAGTTGCATAACAGGGGAAAGAGTCGTGTAAAGATTCACAATATCTTTCTCATTTCTTCGGAATGTCCAAAGAAGTACATCAAGTGGATTTATCGATACCAAAAATAATTTCAAATTATATTAAAAAATGGACTATTAATTTCTAGGGGATGCCGTAATAGTATATGTATAGAGTAATGGGCACATTATTCAAGTAATATTATGAGTAGTTCAGATTCATCAACAGAAATTATTCTTGCAAAATGGACAGATAGATTTCTTGCGTGGTTGATTGATTTTCTTATCGTTTCAGTTATTTCAACATCCATCATATTTGCATCATTTGGAATGATTGAGTTTAGTGAAAATGGATTCTGGGCAGAAAATATGCAGTATATTCCAACCAGTATTTTGTTTTTTGTATATTGGACCATTTTAGAATACAAGACAGGACAAACTATTGGGAAAAAAATTCTCAATCTAAAAACAACCAATATGCAAGGAGGAAAACCAAAACTGAAAGGAATTATGATTAGTAGTTTAGGAAAATCATTTTTCTTACCACTAGATGTGTTATTTGGATGGATGATTACAAATGAAAAAAGACAAAGGATTTTCAATAAGTTGGGAAGTACAATTATTGTAAAAGTAAAAAGTGTCGAGGGTTTTTCAGATATCACATATACAAAAGACTAAGTTTTGTCAGATTTTCTTTAATGAATACTATGAAGAATTAACCAACAGATCTATTAGCAACATTAGATAATTTTTCTTAATGTCAAAGAATCAAGAATGGTGGGTCGGACTAGCAAAAGAACTTCAAAAAGATATAGAATTAGAAAATTAGAATCACAAACAATGCATAGCATCCGCTAGTGAGATTAAAAATAAAATCACAAACAATGCATAGCATCCGCTAGTGAGATTAAAAATAAAATCACAAACAATGCATAGCATCCGCTAGTGAGATTAAAAATAAAATCACAAACAATGCATAGCATCCGCTAGTGAGATTAAAAATATAATCATCGTACAAGTCGTGTATTATTACCACTTGATGAAATTAATCATCGTGCATAGTCTCTATGTAAGTGGCTGAACCGTTATGTTGGTCTATTAGTAAAGGCTGGCTCATCACTCGCCGAAGCTTGTGATCTACACCACCTTCCTATCAACGCAGTCTTCTGCTGCCGACCTTCATCTTACGAAAGAATAACTTGTCTCGGGATAGGATTCGTGCTTAGATGCTTTCAGCACTTAGCCTAAACGGCTTAGCTGCCCGGCCTGCCTTATCAGACAACCGGTAAACCAGTGGCCACGCTGCTCTGTTCCTCTCGTACTAGGAGCAACTTCCCCTCAGTTATTCACGCTTCCATCAGGCAGAGACCGACCTGTCTCACGACGGTCTAAACCCAGCTCATGTTCCCTTTTAATAGGCGAGCAGCCTCACCCTTGGCCCCTGCTGCAGGACCAGGATAGGAAAAGCCGACATCGAGGTACCAAACCGCGGGGTCGATAGGAGCTCTCGCCCGCGACGAGCCTGTTATCCCTGGGGTAATTTTTCTGTCACCTCCGGGCCCCAATAGTGGGCACACGAAGGATCGCTAAGCCAGACTTTCGTCTATGGATTCCGTGCGTTTGGAAATCCATTCAGTCGAGTTTTTGGCTTTGCCCTCTTCAACGGATTTCTGCCCCGTTTGAACTCAACTTTGGGCCCCTTTGATATCTTTTCAAAGGGGTGCCGCCCCAGCCGAACTGCCCACCTGCACGTGTCTCCGGTCTTCACTGGATAAGTGGTACTGCAAAAAGAGTCTGGTGTTACATCGTTGCTTCACTAACATCCCGGGGAATGTTAGGCATAGCTCCCAGATACCCTGTGCAATTCTTACTATACCACAAGCACAAGCTGCAGTAAAACTCCACGGGGTCTTCTCTCCCCGATGGAAGTTGATGGACTGTTCGTCCACCTTATGTGGCTTCACCGGGTTGTAGGCGGGGACAGTGGGGCTCTCGTTGTTCCATTCATGCGCGTCGGAACTTACCCGACAAGGCATTTGGCTACCTTAAGAGAGTCAGAGTTACTCCCGGCGTTAACCGGCCCTTAGCTCGGTTGAACCCAAGTTTTAGGTACCGGCACCGGCCAGGATTCAGCGACTATACAAATCCTTTCGGACTAGCAGTCGCCTGTGTTTTTATTAAACAGTCGAAACCCCCTTGTCATTGCAACCTGCGGTCCCCATTCCTCATGAAGATCGCAGGCATCCCTTATACCTAAGCTACAGGACTAATTTGCCGAATTCCCTCGCCATACGGTATACCCGTAGCACCTTAGCTTTCTAAGCCAGCGCACCTGTGTCGGTTCTGGGTACGAGCTTGCATTTCGCTAACTACACAGTCTTTCATGGTCTCCTGGATTCGAGAAAACTTCGCTAACGCGAAGCCATTCCTACCTCGGACAAGTTCTCGTCATTACGACACTCCCCCATCCTCGAATAGTTAGATACAACGATGGTTGTACAACCCCTATCCGGAAGCGAACCATATAGCTCAAACGCTCCATGCAAGGTACTAGAATATTAACTAGTTTCCCATTCGATGTACTCTGTTGAGGCACATCTTAGGATCGACTACCTCCAGGCTGATAACGCATTGCCTGGAAACCCTTGCGCTTGCGGTGGTATGGATTCTCACCATACTATGCTGTTACTGCCGCCAAGATCTGCAATAGAAATCGGTCCACAGGACGTCATCGCCCTGCTTCGACCCAATCACTACGCCAACCTACCATGAATTATACAATTATAATTATCTAAAGTATCGGTATTTTGCTTTAGCCCCGTCCGTTTTTGAGGCATCCTCCCTCGGCAGGTAAGTTGTTACACACTTTTTAAAGGATAGCTGCTTCTGAGCTTACCTCCCTGCTGTCTTGGCGAGAACACGCTCTTTAGCTTGACACTTAGCAAAAATTTAGGGACCTTAACTTCAGTCTGGGTTAAACCCCTTTCGGCCATGAGCCTTACGCCACATGAGCCCGTGTGCTTGCTTCTACGATGTGTATCCGTTCGGAGTTTGAATGAGGGGTGAGGGATTTCTCCCCCGCGCCCCTCTATCAGTGCTCTACCGGAAACACTACCTCCACAAACCACGCCCTGCGAGACGCTTCGGTTGGAACTAGCGAGCGCCAGTCTAGATTGGTTTTTGACCCCTATTCCCAGGTCACAACAACGATTTGCACGTCAGAACGTCTTAAGACCTCCAGCGGGCTTTCGCCCGCCTTCATCTAGCCCAGGAATAGATCGACTGGCTTCTAGCCTAGTCGCCATGACTCTACGCACTTTCACACGCTTCTCCTGATACTCTTGCGAGTACTGCGAGAACTCGGTTTCCCTTCGCTTTCACCTTTACAGGTTTAAGCTTGCCATGACAATTAGCTCCTTGGCCCGTGTTTCGAGACGGAACGCATGACACTGATGATTTGAACATCAAATCTTCAACTCTATTGCTAGAATCTCTAAAATGAAAAAATCACCTTTCATGCCATGCACGTCTGTAAGCAATAGGTTTCATGCACTTTTCGCCCCCCTTCCGGGGTACTTTTCAGCTTTCCCTCACGGTACTAGTCCACTATCGGTCTTGAGAAATATTTAGCCTCGGATGCTACTTTCACCCATATTCATTGCCCACTACCAAGGACAACTACTCGGGTATGAATAGGACTCTTCCCACTTCGCCTAAGGGGGTATCACCCTCTTCGCCAGAACTTTTCAGATCATTTCAGCTGTGTTCCAAGTTTCCATATTATCATACCAAAACACCACATCTCCCGAAGGATTCAGTTTGGGCTCTTTCCTTTTCGATCGCCTCTACTTGGGAAATCTCTATTGATTTCTTTTCCTCGTGGTACTAAGATGCTTCAATTCCCACGGTTCGACTTCCAATAGTAATCTACTGGAATACACAAATGTGTAAGATTCTCATTCGGACATCTCGGGATCATAGGATTCGTGCGCCTACCCCGAGCTTATCGCAGCTTGACACGTCCTTCATCTCTCCTCAAGCCTAGCAATCCACCTATTGCCGTCTGTATAACGGTGTATTCAGCCACATATTACACGACTATGCACGATGATCATTGCAAACCCCCTGGCAGGGGTCCACTACATCCTTCATACATCACGTTAGTGATGCATTGCATCGAATGGTTTGATGTGAAGATTATTGTACATCCGTACACTTTCCATGTCTAAGGAGGTGATCCGACCGCAGGTTCCCCTACGGTCACCTTGTTACGACTTTTCCCTTGTCACGAACCTCAAGTTCAATAACGCCAATTAGACGTCACATCGCTAAAAGCTCACTTCAATGAAACGACGGGCGGTGTGTGCAAGGAGCAGGGACGTATTCACCGCGCGATAATGACACGCAGTTACTAGGGATTCCATATTCGTGAGGGCGAGTTGCAGCCCTCAGTCATAACTGTGGTAATGTTTGGGGATTACCTCCTCCTTTCGGATTCGGAACCCATTGTCATTACCATTGCAGCCCGCGTGTGGCCCCAGAGTTTCGGGGCATACTGACCTGCCGTGGCCCCTTCCTTCCTCCGCATTAACTGCGGCGGTCCCGCTAATTCGCCCCACTACTCCTGAGAGTAATGGTGGCAACTAGAGGCAGGGATCTCGCTCGTTACCTGACTTAACAGGACATCTCACGGCACGAGCTGGCGACGGCCATGCACCACCTCTCAGCTTGTCTGGTAAAGTCTTCAGCTTGACCTTCATTCTGCTGTCTCTCCGGGTAAGATTTCTGGCGTTGACTCCAATTGAACCGCAGGCTTCACCCCTTGTGGTGCTCCCCCGCCAATTCCTTTAAGTTTCATACTTGCGTACGTACTTCCCAGGCGGCAAACTTAACGGCTTCCCTGAAATACTGCATTGGCCACAAGCCAATGCATCACTTAGTTTGCATAGTTTACAGCTGGGACTACCCGGGTATCTAATCCGGTTTGCTCCCCCAGCTTTCATCCCTCACCGTCGGACGTGTTCTGGTAGACCGCCTTCGCCACAGGTGGTCATCGAGAGATCAAAGCATTTTACCACTTCCTCCCGAGTACCGTCTACCTCTCCCACTCCCTAGCTCTGCAGTATTCCCGGCAGCCTGTACGTTGAGCGTACAGATTTAACCGAAAACTTACAGAGCCGGCTACGGATGCTTTAGGCCCAATAATCATCCTGACCACTTGAGGTGCTGGTTTTACCGCGGCGGCTGACACCAGAACTTGCCCACCCCTTATTCGTTAGTGGTTCTAGGACTAACAAAAGGTTCCTTTAGCAGAAACCACTCGGATTAACCTTGTCGTGCTTTCGCACATTGCAAAGTTTTCTCGCCTGCTGCGCCCCATAGGGCCTGGGTCCGTGTCTCAGTACCCATCTCCGGGCTACTCCTCTCAGAGCCCGTACCTGTAATAGTCTTGGTGGGCCATTACCTCACCAACAAACTGATAGGCCGCAGTCCCATCCTATGGCGATAAATCATTTGGAACACAAACCATTCCAGGTATAGTGTTCTATCGGGCATTATTCTCAGTTTCCCGAGGTTATTCCCGTCCATAGGTTAGGTTGACTACGCGTTACTGAGCCGTCTGCCTTGCATTGCTGCAATGACTCGCATGGCTTAGTATCAATCCGATAGCAGTCAGGTCCGGCAGGATCAACCGGATTCTGAATTTTCTTTTCTTTTTTGGTCTTGATTAATGAAGTACATTTGTACTTTAAATTGGAATTGACGGATGCACATAATCTTCACATCTCAGATATTGATCTTTCGATCAAATCCTCATTCTTGTATGCGTAACTGGAGGCCCATGAATCACAAAGTGGCATCTTGCCATACTTCATCACGAGCGCCGCCTATTGCGTTACGTATGCAGGAAGTGATGAAGCCAGAATCCATATAAACCAAGCGTGAAAAAATGGCTGATCGAGCCTAAATATTGAAAAAATTTCAAGTTTTGATCCATCAGATCAACAGACAGACTTTAAAAAATAAGATAAGAGATCATTTTGATAGTTAAAATGTTAGAAATATTTCTAGGAGTTTGGTTTTGAATTATTTATCTCAATACAAAAAGAAAACAAGAAAATCAGCCAAGCTGTTTTCCAAATCAAAAAAACTCCACGTCAATGGAGTAAGTCATAACATAAGATTTTATGAACCATATCCATTTGTAGTAAAAAAATCGTTAGGGAAAAATTTGATTGATGTTGATGATAACAAGTATACAGATTATTGGATGGGACACTGGTCACTTATTTTAGGTCACGGTCCAAAAAAAGTAAAAGATTCTTTGAAGAATCAAATTGATAAAAGTTGGATGTACGGCACAGTTAATGAGCAGACTATTTTATTATCTGAATTAATTTCTAAAGCAGTTCCAGTAGCTGAGAAAATTCGTTACGTCACATCAGGTACTGAAGCTACAATGTATGCAGTAAGACTAGCTAGGTCTGTAACAGGTAAAAAAATTATTGCAAAAATAGATGGAGGATGGCATGGATATACATCTGATTTATTAAAATCAGTTAATTGGCCATTTACAGAATCTGAAAGTTCAGGAGTTGTAAATGAGGATCAAATTGTATCAATACCTTACAATGATTTAGAAAAGTCAATTGTAATATTAAAAAAATATTCAAAGAGTTTAGCTGGGGTAATTATTGAACCAGTATTAGGTGGAGGAGGATGTATTCCAGCAGAACCAGACTATCTAAAAGGGATCCAAGAGTTTTGTAAGAAAAATAATTCTCTATTTATTTTAGATGAGATTGTTACAGGATTTAGATTTAGATTTGGATGTCTATACCCCACAATGAAATTAAATCCAGACATCGTTACATTGGGTAAAATAGTAGGGGGCGGAATGGCAATTGGTGTAATTTGTGGCAAAAAAGAAATCATGCAGATGGCAGATACTACAGGTAAGAAAAAGTCTGAGCGTTCCTATGTAGGTGGAGGCACATTTTCTGCAAATCCAGCCTCGATGACATCAGGCTTTGCCACATTAAATCAGCTAAAAACAAAAAAATCAATTTACTCAAAAATTAACTCATTAGGGGAATTTGCTAGAAAAGAAATTACCAAAGTCTTTGATGGACAAGTTGCAGTATCAGGGAAAGGTTCTTTGTTTATGACTCATTTTCTAAAAAATGGAATAACTGAAATCAAAAATGCAGTTGATGTTGCAAAATGCGATAGTTCAATGCTTACAAAATATCATTTTAAAATGACTGCTCATGATGGAATATTCTTCTTACCTGGAAAATTAGGAGCAATTTCAGATGCACATACAAAAGATGATATCAAAAAGATGATCAAAGCATCTGAGAATCTTTAGGATTTATCTACAAAAACATTATTTTTCCAAAACATTAGTTGGTTGAAAAGATCTAAAAAATTTCCAGATTTTTTAGTAATATGAACATGAGCATATAGTTCTCCAAATTGAGCTTCAAAAATTAATGTACATTCATCTTTAAAAAACGGAATAGCGACTCCAATTTTTTTCAAAGAATAAAATGCTATATTTTCAATGGTTACAATATCGGCAGTAATTGTAATTTGTTTTTTATCTGTCTTTTTGTTTATAGTAGCATCAATTTGTTTTTGGGTTAAATCATCCCAAATTGGAGTATTTTGTGGCCATTTATGGACATGTACCTTTTCAGATAGATACTTTATTTCAGAATTAGTCAATAGTCAAAAGAAGATTTTGATTAAAATTAAGCGTATCTTAAAAATTATAATTTTTATAATTAATCATCCTGTAAAAAATATGGAAAAGAAAAAAGAGTCAAAGGAAGACTATGCGACAGACGATCCGACTGATGCTAATGCCAAATCACAAGAAGATTTGGCAAAAAAGGCAATAAAGAAATTCAAGTCATTAGGTTAAGCCAAACTTTCATTAGCGAAATCATTTTGGAGTAAATTATGGGATTATTTGGCTCTAAAGATAAACCAGAAGACTTGATGTATCACGGAATGGCACTAATGGATAAAAATCAAGCAAAAGGAGCTATTGCATTATTTAACAAAGTTCTAAAACAAGATTCAAAAAATGTTTCAGCATTATACAATAAGGGACTAGCACTCAATCAAATTAAAAAATACACAGATTCTGTTACTTGTTTTGATAAATTATTAGAGATTGATCCCAAAGATGCACAAGCATTCAACAATAAAGGAATTGCAATGGCGGAAATGGGAAACATCCAAGATGCAGCAGAATGCTACGACAAAGCAATAGAGGCTGATTCAAAATATGCAGCAGCGTATTTTAACAAAGGTGTGTTACTAGACAAACTACGAGAACATGAGGATGCATTAGTAGCATTAGAAAAAGCAATTGTAATTGATCCTAGAAAACCAAATGCAATGGTCTACAAAGGAATAGTTCTTGGAAAAATGAAAAGGCATGAAGAGGCACTAAACTGCTTTCAAAATATTTGTAAAAAATACCCCAATAATCAAGATGCATTTTTCCAGAAAGGGGTACAGTTGGCAGAATTAGGGGAGCATAAAAAAGCACTTGATGTCTTTGATGATATTTTAAGAAAATTCAAAGACAATGTGAATGTAATTTATGCAAAATCTCGAAGTAAGGCAGCATTAGGGATGTATCCAGAATCTCTAGAATTACTAAAACAGGCAGTTTCAAAAAACCCTAAAATTATACGCATATGGGCAAAAGATGAAAAAATATTTGAGAAACTATACGATAATGATCAATTTAGAAAAATAGTAAAATTATAAAATCTTTTTTCTCACAGCATCTATTCTAATAATTCCAACTTTCTTTTTTGGACCAATTAACCTTGCTTCAAATATTGGAACGTACAGTTCAGTAATTTCACGCAATACAAATTCTTCTGAAAGATTTCGTACATCAGTCTCAAGTGGTTTTTTTAGTTGGGATTGTAATTTCAATATGGCTGCAGCATTTGTTATTTCTGGTTTTTTGATATTTTCTTTATTTTTTTCCAGTAAGCGTTTAGGATAATTCTCAATTGTTTTAGAGTTTATCTTAAATGGGAATTTAATTTCTCGTCCATGATGATCAAAAGTCAACTCATCTTCATCCTCTACAAATACATGTTCTTCTAATTTCAAATCAATCTTGTTTTTTCCTCTTTTACCAGAAAATGCCTTTTTCAAACTAGATTTTGTTTGAATTGGAAAAGTGCCATCACCCAAAACAATTTCTCGAATATTGGAATCAACTGAAATGGTATGAGTTGCTTGACGAAAATAATCAGCAATGTATTTTCCTGAAACCATCAAGATGCATTCATAGTATAATTTTAAGGAGTGAATATGAACATCTTCTTTTTTTGGTCGAGATAACAAAGATTTGAAAGGAGTAGTTTTCTTTTGTTCAATAATTTCTAACGCATCTGCTTCTTCTAGATTTTTTCTTAAAACTACAATCTTTACATCATTAGTTTTTGTCAAAGATACACAAAAGTACAATTTACATCTATTAAACCAATTCTGATAAGAAAGAGATAATAGATTTAAAATGATTCAAAGATTATGGGAAGCGAAAAAAATGGCCATATTGAAAAATTTCTAAAAAAAGCAGACAATGCCATTCAAGAAGGTATCAAAAAAGCAGATGAAGTACTAGATGATGCAGTAGAATTTGGAGTAATGACTGCAAAACAAGCCTCAAAGACTAGTAAGGGTATTCGTAAACAAGCAAAAAAAGAAAGAGAAGGGTTACAAAAAAGAGGAATTAAGAAAATTACAGATGGAATTTCTGCTGCAAAAAATGTTACATCAAATACACAAGAGGACTTGGAAATATTAAAAAAACTAGGCAAGCTACGAAAATCAGAAATAATTACAGAAAAAGAATTTCAAGAAAAGAAAAAGAAAATTTTGGATAGAATATAAAATGAAAAAAACAAACATTTACGGTTCAGGAGATCAAAGAAAAGTAAACCCAGAATGGTTTACAAATAAAACATGGATGAAAGTTTTATCAAACAAAATTAAATCCCAAGATCAAGATATCTATCACGTGCATTTTGAAAAGGGCTCAAAAACAAAACTTCATTGGCACAATGGAAATCAGGTATTAATTGGCATAAAGGGGAAAGGTAGTCTTGAGATTTTTAAAAGATATGGAACTAGTAAAAATAATTTTACAATTAAAAGAATAGAAAGAATCACACTAAATGAAGGGGATATTTTACACATTCCAGAAAAAACTCTCCATACACATGGCTCAGTTGATAAGAAAAAGATATTTTCACATATTGCAATAAACATTCTGCCAAGAAAAAATGCAGAATACAAAACGGTATGGTATGAATCAGATTTTAAATCCAAAGTTTCAAAAATTATTTAGAATACATGTCGTTAAGGAAAAACTCAGAGATTGAATCAATTCAAGGAAATGAAGGAACAAAAATCAAACAATTTTTCAACCCACATAATACACAAAATAGAATCAATTACAGTATTGCACAATTTACTTTAGAGCAAGGGAAAAAATCAAATATTCATAAAATCAAATCATCTGAAATTTACTATATTCTAAAAGGAAGTGGTGATCTAAGTGTTGGTGAAGATACATTTCATCTTCAAAAAGATGACTCAGTTTTTGTTCCCCCAAATTCAAAGCAATTCATAAAAAATACAGGAACTGATGATTTAAGATTTTTATGCATTGTAGAACCAGCATGGAATGTAGAAGATGAGACAATACTAGAAAAATAATACAAATGAAATTATTTTTAACATATAACACATTACTAAATACAGTGAACGCATACCAAGCACTCAAAATACTCAATGTACAAGAAAATTCATCTCAAGAAGAAATAAAATCATCATATAGAAAAAAGGTACTAGAAGTACATCCGGATAGAATCAAAAATAAAACAGAGGATTCAGAGTTTAAGAAAATTACAGAGGCATATCATTTTTTAAAGAATAATCATTCTCCAAAAAAATTCACAACATATCAAGATTACAAACAAAATGAAACAAAATCTGATTTTAAGAGAAACCCACAATGGGGTGCAACACCTAGTGAACAAAAAATTCCAGAACAAGACTGGGGGAAATATACACGGGAGTTTGAAGAGGGAGATCCTAATTTTTGGAAAGAATATGAAAGAAAGTTTTGGGACGATTATAATGCAAGAATTCGTTCAGATGGTAAAAATGGAGAATGGGATAAAGCAAGAGAACCCAAATCCCAACCAAATTTATTTGTAAATGTTGATGAGAGTTTGTGTATTGCTTGCTGTAGTTGTGAGACAATAGCGCCAGATGTTTTTGAAATAAATAGAAATACTAAGCTTAATCCAAAATCATCTGTAATTAATCAAAAAGGTGCAGGAGTTAATAAAATAATGAATGCTGCTGAAACATGCCCAACAAAAGCAATTATTGTAGAAAATATTGATACTAAAGAAAGATTATTCCCATATTGAAATTAATTTTTTAGTTTATTGTAAATTTCATCGACTTCAGATTCAGATAGTTTCAATGAAGAATTAAACATACTATGAATTGGTCCTGCAGAATCATTTTTAGATCTTGGAACTAAATGAACATGAACGTGTGGAACTTCTTGTCCAGCATCTATTCCATTATGTATTGCAACTAAAGTTGAACCAGAAATAGAATCAACTTTTGAAGTCATCTCATGCACAAGTAAGAATAAATCAGTATTTTCAGATTGACTCATATCTTGAATTTTTTGGTGATGGTTTTTTGGAATAACAAGTACATGTCCTTTAGATAAAGGAAATGCATCTAAAAATGAGATAGATTGGGATGTTTCTTTAAGAATTTTTGCAGGGATGCTACCTTCAATTATTTTACAAAAAATACAGTCCATGAAAATTTACAGTATTTTTTAAAATATTAAATCATCGATTATGGTACAATGGTTGCCCAAGCAAGCCCCTTACCAAACTTTATGGATACATTTTCACCAGAAATTGAACTACAATTTTCAATTGTTTTAGGAATAAAATCTACAGTCTCAACATAACACACACCATCATCATTTGTTAAAATTATCACATCTTCAAACACATCTTCACGAATTAGATGCCAAAATGGGAAAATAATAGTCGATAAAACAATTCCTACAAGAACAAATGCACCAACAAAAACTAGACTGGTTTTTTGTCCTGAATCTAATTCCAATCTACCAAGTTCCGCCATCCCCAGCATTAGGATCCATTTTCTTTGCAGGTACGTTTCCATGGGCTTTTTTCATATGTCTTTTTAATCGTTCAGGATCATGTAGTTCAGTTCCACATGTATCACATTTTGTGTTATTTTCATCGTCTTTTTTACGCTTAAACAAACCCATTATTTACTAAAAATTCAAAATACATTAAAAATGATACTAAAGGTTCAAAATGAACAAACTAGTTTAGATATGCTTCAAAGAATCAAGCCTAAACATGGTGTTTACAATGCTAATTGCCAACAAAATCAGAGATAATCCTTCAGAAACAAAAGATTCAGGTACAGTCAATAATTAAAAAATATAATATTTGCATTTGAACGCGAA
>LFLC01000038.1 GCA_001543015.1 Nitrosopumilus sp. LS_AOA | reverse complement strand
TTTAACCCTCCTCCATTAAGGGGTCAGGACTTTGACCAAATTTAGAACCTTCTCACTTTGAACGCGAATATCTCAGTGTTGCGGCTTTTTTTTCGAAATTCTGACTCGACAGTTCGAATTAAATAATTTAATTTTAAATGGAATTCAAGCTATGGATAATGTGGGCACCATAGAAATAATTCTCATAGAAAAAAATAATGAAATCATTATTCAAATCAGTGATTCTGGAAATGGCATATCTGATGACAATTTAGACAAAATCTTTGACCCTTTATTCACCACTAAACAACATGGAACAGGACTAGGATTAGTTAGTGTAAAATCCATCATAGAGTCACATGGGGGAATAATTTTAGTAACAATGAATCCTACAATTTTTACAATCACATTCCCAAAAATTCAACATACTAACAATTTTTAGACTGCCTACAATCCTGAAAATTATTTTACTCACGTTAAACTTGATGAATATTATCAAGATAGTTGTGTAACATCTAAAATGTTATAATTAAAAATTAAAGACTGAACTTATGCTGGTTTGTAGTCTTTTGCTTTACTTGCAAGACTTTTTGCTTGAGCATCTGCTTTTTGCAAAATTTGCTCTTTTGTCTCATTTGTCATAAATCCTGACTCTATAGATACTGAACGTGCAGATTGTGAAGCCTTTGATAGGATTTGTGAAATGTTATCAGCAGTAATGTATGCTGCCTCAATTGATAGTGAAATTGCTTCTTGGTGTGCTTGTGCAAATTCACTTCTAATCTTCTCAACATCAATTATCATCTCCTCCTCAGAATATTTTATTCCAGCCTCTAATGCTGAGTTTAGTGTAATTCCTGCCTCTACTGGTTTGATATCTAATTTTCCTAATAGTGCTGCTAGTTTCTCATTGATTGCCTCACCTTTCTTTACTGGTGTAGTGTCCTTTGCAATCCAAATTGTACCTTGGTCTATTTTAGTTGGAATTCCTGCTTCTTTGAATTCTGTAAGCATTGGTCCTGGTGCAATCCCTGTGTTCTTTGCTGCAACTACAATATCGATACTTGCAACATCTCCACCACGTGCTGCCATCATGATTTTGTTTTTTGCCAAGAGAACGTTTAGCTTGAATGGTGACATGTTTGTAAACAAGAACATAATTTGCCCCTTTAGTTCTCCAACCATTTCTTTAATTCCTGGAACATCTAGTGACTCCAGTGCTTTGATTGCAATTTTATCTTTGATACTTACAAACTCTACTTGACCTTTGAGAGTTTTTCTTAATGGTAAAATTTGTGTAGAACGAACTTTATTCATTTTAATTATTGCAAACACTTTGTATTTTTTTGGAAGCTCTTGTAATTGCTGATGCATTTGAGATTTTCTTTTAGGATAACTAGTTCTATTCTCATGCATGTTTCTTCTTAACCTCTTGCATTTGTTTAACTGGTTTACCCATTGTAGTCTTTATCATAATTTTTTTAATATTTTTCTCACCGTTTGGTAATTTCTTTTCAATTGCACTAATCACTGTATGTGCATTAACCGCTAAATCTTCATCACTCATTGACTCATCACCAATTTTACATGCAAGTGAAAGTGATGCTCTAGTTCTAATTTTAATTGATGTTCTAAATCTTGCTAAAAATGCAGCAATGTCTGCGTTAAATGGAACTGGTGTTGGCATTTTTCCTCTTGGGCCTAACAGTTGACCTAATGTTTTACCGACTGCTGGCATAACTTGAGTATCTGCCAAAAAGAAATCATATTTGTTTATGAATTTTCTTGACTCTCTTTTGTTTTTTCCAAATTTTTCTAATTCATCTGTTCCAATTACAGAATCAGCATTTGCTGCTTTGGCTTGGGTTCCCATTTCCCCTGTTGCCATGACACAAACTGTTGCAGGAGAACTAGTCTTTGGAAGCTGAACTATATCGTTTAGTGCAAATCCTTTTTTTACATCAATATCTTTGAAATTTACTATCAACTCTATTGCTTGCTTGAATTTCCTCTTTTTTGAAGATGCTTTGACTTGTTTTACAACTTCTACTAGTTGTGTCTCTGTAATCATTACGAAGAAATTCGAGACTGCCTACTTAAAATCGTTTAGAGATTGAAAGATCTAAAGAAGAGTTTTTTAAAAAAATTACACATTTTTATTAAATTATTACTAATTAAGACATAAAAATCTCTGAAAACCTACATATATTAAATCAGAAACAAGATTTTTGAATACATTGCATAGATTCGATGATTTGGATATGAAATTACTCTTTGAATTGACTCAGGATGGATCTATTTCTGTTCCTATACTATCTAAAAAACTAGGAATCAATGCATCTGTTCTTTATAGTAGGATTAAGAGATTGTTGAAGAAAAAACTAATCAAAAAATTTACTATTGATATTGATGATTCTCTTTTAGGAATAAGTGTAAAGGCATCAGTTGGAATTAATCGAGATCCAAAATACAAGGATGCGATTCACAAACAATTCATGGATATTCCTGAAGTTGTATCAATTTCAGAAATAACTGGCAGATTTGATATTATGATTCAAGTTTATGCTCAAAATCTTGAATCTCTACACACTATAGTAATTGAGAAAATTGGAAAAATTGATGGTATTCAAAATACTGAAACTTTTGTAGAATTACAAAAAACCGATAAAGATCCTGTTTATTTAACTCAGTAATTATTTGAGTTTTTCATCCCATTTACCTTCATTGATTTCTGCAGTCATTTCTTTAGGAGTTTTACCCTCTATTTTGACCCCTAATGCTACACATGTACCAATGATGGTTTTTGCAACTGATTTTAATGATGAAGCATAAGATTTTTCTAATTTTGTATTTGCAACTTTGATGATTGAATCAATTGTTACATCTCCTACCCAATCAGTACCTGATGTTCCAGATCCTTTTTGAATTCCTGCCTCTTTCATGATTAATGCAGCAGCTGATGGAATGCCTATCTCAATTTCATATTTTTTTGTATCTGTATCAACAATTACTGTAACTGGAACTTTCATTCCCTCAAAGTCTTTAGTTTTATCATTAATTGCTTTAATGACTTCCATAATGTTGACGCCAAGAGGACCGAGTGCTGGACCCAATGGTGGACCTGCTGATGCTCCTCCGCCTGTTACAAGTGCTGATACTTTTTGTTCTCCCATTTTAATTCAACTTTATATCGAAAATTTAATCCTTACTCTCTAAGCCCCTGGTACCAGCTTTAGATAGTTTGCATCTACTGTTACTGGTAATTGGTATGATGCATCCAACAAAACAACTGTAGCTTCTTCTTTTTCTACATCTATTCTTGTAATTGTTGCTTTCATTCCCTTGAATGGACCACCTGTGATTTCAATAACGTTATCGACTGCTAATAGTGAAACTGTTGATTTCTTTATTAGATATCCTTCAATATCTTTGAATTCTAATTCTCCTCTTAGTTGACCTCTGATGTGTCGTACTCCTTCTACTGCCATGTATGCATCACTTGGATTAATTGCCTCAATTACGACATATCCCTTTAGATTATCAACTAACAAAACAGATTGAATGTTAATTTGATTTGCATTGGCTTTAGCTTCTAATAATCTCAATACCACTTTTTCTTGTCCTCCAGTGGTTCTAATTGCAAACAAATGTGATTTTATTTCTTCTTCTTCTGACATTTTATCTTCCAAATCTGATTTTATTTCTTTTTCTTCTGACATTTTATCTTCCAAATGTAATCACAGAAAAGACAAACTGAATAATAAACCCGATGAGTCCTACTCCACCTATTCCCAATAATACTAATCTTAGGTGCTGTTGATACTCATCCTTATCTGGTTTTTTGGTCATTTTCAATGTATTGACCATATTCTTCAAAGTCTGCCGTGGTTTCATTGCTGAAAATAAATAAAGTGTCCTTATATTCCTTATCGCATGGAACTGCTAGTTGCTTACGAAAATGATCCTGCAGGTCATAATATGGCAAAATTTCTTTCAAAAGAAATGACCAAAGATGGAGATCTCTTTCGTGGAAAATATTATGATCTACTAATTATTGAATCCCCTGCAATCTCTGCTGATTGGTTAGATGAAAAATATGATTATGATGGATTTGTGTTTTTATCAAAACATGCAGCAGAATCAGGATTTTTGGCTTTAACTTGTCATTGTACTGGAAATTTCTCAGAAGCAAAGTTTGGCGGTAATGATAAAGAAATTGCAATTCCACATCCTGATTTACAAAAGCAATATCTCAAAGCATTAAAGCAAAACCAATCACAATTCTCAGAATTTCAAATTACTATAGAGGCAACTCATCACGGACCAACTGCACTAAGCAAGCCCTCAATATTCATTGAAATTGGGACTACTGAAAAACAATGGACTGATGTAGAGTTGTGCAATTCTGTCGCAACTATAGTTCACCAGGTATTATCACAAACAATTCCTAAAAACCCTGTTGCAATCTGTTTTGGTGGCACTCACTATCCTTCAAAATTTACAAATGAACTACTTGAAGGGAAATACTCACTTGGTACTGTAACTCCAAAGCATGCATTAGATAATCTTGATGAGCAATTATTCTCTCATATTATTTCCAAAAACAGTATGGCAAAAACTGCATTACTTGATTGGGCCGGCTTGGGGAAAAATAAATCCAAAGTTGTTGAATTTTTAGAATCAACAAATCTTGAGGTCATTAAACTTTGAATCTTGATGAAAAGATTTACAAAAAATTACTAGATGTTCCAAAAGGTCAAATCACAACTTATGGTGAACTGGCAAAAGCAGTTGGACTAAAAAATGGACAAAGAGTTGTAGGTAGAGTGATGAACAAAAACCCATACCCTGTAATCATTCCTTGTCATAGAGTTGTAATGTCTACTGGAAAAATTGGTGGTTATGCATTTGGTCAGGACATCAAAGTAAAGATGCTTAGTGATGAGGGTATTGAAATTTCAAACGGAAAAATACTAGATTTAGAAAATAAAATTTATCGATTCTAATCTTTTCTCTTCTCTCTGATTTCATCCATCAAAGTTCTAAGATGTGCTTTGTTTCTAACTGTATTTCCACCAACTCTTTTGTATAGTAGCCAAAATTCTGGATTAGTCAAATCTTTTCTGTCTTTTGCAATTTTCAATAATCGTCTTAATGCTCTAACATGTGCAACGTATACTGTCTTTTTTCCAACTCGTGCACCTTTTCTACCTTTTTTGGAACCTTGGGTTGTACCTCTCTTGTTTTTCTGAGCTTTTTTGAAATGTGCTCTGCCTTTTGATGTTCCAGTGAATGGTTTAATCCTGATTGTGTTTGCAGTAATTAGACTTCGAATATTTGCTCTAGTAATTGCATCTGCGATATCGATTAGATGGTCAGTATCAAATCTTATTCTGTGAATTCCAACACCTGTAACTCTTGATACGAGTCTTTTTTTGGCTCTAAGATTAACTACCAACTGCGCTCACCCTTGCATTAAATATTTTAAATTTTTTCTCAATTGCTATTACAACAATCTCTTTTCTTCTTCTAGTACCAACACTATGTCCAAATCTGACACCGTCTTTTTTTGGATCTAATTTTGCTAAATCAGCTAAATTGAAAACTAGGTTATCTGTAAATCCTGATGGGTGTAATCCTTTTGAATTTCTTGGTCCTCCATATCCAATTTTGACTAGACCTGGACGACCTCTACTTTTTTGTTTTCTCTGATGATGATCAATTCCTTTTGGTTTTCTCCAATTAGTATGAAGTCTAACATAACGCCAACTCTCTGGTCTTACAAAGTCGGGCTTGTGTTTTTTGACTTCTGCTCTCTTTGCAAGTAGATCTTTGTTGATCGTCATAAATCAAGTCTTGAATTTTGAAATAAATACGTTCCTAGCCTGACAAAAATTTGGGATTCCAAAAGATAATAAAGAAACTCTAGGGGGATCGAAATATTCATGAACAAGCCTGAGTTTGGAATTGTCATTTTAGGTGATATAGCCTAATGACTGAAGTAGTGGGATCTATTGTAACTGACAAATTCTCATCACAATTATCTACATTTGGAATAAAACCCTCCAAAGTTCACCGAAATCTTAGTTCAGATGAGATGGTAAATCTCGCAGTAGCCCTCAAAGAAGGCGTAGTAAACTCTACAGGCTCACTATCCATTGATACTGGAAAATTCACTGGTAGGTCTCCTGATGATCGCTTTATTGTAAATGATGATAAAACAAGCAATACTATTGATTGGGGAAAAATCAATCATCCATTCCCTGGTGATAAATTTGAAAAACTCTTTGAAAAAATGAAAGACTTTGTTGATAATAAGGAACTTTATGTTTTTGATGGTTTTGTAGGGGCTGATCCTAAAACCCGTTTACCCATTAGAGTAATCAATGACCATGTTTGGCAAAGTATGTTTTCAAGTAATTTGTTTATTCGTCCTACAAATGAAGAGTTGGAAAATCATGAACCCGAATTTACTATTTTGTGTATCAATGATTTTGTAGCAGATCCTAAAACTGATGGAACAAGAACTGATGTCTTTATTCTAATTGATTTAACAAAAAAAATTGTTTTGATTGGGGGAACCGAATATGCAGGAGAGATGAAAAAATCAATGTTTGGTGTGATGAATTATCTATTACCTGATAAAGGAATTTTCCCAATGCATTGTTCTGCAAACATTGGAGAGAAAGGAGACACTGCATTGTTCTTTGGATTATCAGGTACTGGTAAAACAACACTTTCAGCAGATCCTAATAGAAAATTAATTGGTGATGATGAACATGGTTGGTCTGAAAATGGCACCTTTAATTTTGAAGGTGGTTGTTATGCAAAATGTATCAATCTAAGTCAAGAAGCAGAACCTGAAATTTGGAATGCAATCAAACCTGGTGCACTATTAGAAAATGTTGTACTAAAAGATAATGTTCCAGACTATGATGATAACACACTAACTGAAAATACTCGCGTTGGATACCCACTTGAATTTATTCCAGGAGCTGTGATTCCAAGTATTGGTGGAAATCCTAAAGTCATTGTATTTTTAACTGCAGATGCATTGGGAGTTTTACCACCCGTTTCTAGATTAACTAAACAGGGTGCAATGTACCACTTTATGTCAGGATACACAAGTAAACTTGCAGGAACAGAACGAGGAATCAAAGAACCAAAGTCTGTCTTCTCTCAATGCTTTGGAGCACCATTCATGCCTAGATCTGCCTCAGTATATGCAAAATTACTAGGAGAAAAAATTAATCAGCACAATACCATAGTATACCTTGTCAACACTGGATGGTCTGGTGGTGCATACGGCATTGGTCAGAGAATCAAAATAAAGTACAGTAGAGCAATGGTCACTGCAGCACTTACTGGAGCACTAGATGATGCAAAATACAGACATGATGATATTTTCAATTTAGATATTCCAACTGAAGTTGATGGGGTTCCATCAGAGATTTTAGATCCAAAAAATACTTGGAGCAATCAGGACTCGTACACTGAATCTGCAAAAACACTTGCCAAAATGTTTGTTGAAAATTTCAAGAAATTCGAAAATGTTTCAGCAGATATAATTCAAGCAGGCCCAAATAGCCCTCAATAGATTTATCGTCTTTTAATTAATCCAATCACACCTACAAGAATAACAATTCCTGCAATAATTCCAATCTGCTTTTCTGGAATATCTATAATTTCAAATCTATTTGGATTCTTATCTAGTGTGGTGATTTGAATTGTGTTAAATGCATCAAATGTTGTTCCATTGACTCTGATTTTAGCATCAATCCAATATAATGAATTTTCATAAATTTTAATTGATGAATTTTTGTCAGGCTTTATTGTTGTAGTATCCACCTTACCATCTTTGCTATTAATCACCGAAATTTTTGCAAAACTCCATTCTTGTGGATGATTAATCTCAAAGAAAAGTTTCTGGTCTTGCTGATTTACAGAAACTGAACCTTGAGTGTAGTGTAATAGATATGGAATTGTGTATTTTGTACTTTGATGATTGATGATTAATTTTCCTTCATGGTCCCCAAAATCTTCTCCTGAAATATTCATTGTAATTTGTAAAGTGTTTCCATCAATAACATGTGAAAAGTCAATAAATTCTGGGCCATCAAAATTAATTTTTATTCCATCCATAGTTCCAGCAAGTAATTTTAATTCAAAATTTTGTTGAATCATTGTATCATCTAGTGACACACTTGCAACAAAATTTGGTGGCATGATGATTAGGTTTGCCCCAAACGCATTTCCAATATCTAGTCTACCTGATCCAGCTTCTGAAATAGAGAATGCTTGTCCATATGCATCAGATACAGGCTCAGTTGTTGTGAGTAATAGTGATCTTAACTCATAATTGAGAAGGTCAGGATTTTTTTGAAGTAATAATGCTGCAGCACCGCTAACATGAGGGGCAGCATAACTTGTTCCACTAGTAAAATTATACCCAGCACCACTTTGTGTTGTATTGATGTATGCACCTGGTGCCACTAGATCAGGTTTTATGTAAAATGGTGAAACAGGTCCCCGTGAACTAAAGTGTGTCACAAAATCTGGATTGTAAAACAAATGCATATTTGCCTTGTTGCCATTTTGAATTGATTTGATAACTTCTAGTCCTTCTTCTCTATCCATTGATACTACTGGAATTTGTGGTTTGTAATCTGGTCTGATAAATTCATGAATTAACTCCCCCAAAAATATTCCTGAAATATTATTATACACAATTAGAGCTTTTGCCCCTGCATTAGCTACGTTTTCTTCTTTAATTGAAAAGTATAGTAATTCTCCTTCAACATCACTTCCCCTCTCAACAATTACTATTACACCTCTAACATCTAGTCCTTCTAAATCACTAATTTTCCCATGACCTGCAACAATTATTTTCTCAGATATTGGTCCATCAATTTTTGTAGTTCCAACCATTGGAATTACTGTATATGATTTCTCATCTACTTCTAATGTTGCAACTAGACTTGATGTTAGATTGTTGTATGTTGCACCAACTGTAACTGCTCCTAAATTCATTCCAGGACTGCCAATGGTTTTAAAATCTGGTCCATCATTTCCTGCAGCAACTACTACAAACATTCCATTTTCTACTGCATGAGTTATTGCTCGCTCAATCTTTGCATTTGTTTTGTTTAATCCTAAACTAATATTGATAATATCTGCACCATCCTCCATTGCTTTGTTTATTGCCTTTGTGATTAATTCTGATGATACACCTTCACCATCTTCTGATACTTTGTATGCGAGAATTTTTGCTTTATGTGCAACACCTTTGACTTGCCCATCTGCAGCAATTACACCTGCAACTTGAGTGCCGTGACCATTCTTATCTAGAGGTGGCTCTCCTTCCTGAATAAAATTATACCCTCCAATCACTTTGCCATCTATCCATCCAAACAAATCTGGATGGTTGAAATCAACTCCTGTATCAATTACTGCAATTTTAATTCCTGTTCCATCAATTCCATCTATTCTTGGAATTTCAGTTCCAATGTATGGAATACTTTTATCTAAATATGTTCGAATTATATTTTCATTTTGTAGTTGAGAGAAAATGAGACTTGCACAAATAATCAGAATTAATGAAAAAATTACTAATGATCTCACAAATTTTCTAGATAAATTAACAGTAAAAATGAATTGCTTACTAAAGCAATAAATTGAATAAATTAACAAAATTTGTCATGGGAAAATACACTCTTCCTGAAATGCCATATGCATATGATGCATTAGAACCTCACATTGATGCAAAAACAATGGAGATTCATCACACAAAACATCATCAAGCATACACTGACAAACTAAATGCAGCTCTTGAAGGATGTCCTGCTGAAATTCAAGATAAAGATATTCTTGAAATTTTATCTGATATCAAATCAGTTCCAGAGGACAAAAGAGGTGCAGTTAATTTCAATGGTGGTGGTTTTGATAACCACAGGTTATTTTGGAATAACATGAAAGCAAACGGAGGCGGAGAACCTGGAGGATCAATTGCTGATGCAATTAATGATTCATTTGGAAGCTTCTCTGACTTTAAAGAGAAATTCACATCTACTACAGCCGTAATTCAAGGCAGTGGTTGGGGATGGTTAGTATACAATCCTTCTTCAGGAAAGGTTGAGTACAAATCAATGCCAAATCAAACTAGTCCAAGAACAGAAGGATTAGTTCCATTGTTAGGTTGTGATGTTTGGGAACATGCATACTATCTCAACTATCAAAACAAAAGACCAGTCTACATTGCAGCATGGTGGAATGTAGTTAATTGGGATGAAGTAGAATCTAGATTCTCAAAAGCAAAATAGATTTCAATCTCTATTTTTTATTTATTCTATTTTTTGATTTTTTCCTGTCATTCTATGAGTGAATTTATAACCATCTGGGAATGGTTTGTTGTAAATGAGTGAAGAACAGGCCGAGCAATTAATGCAGCAAATGCAAATGCTTGAAACATATTTTTCTGATTTATCTCAAAGAGAAGGAACATTTCTAAATATTTTGAGGGAGACTACAGCAGCTATTGAATCCATTAAATCACTTAGTCTAAAACCTGAATCTGAAACTCTAGTTCCAATTGGAATGGGAACATACATTCCAACAAAAATTTCATCAAATCAAAAAATTGTTATGAATATAGGTGCAGGAATTGCAGTGGAGAAAGATTTTCCTTCAGCAATAAACTATCTTGAGGCACGAATTAAAGAAATTGAGGTTGCTTTGCAAGATACTGCTGTAAAAAAACAAGATGCATCACAACGACTTGAACAAGGAAAAGCTCAAATCAATCAAATGATGCAATCAATGCAACAACCACCAAACCCACCCCCAACTTCAGGATAAACCATGTTTGATAATCTTCGTAATGCATTTTCTAATGCAGCGAAAAGTTTTGGAGAAAAAGAACTTAAAGAAAAAGACATTGAAGACATTCTATTTCAATTAGAACTCTCATTAATGGAATCAGATGTCGCTACTGAAGTAATTGACGGGATTAAAGTAAATCTTAAAGAAAAATTGATTGGAGCAAAAGTTGACAAACATACTATTGAAAAATTTGTTAAAGATAATTTGATTTCTTACATCTCTGCATTGTTTGATAATGCGGGAACATATGATCTGTTTGAAAAAATTAATGAAAAAAAGAAACAGAACCAACCTTTCTTGATACTATTTGTGGGAATTAATGGAACTGGAAAAACCACATCTCTAGCTAAAATGGCATATCTGTTACAACAAGCAAAATATTCTATTGTTGTTGCAGCAGCTGATACCTTTAGAGCTGGTGCAATTGAGCAACTACGTGAGCACACTAAGCGACTAAATCTAAAACTTGTAGCCCAAAATTATAATTCAGATCCAGCAGCTGTTGCTCGAGATGCTGTTTTGTATGCAAAATCACACAAAACAGATTGTGTGCTAATTGATACTGCTGGAAGAATGCAAACAAGTGAAAACTTGATGCAACAAATTGAAAAAATTACCAAAGTAGTAAAGCCTGATATGAAAATTTTTGTAGGTGACTCTTTAGCTGGAAATGATACTGTCAATCAAGCCCGTGAATTCTTCAAGTATGTGGATTTTGATGCTTCTATTTTGACTAAGAGTGATGCTGATGCACGTGGTGGTGCTGCGTTATCTATTGTCCAAGTTACATCTACTCCAATTCTTTATCTTGGAGTTGGTCAAGAATACCCTGATCTAAAACCCTTTGATAAGGACTCTTTCCTTGAAACTGTTTTTGGTTCATTAGATGATGTTGAATTAAAGAAGGAATCAGAACCAACTCCAGAACCAACTCCAGAACCAACTCCAGAACCAACATCTGAACCAACTCCAGAACCTGAACCAACACCAGAACCTGAACCAACACCAGAACCTGAACCAACACCAGAACCTGAACCAACACCTGAACCAACTTCAGAAACTTCTAGCGATGATCCTTTCCATGGAATTAATGATAATGAAATTACAACTTATTCAGAACTATTTTCTGTACCTCCACCAGAAAACGATGACGACGCAATCAAGCTTGGCAAAAAAATTCGTGAGTGGATTAAAAACGGAAAACCAAACCCTGGTGAATCAAAACCTACAGTCGATGATTCCGAGGATGATGATGTACAAAAACATGATAAAGAAGAAAAATCTAAAAAGAAAGGAAGGTTCGGGTTCTTTAAGAAATGAAATTAAAAACAAAAAATTTACTCACTTTAGCGGAATTAACCCCAAAGGAATTTTTAGGATTAATTGATGAATCAATTAAACTAAAAAAACAACTCAAAGGTAAGGACAACAAACCTGTTTTAAAAAATAAAACATTAACTATGATTTTCCAAAAACCATCAACTCGAACTCGTGTTAGTTTTGAGATTGGAATGTTCCAACTAGGTGGACATGCAATTAACTTGTCTTCAGATGACATGCAACTATCTCGTGGTGAATCAATTGAGGATACTGCAAAGACTCTGTCACGATACACTAACTGTATCATGGCACGTGTTTATGATCATACATTACTTGAAAAACTATCTGAGCATTCAACAGTTCCCGTGATTAATGGACTATCTGATACTTTTCATCCTTGTCAAATATTAGCAGACTTTATGACTATCAAAGAAAAGAAGAAAAAATTCAAGGGTCTAAAAATTGCATGGATTGGTGATGGGAATAATGTTTGTAATTCAATGATATATGGTGCTGCATTATCTGGAGTCAAAATCTCTATTGCTACCCCTAAAGGATTTGAACCAAATAAGACTGTAGTAAAGCAAGCAAAGAAATCAACTGCAGTTGAACTAACTACCGATCCATTTGTTGCAGTAAAAAATGCAGACGTTGTAGTTTCTGACACTTTTTCATCAATTCATAATGTAGATCCAAAACGAATGAAAAAATTCCTACCAAAATATCAGGTTAATTCAAAATTAATGAGTGCTGCAAAAAAGGATGCGATCTTTATGCATTGTCTTCCTGCAAAGCGAGGACAAGAAGTAACATCAGATGTAATTGATGGAGTTCAATCTGTTGTTTGGGATGAGGCAGAAAATCGTTTACATACTCAGAAAGCTTTGCTAGTTTCTCTGATTCACGCTTAACAGTTATAAGAGCAATTTCAAAATCGTTTTTCATATATGGCCTATTCTAAAATATTGCGTAGATTACGAGAGGAGAAGACCAATTATAGAAAACGTGGAACCATGTTAATTGGCAAGCGCGATTTTATCACAGTTACCATTTCTAATCAAAACACCCAAGTCCAAATTTTAACACCTGGCATGACTGGAGACAAAGTTATCTCATCTGCTCACTCTAGATACCTAATTGAGAAAGGATGGAAGGGTTCAAGAAAAAGTGTACCTGCAGCATATCTAACTGGATATTTGGCAGGAAAAAAAGCAATTAGTAAAGGTGCAAAAAATGCAATTCTTTACACTGGCACTAAAAGATACACACAAAGAATGGCTGCAGCACTCAAAGGAATTATTGATGCAGGATTAAAAGTTCCAGCAAGTGAGGACACATTTCCACCTGAAGACAGAATTAATGGTAAACATCTAACAGTAAAAAATGACGTTTCAAAAATGAAATCAACTATTGATGGCGAGGTAAAGTAAATTGAGTCAAGCATCAAAACCACAATCAAAACCATCAGGACAAGGAGGTCCTAGAGGAAGACCAGTAATTTATGGACGAGGTCCACCAGGCGGTGTTGGTGATAAACCAAGAAGACCACGAAGAGAACCAGTAGAAGAGGTTTGGGTCCCAAAAACTAGCTTGGGTAAAAAAGTAGATGCAGGAGAAATTACATCAATTGAGGAAATATTAGAATTAGGATTAAGAATTCAAGAAGCAGGAATTATTAAAAAATTACTTCCAGATTTAAAAAGTGAAGTAGTTGATGTTGGTATTATTCAAAAAATGACTTCAAACGGTCAATCAACTAGATTCAAAGCAATCGTTGCAGCAGGAAATGAAAATGGTTATTTGGGAATTGGTAGAGGTAAATCAAAACAAATGAGAATTGCAATTGAAAAAGCAACTAGTCAAGCATTCCTTAATGTTAGTCCTATCAAACTAGGATGTGGCAGTTGGGAATGTAGATGTGATCAAAACCATTCAGTCCCATTCAAGGTAAAGGGAAAAGGTGGAAGTGTTACAATTGAAATTATTCCTGCACCTAGAGGATTAGGTCTTGTTGCAGGTGGTAAAATTAAACGATTATTGGAATTAGCTGGTCTTAAAGACGCATGGACTACTGCTAAAGGCTCTACTCCTACAATGAGTTCAACTTCTAAAGCCGTATTGGATTGTCTGAGACAGACATTTAGTCAAGGTTGATAAAAATGACAAATGCAATCCTTGTAGTTCGAATTAAAGGTCAAGCTGACTGTCCTTACTGGGCAACTCATACAATGATGTTGATGAAATTAGAAAAAAAATATCGTGCAACAATTTTACCTGCTAAAGATAATGTTTTAGGAATGCTAAAAAAAGTACAACACTATGTTTCTTGGATTGAAATTGATGCATCACTAGCACAAGAACTAGTTGAAAAGAAAGCAAGAAAAGGTGGTTATCAAAAAGTAACTGCTGATGATATTAAAGAACTAGGATTTGCAAGTACTGCAGAATTAGGAACTGCATTGGCTGAAGGAAAAGCAACACTATCAAAATTAAAACCACTAAAACCTTGGTTTGCATTAGCACCACCCGTACACGGATTCAAAAGAAGTACCAAGAAATTGTATGGACAAAAAGGAATGCTTGGAAAAAATAAAGAACTTGACACTATTGTAAGGAGAATGATTTAACATGGCAACTAGATTAAAAAAAACAAGACGACTTAGAGGCGGACGACACATGGGATGGGGCCAAGTAGCTCAGCACCGTGCAAGTGGTCATAAAGGTGGTCTTGGACAAACTGGTTTTCAGAAACATCATTACAGTAGTATGCTAAAAGAAGACCCAGATCATTATGGTCATGTTGCCGCTAAAACACCTCACCCAAATATTACAAAAAAATGGACTAGTATTAGAGACCTAGATGATTTATTCACAAAGTTCGGAAAAGAAGAAGGAGGAAAGAAAATCATTGATCTTGAAAGTGCAGGATATGAGAAACTCCTTGGTGGCGGAAAAATTACAAACCCCTATTCCGTCAAAATAAAAAAATTCACAGCATCTGCTGAAGAAAAACTAAAAGCTGTTGGGGGAGAAGTGTTGACTGACAATGGCTGAGGGTAGTATTACTGCATTTATTCGAAAAATCGTTTTCAAAGTAGAGCCTTATCTTCCTCAAGTTCCAAAACCAAAAAAGAAAATTTCACTTCAAACTAGATTGCTGTGGTGCAGTGTTGCATTACTCATCTACATGGTTATGGGGCAGACCCCGTTATTTGGTGCTACAGCACCACAATTTGATTTCCTAGCCTTTGCTAGAGTTATTTTTGCATCCCAACAAGGAACCCTTGTTGAATTAGGAATTGGGCCGATTGTAACTGCTGGACTCTTGATGCAATTGCTTAGAGGTTCTGATATTCTTAAATTTGATTTCAAAAAACCAGAAGAGCGAGGAATTTTCCAGACTGCAACAAAACTAGTTACCTACATTGTAATTGTAGCAGAATCAATCGTATATGCTACTGCAGTTTATGGACCTGGTGTATCTGATCCTAACTTTTTGTATGTGATGATAGGGCAGCTGATGGCGGCGTCAATTATTATCATGTTCTTAGATGAGTTGATTCAGAAAGGTTGGGGTCTTGGTAGTGGAATTAGTTTGTTCATTATGGCAGGAGTTGCTCAACAAATTCTCTGGAGTATGTTTAGTCCGTTACCTGCGGGTGATGGTGGCATGATTGGTATTATCCCATACATTGTACAGTCAATTGGTGGTGGCGATATTTCGAATATTTTATTCCGTTCGAATCAACTCCCGAGTATCTTTGGACTGTGTCTTACTGGAGGAATTTTACTAATCTTGGTATTTACACAAGGAATGAAAATTGAAATTCCAATTGTCTCAACAAAGTATCGAGGATTTAATGCAGTTTATCCTATCAAATTGATGTATGTCTCAAACATTCCTGTTATCTTAGCCTCAGCACTTACTGCAAATGCTGTCTTTATGTTCCAGATGCTTTGGGCGAACATGAACCCGCGGAACAATAATTTCTTTATGAATTTTATAGCGCAATTTGATCCGACTAGTCCAAACACCCCAATTGGCGGTATCATCTACTACATCACCCCTCCAAGAGGTCTTGATGTTGCAGCATTAGATCCGGGTCGAGCAGTTGGCTATGTTTTGTTTATGATTGGAATTGTTGTTGTATTTGGTAGATTGTGGGTTGAGCTTGGTGGATTATCTCCAAAGAGTGCAGCTCAGAACTTACTTGATGCAGATGTACAAATTCCTGGATTTAGAAGATCAAACAAACCTGTTGAAGCATTATTGAACAAGTACATTCCATCAGTTACAATTCTTGGCTCAATGATATTGGGTCTATTGGCTGGTGTATCTGATGTACTTGGAGTGTTTGGTTCTGGAATTGGAATTTTACTTATGGTAGATATTCTCATCAACTATTACACACAACTAGTTAGAGAGCAAGTAGAAGTTGTAATGCCACGATTGGGTGCTTTACTTGGCAGAAAATAAGAAAATCGTATTGGTAGGAATACCTGGTGTTGGAAAAACTAGTCTACTCACAATGATTGTTGATATTCTAAAAAGTAAGAATATCCAAGTTAAAGTAATTAGTTATGGAACATTGATGTTTGATATTGCAAAAGAGAATGGTTTGCAAGACAGGGATGGTTTGAGAAAACTACCTATATCTGAACAACAAAATCTTCAAAAAATTGCTGCTGAAAAAATTGCTACACTAACTGAAGCTATTGTAATCATTGATACTCATGCATTTATCACATCTACTGAAGGATATTATCCAGGATTACCTGAATATGTTTTAAAAATAATCAAACCATCAAACTTTATTTCAGTGGCAGCAAAGCCTGAGGAAATTTACAACAGACGTATGCAAGATGAAACTCGCAATAGGGATAATATCACATTAATTAACATTAGAAAAGAACTAGAATATCAAACAGGTATGATTTCAGCATGTGCAGTGATCACTGGCACACCTGTTAGACACATTCTTAACGACGAGGGAAAGATTGATGAAGCAGCAGATAAGATAATTTCTGCGCTAGGACTGTAAAAAAAATGGAAATAAACTCTGTATTACTCTTAATTGATTCGATATTTCTACAACTCCCTGAATTTCTTGGAGGTGAGGGAAGAATGGTTTTGGGTAGTGATGATCCAATTGTCAAAGGACTAATTGCATCAATGTTTGCAGTTACAGGATTTGGAATTATGCTAAATATCTTCAACTCTGCTGTAAGAAAGAAAATGGTTGATTCAACTAAACTAAAACGAATCATGAAAGAAACTCGAGCATGGCAAAAAGAAAGAATGTCTGCAATGCGTTCTAAGGATGTAGCAAGAACAGCTGAACTAAACAAAAAATCATCATACATGAACAAAATGTCCATGGAGATGATGCAGATGAATATGAGGCCTATGATGATTACTTTTGTTCCATTGATTTTGATATTTTATCTTGTGTTACCACAATTATTCACATACACTGTAGCTATCTCCCCAATACCGCTAAATGTGATTCCTGGAGACATGTTTCAATTAACATGTAATGCCGTACAGGCATTAGATCCTGAACATGTTTGTTTTGGTAGAGAAAATGGATTGTTTCTATGGGCATGGTATTTCCTCTCATCAATTGCGTTTAGTGGAATGATTATGAAACTGACCAAAACATCCATGGATCTCAGTTGACGAAATCAATTGTTATATCTGGTCCTCCTGCCGTAGGAAAAACAACTGTTGCTAAAGGACTAGCAAAAGAATTTGATTTAAAATATCTTAGTGGTGGCGATGTTCTAAAAGAGATGGCAAAAGAACACGGCTTTAATTCTGGTGGTGATGATTGGTGGGATACAGAAGATGGAATGAAATTTCTAAATCAACGTGAAAAGAATCCAGAATTTGATAAAAAATTAGATGAAAAATTATCTGAGTTATTTAATCAGGGAAGTATGGTAATTACCAGTTATACACTACCTTGGCTAGTCAAAGATGGAATTAAAATTTGGCTTGAGGGTTCTCGTATAAGTAGTTCAAAAAGAATGCAAAATCGTGACAATATGAGTTCTGAAGATGCCTTTGAGATAACAAAAAAACGATTTGATAAGAATAAAGCATTATACAAAAAATTGTATAATTTTGATTTTGGTGATGATAAATCAGTTTTTGATGTTATAATTAATACTGATAATCTCTCTGCAACACAAGTAATTGATGTTACAACTGAAACTGTGAGGAAATTACTTTGACACTCAAACAACTAGAAAATTTAGTTGAAGTTGATCAAGATTTTACTGATGATGCGTATGGGACATATTATGATAAACGAAGCATTGAACAATTACTAAATTACGGAATCATAATTTTGGATAAACCCCCAGGACCAACCAGTCATGAAACAGTAGCTTGGGCCAAAAGAATTTTGAAACTTCCAAAAATTGGCCATAGTGGAACATTAGATCCCCAAGTTTCTGGAGTTTTACCTTTAGGATTGGGTGAGGCAACAAAAGCATTAGGCATTTTACTTTTGGGTCCTAAAGAATACCATGCATTGGGACGAATCCATTCACTTCCATCAAAAGAAAAATTAAATGAAATAATTGAAATGTTTAGAGGTGAAATTTTCCAAAAACCTCCACAACGTTCTGCAGTAGTAAGACAAACACGTTCTAGACATATCTATGAATTTGAAGTATTGGAGCAAAAAGAGCGATTACTTTTAACTCGAATTTTATGTGAATCAGGAACATACATTAGAAAATTGTATTATGATATTGGTGAAATTCTTGGACCAGGAGCTACAATGATTGAATTAAGACGAACTAGAGTTGATCAATTCCGTGAAACTGATGGTCTTGTTACTATGCATGAACTAGCAAATGCTTTTGCAATATGGGAGGAGACTAAAGATGCCAGTAGATTAATGGGTATGATCAAACCTGTAGAGTATGCATTTAGTGAATTAAAATCTGTGGTGATTCGTGATTCTGCAGTTGATGCCCTGTGTCATGGTGCCCAACTTGCAATTCCTGGTATTTTAAGAATTTCCCAAAATCTGAAAAGTGGTGATATTGTTGGTGTTTATACACAAAAAGGAGAAGTTGTTGCTTTGGCTACAGCTACTATGTCTGAAGAAGAAATTCGTGATGCCACAAAGGGATACGCATTTGAAACAAAAAGAATTATCATGGCCCCAAACACGTATCCTAAAAAATGGAGAACCAAACCTACTTCTCCAAAAGACAAACCCACTGGAAATTAATTTTCGAAATTGTTATCAAAAAGTCTTATAATCTTTATTGGAGTTGGTTTAGTTTCAGCTCTTGCATTTGGAATATTTCTACTTGATGTAAAAAATACCGATCAACTGATTTTTGTTGAAGGCAATTCTGTATCTATTGTTACTGAAAAAATTGATTTTAAAAAAGGTGAAGATATGAAACTTCAAATTATTAATTCTGGAACTACTACTTTGGTTTTTTCTGATGCATCATATGGTCTGAAAATTACTGGACTCTCTGGAATTTTGATGTATTCTCCAATTACTGCTCAAGTGGTATCTGAACTAGAACCAGAAGATGAGATTATTTTTTCATGGGACCAAATTAAAAATGATGGAAGTCCTGTTTTAGAGGGTCTCTACAAAATTTCTGTAAATGGTGTGGATAAAGAGGGAAATATTGTTGAAAGATCAACTACTGTTACGATTTGGAAATAGTTTTTTTTGATTCTAAAATAATACAATTTATAATCAGATTTTACAAAGAATTTTTGTCGCAAGACTTGTGCCGGGGTCGCCTAGCCTGGTAGGGCGCGTGCCTGGAAATTGTTAAACCATAAAGCACGTTCTCGCAAGGGAACGGGAGTTCGAATCTCCCTCCCGGCGCCATTTTATTTCTAAAAAATCTAAACTATGTTTTTTTATTCTATTATATTCCAAAATTATTCAATGCCCAAAACTGGTGAGAAATGTACGTTTGCAGGATATTACAAATATTCGGATCACCTAAACCGTAGTACTATTCGATGTCATCCATCTTTTGGTGAAGAAGAAATTTTGTTACAAGTTGGAACTGCATTTCCTTAAATTCTACCTGTAGCAAGTATGCGTTTTGGATATATGTTAGACCGCCATGATAATTTTTTGAAATCAAACAAGTACTGAATAAATAATTTTTTTTACGTTTTATTCATAAACCATTAAATCTTTTTCTTCAAGCAAAGCATGAATTTGATTTACTGAACGATGAATTTCTTCTTCTACTTTGGCACCAACACAAACTAGTTTGCCTGATGCAAAAATTAGAATTACTGTTTTTGGATCAAGCATTCTGTGAATTAATCCTGGGAATTGTTCTGGTTCATACATACTTCTAGGAAGTGATCTTGCTGCTTCCTCCAAGTTAACTTTGCCTCCGAGATTAATTGATGAAACAATATTTTGTATTGTAACTATGGGATCGTTTTTAATTTTGATTTTACCTTTTCTTAGTTTTTGAACAACAGTGTTTACTGCTTTAATTGATATTTTCTCTGATTTGGCACCTGTGCATACCATTTTTCCTGAACCAAAGAGTAGGGTTGCAGTTCTAGGCTCTTTTAGTCTGAAAACTGCACCTGGGAACTGTTCTGGATGATATTCAACATCTGGGAATTTTTTTGTAATATCTAAAAGGTCTAATTTTTGATTAATTGTTGCAGAAGCTACAACGTTTACAATTGCAATTATTGGTTTTGTTTGTGCCATTTCTATATTTACTCGTCCTGGTCCAATCTTAAACCCTTGTATCTATTTCTAATTGTTACTTCAGTTACATTTGAGGCCTCTGCAATATCTCTTTGAGTCATGTCTTCATTGTTTTTTACACATGATAGGTAAAGTGCTGCAGCAGCTAGTCCCATTGGATCTTTTCCTGCTGATTCTTCATGTTCTTGAGCAATCTGTAGTACTTTGGCAGCATAACGTTTTGTTTTTTCACTGATACCAAGTTTACTTGCAATTCTCGCAATACATTGAATTGGATTAACTACTGGCATTTTAAGATCTAGTTCTTTATGTAAAATTCTATAACATCTTGAAATATCTTTTTTCTTTATGTTTCCTGCATCTGCAACATCTTTGAGTGTTCTTGGAGTTTCTGTATCTCTACATGCTGCATATAGTGCTGCAGCAATTAATGCTGAAATGGAGCGACCTCTAACTAGTCCTTTCTCCAGTGCCTTTCTGTAAATGTATGATGCTTTTTCAATAACTGCATCATTAAGTGATAATTTGTCTTTTAGTGTTGCCAACTGACTTAATGCTTGTCTGAGATTTTTATCAGAAGATGCGTTTACTTTACTTCTACTATCCCATGTTCGAAGTCTTTCAATTGTACTTTTCATAGCTGATGTAAGTGGTTTTCCTGAAGCGTCTCTGTTCATTGGATTGATGATAGTTGCCAATCCTCTGTCATGCATTGCAAGTGTAGTTGGAGCACCTGTTCTAGTTGGGTCTGCTCCTCCTTCTTTAGAAAATGATCTCCATTCAGGACCTGTGTCTTGTGTTGTTTCAGAAATTACAAAACCGCATTTTCCACAAAATCTTTCACCTGTAACATTATCTGTTAGCATTGATTTTTTTCCACAACGCCTACAGACACTATCAGCATTAACTACTTCTAAAACCATAAATATTACCTAACAAATTTTGATTTTTTTACTATAAATACCGACGCATTTTGTAATTTTTCATTTTTAAGTTCAAAATTGCACTGTTTAGTAACAGTCTATCAATAATTTCATTAAATTTGTGCCCATTTGGATTAAATTTCTCATTTCTTTTCATTAAAACATTCAGAATCAATTAATGTATTGATTCTGTAATTGGATTATGTCAAAATATGATATTGCCATCATTGGTGGCGGTATTTTGGGTACTAGTATTTCTTATTGGCTTTCATCTCTTTATGATGTGAATCTATGTGTGATTGAAAAGGAATCAAATGTTGCAATGCATGCAAGCAGTAGAAATACTGCAGTAGTGCATTCTCCTTTTTACCTAAACCCTAAAACAAAAAAGGTTCTAGCAAAATCAGCTTTAATCTCATATGATATGTGGGAGTCATTAGCAAAAAAAGCAAATGTCCCCTGGGTAAAAACTGGAGTACTAGAGATTGCAATTAATGAGAATCAACACAAAAGTCTTGAGGAGTATATGGACTGGGGTGCTGAAAATGGAATTCCATCACAAGATTTGGATCTCTTAGATGCAAAACAAGTCTCACTTATGGAACCCAATGTTAAATGTCATTCAGCAATTTATTCTAAACGAGAGGTATCTACTGATTATGGTGCATTTACAAATGAAATCAAAAAAGAATCAAATATCTTGGGGACTAATTTTATTTTTGGAAAAAATGTTAAAGAAATTAAAAAAAATCAAAATGACTCTACAATAATTTTTGATGATGATGCAAATGTTACAGCTGACTTTGTGATAAATTGTGCAGGTGGTAATTCATTAGATATTGCGCAAATGTTTGGATTGGCAACAGAATATTCTGATATTCATTTTAGAGGTGAGTATTGGGTTGCAGATCCTCAGTATAGTGATCTTGTAAAAACTACTATCTACTCTGTTGCAGAATTCAAAGGTTATCCATTCCTTGATCCTCACTGGATAAAAAAAGCAGATGGTAAAACAGAAGTTGGGCCCAATGCAGTTCCAGTCCCGAGCCCTGAAACATATGAAGGATACATTGGAGATATTGGAACATCAATTTCTAAATTCAAAGACGTACTATCTGGTAACGCAAAAAAATTACTTTTTGATTCTGAATTTTTATCACTAATATCAAAAGAATGGCTTAGTTCTATTTCAAAAACTGCCATGATTAATCGCATCCAAAAGTTTATTCCAAAAATTAAACCAGAATTTTTCTCAAAGAAAGGAACCTCTGGAATTCGCTCTCCAGTAATTACTCCTCAAGGTAAATTCTTGTCAGATGTATTGGAACTTGAAAATGAACATTCCTTTAACATAATTAATTATAATTCCCCTGGAGCAACTGGAGCTCCTGCATATTCTGCCTTTATTGTTCAAAAACTTCAAGAAAAAGGATATTTGGATTACAAGCAAAAATCAATAAAGTCAATCTGGAGTTTTGATAGTGTCCTCAATCAAGCTTAATATCTAATAACAAATGAAATTTCAATATGCTTCCTGATAGATGCTCAGTTATGAAAGAGGGAAAACAATGTGTGAATCCACCAGAGTTTATTGTATCAATTGTTGATGACAAAGACGAATACATGGTAGGAGTCACTTGTGGACGTCATAAACAAATAGTATCAGGTAAGGTTGGATTTCTTCAAAATGAGGGAAAAATTCATGCTGGTAAGATTAATTTTTCACTAGTCAAAACAGTTGGAACTGCATGTGCACATGGAGATGCTGATGATTTTATTCAAATTGACCTGAAATAATACCCAAAAATTGAAATATTTTAGATTTTTAGAATGATTATTGTTTTTTGAATTATTATCTGATCTAGTCAAAATTGAACATATTCTGTTTATTGTAAAAAACGGGGCAGCAATCAGTGAAATTAGAAGCCCTCTTAGCATAAAACAAAAAGAAAAGTGGATTACAGTTGGTGATAATGACGGTCCTGCACACATGCATATTGATTCAGAGAAGATAAAATCGGCCAAATTTGTACAGGAACAAAAACCCGAGAAAATTAGTTTTAGTGTGCGATTTTTTGATTCAGATGGAACTCGTATTTTAGCCGCATTTTTTACAAAAATGTATGATGAAGACATGCTACTGATTCCTGAAAGAAAAAAAATCTATGACACACTAGACCAAAAATATTCTTCAAAAATTTAATTTTTAAAAAAAAACTTGTCTGAAAAAGACAAGGAGAAAATATTAATCTAATTCTGTTTTTTTCTTCTTTTCTTTTTCAGTTTGTAGTTTAGCTAATTCTAATTCTTCATTCGTATGTTTGAATTTTTTCAATCTACTACTACTTTACACCGTATCTATAAAAACTGGAGTTTTTTCAATAAAAAATATCATGAGATTATTTGAGAAATTATGCCTAAATTCAGTGATTCTCTAATACCCAACTGAATAAATTGGCTTTTTCCCACTCAACCCTAAATTCAAATTCTTTACAGTGATTCTTGCCATCTGCTCTCTTGTCTCTTTTGTGGAACTTCCAATGTGTGGTGCTAGTACTACATTTGAGATTTTAATCAACGGATGATTTTTTCCTATGGGCTCTGATTCAAACACATCTAGTCCAGCACCTGCAATAGTTTTTTTCTTTAGTGCTGAAACTAGATCTTTTTCTTTGATAATCTTTCCACGTGCAGTATTAATTAGAAATGCTGATTTTTTCATTTTTTTGAACACTTTTGAATCAAATAGTGCATCAGTCTGCTCTGTGTGGGGTACGTGAATTGAAATGATATCACTTTGCGTAAATAATTTTTCTTGTGAGACATATTTTATGCCAAGTGCTTTTTCTTTAGATTTTGAAACACGTTTTCTGTTATGATATATTATTTTCATATCAAATGCTTTTACTCTTTTAGCAAGTGTACTTCCTATTCTTCCTAATCCTAATATCCCCAAAGTTTTTCCTTGAAGATCAATTCCGACATAATCGTATGCCCCGTAAATTTGCCTCCATTTCCCACTCCGAATAATTTTATCTCCTTCAGAAACTCTTCGCATTACATCTAGAATTAATGTAAATGCCAAATTGGCAGTTGCATCAGTTAAAACTTCGGGAGTATATCCTACACGAATTTTCTTCTTTATTGCATGACTAATGTCAATATGATCAAAACCTACACTATACGTACTAATCACTTTGAGATTTGCTGCCAAGTCCATCATTTTTTTATCAATTTTGTCATATGGGAAACAAATCAGTCCATCAATTGTTTTAATTTTATTTTTCAATATATTTTTGGGAATGGGAATTTTTCCTGAATGAATTTCTATCTGATATTTTTTCCTCAACTCTTTTAATGCAAACTCGTGAAGTGTTCTAGTAAGAAACACTCTTTTTTTTTGCATTATTTCTAAAAATCAGCTAAACCATTTATACGATTTCTTTTTAGTCTATTTAGATGTCTTCCAAAGTTGAAGAAGAAGAGGAATTTGCAATTTGTGTAGAATGTGGAAATTCTATTGAAAAATGTGGTTGTGTTTGCCCTTATTGTGGGGAACGTGATGATTGCAAATGTGCTTTGTTTGATGCAGCTACTGGAGGTTGATCATTTTGGTAAAACAGATTATTATTATTCAATACGTAGGTGATATGTTGTGAGTCCAGTTGATTTTACATGGCTAATCGGTGGTCCACAAGGCAGTGGAGTGGAATCTGGTGCCAATATTTTCTCACGTGTTTGTGCTGAAATGGGATATCAGGTATTTGGAAAAAGAGAATTTTATTCAAACATCAAAGGTGAACATAGCTACTTTACAGTACGAATTGCTGATAAAAAAATTCACTCAAATGTTAATGATGTTAATTTAATGGTATCCTTTGATGCTGAAACAATTTTTCGCCATTATGATGAAGTAATTTCAGGTGGTGGAATGATCTATGATTCAGATATTGAAAAGATAACCACAGATGCAGTTCATACCCTTGATGCACCATTCAAAGAAAGACTACACAAAGAATTAGAATCAAAAAATAAACCATTTACTGTTGGTGGTGTTTTAGATATTGCAAAAGAGAAAGGTGTTATACTCTACCCTGTATCATTCAAATCTATTTTACTAACCTTATCTGAAGAAACTGAAAATCCTCGCCTTAAAGGATTGATTAGAATGTTCAATGTAATTGGAGTATCATTATCTTTAGGATTAGTAAGAATGCCGCCTGATTCTTTACAAAAAACAATAGGAACTATCTTTGCAAAGAAACCAGAGATTGCAAAAATCAATCAAATAACTGCAACATATTCATACAATTACGCTACTGTCAAATTTGAAAACTTTGATTACACTTTACCTGGAACACAAAAAGAACCTAGAACTATTTTGATTCAGGGATTTGAGGGAACAGCATTAGGAAAAATGGCAGCTGGTTGTAGATTCCAACCATACTATCCAATTACTCCTGCATCTGATGAATCCGTATATCTTGAATCAAATGAGATTTTAGAAATCATTGATGATAGACCCGGGTCTACTGCAGTTATTCAAACAGAAGATGAAATTTGTGCAATTGGAATGACTATTGGTGGTGCTCTAACTGGAACACGTTCTGCCACTTGTACCTCAGGACCCGGATTTGCACTAATGACTGAGATGCTGGCCTGGGCAGGAATTAATGAAGTACCTATAGTAATTACTGCTTATCAAAGAAGTGGACCATCAACTGGACTTCCAACAAGACATGGACAAGATGATCTTTTATTTTCAGTGTATGCCGGAGCTGGAGATTTTCCAAAAATTGTTTATGCATCAGGAGAAATTGAGGAGAGTTTCTATGATACTGGAAATTGCTTTAATTATGCTGATACTTTTCAGGTCCCAGTAATTCACATGATGGATAAATTTCATGCAAGTTCTGTAATTACATGTCCAAGATTTGAACCAGAAAAGATTTCAATTGATAGGGGCAAACTATTAGAAAAAGTTGAAGATGGATATAGAAGATTTGAATTTACTGATGATGGAATATCTCCACGTTCAAGATTGGGAATTGATAATGGAATCTTTTGGAATACTGGAGATGAATCAGATGAGAAAGGACACATAACAGAAGATCCAGTTTTACGTGTAAAAATGATGGATAAGAGAATGTCTAGAATGGATTTGATTCTTGAGCGAATTCCTAAGGAACAACAAGCAGTTTCTTTTGGTATTGAGGATTTTACTATAATTTCATGGGGTTCTACAATGGGACCATTACTTGATGCAATAGATATGCTAAAAAAAGAAGGAATCTTAATTGGATTAGTTCAAATGAAATTGATGCATCCATTCCCAGCTGATTATGTGACATCATTACTCAAAGATGCTAAAACAATAATTGATGTTGAGGCAAATCAGTCAGGACAATTAGCAAAATTATTCAAACAAAATGTTGGACGTGATATTGATTATTTTATTTTAAAATACACTGGACGTGCAATGACTAGTACTGAAGTGTATGATTCACTAAAAAGAATTGTACAAAATAAAGCAAACAAACGGGAGATTTTAATGCATGGCGCTTAAACCTGCTGAATTCAAAACAGACGTCCATAATGATTGGTGTCCTGGTTGTGGGGATTTTGGAATAGTCAATGCCATCCAAATGGCGTTAGCTGATATGGGATTGCAACGAGACAAGACTGCCATATTTTCTGGAATTGGTTGTTCTGGAAAGACATCTCACTTTATCAACACATATGGTGTTCACACATTACATGGACGAGTTTTAACATTTGCACAAGGAGCAAAGATTGCAAATCCTGAGATGACTGTTCTTGCTGCAGGTGGTGATGGTGATGGTTTAGGAATTGGTGCCGGTCATTTTGTTGCAGCAGGTAGACGAAATATAGACATGACTTACATAATTTTTGATAATGGTGTTTATGGATTAACTAAAGGACAAGCTTCTCCTACTTTGAAATTAGGAGAAAAAACAAAATCTCTTCCATCACCAAATACCAACTCAAATGTAAATCCAATTGGATTAGCAATTGCAAGTGGTTTTACATTTGTAGCACGTGGTTATTCTTATGATATTAAACATCTCAAATCTCTGATAATTCAAGCAGTCAAACATCCTGGATTATCATTTTTAGATGTATTGCAACCATGTCCTACATACAATGATCTTAACACTAGAGATTGGTATGCAGGAGCTGATTTGATGGATGAGGCCCAAAAAAGACATTCAAGAATTTACAAATTAGAGGAGCATGGATTTGAACCAGTAGTCCATTATGATTCTGAAGTTGAAGTAAATGAGAAACTATCTCAAGCACTAATCAAATCACTTGAGTGGGGAAACAAAATTCCAATTGGCGTCTTTTACAAAAATGAAATAACTACCCCCTATACAGTTCGAATACAAGACCACATTCCAAATTATTTGGATAATCCTCCAGCAAAACAAAATATTTCTAAAAATGGATATTCTAATACTGATATTTCAAAAATTTTAGATTCACTTGAAGTCTAATCTATTTTTGTAATTTTGAGGCTAATTCTAGTGTTTCATCAACCATTGCCTTTAGTCTATTTTGAGCATCTTCATTTGAAATTGCATTATCTGCAATATCTTCTGTAGTTAGAAAAACAGCTTTTGGATTTGTTATTACTCTAAAATATGATAATAGTTGGGTGAGTAGTGTTTGGACATCAGTAAATCCAATTTGCCCTGCAGCTAAAATTGTCATTCCTGCAACCTTTCCTTCAGTTTTTTTATAATTGATATATTCAAACAAATTTTTTAGTGCTGAACTAAAAAATGAATTGTAAATTGGAGTTCCAATTAACCATACATCAGCTTCTGTAATGTCATTTGCAGCATTCTTTGTTGCTTCATTGTATTCATCTTCATATCCTCTATAGCACTCAATTTGACCATCTGACAAATTGATCAATTTTGTATCTGCATTTTTTGATTTTGCATATTCATAAACATATTTCATTAAAATCTGAGTATTACCATTTTTTCTTGGACTGCCCGAAATTACAACAACTTTCATATTCTCACCAATCCATATGTGTATATAAATTTCAATGAAATTTTTTGATTTTTATTTTATTCTTTATCAAGTTAATTATCAATAAACAGTTAAGCCTGAAATGTATAGAATCTAGGATAATCTTTTTGTAACTTGGATGTGTATAGAAAAATATTGAATAACCCAACAAAAAAGAAACAGTTCTGCGGTTATTGCCCTGAAGATAAATGCCTTCTAGATTGTAAAATATGCCGTCCACGTAGAGGCAATACTAGTAATTGTGATTGTTAGAATACTATTATTTCATTTACTAATTACTGGATAAATTTTGTGAAATTAATCTAAAATTTCAATCATCTTTTTACCGCAATTTGGACATGATATGTTTGGAACTTTATCAAGTAATGTCATTGGCATATTGCAATTATTACAATTCCAAGTTGGCATTAATTTTCTACGCAAAAATGGAATATACTGGTATGCATGATTATTTTAGACAAAACAGAAATGCTATTTGAGCCCAAAAATAGCATTTTTTTCTTAGAAACTAAAAGTTATAGGCAAGTTTTATGGAATATTATTTTGCGTTTGAACATTCCTGAAGCAAATAAAATTTTTAGAAAATCTATTCTCAAAGGTTTCTTTGAGCCAGAATTAGTTGGTCTTGATTTTAAAAAATCTCCTGTGAGACATCCTACAATAAATGATGATGGTCTTATGCAATCTGATTTATTACATATTTTCTTTGATATTGAAACTGGTTCTGATTATCCTGATGGTGATGAATGGTTTATTGTCGATATGCTATTTCCTCATGATGTTACCATTCCAGATAATTTGAAGGGAACTGATTATTTTACTACAATCTCGGCAGGTGATGATGTAACGTTTTGGCATCATCGTGAACTAATTCGTTACAAGTATGGAAAATCAAAGAAACTTGATGAGGCTTTGAGTTTTATCGAATCAAAATACAAAGAACTTCATGGATTACTTGAACCATTACAAAAAGATCTCAAATAACCTCATCCCATAACTCATTTCTGAAAACGTATTTTTTATTTTCAGATGTTGCTGTATTTAGACGCCATCTAACTGTTGTTGCATCAAATTTGTAGATAATCTCTGAAATTCCTGTTGGTGTTTTTTGAGGATCTAGATGATATTGTAATAATTCTAACACTGAATCAATTTTCTCAATCGCATTATTGAATTTCTGCCTATCCACAATATCTACGATGAAAATAATTTTTGGAATTCCAGAAAAATTGATTTTAATTTTTAATGCATTGCTACTTCCTCGTCTTCTCTTCATTTCCTTGAAAACTGATTTGACTTTTTCCCAACGCTTAAAATCAAACCACTGAAAAAATTCTTCATTAAATGTGAGTGGAATTTTTAGTTCCAAGTAACTCACAAAGGTCTCATCATTTGATTCAATCTCATCTTGAATAATTGTAAAATGAGAGTTTAGAAATCCATACAGTACTTCAATCTCCCATGGTGAAATTCCATAATATTGTAATGTGGCCTTGATAGATTCAGACATTGACTCTAAATCTCAAAAATTGTAATTAAATCTTCAATCTAGAGCCAATTTATGATAAATTCACCTTAAAATTATATTGCTATAGTTTCTACCATCACCATGAAGAAAGAATATGTGGTAAAAAGTATCGATTCTGCACCTGATGGGGCACCATATGTCGTAATTTCATTATCCTCAATAAAAGATCTAAAAGAGGGAACTCAAAATCCACAACCAGCATTTGGGACACCAAAAGTTATGGGATTCTCAAACATGAATGATATGATGAAGGATCTAAACAAGATGATGGGTGGAATGGGCGGAATGGGTGCACAAGGTTCTGTTACTCAATTAAAACTTGAGATGCATGAATACAAAGACATGGGTCTCTCAGTTGGTGATAAGGTATTTTTGGATTTGACAAAAGCTGAAACACTTGGTGTTTAGTCTAATAGATAGTATCAAAAAATTTCCAGCCATAAAGAAACACTATAGTTACAATCACATATAACATTGGTTTCCATGCAATTACTGGAATTCCAGGTGTTGCTAATTTGACTTTGTAATTATCTAAAATCTCTGTAACGTTTTGTTTTAATTTATTGTGCCAAACATTATACTCTACATGATATTTTTTTAGAATTTCTTCAACCTCATAAACTACTGGAGTTCTTTGAGAGAAAAGATGCTGTAAATAATCCCTTGAGACTTCGACTTCTGCATGAATTCCAATTAATCCCTTTTTCAAATCAACCATTCTAATATGCATCTCCCATGGTTTTCTTAATTTTAGATTTATCCCACTTCCGATTTGGTCTGGTTGTTTATGTTCAAATTTTACTTTAGTGAATCCTTCTTCTACGAACATTTTCATCAATTCATCAAAACTTTTCTTTACAACAATGTGGAGTTGCTCTACCCCATTTTTACTATCAACATCAATTTTGTGTTTTAATCCATCAAGAAATGAAATAGTTTTTGGATATTTGGTGACGTACTCCATATTTTTTTTCACTGAATTCCTATATTTAAAGCAAAACCAGTTTTACTTCGTAGTATTTGGTGGACTTGATAATCCTCTAACGTATACACATTGATCTGGAGATATTGCCATCTCTGATGGACTGATTTTTCTATCAGTTAGTTTTGCACCAGAATCTCTAACTATTGAAAATGGTTTTGATTCTGCACCCTCCCCCATTTTGTGATTAGCAATTGTTGCAAGATTATCCACAACTGCTTGAAATGTCACTTTTAGTGGATTGCCATCAAGATCTTTTTTTGATCTCATATCTAATACTGGTTCAATTCCTGCACATGCAATTGCCACACCTGATGTTCCAATTCTTGCAGGCATTAGCCTGCTATCTACTAGAATAATTCCTACATGAATTAGCATCTTTAAGAAAATTTTTCTACGAATCTGTTCTGCAACAAGATATGGATTTGTAGGATACAAAATTATTTTATCTTTTTTTGCATTTGATTTGTCAATTCCTGCATTTGGTGCCATAATATTATCTGATGAAGTAATTACAAATCCTCCAATTCCACCAAAAATCTTGTCTGATTCTCTGATGATAATTTCGGCAATTTGCGGTTTTAGCTGATATGTTTCTGAAATCTCTTTACCCATCACTGATGGCTTTACACTGGGCAAATCCATGATTCTGCCCTGTGAATTTGATATGAATTTTGTAGATATTACAATCACATCTCCTTCCTGTAATTTTTCATTGTTTTTTTCTAATGTCTCAAATAATATCTTAAAAACATCAAATTCTCCCTCCATTCTCTTTGATAGGAGAGGTAAAACAGTTAATGACATAGTATTATGAGAATTGTTTTTCTTTTTTATTGTTCTGTAAAGCTTTTAATCTATAGGAATAGCTTTTTTGATTATGAATATTGTTGAGAAGATTCTCGCACGTGCATCTGGAAAATCATCTGTTTCCCCTGATGATGTAATCTTTGCAAATGTTGACAAGGTAATGATGCATGATGTATCAGGCCCTGGCGTAATCAAAGTATTTGATAAATTAAAAAAACAAGGAATTTCAGTTGACAAGTTATGGGATCCTACCAAAGTTTGGGTAGCAGAAGATCATTTTGTTCCTTCAGCAGAAAAAATATCAGCTGAAAATATTGTACAATTATCTAAATTCACAAAAAAATATGGAATTGAAAAACACTTCAAGTATGGGATGGGTCAATACGGCATTTGCCATACTCTATCTCATGAAGAAGCATTGGTGATGCCAGGTGATGTTTATGTTGGTGGTGATTCTCATACAAACACTACAGGAGCATTAGGTGCATTTGCATGTGGATTAGGACATACTGATATTGCATACGTATTGTTAAATGGACGAATTTGGTTCAAGGTTCCTGAAACGATTTATTTTAAGATAAATGGAAAATTACCCGATCATGTAATGGCCAAAGATGTGATTCTAAAAATTATTGGTGATATTGGAAACGATGGTGGAGCATATAGAACCATGCAGTTTGGAGGAAGTTGTATTGATGAGATGTCAGTTGAGAGTAGATTGACATTATGTAACATGACTACAGAGGCTGGTGCCAAGAATGGTATAGTTGAACCAGATCAAAAAGTAGTTGACTATCTTTCAAGCAGAGGAGCAACTAATGTACCGATGATTAAAGGAGATACTGATTCCGAGTACGCCAAAATATTTGAATATGAAAGTTCAGAGATGGAACCAATTGTGGCAAAACCATTTTCTCCTGATAATATTACTATAGTTCGAGAAGCACCAAATGTTGAATTAGATAAATCCTATATCGGCTCATGCACTGGTGCAAAATATGAGGATTTAGAGGCAGCAGCTAAAATTCTAAAGGGACGAAAAGTAAAGATTAGAACTGAAATTTTACCTGCAGCAATTTCAATTTATCAGAAAGCCATGGAGAATGGTTTATTGAAAATTTTCCTAGATGCTGGTGCAACAGTTGGACCACCTACATGTGGTGCCTGCTGTGGTGCACACATGGGAGTTTTGGCAAAAGATGAAATCTGCATTAGTACAACTAATAGAAATTTCCCAGGTAGGATGGGTCACATTGAATCACAAACCTATCTCTCATCTCCAATGGTTGCAGCCGCATCAGCTGTTACTGGAAAAATTACTGATCCGAGGGACTTGTAATGAAAGGAAACATCATAAAATATGCTCGAGACAATATTGATACTGATGTAATCATTCCAGGCCAATATCTAAAAATTCACGATTATGCAGAACTTGCAACTCATGCAATGGAGGGATTAGATCCTGATTTTCATTCCAAAGTAAAGGAAGGTGATTTTATTTTGTCTGGGAAAAATTTTGGATGTGGCTCCAGTAGAGAACATGCACCTATTGCATTATCTCATTGTGGGATAAAAGCTGTTTTGGCATTATCTTTTGCCCGAATTTTTTATAGAAATGCAGTTGATGGCGCATTTTTGTTACCAATTGAGATTGATCAGGATGCATATGATGGAATTGCTGAAGGTGATGAAATAGAAATTGATGTTTCAGCAAATGAGATTAAAAATAATACAAAAAATCAAACATACAAAATGAAACCATTCTCAGAAATTATTGGAAAGATAATTGCTGCCGGTGGTCTTTTCAAATACAAGCCAGACTTGGATTAACATGGGACAAACTCTTTTTGAAAAAATCTGGGATTCTCATATTGTTGAAGAAACACAAAATGAACCATCATTAATTTACATTGATAGACATCTAATTCACGAAGTAACATCTCCACAAGCTTTTGATGGATTGCGTATGAATAATCGTAAAGTAAGACGACCTGATCTAACTATTGCTACAATGGATCATAACGTTCCAACAACTGACCGCTCACTACCAATCTTAGATCAAACATCATCAATCCAAATCAAAACTCTGGAAAAAAACTGTAAAGATTTTGGAATTACTCTATTTGGTATGGATAGTCCTAATCAGGGAATAGTTCATGTAATTGGTCCTCAGTTGGGTATTACTTTACCTGGGGCAACTATTGTTTGCGGTGATAGTCACACATCTACTCATGGAGCATTTGGTGCTTTGGCTTTAGGTATTGGGACTAGTGATGTTGAGCATGTTTTGGCATCTCAAACTATGTGGCTAGAAAAACCAAAACCCTTTGAGATTAAAGTTAAGGGAAAAAGAAAAAATCCCCATGCCGTAACTGCTAAAGATATCATACTATCAATTATCAAAAATATTGGGACTGGTGGTGGGAATGGCACTGTAATTGAATATCGTGGAGAAGGAATTACTGATTTATCCATGGAGCAGAGGATGACTATTTGCAACATGTCAATTGAGGCAGGAGCTCGTGCTGGATTGATTGCCCCTGATGAGAAAACATTTGATTATCTTCGAGGTAGGGAGTTTACTCCAAAAAATTATGAATCTCTAGTTGATACTTGGAGGGATACACTTCACACAGATAGTGATGCAAAATTTGAAAAAGAATTTACTTTACACATTGATGATATTGCACCACAAGTGAGTTGGGGAACTAATCCTGGAATGACTTGCGATGTTACTGAATCAGTTCCATCCCCTGATGAATATTCTAAAGGTGATACCAATCAAAAAAAGGGTGCTGAAAAAGCACTAGAGTATATGGATTTGAAATCTGGAACATCAATTATGGATATCAAAATTAATAGAGTCTTTATTGGTTCATGCACCAATGCCAGACTAGATGATCTCATTGAAGCATCAAAAGTAATTCAAGGGAATAAAGTATCATCTGAAGTCCAGGCCATGGTAGTTCCTGGTTCTCAAATGGTAAAAAAACAAGCAGAAGAATTGGGTCTTGATAAAATTTTCATTGATGCTAATTTTGAATGGAGGGAATCTGGATGCAGTATGTGTCTTGGAATGAATCCTGATATTTTATCTCCTGGTGATCGATGTGCTAGTACATCAAATAGAAATTTTGAGGGACGTCAGGGAAATGGGGGACGAACTCATCTAGTTAGTCCTGTGATGGCTGCAGCTGCTGCAATTAATGGTCACTTTGTTGATGTTCGAGAGTTGGAGTTGAATTAAGATGGAGCCATTTCATAATGTAGCAAGTATAGTGACTCCACTTGATATGGTAAATGTTGATACTGATCAGATAGTTCCAAAACAATTTTTAAAATTAGTTCAAAAATCAGGATTTGGAAAGTTTCTATTTTTTAATTGGAGATTTGATGAAAACGAGAATCCAAAAACTGATTTTGTATTAAATGATTCAAAATATCAAGGCTCAAAAATTTTGATTACAGGCGATAATTTTGGGTGTGGTTCAAGTAGAGAGCATGCAGTATGGGCCTTGCAAGACTATGGATTTTCTGTAGTAATTGCACCATCCTTTGCTGATATCTTCTTTAGTAATTGTTTCAAAAATGGATTACTTCCAATCTCTTTGGATCAAAAGATTGTTGAATTCCTTCAGCAAGAAACTACACCAATTCATGTAGATTTGGAAAAACAAATAATCAAAACTAATTCTAAAGAAATTCCTTTTGAAATTAATTTTCACAAGAAAAAAATTCTCTTAGAGGGTCTTGATGATATTGCTCAAACTTTTCAATTAGAAGATAAAATTACAGAATTTGAGAAAAACTCTACAATCCCATCTGTTTTATGATCTTTTTTACTGTTTTTTGATTTCTCTCTAATACCATTGGGGATTCTGCATCAATCCATTCTGAATCACCTACATCAAAGGCACTAATTTTTCCCTCTTTAGATAATTGCTGTAAAATATCAAATGACAAGTTTATTTCTTTTTTCTTTAATTTCTTTATTCTTTTAATGATGTCTGGTCCTAGCATGTAAATCCCGAGGCATTCAGATAGTTGTAATTTCATAATTGGTTTTTCTTTGAATTCTTTGATAATTCCATTTTCAACTATTGCAAATCCTGTTTCCTCTTTCCTTTTTGTTCTAGTTGCTATAGTTGCAGAGCTTTTCTTTTCTTTGAAAATAGCCCTCATTTTTTTAATATCTACTGCACACAGATTATCTACAAACCACAACAAAAATTCTGATTCTCCTTTGAGATTTTTCTCAATGTGAAGTAAATCACCACCTGTACCACTTTGTGAATCTTGAACAAATGAAATATTTTTTTGATTTCCAAAATAATTCTTGATTTGTCCTCCTAATCCATTAAAATCAGAAACTATGATGACCTCTTTAATGAAATTAAATGATTTTAGATATTTTACTACATAATCAATTAATGGCTTGTCATCAATTGGCGACATTGCTTTGGGAAAGAATTCGGTGTATGGTTTACCTCTAGTTCCTTTACCGCCTGCTAAAATTATGGCCTTCACAGTCTAACGGTATGATTTCTGCTTTCTTCTTCTTGCACCAGGTCCGCCAAATTTCTTTGGTTCTTTTTGTCTGGCATCGCCACTGATTAGATATTTATCAAAATCAGTAATTCGTTTTCTGAGATCGTCTCTAGTAGATTTTGGGAATGGATGGTCTTTTGGTTCTTTCTTGGATTTAGTCCATCCAGTAAGTGCTCTTGAGATTCCAGTTGCAATTGCACTGGCTTGTCCCATAAAACCTCCCCCTCTAACTCTGACAGAAATATCAATTTTCTCTCTTAAATCACCTGAAATTTCTATTGGTGCTAGAATTACTTCACGTGCAGTTTCTTGTGGAATCATTTCAACTGGAACGTTGTTGATTCTAATTTTGCCTTTACCTTTTGTAATGTAAATATGTGCACTAGCTCTTTTTCTAGTTGCAAAATAAATTTCAGTTTTTGGAGTTGTCATTCAGTCCACCCTATTACTCTGCATAATGCAGCCATTGTAGTATAGTTTGATGATGGTTTTCTAATCAATGCTTTCTCAAATTGAATTTTTTCAAGTGATTTTAATTCTTTTGGTGATCCAATGTATGCTCTAAGTCTTTTGAATGCTGCAATACCTGATGGTTTTCCCTCAAAAGGTAACATACCTCTAATCATTTTTGAAATGATTGTATCTGGTCTTCTGTAATGGACTGGTCCGTGTTTTGGATGAATAATACTGTTAATTTCTAAAAATGCTTTGTATTCATTGATGAGGTTATCTCTAGTTCCACTGTACATAATTTTTTCACAATTTACTAGTGTAACTCTATTTCCCTGAATTAACAATTTTGCAACGTGTGATGACAATCTTCCTGCGATATGGTTTGTTGCATCAACTACAATTGGTCTATCTGTTCTGACTACTGTCTCTTGTTTAGATGTTCGAATGGATTTGTTAATTCTTCCATTAGCCAAGGAATACTACTCCTTTACCTGTTGGGTTTTGCTCAATTAGTTTTGTATGACTGATTAGTTTTCCACCTTTTTCTAAAATTTTACCTGCTGCAGAATCAGAAATTGAGAAAGAGTATAATGTAATTTTATGACCGACATCACCAGTTCCGAGAACTTTACCTGGAAAGACTACTGTATCGTTTTCTTTAGTTAGTTGTGCAATTCTATTCAAGTTAATGTCTCGTCTTGCAATTGATGGTTTTAGGGCATATTCTGCTAGTTTTGCCCAAATTGGAGCATCATTTTTAGTTGATGCACTTTTCAGTTCTTTTGCCATACGTATAACGACTTGACTAGTCATGTGAATAATCCGATTTAAAACCCAAATATAATGTGTATGCTTGAATTAATCTTTAATTTGATTAATCATTTCTTTAAAGTCAATTAATTTGGTATTAACCTCATCAATTCCTGAGAGAATGATTTGTTCTGGTTTTAATGCACCAGTTGATTCTACTGTAAGTGTACTTTCTCCTTCTTTGTCAGTATCTGTTAAAGTTGCAATATTTGATGAATTCCATTTTGCGTGGTCTGTTCCACGTCCTAGTCTTGCATAGCACTCCATCTTGATACTTTGACCTGGTGCTAATTGGACTATGGGAATTTTACCTGAAATTGGTTTAATTGATTCATCTTCTGATGCTAGATCGCTTGAATATATGGTTCTAGTTTCATTTGATTCGCCAGCATCTAAAACAAACATTACTTTACAGTTTGTACAACCTGTTTCACTGTGACAATCACATTTTGATGGTTCGTTAAATCTTGACAAGTCAGTTGTAATTGGAATTAGTCCTAATCTGTGTGCAATTCCCTCATCTGCTAGTACTGAGGAATTATGAATTATATCTACTGTATCAATTGCAAAAACTGGAACTCCATTAAGACATACACGTCTTAGGGCATTGGCGTATTGTAATGTAACACCTTTTAGTTTTACAGACATTTTTTTATCAGTTTGGCTAATAATATCTAAGGATGACAAATCTTGAACAAAATCTTCAAAGTCCACATAAATATCTAGCTGGTTTTATGTATAGATAAATACCAAATTATCCCATAAATGTTAGATATGGTTGATGTTACAGTAGCAAGATTCTCGTTTGAAGGCGAAAAATTTGAAATTATGGTAAAACCTGATCCAGCCCTAGAATACAAGCTGGGAAAGAAAAAAGATATTTCATCAATTCTAGTATCTGAGGAAATTTACACTGATTCTGGAAAGGGCACAAAACCATCTGCTGAAAAACTACTCAAAGCCTTCAAGACTGAAGACTTAACTGAGATTGCAAAAATTATCATGCAAAAAGGTGATCTCAATTTAACAACTGACCAAAGACGAAAAATGATTGATGATAAGAAAAAACAAATTGTAGAGTTTATTGTAAAGACCTACGTTGATCCAAGAACTCACTTACCTCATCCTCCTCTACGAGTTGAGCTAGCAATGAAGGATGGCCGAGTTTCAGTTGATCCACAAAAAAGTGTGGATGAACAAGTAAAAGACATTGTTGAAAAACTTCGTTCAATTATTGCACTAAAATCCGAGAACATGGATTTGGAAATAATAATTCCTGCACAATATGCATCTCAATCCTACGCTGTTTTAAAATCGGTAGGAACTCTAAAAAAAGAGGAATGGCAAAATAATGGTTCTCTAAAAGCAATACTTGAAATACCCGCTGCAGCAAGGCCAAACGTGATCGACAGATTAGGTTCTATAACTAAGGGCTCTGCTTCAGTTGAGGTTATGAAGTAATGGTAGATAAGAGAAAATACGTTATTCCTGGCGATGTAATTACAACTGGACCATTTCGACCTGAACAAAATGTGATGCTTGTAGGCGAAAAAATTATTGCAACAGCTGTTGGAATTTCTGAAATTTATGATGATTCTGTTAAAGTAATACCATTAACTGGAAAATACATTCCAAAAATCGATGACTTGGTGATAGCCAAAGTCAATTCTCATACATCACTATCTTGGGAATTAGATATTAATTCCTGCTATGTGGGATTTTTACCTGCACAAGATGTGTTTGGACGAGATTTCTCAGCACATGCAGATGAACTAGCAACCAAATTAAAGACTGGGGACCTAGTTGCTGCAAGAATTGCTAATTTTGATAGAACTAGAGATCCACTAGTTACCATTTCTGATAGAGATTTGGGTAAAATTGATTCAGGAATACTAATTGCAATATCTCCAAGTAAAGTTCCACGATTAATTGGAAAAAGAGGTAGTATGATTCAGATGATAGAGCAGGCAACTAATGCTGCAGTAACAATTGGACAAAACGGCTGGGTTGTAGTTTCCTGTGATACTCCCGAGGGATTATTAAAGGCAAAAATAGCCATTGAAATGGTTAATGAAAAAGCACATGTTGCTAATTTGACTGATCAAGTGAAAGAAATGTTAGATAAAAAGAGTGAATCATAATGGGCGGAAGAGACGCAACAATGGTCCTATTGGACGAGAATGGTATTCGTTGTGATGGTCGTAAAATAGACGAACCACGAAAAATCATGATTAGAGCCGGTGGACTAAAGAATGCTGATGGTTCTGCATATATCGAATTTGGTGATAACAAAATACTGGTTGGAGTTTTTGGACCACGCGATGTTCATCCAAAACACATGTCAAATACTGATACAGGAATTTTAAGAGTTAGATATCATATGGAACCATTCTCAGTTGATGAAAGAAAAAGACCAGCACCTTCAAGAAGAGAAATTGAAATATCCAAAGTAATCAAAGAAGCTTTAGAACCTGCAGTAATGTTAGAGAAATTCCCAAGAACTGCAGTTGATGTATTTATTGAAGTATTACAAGCAGACGGCGGTACTCGTTGTGCTGCCCTTTCTGCAGCATCAGTCGCACTAGCAGATGCTGGAATTCCAATGCGAGATATGGTTGCAGCAATTGCTTCAGGTAAAGTTGCAGATACAATAATCCTTGATGTTAATAATGAAGAGGATCAAGCAGGCCAAGCAGATATGCCAGTAGGTTACATGCCAAATCTTAAAAAAATTACATTACTACAATTGGATGGTGTTTTGACTTCAGAAGAATATAAGAAATGTGTTACAGTTGGAGTCGAGGGATGCAAACTAGTTTATGAAATTCAAAAGCAAGCACTCAATGACAAATACTTTGGAAAGAAAGGAGATTAAATAAATGGCATCAAAAACTGTTTTAGATGAACTAAAGAGAACACAAATTCTTGAATTATTAGAACAAGGAAAAAGAATTGATGGCAGAGCATTAGATGAGCCAAGAGAAATCGTAATTGAAGTTAACGCAATTCCTAAAGCAAACGGTTCGGCAAAAGTCAGACTTGGTGATACCGAAGTTTTATGTGGAGTAAAAATCCAACCAGACAAACCTTTCCCAGATGTGGGTGACAAAGGCATCTTTATGTGTACTGCTGAACTATTACCACTTTCACATCCTACTGTTGAAACTGGACCACCACAAGCTCCTGTTATTGAATTGGCAAGAGTTGTTGATAGAGGAATTAGAGAAAGTCATATGGTTGATGTATCACAATTAGTTATTGAAAAAGACAAATCTGTAGTTGGTGTATTTGCCGATATTGTGGTAATTGATTATGATGGAAATCTCTTTGATGCATGCTCATATGCTGCTACTGCTGCATTACTTACATCAAAATCTCCAAAATGGACTATGGTTGATGATAAAGTAACAATTGTTGATGGCGAAGAATCCAAATTACCCACTACAACAATTCCAGTATCTGTAACTATGGGAAAGATTGGAAATCATATTGTAGTTGATCCAAATGGTGATGAATGGGATAGTATGGATGCTAGAGTTACAATTACTACCGATTCTGATGGAAATATTTGTGCTTTACAAAAAGGTGGCTCTGATGGATTTACTTTGGATGAAATGGTTCAATGTGGTGAAACTTCAATTAGAGTCGGTAAACAAATTAGAGAAAAATTAAAAGCAGCACAAGAAGGAGTTCAGTAAAATGGCAAAAGCAAAAAAAGCACTAAAGGGATTAGGTGCTCGATATGGAATTAAACTAAGAAAACAATATACAAAAATTCATTTTCAACTAAAAGAAAAAAGAGCATGTCCTGAATGTGGTTCAAAATCATTTGGACGAGACGCTGTTGGAATTTGGTCTTGCAAAAAATGCAGCTATAAAGTGGCTGGAACTGCATATGACATTAAACTTTAGTGCAGACATTACAGTTGATGCACAAGATAAGACTAAAGCAATTTTTGATTCTGTAAATACTGACAACAAGTTTTATCCCGAAAATCCTGTAAAGACTGAAATAAAATTTAATGAGAAACTTACAATCTCTGTTGAATCAAATCATTTGGCACATTTGAGGGCAAATCTAAATTCCACACTTCGACTTATTCAAGCAAGTCATGATACAATAGAGTCAGTAAAGGAATAATCTAGAAATAAAATCCTCTAGCAAGTTTTTTCCAAGTTTATGCTCTGTGTGTTCTAATTAACATCACAAACTTCTAATAATTTTTAATGAATCATTAGAAATCTAGTTGAATCAAATCAAAAAACCGCAGCAAGAAAAAGAATTAGGACTAGTCCGCACTGTGCTGGTTTTTGGAATTCCACTAATAGTTATCACTGAAATCCTCATAGCATCAAAAGTCTTTGAATTTCCTTAAAAACCCTATTTCGATGAAATCATTTAACGTCTTTACGTAATGTATCATTTACTATTTTGGAATAACCGCATGAAATCTTTTTTGATGAAATGTATTTTGCTTGTAGTAATCTGAGTTTTTTATCAAGATCATCATCTAGTATTATTGTAATTCGTTTACTCATATTGAAATTTTTTTGAAATTGATGGTATAAACTTAAAGTATGTTCTATGAATCTAGAATAAATTTTTAAAATTATTGAAATCACTCTTAAACCTGGAATATTTTATAACATCTATTGGTTTTGAGTGTAATTTAATGTGATATTGGTATACATCGGTAAAGATATAATGAAAAACAATTTTTGAGAAACAATGTCATCACCACAAATGCCACCATGGCTTCAAGAACAAATAATGAAACTACAACAATCACAACAGAATCTTCAATCAATTATGACTCAAAAACAGCATTTAGAGATTGAAAAGGCTGAAACAACAAAAGCCCTTGATGAATTAAAGAAAATTGGTGATAATGATGCTGTGTTTAAACAAGCAGGCACTGTTTTGATAAAATCAACAAAAAAAGAATCAATTGATGAGTTGGAAGAGAAAATCGAATTAGCAAAAACCCGCTCAACTGTTTTAGGTAAACAAGAAATACGTGTTAAAGAATCACTCAAAGAACAAGAAGCAAAAATTACTGAAATGATGAAAGGTGGTAATACACCTCCTGGAGCAACACCTCCTGCAGAAGACAATCCTAGAAAATAACCTTCACCCTAAATTTCATACAAGATATTAACAATTCTTTACATGAACAATTGTGAAATTAGAAAATCTCAGAATAATTGTAGATGATAGAGAACAAAAAAGTGGAATCCCTAATCTTTTAAAATCTGTTGGACTCAATGTTGAGATGAAAACTTTACCAATTGGAGATTATATTGTAGCCCCTGAAACAGTCATTGAGCGGAAAAGTATTCGTGATTTGTTGGCTTCAGTTTTTGATGGAAGACTATTTGATCAATGTTCAAGACTTAAGGAAAATTTTGAGCATCCAATTATTCTGATGGAGGGAAATGTAGATGAGATTGAAGAAATTACTGACAACCCTCTAATTTTTTATGGTGCTCTCTCAACGGTTGTAATTGATTTTAAAATTCCAGTAATTCCAACACCTAGTGCATCACATACTGCAAAATTACTAGTCTCAATGTGCTCTAGAAAAGATATTCCTAAAGGACCATTTCTGAAAAAAATAAAAAAATCATCTGATTTAGAAAAACAACAACTCACAACATTGTGCAGCTTACCTGGTGTTGGAGGAAAATTTGCAGTACGAATGCTTGAAAAATTTGGAACACCTCTGAGAGTTTTTACTGCAACAACATCAGAGCTATCAAAGGTTGAAGGTTTGGGTGAAGCACGAGCAAAGAAAATAAAAAAAGTACTAGAGACTAAAAACAAACTTCTCAAAAAAACAAATCAAAAAACATTACATGATTAATGGGAATAATTCCATCAATCTTTGATTAATTTTCTTTTTAGTGGAGTTCCACAAATTGGACATTCAACACCATTAGGATGATTAGTTTTACAACCTGGACAATAATGAATCCACCTTCCTACATCTTTGATCCCACTAGTCATAATTGGTGTTATGGTTAGTCCTAAATTTTTTGCAACATTTGATATTGCAAAATCATCTGTAACTATCTCCCCTTCATTTTCAATACACAATGCAAGAATTGAGATGTCTTGTTTTGATAGTTGTGGGTAATCTCCTGTCTTTTTTGCTGCTTGTGTAGCTTCATTAATTCCTTTTTTGTCTGGCTCACGAATTTTTAATCTATGTGTTTCAAGTAGTATTCCCAATGCGTCATGATTTTTCTTTATGTGTTTTATTTCATCAAATACTAGTGATGTGGTGTACCAGATATCCGATGATCTAAATGGTACTCCTGCATAAAATGCACTAGCATCTAAAATTTTAAAATCCAAGTTTACTCAATTGTCGCAGTCCTCGTTTTTTTAATCTAATAAAGACTGCTGGTTTTTTGTATTTTTTAATAATAATTGGTTCCCCGTACCCTGCAGATTTTACAACTTGTGCATCCATTACAATATTGCAATCATGCGAACTTGTGATTTCAATTTTTTCATCTGGAACTACAATTGATTCTAATCTGTATACTGGGGCTACTGGAGTAATAATTAGAACATCTAAACTCTCATGTAAAATTGGACCACCTAATGAAAATGAATGTCCAGTTGAACCGCTAGGTGTTGCAATAATTACTCCATCCATTTTTTGTTTTACTGTATCGTTTTGGAATTTAATATTGATCTCAGAAGTTCTAGTCAAATTTGTTCTATTGATATAAATTTCATTTAGCGCTGGCGGAAATTCTTTTCCTCCACAAGATGCAACCACTCTGATTCTTTTATCTAAGAAAAATTTACCTTTTAAAATTTGGTCAATTGCATTGCCAATCTCATCAATTGTAATTTCAGATAAAATTCCTCTATTCCCACCTACATTTATCGTCAAAATTGGTACTTCGTTATCTAAATTCCTAAACACTCGAAGTGTTGTTCCATCCCCACCTAGTGAAATTACAAGATCCAGTTTAATTTTTTTTAATTCTTCTAGGGTTTCAATTTTTTTTGTACCCTCTATATCACTTGATGTAATTGTGTATACTGTTGATTTTTTTGCTAATAGCTTTTTTGCAACATCTTTTACAGCTTTTTCTGATTCTTTAGATCCTACTTTACTTACCACTGCAACTTTTTGTAATTTCAAGCAGCTCTTCTGAATTCTTTTTACATAAAAATGATATTTTTAATGATACTAGGAAAAACAATTAAGTATGCCAGAAAATTTGTACAAATAATGAGTTACGCACATCCTGAAGTTTTAGTAGACACTGAATGGATATCACAAAATCCTCCAAACGAAAATAGAAAATTAGTAGAAGTTGATTATGATCCAGTTAATGGATATCAAAAAGGTCACATTAAAGGTGCTAGTTTGATTTGGTGGAAACGTGACATCAATGATCCAGTAACTCGAGATATTATTTCAAAAAAAGAATTTGAAGCATTAATGATTAAAAATGGAATTACTGCAGATACTGAAGTTATTCTTTATGGTGACTTTAACAATTGGTTTGCAGCATTTGTTTTTTGGGTTTTTAAAATCTATGGACATGAAAATCTAAAGATAATGAATGGCGGTAGAAAAAAATGGGAATTAGAAAGTAAAGATTACACCACTGATGAACCACAATTTTCATCTGTAAATTATATTGCACAACCACCTGATGAGGGATTAAGAGCATACTTGTTTGATGTAAGTCGTTCATTAGGAAAAGAAGATTCTGTATTAGTTGATGTGAGATCTCCTGCAGAATTCACTGGTCAGATTACAGCACCTCCTGAGTATCCAATGGAGCATGCACAAAGAGGTGGACATATTCCTGATGCAAATAATATTCCCTGGGCTACTGCAGTTAATGATGCTGATGGTACTTTCAAAGCTGTTGATGAATTAAAACAAAATTATGAACCAAAAGGTGTTACTCCTGATAAAGATGTAATCTGTTATTGTAGAATTGGTGAAAGATCTTCACATAGCTGGTTTGTCCTAAAATATTTACTGGGATATCCTAGGGTTCGAAACTATGATGGTTCCTGGACTGAATGGGGAAACATGATAGGCAACCCTGTGGAAAAATAAATTGCTTTTAGATTTACCCGTACTACAGAAAGGCTCATTTTATTTTATCAAAGATGGCAAGACTGATTTAATTTTAGAAGACAACACAAAACGAGGTCTTGAAATTAAAGAGACATCCATTGATGAAACACTAAATGTTCAAGCAGATAAGGGAATGATCCATGATATGGATGGAATTGGACATTGGGTTGTTATTCGTTGGTATTTTTCAAAAGACTCCTTTGAATTATCTCAAGTGATAATACATGCAGAGGCTTTGGAGGAAAAATACACTAAACTGCGTGAACTCACATGTCCTGATGATGGTGACTGACAAACATTTTTAACTTAATTTGAACTAAAAATAACAGATGTCCTTACTTCTAAAAGATCGAGTTTGGTCAATGGAGGATAAAACTGCAAAACGTGGTGTTTATCCATTACATGGATACAAACTTGGATTATACAGATTACCAATTAAACTAGAAGAATTAAAGGAATTACAATCCGTCCATGACGGTCTCAAAAAAACATTTGAGATGGACATGTATGCTGATAGAATTTACGCAACATATCGTTGGATGGAACAAAACATGAAAGATCCGGATGCTAAAGGATACGAAGAAGTAGAATTATCAGTTACAGTAGAAATTGTTTCAGGTGAAGTAGTTGATATTATTTATCAAGTTTTTCCAATTGAAAAATTCGGTGATCCAAACTGGGTTGTAGATTATAGAAAGAAAGCAGACCATTTTGCAAAAATGGTTATTGATACAATTTTGCGTAATACGATATTAGCAGACAAGATGATTTCACATTTAGTAAAATCTGAAAAAATTTCAGAAGTTGCAGCTATGCAAAAACTAGAAGAACTTACTCCTTTAGCTAAAATTGTTCTTGGAGCAAAACCCAAAGCAATTGAGGCAACTGATGATGATGCCGAAGAAGATGATGGTGAATTTGAAATTCCTGATGGTGCAAAACCTGGCCCAATTGATGTTGAATACAAATCAAAAATGAAAAAATCTACTTCATATGATGCACCAGAACATACTATCAAAACTTGGGGCCGAAAAGGTACTTCAAATGGAATTATGGGTGTTTGGGGCGAATTTGTTTCAGTGGATTATGATATTTGTATTGCTGATGGTGGCTGTCTTGAAGCATGCCCTGTTGGTGTATACGAGTGGTTTGATACTCCCGGAAATCCTGCATCTGAAAAGAAACCATTGATGTCAAAAGAACCTGATTGTATTTTCTGTCTTGCATGTGAAGGCGTTTGTCCACCACAAGCAATCAAAATCTATGAAATGAAATAATTCAAATCTCTTACATGTATAAATAGCAATTGGTGATTTTGAAACACGGGTCATGTCAGCAAATCCATTTACTCAGTTAATTTTTGATCTGTTTATTTTATCAGCTATAATTATTTCTGCTTACACTGTAAATTTTTACTATTTGGCATTTCTTTCTAGACGAAGAAAAAATATTTTACCTACTGCTGATTTGGGAACCCCGTCAGTTACAATACAACTTCCAATTTATAATGAAAAATATGTTGCAAAGAGACTAGTTGATGCAGTTTGTAATTTGGATTATCCAAAAGAACAACTAAACATTATGGTATTAGATGACTCTGATGATGACACCGTACAATTACTTGAAAATGTAGTTAATGATTATAAAAAACAGGGGTTTGCAATTGAACATATTCGTAGGGGCACAAGAAAAGGGTACAAGGCAGGCGCTCTCAAATATGCAATGGAAATCACCACTTCTGAATATGTTGCAATCTTTGATGCTGACTTTATTCCACCTACATCGTTTCTCAAACAAGCAATTCCACATTTTGCAAAATCAAACATTGGCTTAATTCAATGTCGTTGGGGGCATGTAAATGAAAACTATTCCACCATTACTCAAGTTCAAGCACTAAGTCTTGATTTCCATTTTCTAATTGAACAAAAAGCCAAGAGTAATTCTCATCTTTTTATGAATTTTAATGGCACTGCTGGAATTTGGAGACGAGATTGTATTGAAGATGCTGGAGGCTGGCATACTGCAACACTAGTTGAAGATCTTGATTTGAGTTATAGGGCACAAATGAAAGGATGGAAATGTGTTTTCTTACCTGATATTGTAGTTGATGCAGAACTACCTGCTCAGATGAATGGTGCTAAAAGACAACAATATCGTTGGGCAAAAGGTTCTATTCAATGTGCAACAAAATTACTTTTTGATATTGTTGTAAAACGTAAAGTTGCAATTGAAGCAAAAATTCAGGCATTTATTCAATTAACTCGTCACATTGTTTTTCCTTTGATACTGATTCAATTTTTGACATTACCCATTTTGTTAGCAGGACAAGTAAATCTTTACGTAGTAAGTTTCCTTCCTGTAATTACTCTTGCAACATATCTTGCAATGGGACCTGGTGCATACATACTGATTATGCAAAGTATGTATGGAAAATCTTGGAAATCAAAAATGAAGATAATGCCTGCATTGTTAATTTACAATGCGGGAATGTCTGTAAATAATACTGTTGCAGTCTTTGATGCCGTTCTTGGAAAGAAAAATGAATTTCTTCGGACTCCAAAATATGGTTTAATTTCAAAAGATGATGATTGGAAAGACAAGGCCTACAACTTACCATTTACACAAACTACCCTTCTTGAGATCTTTTTTGGTGTATATGGTATTATGGGAATCTTTATTGCAATATTTTCAAATAATCCAATTTTTGTACCAATTATTGCATTACAAACTATTGGCTTTTTCTTTATTGCATACCTGAGTATATCTCATACACGATTTAGAAGTAAAAAATCCAAAAATGCTGTACCTCTCACAAAAAAAGAGAAAACTGCAAATAATGTTTACAAACTTGCAATGCTTGGAATTGCTGCGATAATTATCTTTGGTGGTTACATGGCAATTTCTGGTTACAATACTGAGATTTACCCTCTTGATAGAATTCGAGGAAATCTTGATGGAATTGTAGGTTCTTCAGATCCTAATATTATTCGAGATCATTTAGTATCCATTCAAACTGATTTGGATGTTGTAATGGTGAATATTCCTGAAACAATTGATGCAGATGGTAAATTGATTGCCAAAAACCCTGTTTGGATATTTAGTACAGAATCTACAAACTTTCTTAGAATTCAAAATAATATTGATACTATGATTATCAGTGTTAATGAAATCTCATCCATTCCAAAAGACAACCCTGCATATCATACAGCAATGTTAGATATCAATGATAGATCAATTTCATTAAAAATCAATATTATGGATGCAACACAATACATGTACATCAGTCCCGCAAATATGGTGATGAGTGTAGTTTGGGTTGCAGCAATTATTGGAATCTTTGCTGTATTGAAAAGAAAGAGAGCACAACTCAAAAAATCTGATTTATCGCCCAATATTGCTTTAGAAACAGTCTAGTTCTTTCTCTGGAAATTTCAGTGAATTTTTATGTGTCTTTACGAGTAATTTCTCTGATGCCCGAATTTGATTCACTTGCAATGGTTGTATTGGCAATTGCAATAGTAGGTATCATAATAGTCACTGCAAAATCAAGATTAACTTCAAATAATGTAACTCAGAACAATGGTGGTAAAACAACAATGTCTAATAATATTTACAAACTTGCAATGCTTGGAATTTTTGCGATAATTGTATTTGGTGGTTACATGGCAATTTCTGGTTACAATACTGACATTTACCCTCTTGATAGAATTCGAGGAAATCTTGATGGAATTGTCTCTTCTTCAGATCCTAATGTAATTCGTGATCATTTAGTAGCAATTCAAACTGATTTGGATATTGTAATGGTGAATATTCCTGATACATTTGATGCAAACGGTAAATTGATTGCTAAAAACCCTGTTTGGATATTTAGTACAGAATCTACAAATTTCCTCAGAATTCAAAATAATATTGACACCATGATTACCAGTGTTAATGAAATCTCATCCATTTCAAAAGATAATTCTGCATTTCATACGGGAATGTTGGATATCAATGATAGGGCAGAATTATTGAAAACAAATGTAATGGATTCAACTCCATACATGTATGTCAGTCCTGAAAACATGATGATGAGTGTAGTTTGGGTTGCAGTAGTAATTGGAATCATTACTTTATTGAAAAGAAAGAAAGAACAACTCCAGAAAATAGATGAAATTGGTATTTAGGAAATATTTAGATCATTTCTAATTTCATCAACTGCTCTTATTCCATAAATGTCTCGTACTTGCTGAATTCTTATTGATTCTTTTAGCATGTCTCGCCCAATCGCATTTGTTAAAATTGAATAGACATCGCTGAATCTAATTTCCCATTTGTCTGCACAATCTAAAATTTTACTTACTGCCCACAGTCTTACTTCATGAGGAAGTGGAATATTTTCTCCTGACTCAATTGAAACTCTATCAAATAAATTAACAATATCTGCAGTCATTGTTCCCATTTTTTCAAGATCTTTACTATTTCCATACTTTGACTCTGAATTCATTCTGATGTTTGATTGATATTCTGATAGCTTTAGTAATACCATCATCTCATTTGATGAATCACTTGATGCTTTACTTGTAACATTCTTGATTGATTGCATCTCTTCAAATAATTTATCAGATTTTTTATGAAATTCAATAACTGATGCATCTTGTCTTTTTAGAATTTCTGAAACTGAAGTAATTTTTTGCTCGATATTATTTGTTTTATCAAATACATTTTGTTTGAAACTAGCAACTTCTTCTTGAACTGATTTGAGCCCCTCTCCAACAAATGCAGTAGAGTCTGCTCTATGTGATAATGCACCAATCTCAGTCTCAATTTTATCTATCTTTCCTGACATGTCTTTGATTGACTCTAGGCTCAAATTGTCAGCTGAACTAGCCTTTGCAGAAATTGTTTCAAACTGTTGCTTTAGTCCATCAATTACTCCTCCTAATGAATCAATTTTTGATGCTTTAGATGAGATTGCATCAATGGCAACTTTGATTGCATCAAGTTCTGAACCAAGATTTGATGAATCAGAAACTCCATCAGTAATTTTCCCTAATTCTTGTTTGAGGCTTTCAATAATTTGAGCTCCTGTATCTAATTGTGCAGTTTTTCCTGCCATCTCTTCTATACTACTTTTTAATTTCTCCATTTCAGAACCAATCTCCACAAATGAATCTGCTTTTCCAGAAACCTTTCGTAGATCATCTCTTACCTCATCAATTCTTTGAGCAATCTTAATTATCATCTGAGAATTATTTTTGATAGAATTGACACTATCTTCTACTTGTTGGGATATGTCTTGAGATTTTGAATCTTTTTGTATTGTTGAAATTTCTTCTTGTAATTTGATAGTTTGATTATTAATTTTATCAACTAGATTTGATTGTGCTCTAACTTGATTTAATCCTGCATACAGTTTTTGAGTATCATCTTCGATAATGTTAATTTGCTTTGATTGTTTTTGAATGTGCTCTAGAGTTGATGAGAGTGTATCGATCATACCTTTCATAGATACTAGGACTTTTTGATTTTCACCAAATATTTTGGTCATGACTTTGATCTCTTTTTGTAATGCTTTATTCGAGTCTGAAACTGAAGCAACTTTTTTTAATACTGCTGATGGTGTGGGTTCTTTTTTCACTATTTTTTTGGTTACTTTCTTTTTGGTAACTTTGGCAGTCATGTGAATATAATTAATAATTTAATGATAAAAAAGTTGGGTGTAAAATAAAAAATGTAATGAGTTATTTGTTTACAACAGTTGGTTCGTGAAGTAACTCATGAAAGGTTTTTTCAGCCAAACCATTGTGTGTTTCGATAAAACCCCTTGTACAATATTCACATTGAATCATATAGTACGGTATGGTACCGTACTATTAATAATTAGGTAATTATGATGTAACCAATTGTGCAGTCAGATACCCCAGGTCATATCTCTTCATTTTCATCAGTTGACCTAATCATCATTCTACACTGGAATAATAATTTCTGGGCATAAAGAGGTTAAAGATTTTAAAAATTATTTGAGCCTACAGTAAAAATTTTTTTCAATCCATTTTATTTTTGAAATTTTAATCCGTAACTATTTTTAAACAAATTTGATAACTGAATACATGCAAAATATTTTACTTCAGATAAATGCTGATGAAATTCAAAATTCTTTAGATAATACTGTTAATACTTTAATTGAACAAATAACACCTGAACTCCCTCACACCAGTTTCATTACTGATTTAGCTTTTATCATGATTATTGGAGCAATAATCACATTAGCATTTTTTAAAATAAGACAACCCCTAATCATTGGATATCTTTTTGCAGGAATGTTGCTTGGACCACTTTCACCAATATGGTCCTGGATTTTACCTAAAGGTGCACAATCTGTTGGTGCGTTTGAAGGCGTGGGAATCTTATCTGATATTTCTGCACTAAATCTTTTTGCAGAAATTGGTGTTATCTTACTTCTTTTTGTAATTGGTATTGAATTCCCGTATGCGAAAATTAAAAGTATTGGGCGTGTAGCAGTTGGTGTTGGAACTATAGGATTATTTTCAACATTGGGTGTGTTGTTTTACACTGCCACTGCACTCGGATTACAATTTATGGATGCATTGTTTATTGCAGCGGCACTTTCTATTTCAAGTACTGCAATAATTGTTAAAATTTTAGAGGAAACTGGAAGAATCAAAAAAGAATCATCTATTCTTATTCTTGGTATTTTAATTGTAGAGGACATTATAGCAGTTATTTTGATCTCATCATTACAATCTATTGCCTTAGTTGGCTCTGTAGCAATAGAATCAATTGCTATAATAGTTTTAGTAGCAACTACTTTAATTGTTGGAACATTTACTATTGGAACTCGTGTTATTCCACCATTAATTGATAGAGTAGCTGCTGCAGAAAATCGTGAAATTTTATTACTCAGTGTTCTTGGCCTTTGTTTTGGATATGCTCTTCTTGCAAATATTGTGGGATTATCAGTCGCAATTGGAGCATTTCTTGCTGGAGTGTTAGTTGCTGAATCAAAATCAGCTGAAGTTGCAAAACTTCTTGCAAGCCCGATTAAAGACATGTTTGTAGCTATCTTCTTTATTTCAGTTGGTGCATTGATGGATGTCTCTCAACTTGAAAATTATATTTTCATAGCAATTGCTTTGATTGCAGTTGCAATTGGTATGAAGTTTGGTGCTAATTTGATTGGTAATGCAATATTTAGACAAAAACGAGGTAAGGCACTTCGTTCAGCATTCACACTAGCTGCACCAAGAGGTGAATTCTCAATTGTAATTATAAAGGTTGGAGTTGACATCGGTGCTGTAAGTTCATTTTTATTCCCTCTAGTTGGAATAATTGCCATAGTTACTGCGTTTATTTCTCCATTTTTAGTAAAAGCTGGCGATAAAATAATTCCTGTTTTGGAGGATAAAGAAAATGATTGATGAATTAAATAATTTGTTAGAGCAAGTTCATGATGGAATTACTACTTTTGATTTTGATGGTAAAGAAACTCCATGTATTATAATTGAAGAGAAAAAATATGATGAAACATTATCAAAAATCGCTGGAAAGTCTTTATCCATTAACACTGATTTGAATATTTTACAAGATGGATTAGGGAATGTCTTTGTTGAAGTAGTTTTGACTTTTTCTAAAGACGAAATAGTTGAAAAATTCATCATAAACGCTAAAACTGATATTGGCTTTTTTGAATCCCTTGCAAAAACATCCATGATTGCGCTTTCTTCTCCTAAATCAAATTATGGGAAAGACAACGTATTCATGATTCAATTACCTCGTCCTGAAAAAGCACAGGATGCATTGGATATCATAAAAAATGCTCTAGTTCCAAAAAATCAAGAATAAATGGTGCAGTTACCGGGATTTGAACCCGGGTCACGTACTTGGCAAGCACGAGTACTACCAGACTGTACTATAACTGCAACAATCCTACAAATTGATTTTGGATATTAAACTGTTTTTAACTATTTTAAAGATGGTATAGTATGGATGAATCTCTACTAAAGAAAATAGATCAAAAAATTCAAGAAACCATTTCAAACAAAGATGAAATTAAACAACTGATAAAGTCACTTTCATCAATTGATGATTCAAAATCATTTGCTTTGGGAATTACTGTTGGACGAATTTACAATTCATTTTATTATCAATCAAAAAGAATCCTAAATCGTGAACCCACAAAAGATGAATTTGAAGAATTTTTAAAATTTATTCAAAAAAAGAAATCTGATTTAGAACATTTATGGTGATGATTTATTCCACTCTATTACTTTGATTGTTGGTGTACCTGGTAATTTTACACATGAACCGTGAAGTGCTTTTTTTGCTGCAGCTAAATGCTCCTCACCGTTTACGTATAATTCCATGATGCATTGACCTTGTTTTACTCTAGCACCTAAACTAGTAGCCTTACCCCATGCTCTTCTCATTCCTTCTGAAATCCTATCTGCACCTGCTGTTGCAATTTGTTTGTTTTCTCTAAGTAAATTATGTGGATAAATTCTAAGTCTTGTATAATAGCCTGTTTCCCCTGTTGTTTTTTCTAGTGTTTTGTTTGCAGCTAATCTTGTTGATTCAATGGCCATATGTCTAATCTGAATTTTTTCATTCATTAGTAATTGAACGCAATATTGGTATGTGCCTCTTTTACCACCTTGAAATTTTGCAATTTTTATTTGTGGTTTACCTTTGATGTATTTTTTTCTGGTGAATACTTGTCCTCTTCCAGCTCTATAATTGGCACCATGCATGATATCTCAAACTAAAATGCCCATATTTTAACGGTTAGACGATGATTATTTTTCCTATCTAATGCTTATATGGAAATTCCTTGATTTTCTTTACATCATGGATGAGACTCCTCTAGTACATGGACAATTAATTTCCGATCAAACCTGTATCACTGATAAAACCATGATTCACGAATTAGAGCAAAAGGGATATGGGGAAATAGAAAATAAAAAATTATTTCTTCAAGAATTTGAAACTCTATATTTGTTATATACTAAAAAATTGATTCTAAAAAAAGGAAAAAAACATTTTGATTTTGACTCTTTCATGAGTCTTTGCCAAAAAACTAGTTCTGAAGTTTTAACAAAGTTTTTGATTTATCGAGATCTTCGTAATCGCGGTTATGTTGTAAAAGATGGTTTTGGATTTGGTTCTGATTTTAGAGTATATGAGCGAGGCCATTTTGGTGAAAAAGGGGCAAAATTTCTAATTTTTGGTCTTAATGAAGGACAACAAGAAAAGATAGGAATTCTACAAAAAAAGATTCAAGAAATAACTCAAATGGGCAAAGAACCAATCATTGCAGTAATTGAACGTCGTGGTGAAATTATTTATTATAAAATTAACAAGATGAATTTCTATGAAAATAAATCTAGAGTAGATGAATCATTTGACCTTTAGTCTTGTGAAATCCAATCTGACGAATACTTTAAAAGATTATTTTTTTCTGCAAACATAAAATCACAAACTTCGATATACTTTGTTTTATTCTCCCATAACTCTTCAAAATCTTTCATCTTTCTTTCAACTCTTGATTTATCATTCCATGAAGTAAAAACATCCACTGATTCAAAATCCCGTGTTTGGGTAGAAAATGATTCCTTTGATGTTCCAGTAAATGCTACTACTTGATTTTCTTCATCTCTAAATATCCCAATTCTTTCTGAAAATGAATTTGCTACTAGTTCTGAATTAGGAATTGCAATTTTTAACTCAATTTGTCCATTGTTTACAAAGTTTTGTAGTTTCTGAATTTTTGTATTTTTAATAAATTTCCCATCAAATTTTTTAGTATATTTTTCTGAAAATAATTTTGTAAATAGATTCAAGTCTGCTGTTTTAAATCTGTGACCTGTAATCATTCGAAGTTTTGCTTTACCTCCTGCAAAATTATCAAATGCCATGGCAATTGTTGCTAATGTTTGAATGGATAACAAATCTACACATCTGTCATATTCTATACAATGTCCAAGACATGGGAAGAAAAATTCTGCAACAATGTCATCTCTATCTGAACGATACTCCTCTTTGAGTTCAATTTCTCTTAGGCCCAATAGTATTTCTTAATAATTTTGTTATTTAAGATTGAAATTTTAGCCATTTAGAAGCAAATACCATTCCAAATACTCCTGAGATAGCTCCTGGAATAATTGTCATCATCCATATCTGTGATATTGTTTCTGCTGAATTTGGCAAAACATCATATGAAAAAACATCATTAAACAAATAAGGTTCTAAAAAAGTCATCGCTAACATGGGAAAACAAAACATGAAAAACATTGAACCTAATATTGCCCCTGAAATTTTATCTGAATATTTTTGAAGTACTTTGGAATTGTTTTTGTTACTAAGAACATATTCTGCAATTATTGTACTGATTATGGGGATGATAAACCATGGTAGATAAAAAAACAGATTTTCAGAAGTAAGTATGTTTGATGTTATATTCATTATAACAAACACAAACATTGCCATACTAGCTGCCCCAAACCGTCTGAGAGTTTTAAATGCAGACCAAAATACGAGAGAAAACACAAATGGAATAAAGATGAAACTTAGAATTATTGCGACATTTGGATTGGGATTAAAATTATGTGTATCTCCATCTGAAATTGGTAACACAAAGAAAAATACAAACCACATAACACTGAACCATAAAATTCCAAAGGATGTGGGTAAAATGTAAACTAGAAATTTACTTTTCTCAGTTAGATGAAAATGTATTCTGGCAAATCCAATTACTGCCCCAATTGTAACAATCATTATTCCTAAAGCTAGTGTAATGTGAGTTGGACTGAGTAAACCATCAATTCCAAATAATTCATGCCAGAAAAAATCTCCCGGACCTGCGATTATTTGTAATACTGCCCCAAAAATAATGAGTTTGATACCTAGGCCAAAAGATTTTTCTCTAATCTCTTTTTTGCTTAGAAATAACACTAAACCTAAGACTGCACTGATTAGACATATTCCCACACCTAAATACAAAATACCATGAGATGCTGTGAAAAATGTCTCAGGTATTCTAAGTAAATGTGATGTAATATCCCAACTTGCACCCCACATAGACAGCGTTGAACCAATTAATGCAATTACAAAAGATATGATTGGTAATTTTATTTTTGATTTTTCAAGATATTCTTTTGATATAGTCAATTGTTTGAATTATTATGTGACATTCATAAATTCTTCGAAAATTTTCCAATTAAATAAAATTACTTATTAAATACGAAATGCTCCCATCGGGTTTTGTCAGATCAGTTCAACACTCCCTACTTTTCTTTATAAAGAAAATTAATTTTTTTAAAAATTTTATTTTAATATTGAAGGTAAGTAATCAAGGAACTTTTTCTAAGACAAGTTAGTATCCTGGATTGTAATAATTCGAATCTCAAAAATGCTTCAAGACTCACATTACTACTGCAGGACAATCTGATTTTGCAGAATCACTAATGAGTCACAAGAGCCTGAAATTAGTCTATTTTAAGCAAAGTTCTGAGGCTAGAATGAAATTATATCCGAAAATGAAGTCATATTTGACCAGTTCTGACTTTACTAGGGTGGAAAAAACTATGGATGAACTACAAGAACCAGTTCAATCACTTTCTATGGCATTAGAGAAAGTAAAGCAATGGAGGGCAATTGCAATCAAATATCAGAAATAGTTTCTATTGTAAAAATTGGAGTCTTGAACTAAAACACAAAGATCATTTGATGACCTAAAATGTTTTCCAAACAAGAAGCTGGGTTTCTAACTTATTTTTTAATTGTCTTTCAAGTAAATCTTTTTGAGATACAACTACACTAGATAATCTAAATTTGCCAACGATAAAGTACAAACCAGAATTTTTTCACTGTGACAAATTGTAGTTGATATTTTTGTTGTGATTTTTTTATTAAAGTAAAACTTATCCTGATATGTTTTATGATGAGGTTTCCTTAAGTAAACAATTATCGTTTTTGATAATAGTGATTAATAGATACACATTTGTGGTTTTCACTTTAGTTTTATTATTCTCATCCACTTTTTTTTCAGTAGATAATTTTATTGATTATGCACATGCAGCCAATGCTAATCTCTTTGTATCTGCTGAAAACTCACAGTTTGATAACTATATGTCCGGACCTCAGGTCATTGAAGTAGTTGTAATTGATAGTTATGTTGGCAATACAGATAAATCACAAGGTGAACCCGACGTTACAATAAATGGAAAGATCCTGAGAATGGTTCAAGGTGTAGATGGTAACTGGTATGGTTACTTTGCAGATAAAACTCAAGCATCAATTGCAGATTATACTGCTGCATCTAGTGGTATAATTGGTCAGGGATTAGACTTTGGTACACTTTGTGCACCTGGTACTGATACAAATACCACAATTGGTGTTGATGTTTCTGATACTGCAGGTATTGCAATTCCTATTAGTGCACCTGGTTTAGGTCAAAATGGTACTTCTACTGGTTCTCGCATAACATCTCAATGCATTGCTGATCCTCAAAGTGTCACTGGTGCAATGAATGTGGTTCGAGAATCAATTGATCCAAATACTGTATTACCTGGTGATTCTATTGGTCAAATTGGTATTAGTGATACTGATGTTTGGCCTTTCATTCAACTTTACCAATTAAACCCAACAGGCAATGTTAGCATAGATTATAACAAAGGTGGTGGTGTTCAATCAACCACATTAACTTTTGATACTGTTGATCAATTTGTCAGAGCAGATTTAGATAGAGCAATATATCCTCATGATGCACAAGTTCACGTTACAATAACAGATCTTTGGTTAAACATTGATCCAACAGACGAAGATTCTTGGACGTTTGGAACAAACTCTACAGATGGATTGACTACAAACTATCAAGTCTTTGATGAAAATGGTGCAGAAGCAGGCGCAGCTGTTGCAAATGGAATTATAGATATTTCTAATAATTTACCAAATATGATGGTTGAAGATAATGGTGTCTTAATACTAAATGTTGATCAACAAAGCGTTGGTACTAATGTTGTTACTATACGAGATACTTTAGACACTGTAATTACTTGTAGTATGCCTCAAGATGCATCAACGTGTGCAACATCTGACACTGCAGTAGGTTTGGGTATCAATTCTCAACCAGTTACAATTACTGAAATGGGACCAAACAGTGGAATCTTTGGGACATATGATGAATCCGATGAATCTGTTCTCTTAATTACAAGTGATGCCAAAAGAGGTACATCTGCAACTATTGATTACAATGAATCACCCGTTACAGTTCTTGTAGGATTTGATTTTGGTACTATTGACATACAACCAATTGATGATGAATGGAACTCTGGTGAAGAGATTCCTGTAGTCTTAACTGATAAAGATCTCAACCAGAACAGTAAAGTCGATGAGGATCTAGATTTAGATGATCCAACCGTTGAATTGATTCCCTCTTTGCAAACTGGAAATCCATTTACTCTAAAATCATTAAATACAGCACAACTTGCTGGCAGTTCATTAAATGTTAAAGTACAAAAATTCAGTGATCGTGCAATGCTTACAACCAGTTCTGATATTTCTTTCCAAAACAAAGATACACTTGTTTTAACACTAAATAATACATTTGCAGATTTATACCAATCAATAAACCAACCTGGTCCAAACTTTAAAGGATTTAACTTGCTTAATTTTGATATTGGTTCCATTCAAAATAGTTTGGGTGTTACAATCAATTCCTTTGATGTAGACATTACTGATGGAACAAATACTGCAAGACTTGCAAGTAATATTACTAGAATACAGGATCTTGTAGATATTGCAAATGCTACAGGTGATGATATTTTTGCAATGAATAAATCATCAAAGGTTCAGTATATTTTTACGATTAATACTGGTGGTGGTCCATCACTAATACTTGCAAATACTGTGTTACCTATAGTTACTGACTTTTTTTCCTTTGGGTTTCTAAATGATGGTATTTCTTCTAGTGATAGAATTTCTAATCAAATTATTCGATTTGAGTTAGAAGAAACTGGTGATGACACAGGAATCTTTGTAGGTAGTTTGGAATACAAAATGATTAATCAGATCAATATTTTGGATCCTACGACATATACAATGTTGAATACTATTGATGATGACCCAAGTTTCATCGTCATTGAAAATTTAACTGATGAAGATGCGCCACGAGTTACTTATCTTGACTTGGGTGCGGATGGTATATCCACACCGATTACTGATCAAGAAGACGCCCCAAGTCATTCTGGTTTTGTATCATTTGATAAAAGTAACTATGAGATTACAGATACTGTAACAATTACACTTGAAGATTTGGATCTTAACACGGATTCACATCTCTTAGATCTCTATACAGTAGTGACTGCTATTGAAGATCAAAACCAAGATGCAGTTGGTACCGGAAACGCCACCTCTGGTGGTTTCTCTATCGCATTGAGTAATGGTGATCAACTTGGTAGACTATTAGATGTCACAATTGATGACATAAGATGGACAACCTCCCAAGGATCCTGTACCACAACTGGTGCAGCAGCAACTGATTCTGGACTTGGTGCAACTGGATTTATTCTAGTTGAAACAGGACAAACAACCGGTATATTCACAGGAGATTTCCAAATTCCAAATAACTGGTGTAGAACCGATTCAGCAACTCCTGAATCATCTACAGGCCATGATATTGACGTCAACTATGTTGACTTTAGAGATGCATCAGGTGAAGTCATTGAAGTCAGTGATGCAGCAAGAATATCTGGAATTAAAATTTTACCAACTACCCTTAATATTGAAATTAATGATGCACATCTTCGTGATGTGATAACTCTCAACGGTACTGGATTGCCTGGTACAATTGATACTGTTTGGAATCTCACCCCATCTAACTTGAAACTCGTTAATGCATTTGGTAACAGTTTAGATATTGTTAAAGTTGGTCAACAGGTACAAATCAGCACTGACTTGGTAAATAGTCTGGATAAAGAACAATCATTTGCATACTTGATACAGATTCAAGATGATAACCGTGTATTGGATTCACTAACATGGATTACCGGTTCATTATCACGTGGTCAATCATTTACTCCAGCATTATCATGGATTCCAACTCACAATGGTAATTATACTGCAACTGCATTTTTCTGGGAATCCGTAGATAATCCAGCTGTTTTACATCCTAGTATTTCAACAAATATTGTTGTTGGATCTGATAATGGTAAACAACAAACCATTTCTACATTCAACTCATTACAACTCCCAGTAACATATCTAATTCAAGATCCCTATGACAATGTTGTCAAAATAGGTGAAATTTATCCAAATGCGATGGGTTTATTTTTAGAACAAATTATTACTGCTGGAAATCATTGGAGTTCCATTGGAAAGTATACTGTAACTGCTCAATATGGAAATACTATTAATATTGCAAATTTTTCATTAAATGCGACTGTTTCTGAGAGTCCAACTAATCTTTTAGCAATACCGGGCAATGGTAAAGTTACTTTATCATGGAGTGCCCCTACTGATGATGGTGGTTACCCAATTACTGATTATGTTATACGATACAAAAAGATCACAGATGACTCATACACTAGATTTACTCTTAATGCATCATCATCCACATTTGTTATAACCGGACTTGAGAATGGTATAAAATACCAGTTTAAGGTATATGCCAAAAATTTGATTGGTACTGGTAATGTTAATAAAATAACTGCAACACCTACTATGACTATTCCAAACTCTCCAACTAACCTCATAGTTGTTGGTAACACTAATGCCACTTTATCATGGAGTGCCCCTACTGATGATGGTGGTTCACCTATTATTGATTATATCATACGATACAAGAATTCCACTTTGCCTTTCACCACATTCTCTGATGGTAAATCAAATTCAATTACATCTGTGATAACAGGACTAACAAATGGTGAACAGTACAAATTTAGGGTTGCAGCAGTTAATGAAATTGGTAGAGGAGCATTCACAAATACAGTAGTTCCAAATGCTGAAACAATTACAATTACACCAGATACAGGTTCTGGTAGCTCCACTGATGATTGTGTGAATATTAAATACGGATGCTATGTTCCAGGAATCGCAACAGTTGATCTTGGTGGAAAAATAATATTCTCAAATACAGATTCAGCAGCACATACATTTTCGGCAGGAACAGCTATAGACGGACCAACTGGCGAATTTGATACTGGATTGTTAATGACTGGAAATTCTTTTGAGTTTTATCCAGACACTGTTGGTGACATTAATTATTTCTGTATGGTGCATCCTTGGATGAATGGTTTGATTCAGGTATCTACAACTCCAGTATCTATGACACCTGCATCATGATTTATCACAAAAATAAATTTACATTTTTAGCTGTAATATTTGCAGTAATTCTATTTTCAGGATCAATTCCTTTGGGATTCTCTACTCTACCAGTACTTCCTACATTACAAGAACTTGCTCCAGAATGCAATAATTCAGAACACGTTCAAGTATTGCGCGATAATTACAAGTTTGCTTGCGTTAAAGAAACAACAGCACAAAAATTAGGATGGGAGATTCTTGTTGAAAAATTAAAGATAGAACCAATTATTCCACTAACGTATGACTTTCTAATATCTCATCCTGAGATTTTTGTACAAACAATTGAAGAAGATCTGGGTGAATATAAGCACATGATGGAAGAAGAAGCAGAAGTTGATGGACCAGCTACAATAGTAGAGTATGGAAAATTCTCATTAGGTGAGATTGCAGAAATAATTAGAAGTGAAATGGAGAAATTTGGATATTCTCATAAAGTAATTTATGATTCAATTAAAGATTTTAAAGAAAGACGAGCTGATGACTTTCCAGTTGTAATAAGTGAACCACCCCCAGTTAGAATAGTCAATACACCACCATATTCATTTAAGATAGGAGCAGAAAACTTGTGGTATTTTAATGAAGTAGGAGAAGAGTTCGACTTTAAAATTATAATAAAAGATTTTGGAGATTCTTGTAGAGGATATAATATGGAGATTCAAGATTATAACACAAAGAAAGTATTGTGGGAGATCTCACTTGATGTTGACTGTCTAGATGGGATAGAAGATGAAAACTATGAGATTTATTTTGAATTTAAGACTGGTTCTGAACCTGAAAATATTCCACCATTCATAACTGCAAGTCCTGCAAAATACTCTTTTGTATTTAATTCTCTGAATGATGAATATGTCCGTTATATTGTAGTTGCAGAAAAATAGATTTAACTAACAAAGCCTGTATTACCTAGAGCACAATTTTCATTTGGATCATTCTGGAGAATTTGATTATTACTGTATGTTGATAAAGTGGCTAATAGTTACATCGTAATTTGTTACAAAAATGAATTAATATTTTTTAGAAAAAAACGTCTAACCTGCTAATGAAAAGTACAAACTACGCGATTAGATTGGGGAGAGCAAGTTAGACAAAAAGTATATCTTGCATCTAGTTTTTAATTAAAACTCATCATGATACGTTTTATGATGAGTTCTCCTTAAGTAAAAAATTATCAGTTTTGATAATGTTGTTAGATAAACTGCAAAACCAATTTGAAAACAAATCAACAGTATCCTTTAAATCATATTTTCATAACATGATAAATAATAAAAAAGGAGGTGATAAGAAAATAAAAAACAAAAAAATAAAAAGTCTTTTGGGAATTACACTTGCATTTGTGATGCTTTTAGGCTCAACCCAATTAATATTTGCAGAGGAAGATAAACAATACAAAGCTCCCCTACGTCAAATACGCGATGATGGTGTCACTCCTCAAGATATAAAATGTAATGCAGACCGAGTTTTGTTTTTTAATATATCGACTGGTTTTCCTGTATGTATTTATGAACGCAGTATTGATAGATTTGATAATACTCAAATTGGATGGCATGGTTTAGGTTCTCCGTTTTTTATTGAACTTTCAGATCGTGAATATCTTGATAATCGTAATTCAAATCTTGAACGAAATGTTTTTGTGAATTATAAAATAGATGCAAATAATAATGTCATTTACAATTTTTCTGAAGAAATAACCCAACAAGAAAAACCATTTCTTGTTCATAATGTTATTTTTAATGATGAGATATTTGATCGTAATATTAAAGGATTTTTAAATAATGATCAAACTTATAGTATTGAAGATATCCAAGGACGTGATCCTGTTGATTGGAATGATCCAAGAACCTCGATTATAACCAAATCTTCTTCAATTGAAGACTATGGATTACTTTATCCTATTACGTGTAACGAAGAAAATTCTTTAATATCTACTTTCAAATTAAATGAAGAGGCATCTTTTAAAATACTGGATGGCGTAGAATCAGTACATATTCGACACCCTGATAAAATTCTGACAAATTACTCTGAAACAGATAAAGAAATTAAAGATTTTTTTTGGTCCCAGGGGAAGACTAAATTTAGTTTTGATATTGGTTTGAAAGAAGTTGCCATTTCAGAATATTCTTGTATCTCATCCTTGACTTCTGTTTCATATCTGTATGAAATTACTTTTGAGGTAGTAAATTGAAAAAAATAATTCTATTTTTACCTTTGTTACTTTTAATCTCAGTGGTTCCTGCATATTCACAAGAATCAACAACCCAAGACTTGTATGATGCACATGAAACACTGATACAATTTTGGCTTTCCGAAATACAACAATCCGAATCTTCTTCTCAAATATCTAATCAAACACCTGATCTTCCAATTTTTATTACATTTGTTGATTCAAACAAAAATGAGATTATAATTGGTATAGATTATGATACGACACAAAAGATTGGTGATCTTTCAATACAGATAGAAGACATTATTGGTTCAGATATTCCATATGTCTTAAAACGTGGATATGTTATAGAAGAAGCTTGTAATGCTGATGATGAAAGATGTGATCCACTGTGGGGATCTATTGAAATAGGTCGTGGAACTAGTCTAAGCTCTCTTACACTTCCTGCCATTACAAATAATGGCAAATACGGTTTTATAATGTCTGGACATGGTGCAGGTGGTCTTACTAATGTAAATATAGATCAACCACATCAAAATTTTCCTGGCTCTATTACTGTGGGCAGTGTAATAACAAATCCATCTTCTTCTGGTACTCCTGCATCAAGAGCTAGTGACGCTGCATTTGTTGAGGAAGTAGATGGAATTTCTTCAGAACAAAAAATATTCAATCCAAATGGGATAGCGTATAATGTTATAGGAACAAGGGATTCCCAAGTTAATGATAATATTATTCTTGGTGGAACACAAGGCAAAACTGTTAATAATTCTGTAGTCACTCACACAACTGGTCAGGTGTTATCTACTGGCGTAACAATAACTTCACCAACATGGGGATTTCTTACAAATCAAGTAGTAGCTGATTATATTAGTACAGGTGGTGACAGTGGTGCTCCAATATTTTCAATATCTAATGAGAATGATGTTGAATTTCATGGTCTCCATCAAGGAGTAACGTGTTTTACTGATATTCCTCCAAATACACAAGATCCAACTTGCCCTCCTAACAGTATACAATATCGAATTTATTCGCCTTGGGAATCAATTCAAGCAGAGTTAAATTTAGCAGAAATTGATGGTTCATTTATAAATTTTATTGCACCTTGGTTAAAAACACTAGCTGGTTGGTGGCACGATGATAAAATTACAGATAATGTATATCTTAACAACATCAAATACATGGTTAAGGAAAATTATCTTAACATAGATGCTAAACGAGTAACTGTGGGTGAGAACAAAATCAAATCTTGGATAAAACAAGTTGCAAATTTGTGGGTAATTGGAGATGTAGATGATGTTACATATGCAAACGCATTGATTTGGTTAATTGAAAATGGAATAATTGTACTTGATACCCCAATAACTACTGATTCCTCTGGAAGTAATGATCCTGGTGTAAACTCTCCTACTCCTAATCCTTCATCACCAGGGGTAACTGCCACTAAAACAGTTACAATGGCATCAAACTATGGCACTCCAGCTTGTGGTTCTAACTGCTTTGTTCCAAGTGTGTTATCAATTAGCACTGGAGATTCTGTAACTTTTACAAACTCTAAATCCAGTCCAACTGTAATTGCAAGCGGTCATCCTAGTTCTGGAACTGATGGTACATTTAACAGCGGACCGATAGGTACAGGATTGGGTTTTACTCATAAATTCATCAAAGCCGGAACCTACAACTATTTTGACTTGGTGTCTCCTTGGATGCAGGGAACCATTACAGTAGGTGCTACGAGCACCAATAAACCACCAACTGCCAATGCAGGAACTGACAAAACAGCAGATGAAGATACCATTGTAATATTATCTGGTACTGGGACAGATCCTGAAAAAAGCATATTGAGATACACTTGGAAACAGCTTACTGGAACTTCTGTACAATTATCTGGCTCTTCATATCCTGGAGGTTCAACAAAAGCACAATCAACTTTCTTTATTGCACCAAAAGTATCTTCAACTGAAACTTTAACATTTCAGCTTACAGTCAAAGATAATATCTTACAGAGTGGAACTGATACTGTATCAGTTTCTGTAAAAGATGTAGGTACTCCTAAAAACACTGCACCAGTGGCACATGCTGGAGCAGACACACCATACAATGAAGGGTCGCTTGTAACACTGAGTGGCTCTAGCAGTTCTGATGCAGACGGTGATTCACTTACATATGCTTGGACTCAGACAACTGGTCCTGATGTTACAACAGATCCATTTTTTACTTCAAAGTCACCAAAACCAAAATTTACTGCACCGCAAGTTAATGGTCCTGTAAACTTTGTATTCAAGCTACTCGTACATGATGGAACAGAATCAAGTCAACCTGATCTAGTCAAAATAACAATTAACAATATTCCAAAACCTCCTGATCCTAAAAACACTCCACCAGTAGCTGATGCTGGTATTGACCAAACAGTAGTAGAACATGATGGAACTGATCCTCCAGTTTTTACTGCTGTAACACTTAATGGAACAGGAAGCTCAGATGCAGATGGCGATACAATCACCTACAAGTGGGAACAAATTTTGGGTCCATCTGTGAAACTATCTAGCACTACTACATCACAGCCAACATTTACTACATCTGATGTGTCTCAAAGTACACTTTTGGACTTTAAGCTTACAGTAAATGATGGAACAGTAGACAGTAGAGGCTCTATAGTTAGAATAAACATAAATCCTGTATTGATAGGTCCAGTTCCCAATCTTCCACTTGTCCCCTATCCTGATGTCTCAAATGGGGGAGCGTTTGGTCATTCAATAACAAGTGCTGTTATTACTACATCAAATGATGTAATCATAGTTGGCGCTCCTGAAAAAGATGTGACCCAGCTTAGCTCAGATGGTGAATCATTTTTTAATCCAGAAATATCAAATGATGCAATAGGTAATACACCTGTAACTCCAACTGTTTCTCCAACAATTACAATATCTGAATCACTTGATTCTGCAAAAATAATTGATGAGAACACTGGTAAGAAACTCTTTGATATTACAAGAATAGTAAAGTATGATGGAGTCAACACACCTAATTGGAATGACATTAGTAAATTACTTCCATCAAATGATTCAGTTGGGAGTAATAATGATCCTCTAATCCTTGCAGTAAACAACTCTACTGGATACTCGTATCTTTTTGATGAGACAACTCCAACTATTTTGGCTACAACTATTGACAGAGCTGGTGGCATTTACATTCTAAATGCAACAGATGGAACAAAAATTCACAGCATAGATAATCCTACACCAAAACCAAATGAATACTTTGGATGGTCAGTTGCTGCAAATGATAGTATAATTGCAATATCTGCATACGAAGAAGAATCCCTTGCAAAAGATGCTGGTGCAGTATACCTTTATGATTATTCAAAAAAATTATTACACACAATAAACAATCCTGTACCTGGTAGTGGTGATAACTTTGGATACTCTGTATTCCTTACTGATACCAAACTGATAGTTGGTGCACCATCAGATGATACCACTGCATCAAATGCTGGAAGCGTCTATGTGTATTCCACTGCAGGTGTTTTACTAAACACAATTAATCATGACAAGGCTGGTGCAAAGTTTGGTTATGCAGTTTCAGCTACCCCTGATGGAACAAAGATACTAGTTGGGGCTGAGAGTGAAAAATTAGTTGGACAATTTGCTCCCGTAGGTGCTGTGTATGTATATGATACATCAGGCAAACAAGTTACAAAGATTGTAAATCCTAAAGCAATTGGAACCAACGATGATTATGATTATCCAAACTTTGGACGCTCAATAGTACCCTACAATAACACTGCAGTAATCATTGGTGCTCCATTATTTGATAATGCTGCAGGAATATCTGCTGGTACTGTATTTGTTCATGACATATCTTCTGGAAAAAAATTATTACAACTAAACAATACAAATCCAAATAGTAGTGATAATTTTGGCGCATCACTATCTGTAATTGATGGTAACATAGTTGTAGGTACTCCGCGAGATGGCTATGATACGTATACTACTGCAGGGTCTGTGTCTTTGTTTGACAATACTGGTTCACTAGTTGCATATATCACAAACCCAAACCCTGTAACCGGTGAAAAGTTTGGAGAGTCTGTTTCATCTATTGGCAACAAGATACTTGTTGGTGTTCCTGATGATACCCAATTTTCAGGAAACTCTGGGTCTATCTACATGTTACAACAAAGTGATTACACCCCAACTGCCAATGCTGGATTGGATTTTACAGTAAGATCTGCTGATACAAACATTCCACTTGATGGGTCTTCTTCTTTTGATTCTGCAAACAGAGCACTAACATACAAGTGGATTCAGACTTTTGGTTCTACAGTTTCATTGAGCAGCTTAACTGCATCACAACCAACTTTTGATGCACCAACTACCCAAACTGATCTCTTACTATTCTTTGAACTTGTTGTAGATAATGGAATTGTATCTAGTGTTGTTGACTCTGTTACCGTTAATGTAATTGGTGTAATAGTTGATACGACTCAACCTGTAATCACATTATTAGGCAATAACCCTATAACAATTGATAAAGATTCAACGTATAATGATGCAGGAGCAACAGCCCGTGATAACATTGATGGCGATATTACTAGTAGTATAGTTACAGTAAATCCTGTTGATACTAGTACTGTAGGAACATACACGATTACATATGATGTATCTGATAAATCAGGAAACAAGGCATCCCAAGTTTCAAGAACTGTTCTAGTTGTAATCACTGTTGGAGTACCTGATACTCCAACTAGTCTATTATTAACACCTGGTGACTCTGAGGTTTCTCTATCATGGACTGCCCCTACTGATAACGGCGGTTCACCAATTACTGATTACAAAATCCAATACCAGATAAGCAGTGATACCAAATGGAAAAACCATGAACCAAAAACTATCAGTAATGTAACTAGTACTGTTATTGTTAAATTAGAAAATGATGTAACCTACAAGTTTCGAGTAGCAGCTGAGAATTCTATAGGCAGAGGTGCATTTACAACTCCAGTTTCTGCAACTCCTCTATTTCATAATACTTTGATAGAAGTTACCCGTTTACAACACGATCCTTTACGATCATTTTATAACTCTCTTGTACGAGTAGATTCTGACACTTTTGCATTAGCATATCAGACACAGATACCAACTGGTGGCTGGTTAGGGCATCTTACAACATTTACAATCCCTGCTGATGGCAAGACCATAAAAGAAGTTACTAGCTTAGATCTTGATGTGGCTTCACATTTCGGTTCTCTTGTTCAGATAGATTCTGACACTGTTGCACTAGCGTATACTGCTGGTAAACTTCTTGATGAAGGTATCATTACAACATATAATATCTCAGCTGATGGTAAGACCCTAAAAGAAGTTACTAGCTTAAAACATAATGACCGCTACAATGCTGATAATTCTTTTATCAAGATAGACTCTGATACATATGCATTAGCATATGGTGGTAGTAACCGTGAAGGTATCCTCACAACATTTACAATCTCTGCTGATGGCAAGACCATAAAAGAAGTTGCTAGTTTAAAATACATTGATACAAGTTACTCATATGATAACTCTCTTGTTCAAGTAGATTCTGATACTTTTGTACTATCATATCAGACAGGTTTTGGTTCTGATTGGTTAGGGCATCTCACAACATTTACAATCTCTGCTGATGGCAAGACCATAAAAGAAGTTACTAGCTTAGATCTTGATGTGGCTTCATATTACGGTTCTCTTGTTCAGGTAGATTCTGATACTTTTGCACTGGCACATCAGACAAAATTTGGTTCTGATTGGATGGGATACATTACAACATTTACAATATCAGCTGATGGCAAGACCATAAAAGAAGTTGCCAATTTGTTATTTAGTGATAAACATTACGCAAATGATAATTCTCTAATTAAGATAGCCCCTAACACTGTTGCATTAGCCTATACTGGTGATAATACCGTTAAAGGATCCATCACAACATATACTATCTCTGCTGATGGCAAGACCATAAAAGAAGTTGCTAGTTTAATACATAGTAATAAGTCATTTCATAACTCTCTTGTTCAAGTAGATTCTGATACTGTTGCATTAGCATATGTTCATCACCTTGACAAAAGTATTTTGAAGACTATAGATATGACTTTTGTTAATAGTTCTACCCCTCTTTCAGATATTCCTGTAAATGGTGAATCTATATTCCCATCAAATGACCTTGTTGATTCTGAGACAACTTACAAAAT
>LFLC01000056.1 GCA_001543015.1 Nitrosopumilus sp. LS_AOA | reverse complement strand
CTCTTCCGATCTAAACAAGAAATAGAAGTAAAAAAAAAAAATTGCTGGACATTTTGACAGAACACGATATCCCTTTGATTAAGTCTCTGTCGGAATGTCTATCCGATTTCTTGAACATGGTTCTTTCTCTCTCCCAAATCAACTCCATTAGTGAAGTATTAAAGCCGTATCCGCACAACAGTAAGAGTAAAGAGAATTCTTCAAACAAGAACACTTCAAAAACATAAACACTTTTCTAGAAGTAGGAAGGAAGTTCAAATCGGAATAAGAATCATGTAATAATTACAGGCTAAATTATATTTTAATCTCTTGTCCTAAGAGAGTTTTGTATAATGAAATTGCCTCAGTCTCATCTTTTGGTCCAACTACAACAGCTGAACCCCGCTTCATAAAACTTACAGACAATTCATCAGTTCTCATAGACAATCCCAAGTCTCCTTGATTATCTACAAGAAATCCTTTTTCTTTTGCAATACTAGTTACAACATTCACATCAAGATCAAATGTATCAGTTGGAGTAATTGAAAAAGTTCTCTTTCCCCTATTTCTTCCACACAATTCTTCTAAAATTAATTCTTCTTTTTTAACAATTTCAAGTTTTCCTGTACCACAAATTGGACATTCATCAGCTCTAAATGTTCTAGTATTATTAAAATCAAGATTCTCCAAATCAATATGTAAAATCTTTTCTGAAAGACTTGGTTTTTTTCCAATAATTATTTTTACAGCTTCTGCAACTTCAATTCCTCCAACTATAGAAAGTATTGATGGGTGTACACCTTCAATACTACATGTTGGCATTGTATCCTCATCTAAATCAGGAAACATGCAAAAGTAACATGCAGATTCTTTTGGTAAAACAGTAAAGACTTGTCCTGAAACTCCAACTGCAGCACCTGTTACAAATGGAATATTTAATTTAACACATGCTTTGTTTAATGCATATCTAGCATTAACACTATCAAGTGCATCAATTACAACATCACATCCCTCAATTACTTCAAGTGCTGTATAATCATTTACAGATACTGCTAATGCTTCAATGTTACAATCAGGATTTAGTTTTTTTAATTTCTTTGCAGCAACCTCTACTTTTACTTGACCAACATCATCTTCATCAAACATTATTTGTCTATGTAAATTAGATAATTCAATTACATCTCTATCAACAATTCTCAAAGTTCCAATTCCCATTGCAGTAAGTCTTGAAATGATTGGATGACCTAATCCACCAGTACCAACAACACAAACTTTAGAATTTTTTAATTTTAATTGACCGTTATAACCAATCTCCTCAAGCATGATTTGACGAGAGAATTTATCCAAGTCTTTTTTTGATAATTCTTTAGAGCCTCCAGCTACTGCAGGTAAAATGTATACATCATCACCATCCTTTAGAACAGCTTCCATACCATTTGAGAATTTTGCATTTTTTCCATTAATGTAAATATTAATCAAAGAGCGAGGAGTTCCATCAGATTCTAGCACTCTACGCTTAAAGTCATCACCCATTATTTCAGAGACTTTTGCAAATGTATCTTGTAATGAATTAGATAAAATTTCTATTTTCTTTTCGCCACCTCCTGAATTAAGAACTGATGGAATTGTAAATGTAATATTTGCCATTTTAATTTACTACCGCCGAAATTTCTGCAATATCTGCTTTCATCACTTTGGGTTTTTGTAATACTTCCATGATAGATTCAGTTGCTTTAAGACCATTTCCAGTAACATAACATACGACTCTATCATTTTTATCAATCTTTCCTTGTTCAACCATTTTTTGTAATACAGAAATAGAAACTCCACCTGCTGGTTCTGTAAAAATTCCTTCAGTCTTTGCTAATAAAATAATTGCATCTAGTATTTCTTTATTGTTACATTCTTCTGCAAATCCGTTGTATTGTGCTAGTCGTTTTAGTACATATCTGCCATCACCAGGATCACCAATTGCAAGACTCTTTGCAACAGTGTCAGGATTTTCAACTGGAATTACCTCTTTAGAATTTTTCTTAAATGCATCAACTATAGGTGCACATCCATGTGGTTGTGCTGCAATCATGTGCATGTTTGAAACATCATCAAGTAATGATACTTCTTGTAGTTCTTCAAAACCTTTACATATTGCATTAAGCATTGCACCACTTCCTACTGGAACTATTAATTGATCAGGTACTTGCCAGTCTAATTGTTCTGCAACTTCAAATGAAAATGTTTTAGAACCTTCTACATAATGTGAGCGCATGTTAATATTTACTATACCAATTCCTTTACTATCACCAATTTGTGCAGCTATTCTATTTGCATCATCATATGTTCCATCTACTGCGATATAATTTGCACCATATGCCAATGCTTGTGTAATTTTTGCCATCTCAATATTACTTGGTGCAAATACATGACATGGCAATCCAGCTTTTGCTGCATGTGCTGCAGTAGCTGATGCTAAATTACCAGTAGATGCACAACCAACAGATTTTAATCCAAATTCTTTAGCTTTTGATATTGCAACACCAGCTGGTCTGTCTTTGAATGAAAATGTTGGATTTACAGAATCATTTTTGATGTAAAGATTGTTTAGTCCTAATTTTTTTCCAAGTGAATCTGCTTTAATTAGAGGAGTCATGCCAGCGCCAATACTTACAATGTTTGATTTATTCTCTATTGGTAGTAATTCAAAATATCTCCAATAGGTATGCTCACGATTAGAAAATGTGTCTTTTGTAATTGTTGGAAAATCATACTTTACATCTAGTGGTCCAAAACACTCATCGCAAACATACTTGAAAGCAGTATCATATTTTTTTTTACATTCTCTGCATTGTAATGATGTTCTAGCCAAGATCAATATTTCCTTTGAGAATATAGATAAAAAATCCTAATATCAAGTTAAGTATTACTTAATTTTAAGGATCAAAAATATAATGAATCATAGTAATCATAAGGGGAATAGTAGGATTTTAGAAAAAAGAGGTAAAAAAAATAAATTTCTTAGAATTATAAATTATGAGGAAGGTTTTTAGAGATTTTGATAAAAATTATCTCTATGAAGAATGGTTCTATAATTGGAATTATTGGTGGAATTGCAGTTATTGTAATGGTGTTAGGGATTGTTTTGACATTTAATCAAGAATCAGATGTTATAGAAGTAGAAGATGTATTTGACAAAGAAATTCGACCAGTTGAAATTCCAGAGATTCAAGAAAAATTAGATGAGATAAAAAAAATCGTAGATGAATCTGAATATACTCCATTAGAAAGAGAATGGATAACATCAGGACCGTTTCAAGTTGATCGAAGTGAATATGCTATTGGCGAAAGTATCTTCATAAGAATGGGCGGAATTGAAGAAAAAGAAAAGGGACAAATTGCAATTTATAGACCACTAAATGCAACTCATCATAAAGTCTATCTTACAATTCCATTTGATGGAGAAGACAAATCTGCATCAAACACATACTTCACCCCTCAAATTAATTCCAAACGTGGAATTTGTTCTATGGATGATTTGCAAGGAGAATGGATGATGATTTTTAGAGGAACAGACTATTCAAATTTATATTTTGAAATTAATGAAAAGATACTTCCAGGAACAGATGTTAGTATAGTTTGTTAAATCTATTTTTCTAAATTATTATGAAAACAAACTTTCTCACCAGTGTGACATGCAGGACCTGATGGTTCAACAAGATAAATAATTGCATCAGAATCACAATCAACTAGAATTTCTTTTACTTTTTGAATATTACCTGATTCCTCACCTTTCATCCAAAGTTTATTTCTTGAACGACTCCAAAACCAAGAATTTCCAGACTTTTTTGTTAATTCAAGGGATTCTTTATTAGAATATGCAAGAGTAAGTACATCTTTTGTATTTGCATCTTGAACTATTATTGGAATTAGTCCACCGCTTTTTTCAAAATCTATATCATCAATTGATTTCTGCATGAGTATAAATTGAATTTAAGCTATTATAATCTTACAGGGATTTCTTTGTCTTTAAGGAATTTCTTAACCCCAATTACACCATGAGTATCATAGTGAAAAATCGATGCAGCTAATGCAGCATCAACATTTGATTTTTGAAACACATCTACCATATCTTCAGGTTTCCCACAACCACCTGAAGCAATAACTGGAATAGATAATGAATCAACGATTTTCTTAGTCAGTAAAATATCATATCCATCTTTTGTGCCATCTTTATCAATACTAGTAAGAAGAATTTCGCCAGCTCCAAGTTTTTCAGCTTTTTTTGCCCATTCTATTACATCAAGTCCAGTTTCTTTTTTTCCACCAAAAATGAAAACCTCAAACCAGAATTTTTTCTCGTTTTCTGAAAAAATTGTTACATTTTCTTTAATTTTATAATTTCTTTTAGCATCAATTGCAACAACAATACATTGTCTTCCAAATAATTCCATTAATTCAGTAATTACTGTAGGATTTTTTATAGCACCAGTGTTAATTCCGACTTTATCTGCACCATTAAGTAAAATATTTCTTGCATCCTCTATTGATTTCACACCACCACCAACAGTAAAAGGAATATCAATTACGGATGCAATTTTTCTTACCAAATCTTTGATTGTCTTTCGTTGTTCATCAGATGCTGTAATATCTAAAAATATCAATTCGTCTGCTCCCTCATTACTATATTTTTCAGCAAGTTCTACAGGATCACCTGCATCTTTTATTGATTCAAAATGTAATCCCTTTACAACTCGGCCATTTTTTACATCAAGGCAAGGAATAATTCGTTTTGTTAGTGTCATGCTATTTTCTTTGTCTCCTCTATTGAAATTTTATTTTCATATAGGGCCTTCCCCAAAATAACTCCAAATGCATTTTTTTCTTTAACATCTTTAACATCATTAACATTTGATATTCCTCCACTTGCAATCACATGTGTATTCTCCAAATTACAGGCTTGTTCTAAATATTCCAAATCAGGACCCTCCATAGTCCCATCTCTATTAACATTAGTTAGTAAAAATTCAGTGAATCCAATTTCTAAGAATTCTTTGATTGAATCAATGACTTTAATTCCAGTTTTGTCTTGCCATCCATGAATTACTATTTCACCATCCATATGATCAACTGAAATAACAATTTTTTCAGGACCAAAAGACAATAATAATTTTTTTAATAATTCTTTATTTTTAAAGGCCAAAGTTCCAAGTACAATTCTATCTGAAATTTTAATCACATCAGAAATTAATGATTCATCTCGTAATCCACCTGCAACCTCAACAGGAATTGAAATTTCTGCTAAGATTTTTTTAATTATTTCAAGATTAGAACCTATTCCCAAAGTTGCATCTAAATCTACAATATGTAACATATCAGCTCCATTTGCTTCCCATTTTTTTGCAACCTCAATTGGATCATCACTGTATACAGTTTTCTGTTTAGGATCACCTTTGTAAAGTCGAACTACTTGTCCACCCATTAGATCTATTGCAGGAATTACTTTCATTTTTTGCACACATCAAGGAAATTTTTTATCATTATTTTACCAACAGAGCTAGATTTTTCTGGATGAAACTGAGTTCCAAAAAAATTGTCTTGCTCTACAACTGCAGGAACTTTAATTCCATAATCAGACTCTGCAGTGATAATATCATTTGAATTTGGTTTAACTCTATACGAATGAACAAAATAAACCCAAGAATCATTCTCAATTCCTTCTAAAAGTATTCCAGGTTTTTTTATCTCTAAATTATTCCACCCCATATGAGGAACTTTCATAGAATTTGGGAGAATAATCACCTCACCATCCAGTATACCCAAACCTTTCTCTTTTCCTTCTTCACTTTTTTCAAAAAACATTTCCATTCCAAGACAAATTCCAAGTACAGGTACATTACCAACATAATCTATAAATTGAATTTTTGAAAAATCCCTAATACTATTCATTGCAGGATCAAAATTACCCACACCTGGAAGTAATAAACCAGAATATTCATTTGGTTTATCAAAATTAGTTATGATGTCAACTGTAGCCCCTACTTTTTCAAGAGAATTTTTCAAACTAAAAATATTTCCAGCACCATAGTCAAAGATTGCTACTTTAACCATTACATTGATCCTTTTGTACTAGGAATGCCTTTTTGTTTTTTATCCATTTTAGATGCGTTTCTAAATGCAACAGCAAGTGACTTTATGGCAGCCTCTACTTTGTGGTGATCATTATCTCCATACTTTACAGTAAGGTGAATACAGCTATTCAGATTTTGTAATAATGATTGGAAAAAGTGTTCTAAATCTTCTTTAGAGATATCTTCAATCTTATTACGTTTAATTAACAAAGTTGATTTCCAAAATGGACGTTTCACTAAATCAATTGAAACCTCAGCTAGTGATTCATCCATTGGTACTGATGCATAGCTAAATCTTGTAATTCCACTTCTCATACCAAGTGCCTTATCAACTGCTTGTCCAATTGTAATTGCAGTATCCTCAATTAGGTGGTGCTCAATTCCGTCATTTGATTTTGCAACAACTTTGAGATCCATCATACTGTGTTTACCAAATGATACAATCAAGTGATCAAGAAAACTAATTCCTGTTTTGATGCTTGTTTTTCCTGTTCCATCTATATTGACAGAAACTTGTATGCTTGTTTCTTTTGTACTTCGTTTAATTGATGTTTTTCGTTGTGCCATATTTCTCACAGGTAATCTCAATTACTTTATTCTAAATTTAATACCTTTGGAAGTAAGTGAATTGAATCCAATACTAAAACAGCCTCATTTTTCTCAAATAATTCTAGTTTTTCTTGTGGATTTTTACTAGTGCCAATAATTCCACAAAATGTAGTTTTATTACCAATCTCAGTTACTCTTTTTGCCATGATAAAGTCCTCCATTGAATCTCCAACATACAATGTAGATTTACCATTCATTCCATTAATGGAATTTAGTAATGGTTGAGGATTAGGTTTTGCAAGATCTCTAGATTCATCTTCTAAAAATACTGAATTTTTTAAATCAAATTTTCCCAACATTTCTTTTAAAGAATAATTAACTGATTCTTTTCCCCGACCAGTAACCATTGCAATTTTTGAATTAAATTTTTTTTCTAATAATTCAAGTAGAGAATTATTCAATATCACATCGTCTTGTTCAATTAATCCAGGTTCAGAGAACTTTGAATCTTTATCAAATAATTTTTTATACAATTCAGGTCCATAAAAAATTTGATCAAAAATTTGATAAAGAGGATTGTCATGATGTGTTCCAGGATAGGATAATTGATTTTTGATTTCAGAAATATCAGTTTGACTTTCCAAATATTTTTCTACAGTTTCAACACCATTAGAATCAGAATTTTTTATCACATCAAAAATAAATTCGGTAGGATCTTTTTCTAATTTTTTTGCAGCAGTTAAAGATAAAATTGCAGCATATGTTAAATCAACTTCATCATTAAATCCACCTGTTGATTTGAAACCATCAATTATTTTAAAATCAACATTGATTGAATCATTGATTTTTGAAAAATTATCTAAAACATATTGAGTTGTTTTAATTATTGCCAAATCATATGATTTTGTAATATCAATTAAAACACCATCACAATCAAAAATTATAGTATCAATACCATCAAGGATATCAATACATGAATCATCAAGATAGATTCCTTCAGATTTTTTTATTAGAGTCATCCCAATAAATCACGAATTGCTAGTAAAAATTTGGAATTCATTTCTTTAGTACCAATAGTTACCCTAAGACATCCTTTATGATTTCCAATTTTTCCTAATTTTCTAATTGAAATTCCTTGTTCTACAAGTGCAGAATAAACTCGTTTATAGGAACCATGGGCATCAAATAGCACAAAATTAGCCTTAGAATCAAAGACTTGGAAAGAATCATATTTTTGTAATGTTTCAATAATTCTTTTTCTTTCAATCTTGATATCATTTACTACCTTTTTCATTATATCAAATTTTTCTAAAGCTAGAATTCCAGATTCAATAGTAATAGTACTTAGAGGATAGGGATATTGTAAAATGTTCATAAATGCATCAGTGAATTTTTTATTTGCAATAAAATATCCCAATCGAAGTCCAGCTAAACCAAATGATTTTGATAATGTTTGTACAACAATCAGATTACTTTGATTTTTTACCATACTTGCAAGAGAATATTCACTAAATTCACCATAAGCCTCATCAATTATCACAAGTCCATTAAATGATTTAATTAATTTCTGTAATTCAGTTTTTGAAAATTGGAATCCTGTAGGATTATTTGGAGAATCAAGATATAAAATATCAGCATTTTTTGATTGTACTACAAAATCTTTGATATTTAATTTCATATCATCTGAAAATGGAATTGCAATTAGTGGTATTGAATATAATTTACATCTCTCTTCAAAGAATCCAAAAGTTGGATTAGATGTTAATACTTTGGTTTGTTTTGAGGCAAAATTAGATAATATCAAATCAAGAATTTGATCAGAACCATTTCCCACACCAATCATAGAAGTAGAAACTTTGGTAAATTTAGATATCATTTTAATTAAACTATCAATTCTACCTAATGGATATTCTCGCACATCAGAATTTTTTTTTGCAGATGAAATGATATCGTTTTGAAATTGTTTAGAGATTACATAATTTTCATTTGAATCAAGTTTTACTGAATCTGGAATTAATTCAGGTTTTATGTAACCACCAATTAATGAAAATTTTTTTATTTTTTCATCAAACCAATTTTTTTTCATTTTAATCTACCTCTAATTGCTTCAAAGTGATTTGGCAATCCTTCAGATGTTGTTAAAACATCAAGATATTTTGAGATTTTAGACAAGGATGATTTTAAACAAGTTGCCTGTGTGTTTATCTTGAGAAAGTCCAAAACAGATAATGAGCCACGAATTTTTCCAAATCCATTAGTAGGAAGAATGTGATTTGAGCCTAAAAGGTAGTCACTTACAGAAGATGGGGTATTTTCTCCAAGTAAAATCAGACCAGCAGTATTAATTTTAGAAGATAGTAATGCAGGGTTTTTGGTCATTATCTGTAAGTGTTCAGGTGCCAATGTATTTGCAAGTTTTATCATATCAGAATTTGTTTTACAAATTGCAATAAATCCATTATTTTTTAGACTAGATTTTACAAATGTAGATCTTTTGATTTTTGGGATTAATTCTGAAATTATATTATTTACAGAATTTGCAAGTTTTTGTGATGTTGTAATCAAATAACAAAATGTATCATTACTGTGTTCTGCCTGAGAGATTAGATCTAATGCGATTAGTTGTGGATTCATTGAATTGTCTGCAATTATTCCTAGTTCAGTAGGACCTGCAAGCATATCAATGCTAGTTTCATTACTTGTCAAATATTTTGCAGTTGTAACAAATGCACCACCAGGACCTACAATTTTATCTACTTTAAGAATTGATTTTGTTCCATTAGATAGTGCAGCAATAGATTGTACACCACCTGTTTTGTAGATTTCATTTGCACCACAAAGATTTGCAGCGACAATAGTTAGTGGATCAATTGTTCCATCAGTATTTGGTGGAGATACAACAACAATTCTTGCTACACCTGCAACTTTAGCTGGTACTACAGACATAATTACAGAGCTTGGATATTTTGCTAATCCACCTGGAACATAACATCCAACACTTTGAATTGGAATAAATTTTTTAGAGATTTTAATTCCATCATGTGTAATTGTTGTATTTTTTAATAGTGATTTTATTGCAGATTCAGTTTTTTCTAATCGTATCTTTGCTAAACGTAAAGAATCAAGTTCAATTTTTGAAACTTTAGAGTATGCATTTTTTATTTCAGCTTTTGATACACGCAGTGTTGTGATTTTTACACCGCTAAATTTTTTCTCATATTTTCTAACTGCTGCATCTCCATTTTTCTTGACATCTTTTAGAATAGATTCAACAATAATTCTGTTTTTTTGAGGCTGTTTTGGAAGAGTTTTGATGGCAAATTTTTCAATATTAGTTACTTTGATTATCTTCATCAATTTTCTTCGTCACGTTTAATCTCCTCAAGTTCCAGAATTTGTCTTGGTTCATGAACTACAAGACCTTGAGCAATTTTTCTTAGTTTAGGGATAAGTTTGTAAAATTCTTCTTTTTTTATGACTGTATTTACTCCAAACCACCCTTCTTCACTTAACGGACTAATTGTTGGTCTTTTCAAAGAAGGCATCTGAGATAGAAGTTTCTTTAGATTTTTCTCCTCAACATTTAGATAAATGTGTAAATATTTTCTTCCAATAACTGCACCTTTCATTAGAGTTACAATATCAAAGATTTTTTCACGTTTTTTTGGATCCTTTAATGATTTTTTGTTTACAATCAAGTGGGCAGTAGAGGTAAGTACTTCATCAACAATTTTGAGTTTGTTTTGTTTTAGAGTAGTACCAGTTTCAGTAACATCCATTATTGCATCTACATCCTCAGGAGGTTTTGCCTCAGTAGCACCAAATGATAGATGAATTTGTACACTTTTGTTATTACCCAATCTAACCCATGGAGTTACAATTAACGGATCTTTGTTACCATAATATTTTTTGTATGACTTTAATTGTTTTAGAAATTTTGAGGCAGTTGTAAGATATTCTGAAGATATACGAAGTGTTTTTTTCTTTTTAGCATAGTCTGCAACCATTTCATCAAGATTCTTGTAACTATATTTATCAGGAAATGCAATCACCAATCTAATTTTACCATATTCTAAATCAAGAATTGATTCAACATCAGAATTTGTTTCACCAACCCAATCTTTTCCAGTAATACCTACATCATACAATCCTTCTGCAACCATAGTTGGTATCTCTTGAGGTCGAAGCATTTTGACTACAATACTTGGATCATCAAGATAAACTCGATATGTTCTACTCTTACGAGTTACTTTAGTCCATGATTTTTCTAATAATTTGAAAGTTGCATCCTCTAAACTTCCTTTAGGAATTGCAAATTTTACTTCAGACATTTTCAATTTTTTTGCACTTTTTAGTTATATAATAGCATGGTTAAATTTGCTCAAGTAATTCTTTAGCCTTGTCAAGTGAAATCATCTTTTCCTCAATCATTTTTTTAACAATTTCATCTATCTGTTCAGGTGTAGCCCCTGCAGCAGATGCTAAATTTCTTGCATGAAGACGCATGTGTCCTTTTTGAATTCCTTCAGTGGAGAGTGCTCTAATTGCACTAAAATTTTGAGCCAATCCAGTAGCAGTCAGGATACATGCAAGTTCTTGTGTAGATAAAGCACCAAGAATTTTTGTGCATACTTTGGCTACAGGATGTACATTTACAATACCACCAACTATCCCAACAGAGAGAGGAATTTCCAAAATACCAACTAAATTCCCATCATCATCCTTACTCCACTTACTAAGAGAACGATATGAACCAGATTTTGCAGCATATGCGTTTGCAGCAGCATCAATTGCCCGACTATCTTGACCAACTGCATTTGCAACAGCTATGATACCGTTCATAATTCCTTTGTTATGAGTTACTGCTCTATACACATCATTGTCTGCAAATTCAAATGCCAAAATAATATTATCAACTACTTTTTCTCCCCCAACTGCTTCTTTTTCAAAAATTGCTTTAGCCTTTACAATTCTTCGAGTAGAATAGTTAGATAATATTCGAAGTAATGTTTTTCCACCAGTAATTTTTTCAATTAATGGTGACACTGCCTCACACATGGTATTTGTTATATTTGCACCCATTGCATCTCCAACATCAATTAAGAGTTCAGCAATTAGCATTTTACCAGATGGTGTATCAATAACTTTACAAGAAATTTCTTTTGCACCTTTATTCATTTTTGATAAAGTATTACTTTTGGAATTAGCTAATATCAAAATTTCATTTAATGAGTCATCAATTTTTTGAATTGCTAAAGGAATATCAACATCCAAAATTTGTATTTGGCCAATACTGTAAGATTCATCAGCAGTAACTTCAAATCCACCTTTAATTCGTGCAATTTTTGCACCCTTTGATGCTGCAGCAATCACTGATGGTTCTTCAATTACCATTGGAATAACATAGTCTTTACCATTGATTTTGAAATTAGTTGCAATCCCTAAAGGAAGTGAAAAAGTTCCAATTGCATTTTCCACCATTTTATCTGCTTTGTCATATGAAATTCCTCCATTGTTATTTTGTAAGACGTCCAAATCTTCACTTGAAAGATTTGCAAAATTAGCAACAATATCTAATCTTTCTTTTCTTGATTTTTCAAAAAACTTTGAAATCGAAGAATCAGGCATTTATTTTAATATCCTCAATAGTTTATCATCGGTTCTATCTGGAAAACCTTTTCCATCTGTATTTGAGGTAATCACATAAAGACTCCCATCAGAACCTTGTACCACATCACGAACACGACCAATACCACTAAGAATAGATTTTTGAGAACTAAGGCCTTCATCAAAATCCAACTGGTAAAGATTTGCAGTCCTCATTGATGCTAAAATGAATGGATGTTCAAAATCAAGTTTATCTCCTGTGTAAAATAAAATTCCACCAGGTTCTATGCTTGGATCATAACATAAAATAGCATTTTCAAAAGTTTCATCACCTGAGCACTGCTCTTCAGGCCAACCATAATTTTTACCGGGCAATATTAGATTAATTTCATCATTTTTTTCAGGACCAAATTCTGCAACATACAAATTTCCATCATCATCCCAAGTCATTCCTTGTGGATGTCTATGACCCAATGAATAAACTGGGGAATTTGAAAATGGATTATCATCAGGAATTGAACCATCATCATTTAATCTTAAAATTTTTCCAGCTAGCGAATTTAGATCTTGTGGCAAATGAGATGAGTCAGAAACTGTTCCAGTTCCCACATACAATTTTTCATCAGGTCCAAATTTTATAAAACCACCATTTGTAAAAGAAGAGGCAGGGATTTTATCAAATATTATTTCAACATTTTTTAGTTTATTTTCTGATTCTTCAATTTTTAGAATTTTGTTCCACAGATTTCCATCTTCTTCATAAGTCAGAAATACGTAGAGAAAATGATTTGTAGAAAATTCTGGATGAAGTGTAATTCCTAAAAGACCACCATCAAACACATTAACAGAACGAAATGTAGCTAAAGGAGAATCCAATAAAATGTCATTTTGAATAACTCGTATCAATCCATCTTTTTCTGTAACAAAAACTCTATCATCAAAAATAGCAATACCGCGAGGTTTGTCAAGGTTTTCTGCTATAATTATTACAGAAGCACTTTTAGAAATTGATGTAGGTTCAGGTAATGGAATTGGATCATTTGGTGATGTTAAAACAAATATTGAAAATATAATAGCTCCAATAATTCCAATAATTTGAATAATTTGAATTTTTTTATCCACGAAAGATGGATCATTTCAAATCCTATTAATTACTTTGAAAATTTGATAAAGCGTATATACGGCAAATCGTGATTTATGAATCAGCGAGGTGGGGAAGTAAGGTCATCCCGGCGGGCTCATAACCCACAAATCAGTAGTTCAAATCTACTCCTCGCTACTTAATTTCTATAAACACAAAACCAGGAAAGAGATTTATCAAATTTTGTAGATTTATTGATGATCCCAATCCTCTGTAAAGGCCTTGAAAGATGTCTATGAGCAGATATTTTTGGAAGGTACAGTTGTTTTTTTATTTTTCTCGGTATTTCGATACTTGTCTTTTTTGTAGCTTTTTTACCACAACGAATACACTGAAATCCTTGATTTTGACCTTTAGATTTCATTTTCTTATTGCATTTTTTACAAAGTGGATTAGTTATAGAATTATTCTTTTCAAGATTAATAATTTTAATAAATTCCAGATTAATAATTCTAGGAAAATTTTTTGAGGCTTTCCTAACTCCACCACCTACATGAATTTTGTCACCCTTTATCAAATGTGATGCAACAGTTGAGATTCCGGTTGGTTTGTAAACAGCACACCAAAATTCATGATTGTTTGAATTAATCTTGAAAAAAACATGTCCGCCTTTAACAATTTTTGGAACATTCGAAACAATTCCAGTAATTTTTCCTGAAGCATAAGGTTTCATAGTTTTAGAATCTAATTCATTTTTCAAATGATCACCTGTTCCTTGATTAGATTTGAAGATCATGTACCCATCTAATTTTTCATCACTTTTCAAAATCTTTGTGGCATAAACTAGTGAATCTACATTTTCTCCACGTACTCCATAAAAAACTGGATCAGGCCCATGAGGTGTAATTAAAACTCGTCCTTTCTTTGTATCAAAACTATTATACGTATTTGGAAAAGTTTTTTCCTGCATATTTTTTACACTTTGAGTTGAGATTTTTCTTTCTTTCCCAAATTTTTGTTTTTTACGATAACTCAAAAGCTCTAATGTATGATCTTGAAAATCATATCCAATAGCACCAATTGCACCTACAAGTCCCTGACCATTACCTTGATAAAAAAATTCGAGGTTATTTTTTTCAGCAAATTTTTTTGCACTATTTCTATTAATTAATTGCCACAAAGCCAAATTACTAAAATCAACGAACTCAGAAGGAATAGAATCACTTTGAAAAAATACCAAGCCCGGATTTGCTCCATTTTCAATATCCGAATATTTTGAAACAAGATTTTTTATTTGCTTTTTTATCTTTGAAGGATTTCTAGTCTTGATTTTAATTGAGACTGCACCATTTCCTCTAGTTTTCCAGGGAATATTTGGATTAAATCTAATAAGTCTAGGAAAATCTAGAAATTCTGTTTTTTGTTTTTGAAGTAAATCCACAATTTTGTAGGCTAAAAATGTCGTACACATTCCTTTTGGGGAATCAGTATCATCAAATCCAATATTGAGAACAGTCTCATTTTCCATGATTTGTTTAAACCATTCCAGACATTTTTAGTTGTTGTACAGTTCAGTTGATTTAAATTATTAAAAAATAATCTCAAGCTAAATTGATTGTAATAGATGAGAAAAGGATTTTCAAAGAAATCACAGACAAAAATCCAGGTTCAGTGTCATTAAATGGTCCTGATGGAATTTTACCTCAAGTTCAAGAAACAGCTAAAAAAATTACAAAGAAATTTGATATTCCAGCATATGTTCTAGCTGATACAACATGGGGAACTTGTGATTTGAATTCATTGGGTTCAAAAGTTCTTGGAGCAGGAATTCAATTCAATATTGGACACACAATAAACACAGAAGTATATGAAGAAAATTTAATCTTAATTAATGCATATGATGATATTGATTTTGATAGTGTTGCAAGGAAATGTGTTGATGAATTAAAAGGAAAAACAATTTCACTTGTTACAGATAGTCAACATTTACATCAAGTTGATAAAGTCAAAAAAATTTTAACTGAAAATAATATCACAGTAAAAATTGGAAAAGGGAAAGGACAGTTAAATGATGGTCAAGTGTTTGGTTGTGAATTTTATCCTGCAACAGCATTAAAAAAAGAAGTTGATGCCTATGTATTTTTAGGACAAAGTAATTTTCATGCAGCAGGAATTGCATTGTCAACTAATTTACCAACTTATATTTTAGATCCATACTTTAACGAAATAAGAGAAGTTACAGAATTTGCTCAAAAATTAAAAAAGAAAGCTACTCTTGCAATTTACAAAGCAGCAGAAGCAAAGTCTTTTGGTGTAATTGTGGGATTAAAAGAAGGACAACTATCAAAAGTATTTGCCTTAAAAATTAAAAAAGAATTAGAAAAGGAAGGAAAAGAAGTTCAATTATTTGCATTGACAGATATTACAAATGAAAGATTAAAAAATCTAAAAGGAATTGATGCATTTATCCAAGTAGCATGCCCAAGAATTTCTACAGATAATCAATTTGATAAACCAGTATTATCTACACCTCAAGCAAATGCGCTTCTTAAAATTTTACGAAATGAAAGTATTGAAGGTTATTTAGAAATTCCACACTGGTTATAATTACAAAATTAATTTTTGAAATCTAGAGTTATTTGATAATTTTTCAAATAGTTTTGATTTTTTTGCTTTAGCTTTGAATTGAAGTCCTTGAGAAATAGCATTCTCCAATAAATTTAGTGCCTCATCAATATTTGAAAGCATTACAAGATTACAAGATTTATCAAACAATACATCGCCATTATTTGGATACTCACTCAATATGCTATTACAACATAAAATAGAATCATCAAATTTTTCCATAGAAAATAAAATTCGTTCTTTATGATACAAGACAATATTGTATTTTGGATTAATTTTTAGAATTTTATCACATAATGATAAAGCGGTAGTAAAATGTCCTTGTTTACGAAGAGAGGATATTTTGTTAATTTGTACAGAAAGATCATCTGGGGATATCTGTAAGGCAGTATCATAGCATTTCATAGCATTTTCATAATCTTTGAGTTTACTTAGAGCATATCCTTTATTGTTTAAGGAGCTAATATTATCAGGATTTTCATTTAGAATTTTATCATAATAAGAAATTGCTTCTTGTAGTTTTCCTTTTAGAAATAATCTATTTCCTTCATCTAAAATTGAATTTGTTTTAGGATTTGTCATTTTCAATCACAATTCCGGTTTCATTAAGATTTTTCCAAATAGTCCTTTACCTTTTAGCATTTTTGTGTGAGCTTCAGCTGCTTGTTCTAATGAATAAACTGAATCAATAACAGATTTAATTTTACCTTGAGACATCCAGTAAAGACCTTGTTCTAATTCAGCCCTAGTCCCTTGAGTTGAGCCTAAAATATTGATTCCTTTGAAAAAAATTTGTCTCAAGTCAGTCTTTGCATCATAACCTGTAGTGGCACCAGTAGTAACAATAGTTCCCCCATAATTTAGTAAAGTCAGTTCTTTATTCCAATGAGTGCCACCAATGTGTTCAAAAATCACATCTACTCCAGGTACATCTCCTAAAGATTTTGGTATTTTTTTTGCAATGGATCTGACTTCTTTGTGCCAATCATCTTTTCTATGATTTACAACATAGTCAGCACCTAGTTCCAATAATTTATCTAATTTGTCTGGACTAGCAGTTGAAATAACTGTGCATCCAAAAAGTTTTGCAATTTGAATTCCATAATTTCCAACTCCAGAACTACCACCCATTATCAATACAATTTGTCCAGGTTGAATTTTTGCTCTACCAATTAACATATGCCATGATGTCAATAATGTCATTGATGCAGCAGCTGCTTGATCATAAGATACATTCTCAGGAATTTTTACAACATTTACTTCTGGAAGATGGGTAAATTCACAATATCCACCCCATAAAGGACCTGTTTCAAATCCCCAAATACTTCTTTTTCTGCAATCATATTCTCGTCCATCAGTACATGCTTTACAAACTCTACATGACATATTTCCATGAGAGACCACCCTATCACCTATTTTGAAATTTTTAACATCATTTCCAATTGCAATTACTTCACCTGCTGCATCAGTTCCAGAAATATGAGGTAATGGAATTGCTAGAGGTTTTCCTCTCATTCCCCAAATATCATCATAATTGAGTGCAGCAGCTTTTACTTTGAAAATTACTTCATTTGATTTTGGTTCTGGTTGAGGAATTTCTTTAATTTTTAAAATTTTAGAAAAATCATCATCAATAGTATATTCATCATATACTAGAGCTTTCATGATTTTTTTTAGATTTTTAGAGATATATGATTTGCCAAGATTTTACAGACCACAAACAATTATAATCATAAAAGCAAAAATCTCAGCATGTCTGAAAATTCTACATTTCCAGGTGAAAAAATAGCATCTATTGAAGAATATGAGGCTGGACACAATACATTTGATGATGGAGATATGGTCAGAGCATCAACAATTGGAGAAATAGACATGAATAAGACAACACGGGTAGCCAGCGTGAATCATCCAAAACTTCTATCCATTCCTAAAGCAGGTGATGTAATTGTTGGAAATGTTGCAGCAGTAATGTCATCTATGATTGCAGTGTCAATTGATTACATTAACGGCAAACCTACTACTTCAAAAGTGGAGTGTGTATGCGGAACACGGAATTTAAGAATAAGAAATGTAGCACTAGTTAACGATATTGTAACTTTGAAAATTATAAGCCACATTAATGGGACTATTCATGCAGCAATTAATGAACCAGAATTAGGGATTTTACATACTAAATGTAGAAAATGCGGCGGAAGAGTTGTCTCAATGCGTGATGCAATAAAGTGTACAGATTGTTCATGGATTGATGAAAGAAAACTTTCTAAAAACTTTGGCAAACTTGATTTTGTAAGTTTAAGAGAATAAAATATGATAAAAATTTCGTTCCAAGGTGAACGAGGAGCATATAGTGAGGCTGCAGCAAAATTATTTTTCAACGAGGAAATTGAAACGATTGCACATGGAACATTTGCTGAAGTTTTAGAAAATACATCTAGTAATAAAACAGAATATGCAATTTTACCTGTAGAGAATTCATTAGAAGGAAGTGTTGGAGAAAGTTATGATTTACTTTATTCAACAACTCTAAATGCAACAGGGGAAATTTATCATAAAATTGAACATTGTTTAATTGGGATTGGTAATTTAGAAAATGTTGATACAGTTTATTCCCATCCACAAGCTTTGGGTCAATGTAGAAAATTTATTGAAAAACAAAAAATGAAAGCAATTCCTGCATACGATACTGCAGGTAGTGTGAAAATTGTAAAAGAATTAAACAAGCAAAATTGTGCAAGTATCGCAAGTAAAACAGCATCATCACTTTACAATATGCCTATCATTGCTGAGAATATTGCAAATAACCTCAATAATTATACAAGATTTTTGATATTATCTAAAAAAGAATCTCCTGAAACAGGAAATGACAAAACTTCGATAATTCTTTCTATAAAACATGAACCAGGTTCACTATATCGAATTATAGAAAATTTCCATAAAAATAATGTTAATCTTACAAAAATTGAATCAAGACCAACTAAAGCAAACACATGGGAATATAATTTCTATGTAGATTTTGAAGGACATAAAAATAATTCTAAAATTATTGAAATGTTGAAAAAAATTAAGCAGGAATCAATATTCATGAAAATTTTAGGTTCGTACCCTTCAGTAAAATTAAGTTAAAATCCCTTTGGTTTTCTCATGGTAAATCCCATACTCATACCAATAATGATTATTCCAGTGATTAGTACCATCACATCAAATGTAAATCCAAATGGGTTTGGAGTTTGTTTTGTTACTGCAGTAATTTCTAAATCAGAATCACCAGTGTTTTGAATTAGTATTTTTGTAGTTCCAGATTCAACATGTGCCCATTCTAATTTCAATTCATTTTTGTATGAAGTATTTGGTATTTTTAATCCATCACCTGGACTTTGAAGTTTTAGATCAAAAGCATTACCTGTAATTATCAATGATTGTGGTGCATCTGCAGGTGCAGGAATTGTTAAGGGAATAGAATCACCAACTACCACAAGAAAATATTCATCCATATCTACAGTAGGTCCGATATGTATAATCAAAGAATAACCGCCAAGTGCAATAATTATACTTCCAACAACTACTCCAATAATGGTTCTTTTTGCTAACACAGTTCAACGATTCTAGATGCTTCTTAAAAAATTAGCGAAAGATGTTATGAATAAAAATTATCGATAAAATTGGCCATATTTAGTTATGTAGAGATATGTGAGAATCAATTATTAAATTAAAAAATGATGAAGTTCATACTCTGTTTAATCAAAAAAAACACACACAGTAATACATATCAAAAAATTAGGAAAAGCTGTATGAGCATTCAAATGATTGACTATTACAAATATCTAAAATGTCAAGAATGTAAGGATTCAGGACTATATTGTAAAACGCATAGAATAGAAGTGGATACAATTCTTAACAGTGGCGTATAATCTAATTTTAGATTTTGATGAAGAGATTTCTACATTAAAGAAACATCATGAGGTTGACTTTCTGCAAATCCAGCTCTTGACATTTTGATAAACTCTGCATTTTCTTGCATTTGAGGGATAGTATGTGCACCACAATAACTTAATCCGGAACGAACGCCACCTGTAAGTTGTTTTAAAATATCAACCACTGATCCTTTGTAAGGAACCATAGCTTCAACTCCTTCTGCAACAAAATCATTTAGATCATCATCAAAAGAAAATGAACCTGTTTCTTTTGATTTTCTACCAAGTGAAGCACCAAGTGAAGCCATTCCACGATAAATTTTGAAGCGTTTTCCATTTTTAGTTAAAACTGTACCAGGTGATTCATCAGTACCTCCAAGCATACTTCCAACCATTACAGATGAAGCTCCAGATGCTAATGCTTTTGTAGCATCACCAGAAGTTCTTGTACCGCCATCAGAAATTATTGGTACTCCATGATCCAAACCAACTTTTGCACAATCCATTACTGCAGTTAATTGAGGAACACCAGAACCAGTAATTACTCTAGTAATACAAATGGACCCAGATCCTACTCCAACTTTGACTGCATCAACTCCAGCTTTAATCAAATCCTCAGCACCTTGAGCAGTTGCAATATTTCCTGCAATTAATTCACAATCAGGAAATGCTTTTTTAATATTTTTAATTGTACTAATTGCATTTTCGCTATGCCCATGTGCAATATCTACAACAAGTACATCTACACCTGCATCTAAAAGAGACTCACTTCGTTCTAAAAAATCACCCTTTACACCAACTGCAGCTCCAACTAATGGTCTTCCCTTCTTATCTTTAGAGGCATTTGGAAAATCAGTATTGTTTGTAATATCTTTACTAGTGATCAATCCTTTGATTAATCCAGAATCATCAACTATTGGTAATTTCTCAATTCTATGTTGATGTAAGATTTGTTTTGCATCATCTAATGTAACTCCAGGTTTTGCAGTTATAACATCTTTAGTCATTATATCACAAATGTTTCCAGATAAATCTGCAAATAACAAATCACGTTCAGTGACAATTCCTACTAATTTAGAATCAGAATCAACAACGAGTAAACCAGAAATTTCTTTATCCTCAGCATATTCTTGAGCATCTTGAATTGATTTATCTAAAGAGACAGTGTATGGATTTTCAATCATTATACTACCTGAACGCTTCACTTTGAGAACCTCATGTGCTTGTTCTTTAATGGTCAAAAATCTATGAACGATTCCAATGCCACCAGCACGAGCCATGGCCACAGCCATAGAAGATTCAGTTACAGTATCCATATTTGCACTTACAAAAGGAATGTTTAGTGAAATGTTTCGAGATAATTTTGTGCTCAGATTGGTTTGAGTTCTGCTTGTGATATCTGAATATTTAGGTACAAGAAGTACGTCGTCAAAAGTTAATCCTTCTTTAAATTCCAATGAAACCTTGTTAAAAAGGTCAAAGATTGATTATAAGCCTTTGTGTTATTTTGATAGTTTTGAGGCAATAGTAATTGCATCTTTAGTGGCACTAACATTGTGAGTACGAATAATATCTGCTCCGTTAATTACAGAAATTGTCTCAGCTGCAATCGAACCAAATAATCGATCAGTTGTGTTTTCTTTTCCTAAAAGATTTCCTAAAAATGATTTGTTGGAAACAGAGATCAAAATAGGATACTTTTGTTTAATTGATTTTAGATTTTTAATAATAGATAGATCTCTTTTAACCCAATCTGATTTAATTTTTGTAAAAAATGGACCTTGTCCAGTTTTTCTAAAAAATCCAATTGCAGGATCTAATACAATTTTTTCAGATGAGGTATGAGATTTTTTAGCAATATTCAAGCTTTCTCTAAGAAGTTTTTTAGTTAAAATAATATCATTTCCAGAAATTGTTTTAGAACTATATGCGCATAAAATTAGAGATGGTGTAAATTCAGAAATCACATCTTTCATTTTTTTATCAAATTTTAATCCAGAAATATCATTGATAATTTCAACCCCACATTCTAAAACAGTTCTAGCGACATTAGATCTACAAGTATCAATTGAAATTGGTAAATTAGAATTATTTTGTGCTATTTTTATTGCATCAAGAATTCGTCTTGTTTCAACTTTTTCTGATACTATTGTAGACAAATAAGGGGCAGTTGACATTCCTCCAATATCAATAAAATCGGCACCATCGTCTTCCATCTGTTTTATAGAATTTTTAATGTCATTTTTGGTTGTACTAATAGATTTTTTATAAAATGATTCAGGACTGGTGTTAAGAATACCCATAATTCGTACTGGGTTTTTACCCCCCACACCTACATTTGCAATTCGGGACACATGGTTTATCAAAAACTAATACAATTTGAGTGATATGATGATTTCAGGTTGGAAAAAGAGGTATTCAGATATTATTAAAGAATTCAACTATAGTGAAAAAAAAGATAAAGAATCAGCTGTTATCTTAAACTCTATTATAAAAAAATCAAATATTAATGAAAAAATTATCAGTTTGGTTAAAAATAAAACAGTTTTTGTTATTGGTTCAGGTCCATCGTTATCAACTGCAATTCCAATATTGAAAAATTTTAAGAAAATAATAAAAATTGCAGCAGATAGTTCAGTGAAACCTCTTGTTGAGAATGGAATCATTCCAGATATTGTAATTACTGATTTGGATGGAGATGAAGATACTCTTAAAAAAATTGGAAGAAAATCAATTTTCATTGTACATGCACATGGAGATAATATAGAAAAATTAGAATTTGTAAAAAAATTTAAAAAATGTATTGGGACAACTCAGTCAAATCCTTTTAATAAAATACAAAATTTTGGTGGATTCACTGATGGGGATAGAGGAGTTTTTTTAGCAAATCATTTTGGTGCAAAAAAAATTATTTTATTTGGAATGGATTTTGGAGAAAAAATTGGAAAGTATTCAAATACAAAAAAATCAGAAAGGAAAATTAAATTAATGAAATTACAAAAAGGAGAATCACTTTTAGAATGGCTATCAACTATAACAAAATCAGAATTATTTACAACTTCAAAGCCGATAAAAGGATTTAAAAAAATATCATACAAAAATGTGGATAACATAATTACCTAGAATGCATTTAATACACATCATACATTTATCAAATTATGAAATTCTCAGAGGAGCAAGTAAAAGATATCGTTGCTTTGAGGGAAAGTTTGATTGAACAAATTGATAGGCATCAAGAATCTATGGAAATGCTTGAAAAAAATGTCATAGTTGTAGATTCGTTCTTAAAAGATTCAAGTTTTACAAAAGCTTCACAACTAGGAACAAAAATAGTAGAAAAACAAAAAAATTCTGAAATTGTTAACAAATCTGAAGAGAGTTCAATTCCAATTAAAAGAGGAAATGACGGTAAAATAATTGCAAATGCATACATCACTCCAGAACAAGTGTCCATAGTTTTAGATAATGAAATTGAAATCAGTGCAGATACACCGCCATTCAAATCATTTTTCATAGATAGAATAATTGGTGAAATGAAAAAGAAAGATATTGCAGCAGTTGAAAACGGAAAAATTCAGAAAGAATCAATCATTGATTATATTATTAACAAAAATGGTTCAGACATTAGAGAGATAATTATTAAAAATTATAGACAAAAAGAAAGAGTCAATGAATTAATCAGTACAGCAGGATGGTCATTAACCCGAATGCTTGAAAATATTAACAAGTGATAGTATGGATAAAATCGTAGTTTTAGATTTTGGATCACAGTATAGTCATTTAATTTGTAGAAGAATAAGGGAATTTTCTGTTTATGCAGAACTTGTTCCTTTTGATATTAGTTTTGAAGAATTACAAAAAATAAATCCAAAAGGAATAATTTTTTCAGGAGGGCCGTCAAGTGTTTATAATTCAGATGCTCCAGTTCCAGATGATAAAATTTTTGAGATGAATTTACCATTACTAGGAATTTGTTATGGACATCAATTAATTGTAAACAAATACGGTGGTAAAGTAAAAAGAGCAAATAAAGAATATGGCTCATCTTTACTAACAATTGATAGAGATAATGATCTTCTAAGTGATGTAGGGGAATCAATTCGAGCCTGGATGAGTCATGGAGATGAAGCAGAAGAAATTCCACCAGGATTTCAAATAATTGGACACACAGAAGGTGCAAAAGCTGCTGCAATTGCATCAGAAGAGAAATCAGTATATGGAATACAATTTCATCCCGAAGTAGTTCACACAGAACAAGGAACTGAAATTCTAAAAAATTTTGTATTAAAAGTATGTCAAGCAAAACAAGATTGGAATATGGAGGGATTCATAGATACAGCTGTAGAAAAAATTTCAAAAATTGAAGGAAATGTACTATGTGGTGTTAGTGGAGGAATTGATTCAACTGTTGTAGCATTACTTATTCACAAAGCAATAGGAGATAGACTCAAGTGTGTTTTTGTAAATAATGGTTTGCTAAGATTAGATGAAGAAATAGAAGTTGAAGAGATGTTTAAAAATAATTTTGATGTTAATTTTACATTAGTTGATGCGTCTGACAAATTTTTAGGAAAACTCAAGGGGGTAGAAGATCCAGAAAAGAAGAGAATGATCATAGGTGAAGAATTTGTTACTGTTTTTACTGAATTTGCTGAAAAAAATGGGCCTTTCAAATGGTTAGCTCAAGGTACTCTATATCCAGATGTTATTGAAAGTGGAGTTTCAAAGGGTCCAGCAGCTGTTATAAAATCACATCATAATGTTGGAGGATTACCTGATTGGTTAAACTTGGAAATTTTAGAACCATTAAGGGAGCTTTACAAAGATGAAGTAAGAAAAATTGCAGAAATTCTTAAAGTTCCAGAAAAACTTTTCATGAGACATCCATTTCCAGGACCAGGTCTAGCAGTCAGAATAATTGGTGAAGTCACACCAACCAAACTGCAAATTTCCAAAATAGCAAGTAAAATTGTTGAAGAAGAATTAATCGAGGCTGGTTTGTATGGTAAAGTATGGCAAGCATATGCTGCTGTAGGGGATGATAAAGCAGTAGGCGTAGTTGGAGATGAGCGAAGATATGGAAATATAGTCATGATAAGAGTTGTGGATTCAATTGATGCAATGACTGCAGATTGGACTAGATTACCACATGGGTTATTAGAAAAAATGAGTAATAGAATTACAAATGAGATTGAGGATGTTACATGGGTAACTTACACCATTTCAAGTAAACCTCCAGCTACAATTGAACCGCAATAGTAATGAATTGTTATTTGAAATAATTTGTCATTAAATTTTAAAAAATAAATATTCTCAATACTTTGTTAATAGTATGAATTTTCATGTATTTGATACATATGTTAAAGCAAAAGATGGACATACCATTCATTTTGATGTAATTACGGATATCAACAATACAGAAAAAGCAATATCTTTTGCAAAAGAATGGTTAAAAATTATCAATGAGGATTCTGCAAAAATTACAACAGAGGAATGTAAATTCTGCCACACGCAATCAGTTTCAGAAGATGTAGAGATTGAAATAATGACTAATGGTTATTTTATCTCAAAAATGGATGGATGTCCTCAATAGTTATGTAAGAAGTGCTGCACCATATACTCCTGCAGAATCACCAAGTTTGTTTTTAATAATTGGTGTTTCAACTAAATCTGAAAAAACTTTTTCATATACAGATTCTTTACCTTCAGAATACAAAAAATCAATATTTGAAAGTCCTCCACCAAGAACTATCACATCAGGATCTAAGATATCAATTACATTAGCAAGGCCATATCCAAAATTTTCTAGAAATTCATATTTCCATTTTTTACCCATCTCATCATTAATGTTTGAAAGAATTTTAGGAAGATTTTGAGATTTTCCAGTTAATTTCAACCATTGTTTTTCCAGCGAAGGGCCACTGATATAGGTCTCAACACACCCAGTTTTACCACAATAACATGGATTTCCATTACGATGTAAAGTATGATGTCCCCATTCACCACCAATGTTAGTTCTACCAGAATGGAGTTTTCCATCAATTACAATTCCACCACCTATTCCAGTTCCCATTATCACCCCAAAAACTAATCCAAATTCTTTAGCAGCACCCATTAATGATTCAGCCATTGTAAAACAATTAGCATCATTTTCTATAGAAATTTTTTTCCCTAATTTTTTTTCTAGATCTTCTTTGAAAGGTTTTCCAATCAGACATTGAGTATTACTATTTTTAATGAATCCAGTTTGTTTTGAAATTGCACCAGGAGTACAAACACCTAAAGAAAAATCATCAATGTCTTTTGAAATTTCTAAAACTAAAGATGAAATTGAATTAATAATTTCACTATAATCAAATTGTGGTGTTTGAATTCTTTTTCTATCTATTACATTTTGATGTTCATCAAGTAGAATAGCTTCTGTTTTAGTTCCACCTAAATCTACACCAAGATTATACAACAATAATTTATGAAAATTTGAATGCTTAAGTTTTAACTATCCCATTGGGGGCATACCACCGCCACCAGGGGCGCCAGATATAGCAATTACATCATCGATTCTCAGAATCATACATGCGGCTTCTGTTGCAGATTTTATAATTTGTTCTTTGACTACAATTGGTTCTACAACATCAATAGCTAACATATCAGCAATCTTTGTGTTTCTAGCATCAATACCAGTCCATTTTAGACCTTGATTTTGTTTTGCTCTTAGAGTAGCCATTGTATCAATTGGATCCATTCCTGCATTTTCTGCAATGGTTAATGGAATAATTTCTAATGCTTCAGCATATTTTTTAATTGCAAGTTGTTCTCGTCCATCAAAATTATCAGCCCAATCTTTTAGTTGTGAGGCTGCAAATGCTTCTGGGGCACCACCACCTGCAACTATTTCTGGTTTTTCAATTACGTCTTTTACTACCATTAAAGCGTCATGAATAGAGCGATCAACCTCATCAATTACTCTTTGAGAACCACCACGAATTAACATTGTAACAGATTGTGGATGTTTACAACCTTCAATGAATACCCATTTATCAGATTCAACTTTCTTTTGTTGAGCTAAATCTGCTGCACCCAGATCTTTTTCAGTTAAATCATCCAAGTTACTAATTACACGTCCACCAGTAGCTTTTGCAAGTTTAATCATATCACTTTCTTTTACACGACGTACTGCCATAATTCCATGTTTTGCAAGATAGTGTTGTGAAATGTCATCAATTCCTTTTTGACAAATTAAAACATTAGTTCCTATATCATGTAATTTATCAACCATTGTCTTTAGCATTCTATTTTCTTCTTCTAAGAACATCTGCATTTGAGTAGGATCAGTAATTTTAATTTCTGCACTCATTTCAGTTTTTTCAATTTCTAATGCTGAATTTACTAGTGCAATTTTGGCATTTTCAATTTTTGTAGGCATTCCACTGTGAACAATTTCTTTATCTAAAACAATTCCTTTAATGATTTGTGTATCTTGAATTGAACCTCCAGTTTTCTTTTCAACTTTAAGGTTTTCAAGATCAACTGTATAATCATCACCTTTCTTTATTGCAATGCCTAAAACTGCATCAACTACAATTTTTGATAAAATACCACTATCTTCAGAAATTAATTTTGATTGCATACTAGTTTTAGCAATTTTAAGAAGTGATTCTCTATCATCAGGCTTGATTTTCTTTGATAATTCTGAATAAATTTCAAGGGTTTTTTCAGCAGCTGCTTGAAAGCCATCAACAATAATTGAAGAATGAACATCTTTTTTGAGAAGATCTTCTGCCCTTGCCAATAATGTTCCACCAAATACAACAGATGAGGTTGTACCATCACCGACTTCATTATCTACAGTTTTAGAAATTTCAACGATCATTTTTGCTGCAGGATGTTGAACATCAATTTCTTTTAGAATTGTTGCACCATCATTTGTTATAGTAACATCACCTAAAGAATCAACTAACATTTTATCAAGACCACGTGGTCCAAGACTACTTTTAACTAAATCAGCAACTAATTTTGCGGCTGCAATATTATTTTGTTGAGCATCCTTACCTTTTTGCTGTAATGCGCTCTCTTTGAGAACTAAAACAGGTCCATTTGGTCCTTGTTGAATTGATGCCATCTAGATTCAGATTGCATTCCATGAATCCCCCTTTTTAACATTACTTAGTTGATCGGTGGAATGTAACATCGTTTTTTCACATCAACAATGCCACCTGAAAGAATTCTAACAGAAGGTAAAGCCAAAAAAGGTAAGAATAAGGGAATCAAATGAGGTCTAGAGAATTTACATCCTGAATCTACAATTACGTTATTTACTTTTTCAAAATTTGAAGAGACCTTCTCAAAAGAATCAGTTGAAACAATTCCTGCAAAAATCAAAGGTAAAGAAGCCAGAATTTTTCCAGATTTTACCACGACAAGTCCACCTTGATTTTTAATTAAATGGTTTGTTGCAATTGCCATATCAGAATCACTAGAACCAATAACTATCAAATCATTTTCATGAAAACTCCAAGTGGATGCAAATGCACCTATATCTGCTCCAAAGTTTTCAAGAAAACCAATAGAGTGTCTATTTGTTCCATGAATTCTATCAAAAGCAGCAACTTTCCATACATCAGAATTTGGAGAAGCAGAAACATGTCCATCTTTTGTTTGAAGTTCAAATGAACCAATCTTGGTAATAATTTCAGATTCCATATAGATTGTATTTGCAACTACATTTTTCTTTTTTGATTTAATTAGAAAATCATTTTTTGAGAAATTTTTTAGTTTAACAGTTTTTTTAATCCAAGAAGGTATTGGTTTTTTCTTTATAGATATTACAAAACGTCCATTTGAGATTACGAGTTTTCCACCAACAAATACTTTGGTTGGTTTAAATGATTTCAAATCATCAAAAATAAGAATATCTGCTAATTTTCCAGGTGCAATTCCACCAAGATCTTTTCCCATATTATAATAATCAAAATTATTTTTTGATGCTATGGTAATAGCATCTATTGGTTCTAAACCACATCTAATTGATTCTCTAATACAGTGATCAATGTGACCAAATTTTGTGATATCTAATGGATCAAGACCATCAGAACAAAACATCAAGCGATTAAGATACGTTCCATGAGATAAAACACGTGGAATTATTTCATTCAAATCACGTCGAATAGAACCTTCTCTAATCATTATCCACATTCCAAGACGTAATCGTTCTAACACTTGATCAAAATTGATAGGCTCATGACATGAGAGAATACCTGATGAAACATAGGCATTAAGTTTTTTTTCACTTGCGCCAGCAGTATGTCCATTAATTATACAATCACACTCCAACATTGATGAAATAGATTTCATTGTTTTAGGCTCACGAAGAGTTACTTTAGTCCAAGAAAAAACTTCACCTAAACCAAGAACATGTGGATGTTTAACTGCAATTTTTTCTTGTGACAGTGTAAGGGATTTACTATTACTAAATTTTGCATCAACTGGAAGACCTCCTGGAACTACTTGAAAAATTCTAATTGGTAAATTTTCTCCAAGTTTAAGAAATTCTTGAAAACCTTTGTTACCTGCTACACTTACAACATCTATTGGATCTGAAAAAAGAGAAGTAACTCCGCAAAGAAGTGCCTTTTTAGCAAATTCAGAAGGTAATACAAATTGATCAATATGTAAATGAGGATCAGCAAAACCAGGACTGACATATTTGTTCTTTACATCAATGACTTTAGTTTTTGGGCCAATCGTATGATTTGCATCAGGACCAACGTATGCAATTCTATCATTAATTATTGCAATCTGAATTTTTGGAATGATTTCTCGAGTATAGACAGATAATAAATTGCAATTTTTTAAAACTAGATCGGCTTTTTTGTCACCCATTGCTACAGAATTCAAAGAATAAATTGAATTGGCTAGGCTTAAAGTCACGCCCTTGAATTGGGTTTTGCACCTATTATAGATTCAATGCTTAAATTACGGATGAGAAGGTTTTGTTGATATGAACATTCCCAAGATGATGAGAAAGTATTGTGCAAAATGTAAAACACATACTCAACAAAAGGTCTCCATTTACAAAGCTGGGAAAAGACGTGGTTCTGCAATAGGTGAGCGTAGACATGCTGAACGTAAACGTGGATACGGTGGACAAAAATTCCCTAAATTAGCAAAACCAGCAAAAGTTACAAAAAAAGTTACTCCTATAATGACATGTACTGTATGTAAAAAGAAATACAATAAAAAGGGCGTTAGAATTAAGAAATTTGAGTTGATAGCAGCATGAAAAAAGATCATATTGAAATTCCAAAGCCATCAAGCAAATTTCAGAAAGTTAACTGTGACGAATGTGGTGAACTACAAATAATTTATTCACATGCATCAACACAAATTGCATGTAATTCATGTGGAAATACCATTTCTGAACCAACAGGTTCTAAAGCCAAAATAAATGGTAAAATCTTAGGTAGTGCTGAGTAAATCGTAATCTTGTTTTGTATTTAGATTAAATGCTATTCTTTTATCATCAATTATAAAATAATTTTCATCTAAATTTTCAAGTGAAGTTATTTTAGTAGAATTTACTAAAGAAATACCAGAATAATGACATTTTTGATTTAAAAAATTTACAAAATATTCAGACTTGATTCCAACGGATGTTAAAAATTTACTAGTTACAAGAACGCTGGTCCAAATTTTTTGAGGATTGTAATGATGCACAATTTTTTTTATGATGTCTTTATCCAATAATGGTAAATCCCCCGAAGTAACTAAAACATCATCATCTATTGTTTTAAGAATTAAATTTAGATCTTCAACATACCCAATTCCAGGAGTATCAAAAATTTCAATATCATTTTCTTGAAGTAATTTTTTTGTTTTAGGGGAATTTGAACTAGTAATTGCAATAATTTTTGAAAAACAATTGGAATTTTTTAATGAGTCAACTACTTGTAAAATTATAGGTTTTTTGTATTCAAGTAATAATTTTTCATCATCCAAATTCATACGAGTGCCTTTTCCACCAGCCATTACAAGTCCAATCATATCGAAACAAACACCATCAAAGAAGCTAATCTACTAAGTTCATTTGTAGCACCAAGGACATCACCGGTAATACCACCAAAACTGCGAGTAGACAGAGCTAAAAGAAATAGGGTTAAAGTAACAGTTACACCCAACATTACTAATCCAGTGGTTTCACCAATTATAATTACTGGAATTAACATGATTACAAATGCAGCACCAAGTTTTTTCTTATCTTTCATAATTTTTACAAAAGGTGAATTTGAGCCTAAAGATGCAGAATTTCCTAAACTTGCCATCAATACCATTGAGAATTTTGCTAAAATTTCACTAATCAAAATTGCTTTAAACAAATCAAATCCATTGATTAAAGAAATTGTGATAATTAGCCCTACAAGATACAAAACAAGTCCTACAATTCCTGCAGAACCAGTTGAAAGATCTTTCATTGCTTTAATTTTTTTATCCTTGCTACCCTTTACCATAAGACCATCAGCAAAATCTGCTAGTCCATCTGCATGATGAATTCCAGTAATTATTGCAATAGATGAAACTACTAACAAACTTACTAACAAAGGATCTAAAAAGAATGATAATCCAAAACCAAATGAACCAATTAAAAGTCCAATTACAATTCCAACTATAGGAAAAATATACATGTATTTTGCAATATTTTCCAAGGTTGAATTTGATGAAGGGAAGATGGTCAGAAAAGAAAAAACAGCACCAATTTCTTTAAGCATGAATCCACCATCCAACAAATGATAAAGCAATAATTATTGGAATAGTTACTATTCCAAAGAAAAGGATAGAAGTCAATTTCATAATTGTAATTGCCGATAACACATGTTCTTTTGTTAATGTAGTTTCGACATCACCTAAACTATAATGTTCAAGTTTTTCAAACTTTGTTTCAAGAGCTCCTGCAAGTGCAGCCATAGGATAACCGGCATTTGGACTAGTAGTTTTTTTACCATCACGTATCATGATCTTGTATGATTCTTTCCAATTATTTTGTAAAATGGCAGCTGAAATTATCATAATTAATCCAGTAAGTCTTGATGGAATATAATTTAGAATTGTGTCACAAGTTGCTGCAAACCAACCTATATTTTTGAACATGTTAGATTTGTAACCAATCATCGAATCTGCAGTATTAATTATTCTATACACAAATGCTCCAGGTAAACCAAAAATGGCATAATAAAATAGAGGTCCAGTAACACCATCAACTGTATTTTCACTGATACTCTCAAGCACGCCTGAAATAATGTGATTTTTATCTAAATTCGAAGTATTTCTCTTAACAATCATTGAAAGATTAGTTCGTGCAGAATCCAAATTTTCATTCTCTAAAGAAGTCATTACGGCTAGAGCATAACGTTCCATACCTCGAATAGCAATAGTGCTTTTGAGTAAGATTATTCCTACAATTGATGTGACAATTATAGTAATCCAATCAGTTGTAAGGAATGAAATTCCAGAATCTAAAATTAAAAGCAATGTAACTACAACTACTACAGGTATAATAATTAAAAAAATGCCTCCAAGTTTTTCAAGATAAGGATTTTCATTTTTTGTTAGCGGAGTTAATTTTGAGATTATTGTACCAATCCATGCAGTAGGATGATATCTATTCTTAGGATCACCAAAGGTAAAATCTAACCCTAACGCAAACCCAATTATCACTAAAGATTCTAAAATCATTTTATCAACATCTCTATTTTTTTTATATCTAAATTATTTTTTACAATTTTAGCTAGTTTATCAAGTTCTTTGTCAATTTTTGAAATATTATTTTTAGTCCAAGTAATTTCTTTAGCTTTTACATTTAGTGAATCCTCTTCTGGTAGATTTAACTTAAACATTGGAATAGTTCCTAAAACAGGAATTTTTGTAAGTTGTTTAATTTTTCTAAATCCTGGTTTTAACACATCAATATCCCCACGAAATTTATTTAATACAAATCCCTTGATGAGTTTTTGATATTTTTTCTCAATTAGAGCCATAGTCCCTGCAAGACTTGCAAAAGATCCACCTTTGTCAATATCAGATACTAACAAAACAGATGCCTTTGCTTTCTGAGCAATTCGCATATTTGCAATATCATATTTTTGTAAATTGATTTCTGCTGGAGACCCTGCTCCTTCTAAAATTACTAAATCATAATTATTTTGTAATCTAAATAAAGAATCAGTAGCAGCTTTGATACCTTTAGTATTTACAAAATTAGAATAGTAATCTTTAGCATGCATTTTCTTGTAACGTTTGCCATTAAGATAGACTGTACTATAGTAATTCCCTAACGGCTTAAGCATGATTGGATTGAGATCTGATTCAATTTTACATCTAGCAGCAATTGCCTGAATTACTTGAGCACGGGAGATCTCAAAATTAGGTGTGGCATAACCAAAATTAGACATATTTTGAGACTTGAATGGTGCAACGTTGTATCCTTTATCAGAAAAAATTCTACATAATGCTGCAACTAATGTAGTCTTTCCTACACCAGAAGCAGTTCCCTGAATCATTAAAGATTTCATATTATTGCCCTCAATGCATGAACTAGTTTAAGATTATCTTTATGCGATTTAATTGCAACTCGGATGTAATGATTATTCAAACCACGAAAATTTTTGCAATCTCTAATCAAAATTTTGTGTTTCAATAATTTCTTTTGGAGTTTTGTAGAATCTTGTTTTGTTTTAATTAGAATGAAATTGGTTGATGAATCATAACATTCAAAACCGGGCATAGTAGAAATTTCATTTTTTAGAAAATTGAATTCTTTTTTAATAATAGATTTTGATTTAATAAGATGTGATTTATTTTTAATTGCAATTATACCAGCTTCTTGAGCAATAACATTAACACTCCATGGAATTTTTAGTTTTTGTAGAATATCTATGAATTGTTTTGATGCTACTGCATATCCAATTCTTATTCCAGCTAAACCAAATGATTTAGTAAGAGATCTTAAAACAAAAAGATTATCATAATTTTTTATTAAATTTATTACAGATTGATTTGATTGTGGAACTAATTCAATAAAACATTCATCAACAAATACAATACAAGATTTTTGTTTGGCAGAAGAAATAATTTTTATTAATTGTTTTTTTGATAAAATAGTTCCAGTGGGGTTATTTGGATTACAAATAAAAATACAGCCATTTACTGGAATTTGGGAAATAAATGAATCTAGATTTTTAGATAAATTCATTGTTTTAAAAAAAGAAATTTTGCAATTAGAAAGTTTTGCTGCAGTTTCATATTCTTCAAAAGTTGGAACAGGAATCAAAACAGATTTTTTTGATAAAAATGCACTACAGAAATTGTAGATGATTTCAATTGCTCCATTTCCAACAACTAAATTTGATTTTGGTAATCCGATAAATTTTTTGAGACCAGAACTCAAAGTGGAGGAATGTAAATCAGGATAAGTTGTCATTTGGATTAGTCTTTTTTTCAATATTGATTTAACAGAGATTGGCATGCCAATAGGCCCAACATTTGAGCTAAAATCCAAAATATCAGGATCTTGATTATTTACAGAGAATCTACCTCCATGTACAACAGGATTATGTGTTTCAATAGCACGAGTTGTCCTTATTTTCACAGATCCAAGTAGAATTGGTGGATTTAGTATGTTGTGGTGATTCAGAAAACGATTATTAATTGAAGGCGATCAATTATCAAATTATGGATAAAAAAAGAGTTGCAATCATAGGAGTTACTGGTGCAGTAGGCCAAGAATTTGTCATATCTTTACATAATCATCCATGGTTTGAAGTAACTCAAATTGCAGCCTCTGAACGATCTGCTGGTAAAAAGTATGTAGATGCAATAAAAGATCCAAGTGGAATTATTGCATGGGATGTAGGTGGAGAAATTCCGGATTATATCAAATCAATGACTGTGAAAAAAGTTGACGACCTTGATGTATCTAATTTAGATTTAGTTTTTTCAGCAGTAGAATCTATTGCTGCAAGAGATATTGAGACTAAAATGGCAGCTGATCTGCCAGTCATTTCTACTAGTTCAGCCTATAGATATGAAGATGATGTACCAATTCTGATTCCAGGAATAAATGATGAGCAAATAGAATTACTTGAAGTTCAAAAGAAAAATAGAAATTGGAAAGGATGGGTTGCACCATTGCCTAACTGTACTACTACAGGATTAGCAATAACATTAAAACCATTATTAGAAAAATATGGTGCAAAAAAAGTTTTGATGACATCAATGCAAGCAATTTCAGGAGGGGGAAAATCAGGAGTATCTGCAATGGGAATTACTGACAATATTATCCCATACATTCCAAAAGAGGAAGGAAAAGTAAAATTAGAAACAAGGAAAATTTTAGGGAAATTACAAGATGGTAAAATTATAGATGCTGATATTAGAATTAGTTGTACATGTACTAGAGTTCCAGTAATAGATGGACACACTGAATCTGTTTTTGTTGAAACTACAAAAGAAATAGATCCTGCTAAAGCAAAAGAGACTTACGATCAATGCAATAAAGAAATATCTGTACAAGGATTACCATCTGCTCCAGAAAAATACTATGCATTTCATGAAGATCCAACAAGACCTCAACCAAGAATGGAAAGGTCAGTTGGAGATGGAATGACCACAACTATTGGGAGAGTAGAAAAAGAAGAGCTGTTTGATCACGGACTCAAATACATATTATTTTCACACAATAAGAAAATGGGATCAGCAAAAGGTGCAGTGTTATTAGCAGAAATGTTATACAAAAAAGGCAAGATTTAGATTATTTTTTGCAATTTTTACAATAATAACTTTATAAGATCCAGAAATATACAACGTCTCAGGTGTTTTAAATGGTAAAAGTAGACGATTTGGACTTACAAATTTTATCAGAATTATCTAATGATGCATCAATTTCTGTCCCACGTTTGTCGAAAAAAATCGATGTTAATTCATCAGTAGTATATTCTAGAATTAAGAGGTTAGTCAAAAGGAAGTTAATTGAGAGGTTCACAATTGATGTAAATGATGCTGAGCTTGGATACGATGTTAAGGCTCTAACTGGCATAAACATGGATACAAAAAAACGCGATCATGTTATTGAAGAATTATTTAAAATAAATGGTGTAAGAAAAATTGCAGAGGTTACAGGTAGATTTGATATTTTGGTAACAATGTATTCAAAATCATTAGATCAAATGCATAAAATGGTTTCTGAAAAAATTGGTAGGATTGAAGGAATTCAATCTTCAGAGTCATTCATTGAGATGAAATCACGAACAAAAGCAATGCCATATATGCCATCAAAAGGTAACGACTAGAATTGCAGAAACAAAAATCAGAATCACGAGTTGCAGTATATTATGAGTTAACAAAACCAAAGATCTGGTATTTACTCGTGTTTACTGCTTTTGGGGCAGCGTTAACAGCAGCTCAGATTTACAATATTGAAATTTCTCCAATAACTTGGATGTTAATGTTATTTTCAGTTGCTTCAGGTTCTGCAGCAGCTAATACTTTGACAAATTATCATGATAGAGATATTGATGCAATAATGGAGAGAACAAAGGGAAGACCCATACCTTCAAAAAGAATTTTTCCTGCAGTTAAAGCAAGAAATTTTGGATTAGTATTAGCAGCAATTTCATTAGTGTTAGCATTTGGAATTTCGTTTACTACTACTGTAGAACAAGGCTTATGGGCAACAGCATTCATTGCATTTGGATTAGTAAACAATATTCTTGTTTACTCTTATGGATTAAAACGAAGATCAAGAACCAATATAATTTTAGGAGGAATATGTGGAGGTTCACCCCCAATGATTGGATGGGTAGCTGTTACAATGACAGATTTATGGACTATGGGACTTGCAATGGCAGGACTGGTGTTTATATGGATTCCAATGCACATTTGGGCATTAACATTACATTTCAAAGAAGATTACAAAAAAGTTAATGTCCCAATGTTAACTGTAGTGCAATCTGAAAAAACATCTTCTAGGATTATTGCAGGCTCAACTGTTGTAATGGTATTATTTTCAATTGCTCCATTTTTCATTTTAACAGAAACAGGAGAAAAAATGGTTGGTGATGTATATCTATGGACTGCAATTGCATCAGGAGCATTAATGATTGGAATATCAATTTGGGTCATATTCAAACCTGTAGAAAAAGCAGCATGGACTTTGTTTAAATTTTCTAGCCCATATTTGGCAGTATTATTTATTGCATTAATGGTAGATTCAGGATTATAAAGTACTACTATCAACATCAAGACTATTCAATTCTTTAGTAATTTTGAAATGTTTTTCAACTAAAGATTCAAGCTCTGTTTTTAATTCAACAGAATTCCATTTTGAATCAATCAAGGCGGATAATTTAGCAACAATACTCCATTGATAATTATTTTGATCATCAATTAATTTTAAAAATTGTTTTCCTTTTTCATCATCATCCATATTTTTCGGACATGATGCAATGATAAAAATCTAAAGGAGGTAATTACATAATTTCAAAGTTTTATTAACAAATATGGGCTATTTGTCATATTGCAATGCAGTATTTCTGAATGTAAGTTAAAATCTATAAAGACAGTGAAAATCAGTTTTCGAGAAACTAGAAATCTGTGTAAGAAACATTTTGAATTATTCGTAAATAAGAATGAAAAACATTTTCCCAAGTTTACTAAAGCATCAGAATTTTAATTAAAATTAATTAAATTTTTCAAACTTTAGAATTGTTGAAAGCTTTAACATCTACTATTTTTAATCAACCACATGGCTGCTAAGAAAAAAGGTATTGTAAAAAAGAAAATCATCAAAAAAACAAAATCTAAGCCTAAAAAATCAACAAAATCATCATCAAAAAAACCAGAATTTGAAAAAGCATGGAAAGAATACAATTCTGCATTAACTGGATGGAAAGAATCGCTTACACAATGGCAAAAAGCTACAAACAAAACTCTAATGACATATCATGATGCATGCCAAAAAGCAATGGAATCAGATGCTGAATTATTAAAAAAAGTTAGTTCAAGTTGGGAAAGTACATGGGAAGAAATTGGTCCTGAGTATATTAAACAACAAACAAAGATGATTGAAAATATATTCAAAGAAACTAATATTGATTCAGTAAAACAATTCAATACTCAATGGGATAAATTTCTCAAAACATCAGGAAGTGATTCAATTACAGCATATCAAGAAGCTATCAAAAAATTTAATCAAGCATGGCAATCAGGACAAATGTAAGCCTCTAAGATTATAAATTATCAATAAATTTCTTATTTCTTAGCTGTTGATTTCTTAGCTGTTGATTTCTTAGCTGTTGATTTCTTAGCTGTTGATTTCTTAGCTGTTGATTTCTTAGCTGTTGATTTCTTAGCTGTTGATTTCTTAGCTGTTGATTTCTTAGCTGTTGATTTCTTAGCTGTTGATTTCTTAGCTGTTGAACTTGGGGGTTTATTCTCAATGTTATCAAGTTTTTTATTTTGATTTTGTAAAGTTTGTATTATTTCATGTTCAAGATCAACAGTTTCAAGTATTTTAATTTCTTTTTCTAATTCCTTAATTTTAGATAATTGTTCAGTTGTTCCTTCTGAAATAGGATCTAATTGAGAAAATAATACATTTTCTAGTTCATCTATTTGATGTTCTAAATCATTTACCTGTGATAATTGTTCAGGGGTGACCTCTTCCTCTTGTGTTTCTACTTTAGGTGATGTTTCTACTTTAGGTTTAGGTGGTGATTCTAATTCTTGTGTAGGTTTAGCTGTGAATCCTT
>LFLC01000007.1 GCA_001543015.1 Nitrosopumilus sp. LS_AOA | reverse complement strand
AGAGTGTTACCTCATTATATTATAATATTCTTATTGATTGTCTATGAGGGAAAACACTGGATACTAGGGGGAACACTAGTCTATGAGGGAAAACACTGGATACTAGGGGAAACACTAGTCTATGAGGGGAAACACTGGAGACTAGGGGAAACACTCTTTGAGGGGGAACAATGGTCACGGAGTGGTACTAGTCATGAAACAGTACAACTCCATGATGTAGATTTTGGGGAGGAGGTCAAAATGTTTTTTGGTGGGGCTTTGTCCCAAGGGGTCATTCAAACGTTACGTAACGCAAAATTCCCTTAAATCGGATACCCTCCTTCCCTGACACAATTCATCATTCAAAGCGTTACGTAGCGCACCTTATTTCCTCAATGAAACATGTATGTAATATTATTACTGCCTAATATAATATGCATTTCTAAATTTTACTCACATTATCTAATTGGTACTGAATAGTTCAGAACTAGTGTTAAATTTCCGTTAATAAATAAAGTCAAATATGGAGAACTAAGGTCAACTAACAAAAGTAATTATCACATGTTAGCAAAATTTCGCTTAACTCCAGTTTAAAATTTAATAGACGAGTCAATGTAATAAACATTAATTATGATTCGTTACGTAACGCAAGAGTAAAACTCTTCCCCTTTGTCACACTCTGTCACATTTTCTTTAGTACTCCCTAGTACCCTAGATGCGTTACATAACTTTTGAATGGCCCCAGAGCCCCTCAGATACGCCACTGTACACGGCAAAGCCTATTCTTGGTTTGACCATCATTGAATGACCACAATCCTGGTCACTCTACCCATATTAGTAATATAACTTAATTTGGATATCTGGTCATAAAAACCAGTCTCTAAAACTTGGCGGAATCGGTACGGCAATTGCCATACCACTATTTCGATGCTATTTCAGAAGCGGTGCAATAATCATTAAACTACCGTACCACTTTCATTTTGCTTCCGCCGGTCCTGCTTGGGGTCTATGCAATGCTTTATCAGGTCAAATATGTATCTGTAAATTAGTATAATAACTAGTATAGTACGTAACTACATGTCATATTTCACAAATTTAAACTGAATTGAATATTTTATGAATAAAATCAGAAGATAAAGTAAGAATAATTTAATATTTAAAGCTATTTATATATGGATTGGTGTGAATTTCTTAAATACAGCTATTGTCCTCCTCAGAATGCGCCTATTTTCACTAATAGCTCAGCCACACCTAACAGATTCTCTCTCATTCATCTAAACTTTGGCGAGATATATATTGAGGATTTCGCAATAAATTACTATCCTGAAAGCAGAAGAGAAGATGAAATGAAGGCAAATAAACAGCAAGGGAGGCTGAAACTTTGCTCAGAAACTTTAGTATTTGTACCTCAAGATTCATTTCTTCCTGTTATTAAAATTCCATACAAATTTTGTTCCAAGCTTGAAAAATGGAAGAGCGATGAATTCAAACTCTCACAGACTATTTATATAAATTGCTCACAAGTGGTGCAATTGCTTGAGAATAATGTGATAGGACCTTATCAAATCATCAAACAGAGTAAATCTTATTTATTTCAACTGCTTCATCAAGATTTGACTATGGTGCTGCAGAAAATTGGTAGATTAAATGGAATATGTCGTCTACAATTAGGTTAATGATAAATAAATATAATAACCGCAAAGGGGAGTCCTCGCAGGTTCCCAAATACCATTTAAAATAGTTGTTTTATAATTCCTACAGCTCCTATACTCGCTTCTAATTCAAATCATTAGTAGCATCAGAGCATTAGGGGTGCCAGGGGCGAAGCCGCATTCACTCTTTCATTCCCTAGATGACTACCAGTATATACAGCTGCATGAAACGATAGGTAACCTCAGCCCTCCCGGCCCTGTCCAACTCGGGGCGCGCCCAATGCACACCCCCCCTCGAGAAAAAGTAGACGCCCTGCCCATGATTAGAAGGAAATTCTATTCCTTTGATCGCCAGGTATACATCATAATAAGTCGAAGGACATTTAATGTAATGAAATTTTTTTAAATTCTTTAGATAAACGTATTCAAGAGATACGGAATGTATCACAAGAACAATTTGATCATATTCGTTTTCAAACAATCTGGTTATCTAACTTGTTTGAGCAGATAGTATTTGAGAAAGCAGGGCACCAAGTGAGCCCTATGATAGAAAACCCCGGTAGAATTGCTCTCACTAATTCTAATATTTACTTCCAGCCTCTCAATAACATCTACTCTGATCCAGTTATAGTAGTCAAACTTTCAGATCTCATCTGTGTTGTGAAGAGACGCTACCTGCTCACTCATGTAGGAATTGAATTGTTTACAAACAAAGGTAAATAGTATTAATCTATTCAGTTGTCGCATTTTGTCAAAAAATGTGTCTAAATTTAGCAAATTTATACCCATGAAGTGTAATGCAATAATTGCACATTATTGTATCAATGTCATTGTTTTGAATTGGATTTGTATCATTAGTTGTATTGTGTTATATTGTATATGCTCCAAATGCTTCTTTTTTAGACAAACTTGTACGCAAGCATTTTATTACTCAACTGCTGTTTTATAATCGGCACAGTAAAAATCGATAATTTATGTAAATTCCTTATATTTGTTATTTAGGTACCAGTATGTTTCTGGCTTTGGAGTCACAATTAGACAGAAATAGTTTATTTGGTCTTATTCTAAACATGGAAGACACGAAACTAGAACAACTCCCGGAATTATCTCTCATTATTGACAAATGGAAATGTCAAGAACTGTCAAACTATGAGTATCTCATGTTTTTAAATTTTTTAGCTGATAGAAGTTTTAATGATATCACACAGTACCCTGTTATGCCATGGATAATAACAGATTATACGAGTGAGAACTTAGATCTTAGTAATCCTGCTATTTATAGAGATCTTAGTAAGCCGGTTGGAGCACTCAACCCTGATAAGCTAGCTGCACTTAAGAAGAGGTATAAAGATATGCCTAAGCCTAAATATCTCTATGGAACTCACTATAGTACTCCTGCCTATGTCCTGCACTTTCTAGTTAGAGTGTATCCTGAATACTTACTTTGCTTACAGGTATAATCAATTAGTAACAACTAATATTTACTAGGTTATAAACCCTATACTGTATATGGTTAATGACTACTAGTAGGCGTCTTGAAGTTCATTAATATTCGCTTAACCTTCTCAACAATAACTCTGAAATTTTCAAACTTTATGATACTTTTAGCAAAATTTCTTTACTTTACCTTGAAAGCTTTTCGGATCCAATTTAGTAATTATCTTCAATATTTGAGAACTGAGATATTGTATTCCAAACCTAAGTTGTCCTTAATTAAAACTCTATTCAGCCTTACGATGGTGTACCGTCACTTACCCTACTACTATTTATAGCAATTACTCTCCTACTTATCATACACTTACCCTACTACTATTTATAGCAATTACTCTCCTACTTATCATACACTTACCCTACTACTATTTATAGCAATATATTAATTGATTGGTATGTTTCTATTATTTAGGATGGACGCTTTGATCATGCTAATAGAATGTTTCACAGTATACAGGAAACATGGAATCACACACTTAAAGGGCCATGTGATGTAAGAGAGCTTATTCCTGAGTTCTATCTTCCTTCAGGTGATTTCTTACTCAACCGGATGGATTTAGATCTGGGTATCAGAGATTCAGGTGATAAGGTGCATAATGTATTTTTACCCTCATGGGCTAAAAGTGCGGAAGATTTCGTCAAACAGACAGGATTAGCGTTAGAAAGCGTATTTACTTCCTCTAGTCTCCATAAATGGATAGATTTGATTTTCGGTTATAAACAGCGAGGAGAAGAAGCATTGAACTCAGATAACCTATTTCATTATATTACTTATGAAGGATACTCTAACTATGAGCTGATGGCTGGGACCCCGAAACAGTCCTCGCTTAAAATTCAAATAATGGAGTTTGGACAAACACCTAAACAGTTGTTTACTTATGAGCACCCTGCTAGACCTGCTAAACATAAGTCACTACCTAAACAACCAATTAATGATACCATTTTGAATATTCCTTTATCAGTTGATAATCAAAATAAAAGCGATGACGTCATCCCTGATGAACAAGAACAGCAAATGTTATCTCCCACTTCTGAAGCTTGGGAGAATATCTCTAAAATGAAATTACACGCATCATATAAATTACATAAAGACATAATCACATGCTTAGTTATTGACTCCAAAGGAAAGAATATTATATCTGTATCAAAAGATCACACCTTGCGACTTTACTCACTTACTGAGCTCACTCAGATCAGGAATATCAGTATATCAAATATGGCTCTCTCTTGTTGTATGTTGATGCAGAATAATATGGATACTATACTAGTGGGGAGCTGGGATAATAAGATCTACTTCTACTCTATAGAGTATGCCAGTGTGTTGCATTGCTAAGTAGAAATTAATTACATTAAAAATATTTATCCAAGTTACATCCTAGTGGGTGAAATTGGATAATTTTTCTTCTCGCAGTTTAGCTAGAGTTTGTTTGATCTCTTTCTCAAACTGCATTCTAGCTTGGCGTTCAGTTTTTAGCTGATCTTCTATATCCTTCTTTTCAAGATTGTTTTGAATCAGTAGTGCTTTTGCCTCTTTTAGTTTTTTAATCTCATGATTCTTTTTCTCCAAATCAAATACCAATACACTAGATTCTACTTCCTCCCACAAGTCAAGTTTTTCAGGAAGTGTACGTCTCTGATATTCCTGGATATATGCACCATGGCCTATTAATGCATGAGCCATATCTTTACTATCAGATAATGCACCTAATGCATTTGTAAAAAAATAACCTCTAAAACAATAGAGGTTTACCTTCATTCTTCCTGTAGTTTCAAATTTCTTATCCAGTCCTACCTTTTCACAATATGACTTGAATACAACTCCCTCATTACTTCTGGCGTATTTTAGATTCGAATTTTTTGTAAAAACAAGATCCGTTTCATTTTTCAGATTTCCTAGTATTCTATTAAGATATGGAGTAACTTCGGTTGAGAATCTTGTGGTCCTAGCTAGTTTCTTTTTTGTCAGATATGCCGGAATTAAGGCAACATAACATCTTCTTTCCTGGTTCCAGGTGATATCTTTTACACGTAACCCTATTATCTCAACTGGTCTTGCACCAGTCGAGATAAGTGCCAAATAATATGCCTGTTTATGCCATTTGGCAACTTTGAATATTTTATGGATTTCATCAATTGTTAGGGCATGTGGTTCTTCTCGTAGTGTTTGAGGATAGACTAGTTCCTGAGTATCTACACCTACTTTTCTATATTTGAGATATTTGTTGATGCCACTAATCTTTCCTCGAATTACAGGAACAACGTGTGTCTTTCTAAAGAAATTGATAAAGTCCTGGACAAGATCGGTCATCAGGTCATCGCGCTCATCTACGTCATAGGTTTTTACATGTTCAATTATCTCATCTTGTGTCTTACCGTATGTATCAATGCAGTATTTATCAAACTGATTATTTGCTATTTTAATTCCAGTTATACGAGATTCACTAAGGGACTGCCATTTATCTAGAAAGTTTTTCCAATTCTTTACTTTTTTAAGGGGTTTTTTTGTATCAAAAATAGTTTCTTGCATGTATATGGTACGATAAAACCACTAATAAAGTCATATTTCCGTATCACACTAAACCCTTAAAATGGTAATTAATTGCAAAGTTTTTGGGCCCATAGCTCAGCATGGATAGAGTGCCGGACTTCTAATCCGATGGTCAAGGGATCGAAGCCCTTTGGGCCCGTTTAACAAAATTATTTATTCTGATTTTAAGTGAGGGTTTTTGTGAAAGATGTAAATTTTAAATTAGATTCAACTGATATTCATCCAAATTCTGAAATCAAAGGCACAATTATTGTCTCATATCCTGGAAGATATGATGGAGTTGTGATAAACACACAAATTTTTGACTCAAATGAGCATATTATTTACAAATCATATAATGGAAAAAATATATCTCAAAATGTTTCACGATTATTTATCAACAGAGATGTAATGCCTGAAAACAAGGCAGAATTTACTGCATTAATTAATTTTGAACCAAAACAAGAACATGAAATTAAATTTAGAGTGTCAATAATTGAGCAGCATAAAGAAATTGAAAGTCAAATAATTTTTGCAAAATATTCTATCTAGAATCTACTTTTTTCTACAGTTATAGTACCAGTCATCCAAGGATGTGGTTCACAATGATATGGAACTGTTTGAGATTCTGTAAATAAAAATTCGTATGTTTCACCAGGTTTTACTACACCAGATGAACCAAAGTCACCACTGTAACTATCAGATTGTCTATGATCAGGAGTTACTGTATGTGGAGTATCATCATTATTTTGCCAAATCACTTTATTTGTAAATCCCAATAGCACAGTCGGTTTGTTTGGAACATAGTTTTCATTGCCATCAATTACTGCACCAAGTACAATCTCAATAATAAAATCACCATCTTCAGGATTTAAGATATGTTCTGATACTGAGGGTTTTAGTAATGATTCAGGAATATAAAATGAAGTGTAAAATACCATAACTGCAGACATGCCAACAATTAATGCAATTACTCCAATACCATATGCATGACTAGATGTTGGTGCACTCATTTTTTCAATCCCTCAAATTCATCTGTACCAATATTTAGATTATCATTATTTTCAACTCCCAAATCTGCTTGAGTTTTTGGTGCAGGAACTTCTGGAGTTAATGCCTTTGATTTTTCTTCTGTTTTAGTATCGCCTTCAGGAAGTTTACTTGTTTCAGTAGTAACTTCAGGTTCAATTAGTTTTGGTTTTTCTTCTTGAACTGGAACTGGTGCAGGTGGTGGAGCATTCTTTTCCTGACTCATACCATATCTGTAAACATGGAAGAATGCAGCAAACACTAACAAGATAATTCCAATAAAGAACAAAGATACGTTCTTCATTCCAGTCAATGCCGCATTATATGCTGCAATATTTAGGAACACTTGGAATGCTAATAAGGCAATCAATACCCAATTAATCCATTTTTCAGAAAGATGAATTGTTGCTACCTGTTTTGGACCAGTATTTTTTGCAAGTTTTGATTTTCTTTCAGCCTCATTTGCAAGTTTAATCATCATGTAAGTAAATCCAAATGATAGTGGTACGAGTAGTATCATTACAGAGTAAAAGAAGACTGGATCAATTACCAAACGCTCTACTAATGGTTTTGTTACGTCAGGATTAATGTAGAAACCCCAATATGTTGTAACCATAATTTGAGCAAGACTAGTAATACCAAATGCAGTAACTAGTGGTCTGTCTCTCCATGAGAATTTTTTGTATCTATCAATGAATGGAATTAACACTAGAGCTACTATGAATAATAATGGCCACAGCAGTCCTGTAACAAACTTGTCATACTGTGTCCGCATAAACGCATAGATTCCAGTAAGATACCATTCAGGAACAGTGACACCTGGCGGGACAGTAGGTTCAAACTTGAATCCCATATCAATTGGAAATACACCACCAGTAATCAAAATAGCACCAGAAATTGCCATAACCATTGGTACATCAAATACTAGGAATCGTGGGAAGTGAACTGCCATTAATCCAAGCATCACAATAGGAAGCAAGAATACATGCTGTGCATAGAATCTTAATACAAAGTCCGAAAATCCACTACCTAACGCCGCATCACGAATCGTCGGTCCCACAACAGGAATTGATGTAGTTAGAGACGCTGCAATACTAATTGCAAGTTCTGCTCTTTCAGAAAATATAACATCATATCCAGTAAATGCTTCAAGAATTGTAACTGTTCCAAGAATAACACCTGTCATCCATAAAACTTCATTTCTAATTTTGTACCGTCCACTAAAGAATTGGTAATACATGTGAAGAACAGCTAATAGAACCATTGCGTTTGAACCATGATAATGAATATTTCTAATGTGAAAACCAAATGGAACATCATCATTGATGAATTGAACACTATCCCACGCCCTATCAAGAATAGGTTGATAGTAAAACATGAGCAAAGCTCCCGAAACTCCAAGAATGATAAATACAATGAATGTTAACATTCCTAAAAATCCAAATGGACTTACAAATCTTGAAGGAAATGAAAATTTAATTGCAGTAAAGATAGTTCTATCTATACCATCCCAAAACCAATAGAGGAGTGCTACTACTCCTGTTCTTCTTTCAAGCGAAACGGCCATATCCAATTACTCCATTTTCATTTACGTCAAATTTTGGTGGTAAAATAAATACAAATCCATCTGAATCAATTTCAAAATATAGTTCAGCTAATGTGTTTGAAGGTGCAGCTTGTACTGATGCAGGGCCTGCAAAAGCTGTTCCAGTTGTGGGATCATACATACTTCCATGACAAGGACATTCGCCTCTTTTTCTTCCTTCATCTGGCCAATATTTCCACAAACACCAAAGATGAAGACAAATCATACTATATGCTCGAAGAGCTCTCACATCTTTGCCTCCTCCACCAAATTCTTCAGGAAGTCTTATGAATTGCCACTTACGAAATGCTTCAGCATCAAGTGCTGGATCTCCAGTTGCAGGATATGTAATTACTTCAGAATGATTAATTGGATAAGTATTGATATTTGCATGAGTGCCATCAGGTAAAATTACTGGAACTTTTTCAAGAGTTGCCTGATTTGGATTTGGCATAAAATTTCCAAATGGAACAAAAGGAGCAAATGCTAACCCAGTGCCTGCGGCGCCCATTAACTTTAAAAAGTCTCTTCGGGATAATCCGCCAGACTTTTTTGTCCCCAGCTCTGACATTCAGCTGACGATTTCGTCAAATTGCTTATAAACCTTATTCAATTATTTGGTAGGTTTTTGTCTCATGATAAATATAATGACAATTGAGATCGCAGCTCCAATAGATACACCAATTATAATTCCAAGATTAAATGATGAATCAGAATTTGTAATTAAAATTTCTTCAGGTATCGTTTCATGAATTATAATATTATTTTCTTTAGATTCAGAAATAATTTGTCCAGACTCTGTAAGAATCTCTTTGTTTTGAGAAATTATTTCTGTTGAAATATTGGTAAATTTAGCTGCAAGTGAAATTGGTTCAGTAGTTGATTGTCCTCCAAACAAAGTTGAATGTATTAACAGTGTGTATGTTCCAGTTTGATTAATTGGAACATAAAGAACAGTGGATGTGTTATCTTTGTTTTTTACTGGATAGAATCCACCACCCTGACTAAAAGGAGAATTACCTAACCAATCAAGTGAAGGCCATCCAAGAAAATGACCAAACACTCCAGATGGAACATTGGTTTGTATAATTTTTCCAGATGGATCCATTACAAATACTGCTAGATTTGTGTCATCAGATACCCATGAAAGTTCTATTGCTGCAGAATTAATAAATTCATTTTGTACATCAAAATAATATTGTCTCCAATCACCTGCCATGTAACGATTAACCATATCAAATGCACCCTTTGTGTATCCGTTTCCATAAAGAATGTCATCGCTTTGTTTTCCTTTAATCAAAATCGTAGAATCATTTTCTAAGACAAGTTCTTTGATTACAAAAGATACTGGAGCATTTACAGTATGTTTATCACTTGTAAAAGTTAAAAATCCCTGATAGACACCTGTTTGCAAATCATTTGGAGTAACTAATGTTACATCCACTGTTGAAGTATCATGAGGAGGAATAGAAATTGTTTCAGTTTCAGGCCACAACATTGACCAATTATCTTTTTGATAATAACTTGCAGATAATGTATAATCCATTGAAGTTGAATTTTGTTTTGTATCACCTAACCAATAAGAGTATTTTGTAGGTACTGGATAAACTCCAACTAATGGAACACCTTCAAATTTTTCTTTAGGTTCTGAAACTCTTATTTCTTGAACAGTCCCCCATGAACCAGCTCTATTCACCATTGATAATTCATCACTTGTAATTTTTGTATCGTTATTGTTATCAATCCAATCATACAGATATAATGAAGAAATTTGAAGATCATCAGCATAAACATCTGATGTACTGTTCATAAAAATATCAAATGGAAAATTTACATTTAATATCATTAAAGATGATTCTTCAGGAATTGGATTTTGTGAATTAAAAAAATCACCGAGTTCTTTATGATCACTTACATCAGATAATTTAACATAGTTTGGAATGAAAACATTAGTCTTGTTTAAAATAGAATCTTGTTGTTGAACGATAGTAATTCCATTAAACTGATTTTTAGAAATTAATGATAATGTTTTTGATTGTACAGTAATTGTAAGTGTATTATTTGTCGGATTCTCTATTGTAAATGTAGATGTAGTTCTATCTCCAGAGTATAACTGTCCTGCAAACCAACTAGTCATAGGAAATGAGTGTGAAGGGAATTGAAATCTATCAAACCCAATTGCAGTTGAATTAATATTTTCAATTGCAGGCTCTAGTACTTTTTTGATATTTGTGTATGATGCATCATTATACACAATAAAAACACCATTCTCACCATGAACATAATCTAAAGCAGATTCAATATTTGCTAAACCAGATCCTTGAGTGAAAGGATCATTATGTAAATCAGTTGCAGTAGACATTAGAATATTTTTAATTAGAAATGGATCATAATCTTGTGATAGTTTTGTCATCTCTTCCATCAAAATTGCAGCACTTCCTGAAACTATTGGTGCAGCCATACTAGTTCCTCCAAACAAAGAAAAGGATTCATCTTTAGAATCTTTCTCAGTTTTTAAAACATTGGATGGTGTAAACCCATGAGCACCAATACTCATGATGTCAGGTTTTGGATCTCCAATTGAACTTGGACCTCTGCTAGAAAAATCAACTACATGATTATAATGATCAGTTGTATTACCAAATCTTGGTTGATCTTTGAATGGGCCATATCCAACAAACACATTATTTGTAGTAGCACCAACTGAAATTCCAAATGGAGATGCATTAGGTAATCCAATAGTTCCATATCCATGTCCAGAATTACCTGCACTGGTAATTATTGTCACACCAGGGTAATCATCATCTAATGAGTGAGGAGTTGCAAGTACGCTAAGAACTAAAGATAACACATCCATTCCAGGTGATGCTTTAAAAGATGGAAAATTTGAGACGCCCCAACTATTAGAAATTATATCAACTCGCGGTTGTCCTGAAAATTTCCAGTTATGATCTTTATTTTCAAATCCAGCAGACCATAACCATCCATAAACAGTATCTCCAAACCATAATGCTTTAACTGGTACAATTTTTGCATCAGGTGCTACACCAGAAATTGAATATCTTTTTGTTCCATTGTAAATATCATATGTTTCTTGACCACGTGAAGTAATTGATGCAGCACTTGATGTACCATGTCCATTAAAATCAGTCATTATACCAAAAAATGCACCATCAGGATCTAAAGATGGTAACAATGTTCCATTAATTGCATTTAGTGTATCATCAATGTCTGTAGAATTTTTTCCAATTACACTATAAACATCAAGTACACGTGCACCAACGGTTCCTGCACTAAAATCATTTTTTCCATCATCGTTTGAATCATAAACAAGAAATTCATTTCCACTACCCAATACAATTGGTTTTTCATCAGTAAAATCAAAATCATAATCTGGTTTCTCTCCAGATTCTAAATCAAATCTTGTATAATCCTTCCACGAAGTACTAAGATCAGGAATTATGGTGTCATAAACTCCGGGAGTAAAAGAATCAACTACTAAAACAGGAACAGCTTGTACTCTAGCAAGAGGTCCTTGTAATGCGCCCTGATAAATTACTCCAAGATGATACACTCCACTTTGTGATTTTATATAATTTCTATTGTCTTCACCTATTTTCATATCATTATCTAATGTTCCGTTAAAAATTACAGTTCCTAGTTGTGGAAAAAATGAATTATAAATTGGGATTTGAGTTCCATTGCCACCTTGAAATAAATCAAGAAAGACACCATCTTGTGAAACATAAACTGATGAAGTCATGTGTGAAGGGATTGGTTTACTGTAATTTCTTATAATGTCATTATCATCAATGTATGCAAAAAAAGTTGCATTTGTTAAAACAATTCCCTGTCCATCTGGATCAAGCATAATTGGATGATTGAGTTTATCTCGTGCAAGTGAATGTTGAATATCAAGATTTGAGAAATCAACTCCAGTATCTACAATTGCAATTACAGTACCATTTCCTGATGCATCATATTTTTTTTTAACAGCACTAGAACCAGTTATCTCACCAATTCTTGAAGCATCTAAAATTACATCATCAGACATGTGAAAATCTAATTTGGAATCTTCAATCACATTATAACCCTGTGAAACTAGAAAAGATGCTGATTTTTCAGTGAGTGTAGACACATAGAAAAAACCACTATCAGAATGTATTCCATATATTGAATTATTTTTTAAAAAATCAGTTTTTTGTGAATTTGTTCCAAATATTAAATATCTTTTAAAATCATTTTCAGTAAAAAAGTCTGAATCAATTTGAAGAATATCTGAATTAAAATTTATTTTATCTAACTGATTTTCTTCAAAAATTAGATCTCCAGTAGTAAATGCATATGAATTTGTCAATACAAACGAAAAAAGTACAATAGAAAAGAAAATCGCCACTTTGGGCATTAGTTAATTTCCTTTTCTTGCATTATTATAATTATCTTCTTCTGGCAATGATTGTTATTTGTAGTGCAACAATAATTCCTATAGAAGCAATAATTGGGAACAATAATGAGTTTAATTGAGATGAAGCTTCACTGATATATTCTACAGATGTTGAAATTGTACTAGTACTTTCATCAATTTTGGTACTTGCTTTCTCCAAAGTACTATCAAAACCTGCAATTTCAGATTTTAAAACTTCTAGTTCACTTGATGTTTCATCTAAAATTGAATTTAGTTTAATTATTTGATCTGATATTCCTCCTAAATCTTGACTTAGAACAGTAGTGGCAGAAGAACCATGAGATGTAGTTCCTTGACTAAAAGCTACCACATGAAAAACATGTGTGCCTTCTTCTCTTGGTGTATAATCAACAAAAAATAATCCTTGATGTAATGTCTTAAATGAAGCAGTTAAAGGAAAAGAAAGGCCAGAAGGTAAATGAACATGAGTGCTACCCAATAATTCAGTAGGATTATTTCCGATTAAAAGACCATCACTCGTAGTTTGTACAAATACTCTGAACGGTTGATTAATTGCTGCAGTTTCAGGTGCAAAGACCAAAGTATTCACATGCCTCTCAACGGGTACATCAACTAATTCTGTTGTAGATGAAAATTTTACATCAATTTTTTGAGATATACCGTTTTGTGCAGTACTAATTACTTCAACAGTGTACGTGCCATATGGAAAATTGGTGGAAGGGGAAGGCCAAGTAATTAAATCATAATTAAAAGTGCCATCAGAATCAGTAGTTATTTGATCAAACTTTGTAATTGTGTCATCAGGTGAAAAAATACGTAAGATTAAATTTTCTTCAGGTAATCCTTTTCCGTAAATTTGTAAGTTATGTTCAGGAGCATAGACTTTACTATTTGTAAATAATTCTAACTCTGAAAATGAGTTTGGAACTTGGCCGAATAAAAGTATAACAAATACAGAAAATAAAATTAGAATTTTCATTTTAATTATTTACAATGGTTCTCCTAGATATTACTTCTGAAAAAATTGTGCATAACTTTCGTTAAGAGGTATTCAAAAAAAGAAAAAAAGGAAAATGTGAACTAGTTTTCTTACTGTACAGTTATTGTTGTACTAACTGGTGGTGATAATGCCGTTGGATTATCTACTGATTCCCACACAAATGCGGTTGCTGTGTAGCTACCACTTGAGGTTGGAATCCATGATAATGCTGGGCTGAATGATTGACCACTTGATAGTGAACCTGTAATCCATGCTAGTGAGACTGTAACACCATCGCCATCCTGGATCTGTACCAAGTATGCAAATGTTTGCTCTCTATCCTGACCATTAGCTAAGTCAGCACTGATTTGTACCTGTTGGTCAACGGAGACAGTATCTAAACTGTTACCGAATGCATCAACGGTTCTCAAGTTAGCAGC
>LFLC01000020.1 GCA_001543015.1 Nitrosopumilus sp. LS_AOA | reverse complement strand
ATCATGGAAATTTATTTTTTTATGAGATTATAGGTATTTTTAATAACAACTATTCCCAAGTTTGGTAATTGGCAATAGAAGTATTTGATGAAAATGATATTCGAGCTATGCCTGACGAAGAACGATTTAATTTTTGTCAAAATACATTAAAAAATGAATCTGATGAATCAAAACGATGGGATGCAGTATGGTTAATTGGAGAATTAGCTGAAGATGTATCTGATGAAAATAAAATGCGTGAAAAAGTTGCAGATCTATTGGAATGGACTCTAAAAAATGATAAAAATGGAGTTGTAAAACATGAAGCAAGTTTTCAAATAGCTGCAAGGAATTTAAGAAATAAAATTCATGTTCTTGTTGATGTTGCATTAAATGATAATAGCATATTATCAAAACACGAAGCAATAGAATCTTTGGGGTTAATGAGAGCATTTGAAGCAGAAGATTTGATAAAAAAAGCATGTAATGATCCCAGTGTAGATGTTAGAGAGACCGCAGAATTTGTGTTAAAACGACTACAAAGATTAAAAAACTGTGATCAAAAATATACCCCATCACAGATTTTATAGCATCTAAAGTTAAACTGAAAGATAACAGTAGATATGTTTAGAATTATTTTCATTACTCATAAATTAAACTATACTCAACTATCGTGTAATGACTGAACCAGATATTGTTCCAGATGTAGCAAAAAACATCATTAATATCAAAGTTTTATCAGTCATCATTGCAATTACAATTGCAATTTATTTTTCAATGCAAATCATTGATGAAGATACAATAAGTTTGATATTATTTCCAATATCTGTATTATTTACTGGTGCTGCAGCAATTGCAGCATTATTTGTATCAAAACAACATTGGGGTACAGCAGTTTTTGGAAAATCATATCTTACTTTGGGTATAGGTTATTTGTTTTATACTATAGCTGAGATCACATTTTATGTACTTGATTTTTTAGGATATGATAATTATCCTTCAATTGCCGATGTGTTCTTTTTTCTGGTGTATCCATGTATGGCAATTCATTTATTTTTGAATCTTAGATTTTTTGGAATTGAATTAACAAAGGTACAAAAGATTTGGATGCCAATAGTTTCATGTACAGTTGTGGCTTCATACGTGATTTTATCCATAATTGTTCAAGAGAATACAGTACACAATGACTATCTGCAAATCATACAAGAATTTGGCGTTGATTTCTACTATGGATTAATTATTGTATCTGCATCAGCTGTGATTTTGGCCATGGTCATTTTAGGCTCTACAACGTTTAGAACTAGTCTTCTTGGGACGGTCTGGCTATTATTATTGGTTGGTTTTCTGATAAACACTTTTGGTGATGTATGGTATTATCATCTGGAGATTTTTGGTATGTATACTGACCAACATGTTGTAAATGTGATTTGGTACTTGTCAAATATGGTAGTAATCTATGCGTTGTACAAGCACAAAAGCGTAGGTTAGAAATTACTTTAGTTGATTTTTCTTTTTTAATTCTTTCATCGATTGTTGAATCAGGGCATTATTATCTTGAACTTTAAGATAAACCGGATTTAACCCATCCTGACAATCTATTTTGACATGCAGGAATTGAGTAATCATCTATATGTCGTACTAACACAAAAAATTATATAAATAAAATCTATTAAAAATTAGATTATTAACTAAAAGTTGAATTCTTAATTCAAAAACTATTCTTTCTTTTCTAGTTCATCAGATTTCTTAGATATCTCATCATCCATTCTCTGAAAATATACTTCCTCATATGGCATCTTTATCAATTAATCATTACAAAATTTGCATTTAAGCTTGAAGAATGATTTGTACGGGGGTAGATACAAAAAATAATATTCTCAAGAATCAGATTCAATGATATTTTTCATCACAATTACCATTTCACCCATTTCAGAAATTCTTTGATCAAATTCTTTATCATTTAACTCATCAGGTTTATTCAAAGTAATCAGAATTTCAGAATAATCACCACTGGGCATTACTCTCATTGGAACAGTCCAAGTGGATTCTTCATCAATAAATTGATGATCTAAAATTCCATTAAGTTTATGTTCATTGAATTTAAGATAGGATTTTCCATGAGATCCAGTAAATGACCACCATCCATCATCATCAATCTTTGCATCTGGCATCATTTTAGGAAGAATATTCAAAACTGCATCAAAAGCATCTCCAGTCTTTTTTTTTACAGAAATACAAATAGTTCTAGATCTGGACATACTAAAAATTTCAATTAATAATTAAAAAGGATATAGTAGGAATGTTCATCAAAAATAATTTAAAATTATTTATTTAGGAATTCTTTAATTTTCTTTAAATTCAAAACATTAGATTCATGGAACATTACCATGGATTCGGATAACGAGTTAGGTAAAACAGTTTTTAGATTACCCACTAATTCATCGCCACTAGTTATCATAGTATCAATTAGTTTTTCAATTTCATTTTTCTCATCACTCATTTGAATTAGAATAACAATTAATCATATTTTAATCAATTTTGAGGTTAAAAATAGTCAATCAGAATTGGAATTTATGCATGGTTTGTTTGAAATAAACAAACAAATTCGTATAGACCTATACATCATAAATTAGGTATAAAATCCGAAAGCCCGTAAATTATGCCCCCTCATTTTCATGATCTTTCGGATTTTACAATTTTCTAAAATCATTTAGAATTGTTCTAAAACATATTATACAAATAGTCAAGGAGATTAGATTCAGAATTTAGGCTTCTTTTTTAATTAGAGTTGAAGTTGAACGAACTTTAGGTAATTTTTGAATATTCCACGATACAATTTCTCTAATTTTTTCAAAATTTTCTGCTTGCAATTTTACCAACATGTCATGGGTTCCAATAGTTTCAAAGACATCAGTTACTTGTTCAATTTCTTTTAGTTTTTCAACAAGTTCAATTTCTGCACCTAATTCACAATTTAACATAACATATGCATCAGTCATAAAAGATTCAGGGATTATTCATTATTTAAATCTGGAGAATTATGAATGGTTTACCATATTACATGTACTAAATCTTTGAGATTTCTTCTAGGTTTAGGGAATTTAGTTTGTTTAGGATAACCAATACACAAAACAGATGATGGAATCAAGTCTGTTCCAATTATTTCCATTATTTTTTCTTCATCAAACATGCCTATCCATATTGAACTTAATCCCAATGCCTGAGCTGCAAGTTGAGAATATCCAGCTGCAAGTGTTGCATCTTGTATAGCAAATTTTTTTAGAATATTTTCAGAGAAATCAAATTTCACTCTTGAAGGATTTTTACAAAAAACTAACACAACAGGTGCATCAACATAAGGTTGTTTGTTACAGGCGTCAACTAGAAGTTTTTTCTTTTCAGGACTTTTGATATAAAATATTTCAAATCCTTGATAATTTCCAGCAGTAGGAGCAGTATCAGCTGCTGCAATTATTTTATCAATTTTTGTTGTTTGAACGGGTTTGTCAGAAAATTTTCTCGTAGAACGTCTTTTTGCCATTACTGCAAATAGATCTGTATCAATAACTTCAGAGGGGCCAGATTTTAAAATAAAATCAATTAGTTGATTTCTAATATTAGGATCAGCTGTAGTTGGAGCTTTTTCGGGTTCATAACCTAATGGGTAAGTTTTTTCATATTTTATTTCCTCACCCATAGACAAATTACAAGAAATATCTTATTAAAGAATTAGATAATCATTCAGACTCATAAGAATCACAACCAGAATTGCAAGGCTTATTCATTACACCTTCACATACCCCTAATTCATTATGCATTATTCTATGATGACCACAAATTTTACATTTTTCTCTAAAATGAGCAATTAATTCAGCAAGTGAAATTCCAGAATCTCGAATCTTTGATTGAATCAATTCTGCCATTATGACAATTAATAATCAAATTACTTTAAAGATTTGGAAATATCTAATTATTCACAAGATAAACAATTTTTTCAATATCCAATGGTTTGTAAACAAGTCCATGAATTTTTAGATCCATTAATTTTTCATGGGTAGAAGGTTTAAGATCAGCTGTAACTGCAATTATTCTGGCTTTATCATTTATTTTTTTAATATTACGAATTGCATGAAAACCAGAACCATCAGGCATCATAATATCAACAAAAACAACATCAGGGGAGTATTTTGAAAATAAATCAATGGCATCCTTACCGTTGTATCCTTTTCCAACTACAGTGATTTGATGTTGTTCTAATAATTCACTAAAAATATCTACAGTATCATAATCATCATCAATTACAATAGCAGTTTTACTCATAAGTTAGAAAAAATCATTTTGTTTTAATAAGTTCTTAATTAAAATTACATATTGACAGGCATTGACCTATTTCTATCAAAATCTCTGAGTTTGAAAATCAAAGATAATCTAGAACCAAAAATTCAACAAAAACTTAAACTAAATTTGTTTAAAAAATATGGATATTCAATTAAACAGTCAATTCTTGATTTTTCAGCATTTGACGGAGAATTAAATGAGTTTTTAAAATCAGATTCACTAAAATTTGAAAAAGATTGTTTATTTAAAATAATAAATTTTGAGGAAATTAAAAAAAATTCTTTAGTCTTATTGATAAAAGATGAATCATTAATTAAACAAATTTTAGAAATTGTAGGAGATAAAGAATCAAGGAAAATTTTAGAACAAGTTGCAAAAAAACCACTAGCAGTACCAGATATATTAAAAATTTGTAAATTATCAAAAACATCAGGGTATAGAAAAATCAATAATTTGAGTAGAAATGGATATTTGATAAGAACAGGATTTGAGCTTACAAGTAAAAAAAGAGCTGTTGACAAATATACAATATTTTGGGAAAAAATCATGATGGAAATTAAAGAGGGAACATACTTTGTGAAAATAAAAATTTCAATGAGCGTATTTTACAATAGTACAATTATTCAAAAAATTTTTAAAAATGGGTTAGCAAATTCCTAAATGTGTAATTATTAGCGTAAATAAAATATTATAATGAATTTTTCTTTGGTAATGTAATTGTAAAAATTGTTGGAGGTGATTTTACTAAAAGTGTACCCTTATGTGCTTTAATGATTGATTTACAACTTACCAAACCCAACCCTGTACCATGTTGTTTAGTGGTAAACATAGGATCAAACACATGTGGCAAATCATTTTTATGAATTCCTTTGCCTGAATCTTCAACTTCTATAATGATTTTTTTATTTGTTTCACTCAAAGTTACAATGATTACTCCAGTTCCTACCATTGCCTGAATTCCATTTAGTATCAAATTGGACATTACGATTTGTAATTGAACTTTATCACATCTAAATTCAATATCATTTTTTGGAAGAATTAATTTAATTCCATCTGGAATATTGATTGAATCTACTGAATTTGTTATAATTTGTAACAAACTATTTTTTTCAAAAACGACGGGATTTTCTCGAACAAAATTTAAAACGCCATTAATTTGATGTGTGATTCTATCTATTGCTCTCTCAATTTTCTCAAAGTTTGGAGTCATTTTGGAATCAGCACCATAGATATCTTTGAAATTATCAATAGTCATTGAAATTACAGACAAGGGATTTCTCATGTCATGTGCTAAACGTGCAGATAACTCCCCTATAGAAATCAATTTTGTCTCTCTTTCTTCTTGTTCCTTTATTTTGAATTTTTCAAAAAATACTATTACTACACCTGAAGATAAAATCAGAAAAATTATGATTAGGTATGTAGAGTATTTTGCGTTCTGAAAAACATCACTAGTTTGTTGACTAATAGAATCAATAGGAGTAATCATGAAAATAAAATATGAGATATTTTCATTAACAATTACAGGAACCCCATGAGTCATCTTTTCCACATCATGAAAGTCATACATCTCAGTGGGATTGTTTTCTGAAAATAATTTTTGGACTAACTCAACTTTGTTTGAATTATTATTCAAGAAAAATTCATCATCTAAAGCATAATTCCCGATCTGTTCAGACTCGGGATGAGTAATGAAATTCTGGTCATTACCAATTACTAGTAGAAAGGTAGTAGTTGGATCAGAGGTATTCCCATATTGATCAAAGAATTCATGAATGATAAGAGAAGCCCCAATCATTCCAATGAAGTCATTATTTGAATTTAATATTGGATAAGTTGTAATTATCAATGGGACATCATTAATTCCAATAAATCCATTTGTAAGATATGATTTCAAAGAAGTTTTTGTATTGATAAAATAATCCCTATATGATAAATCTACATGACTAGTACTAACACTAGTTCCATTTGGACTTACAGATGATGTCAATACTCCATTTTCATCAAGAAGAAATACCCATCCAACATTGGTTTTTGAGTTTAGTTTTGTGTATAATTTATCAAGAACATCTAAAGTATATTCACTTGCCAAATTATCCTCTGAAAGTAACATTGATGCAATTGCAAGTTTGTCTGTAATGGATTCAAGATTAGATGAAATGTGTAGAGATGTTCTAATTACATCTGCATGTTTTGTATCAGATTCACTTGTAATTAATGAATCATAGATTTTTTGTTCAGTTTCATTTTGAATATATCCTATAGAGAAAAATAATACCCCATTCAAAAATACAGCAACTGCAATAATACTCAGCATTCTTTTTGAGAGAATTATTTTACTCATCAAAAAAATCAATTTTAAATCAAATTTATATGAATTGAATATGATTTTATGTTCGTATTAAAAAAATACTTGTCAAAAATAATAGCATGTGAAAAACTAATCAATCATATTAAATTTGATTAAACAAAAACATCATTTTTGAATATACTGTATCAAGATCAGGGATGGGGTATTTTTCCAATATTATTGATAACTGTGCCTAAAAATTAATCCAAGAGGTGTATGTTTTGGAAATTACATACTGGATAATATAGCATATTTTTAGGCTAACTAAATTACATGAATGAAAGCATACTAGTTGTTGAAGATAACATTGATCTTGCAGAATGTGTTTGTGAATATCTTACAATCAAAAAATTCAACGTAATTGGAACTGCTCATAATGGGTTAGAAGCAATTGAATTGTACAAAAAACATGAGCCTGATTTTGTTTTAATGGATATTCTGATGCCTGAATATGATGGATACTATGGCATAAAACATATCAAAAAAATTAATTCATATGCAAAAATAGTTATTTTAACTGGATGTGACATTAAAGAAGTTCAGGAGAAAATAAAGCCGTTGAATCTACCCATATTAGTCAAAGATCCACACTCACTAAAACAAATAGAAAAAGTTTTGAGAAATACCAATACTGTAATAAAGAAAAATGGGATACTAACATAAATTAGAAATTAATTTTATTTTTAATAATTTTTTCAAGCACTGACATTTGTTTGAATAGATAATACAACATGCACAATCCCACAAGGGGGGTTTCTAATGATTACTTGTAAAATCTGCAATCATTCCCCAGCTGATTGGGAGAAACATATCACATGATTGGTACATCACAAGAATGTACAAGTATATTTTCTTAAGTAAAGGTCAGAACCATGATCATTATGGATAAATCACGAATAATTTCTGAAATTGAAAGTAGAGTGAAGAACTCAGAAAGAGCAGATTATACCCCATGGACTGTAGGTATTTCAGATACCCCCAAAGTTAGAAAAGATCAACACGATAATGATGGTAAAGATATCGGACATTGGAAGGATTGGTCTATAGATAGTGAAAAAGATGGACGAGACATTGAAGAATACTTTCTAAGTAAAGGCATGAAAGGAGATGCGGGAGGAGGTTCGGCAGGTTATGTTTACATTTTTTAATTTAGATTTTTTCCTTAATCTAATCTTTGTATCTAATGAATATCGACCAACTTGTTGACTGACTTTCCTGAGTAACATGCCTAATCGATATGAACTGGGTAAAGAATCAAAAAAAAATAACATTCTACATTAGATCATAATTTGGCAAATTCAATTCATGAGTATGATTGGAATCAATAGAGAAATGCAAAAAATTGTAATACAAACCCAATTGATTGGATACAAAACACTTCTAAAAATTACAAATACTGTGAGTAAATAGAGCACTTACGGTATTCTGGTTTTTTTATTCTAAACAGTTTGTTTTATGTTAATTAATTCTCAAAAAGGTCAGCTTCAGGTGTATCTAATTTTGACATTTTAATTCTCCTTCTATTACTTTATGACAGAATTCACACTTGCCACACTTTGGACAAAACATTGATTTTGTCATTCTTTTACATCCAGGGCATTCGCGTTCTGCTATTTCTGCATCAAATACTGCACTCATTTTTTATTATCCTCAACCATAATTTTTTTAATTTCATATTAACTTAAAGTTTAGGCGTATTTTTCCTCTTTTTTTTACCAGCAAGCTTGTGTCTGTTTGTCCCAAATGCCTTCTTGTGCTATACAATAGGATTGCATACGCTGTTTACTTTTTAATACGTAGTTTTAGTACTGATACGACATGACTGGAAAAACTATTGTTAATGTGGAGATTTGTATATGGAAAGCACTTCCTGGAAAAATAAAAACAAGAGATTTAGAAAAAGAAGCTAGACTGATTGCTAAAAATGAATATGATGTGATGTTATCACACAATAAATTTCATGTTGGTATGAACAGTTTGAAAAGAGAAAACTTGGTAAGTTATGAAGAAGGGGATGACAAGTCAAAATATTATTATATTAATCCCAAAGCTTCCAAAAATAAAATTAAATTATTGGAATTAGTCTCTGATGAATATCGAGTTATCAAAACAATTAGAAAAGAAGCAAGAGACATGGAGATTGAATTAAAAATCTCCGAGGAAGAATCTGTCGAAGATAAAAAACGAATTCAACTGATGATAAATAATCGTAAAAAAATGCTACTTGCACGCCTAAATTGGCTCACTTTAATTGAAACTGAAGGAGACTGTCCAGCATTTTTAAAAAATGATATCGCGATTCAAAAAGATCATGCGATAATAGCACTAAAGGAAATTCATGAAGCATTAAAAAAAATGGATGAACGATTAGCTTCTCAAAGTTCTGAAACATTATGGAGCATTGCACAAAATGAGATTGAAAAAATTGCAATAGAGCATCAAAAAATGTTAGATGAATTTTCTAACTAGCTTGGTCGTCTAATTTTTTATCATATTTATGAACATCAACTACAGGTGCAGCACTCGTTGAAACTTTGGCCATCTGGATATCAATTCTTGCTGCATTATCAGCACGCTCAGCACGTTTCATTTCCAATTCTCCATGTTGTTTTGTATTAAGAGGTGGTTTGAGTACTGATATGACAAGAGGGGGCACCACCACACTTGATGTAGCGCCGGGAAAGGGATTCGAGCCCCTGCACGCTTTCACGTAGCTGTTTTCGAGACAGCCGCCTTACCACTTGGCTACCCCGGCACCATGTCTCAAACAATCACCATAATAAAGAAAAGTGATTTTAAAATAAATATTTAAAAAATCATTCATGCAAATTTGAAATAAAATTTTTAATTTGAGTATTAGAAGAAATAACTTTCATATTTTCTTTAAAGGAATCCAATACAACATCAATAGATTCACCAAATAAATCCCGTAAAACAAGTTTCAATTCATCAGGATTGTCATAACAATCATCAAGAGTCATGTTATGATCTTTTTGCAATATTGTTGTCACTTTATCAAGTTCATCTGGACCTAATTCAAGTAATGTATTTTTTAATGCCAACGTAATCATGGTCTTTTGCATTTTTTCTAATTCATCTTTAGGAGGTAAACAAAAATGATGAGTCTTACGAATAATTTCATTAACATCAAAAGGTTCTCGAAATACTACAGAAGGATTTAATCTATTCATCTTCATTTCTGTATTTAATGTCATTTTTTCTACAATCAAAAACACTACAGCATTAGGATTTAATTCTCTAATCTTTTCTAATGCATATAATCCATCATAAACAGGCATTGAAACATCAAGGAAAATTACATCAGGTTTTAATTTTTGAAATAAAAATAATGCCTCCTCTCCATTATACCCCTTACCAACAATTTTAATTTCATGACTAGTTAAGAGATTACAAAATAAATCCAATGCATCTTTGTCATCATCAATTACAACTGCACGAATGGTCATTTTTCACATACCGCCTGGCTTGATTCATTTCCATCATAAAGTGATACCATAGCATCTACATTACATTCAGAAATATAAGGAAAATCTGTAAGAATTACAGGTGCCATTAAATCTTCAGGATCAGTGGAATGTCCAAGACCCAATGCATGTCCAAATTCATGTCGTACTATTGTTGCCAATTCAGATGCTTCCAATTCATCAACATTGTAAATTGTAATATAAGATTTTAAGATCTCACCATTATCTAAAACTGATCTAGTATATCCGGAAAACCCATCAGTATCCATCATAGTTGAAAATGTTATGACAATATTTCCTTCACCGTTTGATGAATGGTTGATTGTGAAATCTGTAGGAATAGAATAAATGGTTTCAGTTTGTTTTGCAGCACTCATTGCACCAGCCCAACCTAAATAATATGTAGATTCAGATCCCTGAAAACCACGGTTTACCATAAAATCATCAAGTTGAATTGAATCAGTAGACATTATGACTTTATTGACTGCTCCTTGTTGTTCAATAGTTAAGATATCATCATTTAATATATTTACATTTAACAATTCTCCAGATAACAATCTCCAGGACTTCATTGTATCAATTGTATCACCACGTAAATTTTCAATTACAAATTTTGATTTCATTAGGGTTGGTTCATTTAATTCAGGATTAATGAGTGTGTATTGTCCATCAATGAAATTAACAGACAACACTAAAAGAATTACAGATGATAAAAATAAAATATGTTTCTTTGAAATATTTAGAATTAAATTATTTTTATCAGAACTAGATTTCAAGATATTAATATTTTCAATTTTGGAGGTTTTTGTAAAATCATCAAAATGAGGATTCTTTTGACTAGAATTATCAATTAGTAAATTTGTTTTATCAAGTTCAGATTTGAGGGACTGTGCCTTTCTTTTTAACAATTGGATTTGTTCTTTTTCAATAGACATCAAATTAGTGACATAATCATCGTCGTACTTGTGTTCAAACATTACAAATTTTATGAATTTTATGATTAAGAGTACAAGTATGTAATTATCCAAAAAGACACAAAAAAATCAATAAAAATCATCACTGTAATTTACGCACAAATTAAGCCCAATACAATACGGGAATTAATTGATGTGCCTGAATATTAGAAATAGCGATCAGAACGATCAACTTAATTTTACATATCAAGAATAAATCGATCCAAATTGTTCCAAATTAGAGAAATGACGTTAAACGTACAAAGTACAATAAATGAAGAAAAACCAAGAGTATCACTAGATGATGTTAAAAAATCATTAGGAGAAATTCAAAACACTTTAGAAAAATTTGGATTATCTACAAATCAATCTAAAGTTTATCTATTTTTAGGAAAAAACGGTACAAAAACTGCTACTGAAGTTTATCAAGCATTAAAGTTACCAAGAACAGAAACATATCAGATTCTATCATCATTGCAAAGCATTGGAATAGTATCTGCCATTATTGGACACCCAGTCAAATTTACAGCAATCGAAATATCTGAAGCCATTTCATCGATTATTGATTCTGAAAAACAAAAAATAAAAAAACTAGAAAAACAAAAAGTAGAATTAATTGAATTATGGAAAACAGTTCCTATTGGAAATAATGAAAAAGTAGTTGAAGAAAAATTCCAAATTCTACAAGGTGAAAATAGAATTAATTCAAAAATAAATGAAATGGTAAATGATACACAAAGTGAAGTATGTGTGATTGGAAATGAAAAAGACTTTGCAAATTTTTATCATACAGATATTTTAGAAACTATTTCAAAAATAGATAATTTGAAAATACTTACAGCATCAACTGAAAAAACAAGATACATGTATGAAGATATCAAAAAAAAGAGTATACGAAAAGTTCCAGAGTCAGTTAAAGAAAATCTTTGTTTCATCGTTAAAGATGACGAAGTATTATTTTACATGAAAAATAAATCACAAAAAGATGTAACTGCAATGTGGACAAATTCACATTCAATGAGTTATTCTAAAAAATTACTTTTTGATGAGTTATGGGAAAATTCAAAAAAATAATGCCGAAAGGCGTTAAAAATCAAGACAAGTTAGGAATTTTTGTAGCAATTAGTATTTCAGTTTTAGCTGTAGGGTTTGGATTTTTTGGAAATACAGCAATAGACCAACAAATTCCAATTAAGGGTCAAAATATCGAGGTTATAGGCATTGGAGGCATAACTGACGTTAGAGAATCAATTAAAATTTCATTTGATAGTACATCAATTGATCTTGATACAACTGATGGTCTGTTCAGGTCAAATGTCGTCTACGAAGGATATCAACCTCAAATGGGACGTGTGATGTTAGAAGTGTATTCATCGACAGGCGATAAAATTAAAGAATCAGAACTACAATTAAGACAAAGAGGGAATGGTGTGTATGAAGCAGATTTCATTCAATATTTTGATAAGAATGAAAGTCAAGTAGGACAATACATTATGCGAATTAGTACAGATTACGGTAGTTTGGCAAAACAATCCTCATTTACCATTAAAATGTCCAGTATAGAACAACCAAAAGAAGTCATTATGGCTCAATCAAATGTAATAATGACATCAGGAATTGGAGGAAAGTTATCTGAAAGTACTACAAAGTTAGGATTTGATTTAGAAGTAATGGAGAAAGATCTTGAAAACAGTATTATCAAAAAGTACCTAAGTAAAATTCTCAAAGAATATTATAATGGAGATATTTCCAAAGATGAGATTAAAAGACTGACTCAGTTTAAAAATATTGAATGTGACCTAACTAATAAAATGACACAAACAGGTGAAACTTTACAATTATCATGTGAATTCAAATCATCTGATTAATCTTAACATCAAAATACTATAATAAATCATCATTCCTTTATGGGATTAAATCTTAAAGATTTAGTAGTTAGAGAGAAAACAACTCTAGAAGCATTTTCAAATAAAATAATTGCAATTGATGCATACAATGCAATTTACCAATTCTTGGCAAGTATTAGAGGAGCAGATGGATTACAATTATCAGACTCTGAAGGTAGAATTACAAGTCATTTAAGCGGACTATTATACAGAAATGTGAATTTTCTGTCATTAGGGATAAAACCAGTCTATGTCTTTGATGGAAAGCCACCATCATTAAAAACAGCAGAGATTGAGCGTAGAAAACAGATTAAAAAAGATGCCACAGTCAAATACGAAAAGGCAATTTCTGAAGGAAATATGGAGGATGCAAGGAAATTTGCTCAACAAACAACAAGTATGAAAGACGGAATGGTAAAAGAATCAAAACAGCTTTTGACTTGTTTTGGAATTCCATACATTGATGCACCATCAGAAGGGGAGGCAACTGCTGCACATCTAACAAATACAGGGCAAGCTTTTGCATCTGCAAGTCAAGACTTTGATTCCGTATTATGTGGAGCAAAAAGACTAGTAAGAAATTTTACAAATAGTGGAAGAAGAAAAATACCAAATAAAAATATGTACATAGACATAGTTCCAGAAATGATTGAAACCCAAAAAACTCTAGATAATCTTGGATTAACAAGAGAAGAACTAGTTGATGTTGGGATTTTGATTGGTACTGATTTTAATCCAAATGGTTTTGAAAGAATTGGTCCAAAAACTGCATTAAAAATGATAAAAAAGCATTCAAGATTAGAAGATATCCCACAAATTCAAGAACAACTACAAGGAATTGATTTTCAACAAATAAGAAAGATCTTTTTAGAACCAGATGTTGCAAATGTGGATGAAATAATTTTTGAAAAAATAGATTATGACGCAATAACAAATTATCTAGTTAAAGAAAGAAGTTTTTCAGGAGATAGGGTTCAATCTACACTTAACAGATTAAAAAAAGCAATAGAGAGAAAAAGTCAGAATCTAGACAAGTGGTTTTAGCTAACAAATTCATCTTTAAGACTTTAGAGTTTGACTAATTCCCATAGTCAAACAATACTATACAGTTCTAAAAAAATTTAATTCAAAAAAATACTATAGAGTAAAAATTAGACCACAATATGCAACATGTCTATCCATGCTAAAAATTAATCAAAAAATCAATCAAAAAGATTTTGCAACAGAATTTGGGCATAAATTTACAAAGAAAAGTACTCAAAAAGCAAGAGAAGAGGCAGTCTATCACGCATTTATGCTAAGTAAAAAAATGGAATTAAATATCATGCTAAAAGAATTTTCTATTATGATATGATGTTCCAGCTTGATTGATTCAATAACACACTGGGATAGATGTTATTATTTTAATAAAATATTATGTCTGAAAAAATAATTTCTTTTGATGATGCTAATAATTTAGATATTTATCGTGAATTATATGAAAACTCTCTCATACTTTTTAGAACAATAAATGTAAAGGGTGAGATAATAAATTGTAATAAGGCATATTCTAATGCTATAGGATATTCTAAAAATGAGATTATTGGTCAAAATATTTTTGCACATACAGCTATAGAGAGTCTTGACGAAATGACTGAAATGTTTAACACATGGAAATCTGGAAAACAGTATTCCAATAAAGAAATATGGTTAAGGAAAAAAAATGGAGATAAATTTCTTGGGCTGTTTAGCGCAAATAATCTTTATGATAGTGGGGTTCTTGTTGGAAGTAATACTGCAATACAGGATATTACTGAAATCACATTAATGAAAAAAGAATTCAAAAATATAAAAAGAAAAAGACAGGAAATTATGGGTGAATTATCTACTCGAATAGCTCATGACTTAAAAAATCCATTAAGTGTAATTAAAACTGCCATCGAGATATTACAAATAAAAAATAAATCGATGACTCAGCAACATTCGAATTTGTTTCAAGCAATTAATCATTCGATAATTAGAATGGATCATCAAATAACTCAGGTATTTGATTTTCTAAATCCAAAACCTTTGAAACTTGATGAGTATTCAATTGGAAAAATACTTGAATCTGTGATATCTGGAATAATTGATTCAAAGAATGTCACGATACAATTGCCTGAAAATGATTGTATGATTATGTGCGATAAAATTAAAATGGAAAGTGTATTTGCAAATCTACTGCTAAATGCAACTCAAGCAATGAATGGTAATGGTACAATCACCATAACGATGGAAGAAAATGACTCCCACACCAAAATACGAATCAAAGATTCTGGATCTGGAATACCTGACAAGTTGATTTCTAAGATCTTTGATCCTATGTTCACCACAAGACAGATTGGAACTGGATTGGGATTGCCAAGTTGTAAAACCATTATTGAACAACATGGCGGAAATATTTCACTTGAAACCACAATCGGAGCAGGCACTATTTTTGAGATAGAGTTACCTAAATCTAGACTATCTATTACAACAAACAACCATGACTCTGTTTCGGAATCTAAGAAACTTGAAAAATAAAATTACATATAGATGATGTAAAAATCATTTGAGTAATCTAATTTCATTGTCGTGTCTATCTGCGTCTATTTCTATCCCCAAAAACAGTTACAAAAGTCAAACTCTGAAAAAACTAATGTATTTTTTTCACCCCAACAAGTGGTTTTAAGATTCAGAATTTTTTGGAATTTCTCTATGAAAATATTTTCTCACAACTATTTAGAGTAAAAAAAAGATAATGAAAAATCATGTGTTTGAATTGAACAAATTGTTTTAGTTGATGATTTTTAGTTTAATAATAAGTTCTAAATAATTTAAAAAATGATTCAAACCGAAGCCAGAAAAACGCTTAAAGATGCACCAATCATGTGGAGAAGAATAAATTCCATAGGCATCATTCTGGATTGCAATTCCACATATGCTACAAATTTAGGATATGCCAAATCTGAAATTTTAGGAAAGACAATTTTTGAGCACGTCCCAAAAGAGGAATGGGAAACAATGAATGATTCACTAAAAACATGGTTTGAGACAGGAAAGGTCACAGATAGAAAAATTACTTTCAAAAGACAAGATAATAGCACATTTTCAGGATTATTGCAGGCAACGAGTCTTTATGATGAAAATAAGAATTTACTCGGTAGTAATACAGTAATTTTTAATTTAACCCAAATGAATGATGAAAAAATTAAAGAATATGAAGAATTTTTTAAAGAATCAATCATCAGATTAAATGAAATAAAAGAAAATTTAGATGAAAATTCAAAATCAGAATACAGTGGCCTCAAAAATATGTTTGATATGCTTTCTTCAATTAATTTAAAGAGATTAAATAATTAAGTAGATTTTTCTTTAATCACTTTTTGAATTTCATCAAACACACTTTTAACTTCAGTAACTGCAGTACTATCCTCCAACGTACTAGTATCACCAATTGTTTCATTATTTGCAATTGCTTTGAGTAGTCTTCGCATAATTTTTCCACTACGTGTCTTTGGAAGCTTTGAAACAAAATAAATTTGTGCAGGAGTAGCAATTGCTCCAATATCATGACGTATTTTATTTGATATTTCTTTTTCTAATTTATCACTTGAAGTGATTCCATTTTTTAAAATTACAAATGCAATAATTACCTCACCTTTAATTTCATCAGGAATTCCACACACAGCTGATTCTACAACATCATTATGAGATACAATGCAACTTTCAAGTTCAGCAGTTCCAATTCTATGACCTGCGACTTTTAAGACATCATCAGATCTCCCTAGTAACCAAATATAATCATCATCATCTTTTTTGGCATAGTCTCCTGAGTAGTAGTATTTTTTATATTTTGACCAATACACATTTTCATATTTTTTATCATCACCCCACAATGTCAAGAGCATTCCAGGCCATGGATTTTTTATTACAAGATACCCCTTTGTGTTTGGAGGAACATCAAGCCCATTTTCATCTACAATGCCAATATCTACTCCAGGAATAGGCAGAGTACCTGAGCCTGGTTTTAGTGGAAGAGTTTCTAATCCAGGTAACGATGAAATCATCAGTCCCCCAGTTTCAGTTTGCCACCAAGTATCAATAATGGGGCATTTTTGTTTCCCTATAATTGTAAAATACCATTTCCAAACTTCAGGGTTAATTGGTTCACCAACTGTTCCAAGTAAACGCAGAGAAGAAAGATCAAATGAATTTGGAATGTCATCTCCAAACTTCATAAACATTCTAAGTGCTGTCGGAGTAGTGTAAAAGATGCTAACTTTGTATTTTTGCAATACATCCCATATTCTTGAAGCATCAGGATAATCAGGTGCACCCTCATACATTACTTGAGTTGCACCATGAAGTAATGGAGCATAAACTACATAGCTATGTCCCGTAACCCATCCAATATCCGCAGTACAAAAAAACACATCAGAATCTTTGATATCAAAAGCCCATTTGAAAGTTGAATACAAATGTGTTAGATACCCACCAGTTCCATGCAAAACTCCTTTTGGTTTTCCAGTAGTTCCTGATGTGTATAATATGTAAAGAGGATGTGTGCTATCTAATTTTTCAGCAACACATGAATCAGATGCATCATTCATCAAATTATTCCAAAGTTTATCTTTTGATGTTAATGAAATTTTATTTTTTGTTCTCTCTAGAACGACAACATGTTTTACAAAATCAATGTCTTTAATTGCCTCATCAATTATTTCTTTTAGTTTAACAATTTTCCCCTTTCTATATCCACCATCAGCAGTGATTACAATTTTGGATTTTGAATCAACAATTCTATCTTTAATTGATGCTGCACTAAAACCTGAAAACACAACAGTGTGAATTGCACCAATTCTAGCACATGCAAGCATTGCAATTGGTAATTCTGGAACCATTGGAAGATAAATGGTCACACGATCACCCTTTTTGACATCAAGTGATTTTAGAACATTTGAGAATTTTTGAACCTCAATAAACAAATCACCATAAGTAATTACTCTAGAATCACCGTTCTCACCCTCCCAAAAAATAGCTGTTTTATCGGATTTGGTACTTTGATGAACATCCAAAGTGTTATGACAGGCATTAATCGTACCTCCAACAAACCATTTGGCATAAGGAATTTGCCAATCAAGGGTTTGACTCCAAGAAGAAAACCATGATAGATTCTTTGCTTGCTTATTCCAAAAAGATACAAAATCAGAATCAGCTATTTTTCTTGTTTTAAAATCAGAATTTCCAAGGCCTATATCAAAAGTGTCTGCCATCAAAAAATGTATGAAAGTGGATCTTTCTAAGTGTTAAAAAAAAATAAAATAAAAAAATTATTGTGCTTCCATTCTTGCAAGCCAATCGTTATCATTGTCGTCTTTTGATGTTTCTGCTGTCACCTGTTGGGGTGGTTCTGGAAATGCGAATGTTACTTCAGGTTCTACTGGAGATTCAGAAATTGGTTTGACTTCTGCTTCAATTGGTTCTGAAGGAGTGACTATTGGTTCTGTAGGGGCTTCTGGAAGTATTGACTGAACTATTTGAGGTTCAGGTGTCTCCAGATATGAAACGGCTGATTCTTGGATATGTGGTTCTGTAGATTCTGTTATTTCTTGCACTTCTAATTCAAGATCTGCAATTCTATTCTTTACATTTGATATTTCAGATATTTCGTGTGTAACATGCTCAATAATTTCTGTTGTGCATGATTTCACAGTATCAAATGTTGCATCAGGAATTTCATTGCTTTTGAATTGTACTTTTGCATCAAACAATAACATCTTTGCAGACTTCATTTGTTCATCTAACTCTGTCAATCTAGCCTCAAGTTTAGCTTTGATTTCGCTTTCTGCTTCATCTAACAATACAAGTTTTGATTTGTATTTTTCATGAATCATTTCAGCATCTGCTTTCATGTCATCATTTTCAGAAACAATGTCAATCAATGCTTTCAGACGTCGTAGAGTTAATTGTTTTTCACGAATGAGTCTTTGAGAATCTAATCTCCATTTTGGAACAAAAATAACTGCATCGCCTTGAACTACAAGTTGCTCATATGGGATTTGCTGTAATCCTTGAGAACCGCAATCAATGCCGACGGATTGAATACTTCCATCAATGTCAGTTAGTGTTCCTGCTACTTTACCCATGAATGTACCGTACATGTCTTTGACGTTTTTTCCGATTATTTCGGTTTCGTCGTGGGTCATGTGTGATCATTATGAGATTTGTATAACCCACAAAGTGTAAGAAATTGTTTTGGTTTTGGTAAGATTATTTTCACCAACTATTGTTAGGCAATAATTTCAACATTTAGTGGTAATTTAACAAAAAACGTGCTTCCATGATTTGGTGAACTAATTACACCAATTTCACCACCTAATCCTTCAGCAATGCCTTTTGCAATAGACAATCCCAATCCTGAGCCACCATGCTTTCTTGTTTGAGATGAATCTACTTGGAAAAATTTATGGAATAATCGTTTTTGATCATTTTCAGATATCCCCACACCATTATCAATTATTGAAAAGAAAATAGAATCATTTTTTGTTTCAATTTTAATTTCTATTTGTCCATTATCTTTTGGTACAAAATCAAGTGCATTTGTAATAAAAATTCGAAGGAGTTGCTGAATTCGTGATGAATCAGTGTATAATGGAATAGATTCAAGATCTGAATGAATTAATTCAATTTTATTTTCATTCAGAACTATAGAATAAGTTTCAATCAAATCATCAACAATTTCTTTTGAATTACATTTTATTTTATTATATGTCAATTGAGACATTTCTAATTTATGCACATCTAAAACATCTGTAATTAAATTCAAGAGTTTGACAGCATTAATATTGATTTTATCTGTTGCCATAATTTGTTTTTCATTAAGTTCACCTAAAACTTTAGAGGATAAAAGATCCGCCCAACTAATTATTGGAGTTAGAGGAGTTTTAAATTCATGAGTCATCATGGATGTAAATTCTTCTTTTTGTCTTTCTAATTTTGTAATTGTAATTAGTTCTTTATCTAAAATTTTATTTTTTAATTCAATATCTTTTTTTCGTTTAATTATTTCTCTTTGAATCATTCTAATTTGTTCTTCTTGATTTTTTCTCTCAGTAATGTCAGTTCTAATTGTAATATATTTTTCAGGTTTTCCATCGAGTCCAAGTAAAGGAGTAATTGTTGTATCTGTCCAATAGAAAGAACCATCCTTTGCTTTATGATTAATATCCCCTCGCCATACATTCCCACTAGTAATTGTGTCTCTAATTCCTTTGTGAAATTCATTTGTATGAAAATTTGACTTTAATATTTTATGATTTTGGCCAAGTAGTTCATCCCTAGAATACTTAGTGATTTGGCAAAAACGATCATTGACATCACAAATTGTTCCATTTTCATCAGTTATTGAAACAATTGAAGAACAATCAAGTGCATATTTGAATTGGTTTAATTCATTTGATCTTTTTTTAGAAATTTCTATTTCATCTGAAAAGTACTCATTTTGAGATGATATCAGCATAAAATTTAGTAATTGAAATCATTAATGCATAATTGTTTGTTCAAAATAATGAAGTAATTTGAAATATAGAATATCAAAATAACTGAATTATATCATCACAACAAATGTTCAATAATTATAAAGATAAAACACGGTAAATTAGTACAAATCTTGAAATAATGAATAAATTATTCAAGATATCAGGATATGATTCAAAGAGAAGAATTAGAACAAATTTTAAATTTTGTTGCAAGTAGGTGGATTGAGAACACAAAAGATCCAAACAACAAAAACATGGCAGATTTACCAAGTGATTTTTGGATGAATTCCGTAGGAGGTAAAACTGCAAAAAAGGGATTTTGGGTAACGTCATTAATGTATACTGAAAATGAGGCAGATGCTACAGCATTCAAAGAAGTACTAATGAGATGGCAAGCAAAAGGTCAGGATAAAAATAGAGACAAAGGCCCCGATCTAATTCAAATTGGAAAAAAGAAATAGACTATTAATAATTGGGAAACAGCAAATAATTATTGTCAGAATTTTCAAGTAACGAAAAAAAGATTCTCTCAGAACACTTTTCAAATACAGATAGTAGCGTATTTGCAATAATCACGCCAAGACAAGTTGACCGCGGTGCATTGATGTCAAGGTATAGTAGAACTGACAAAAGTATGAGGCGAATTTTTCTTGATGAATTTTTAAAAAATAAAAATCGCGGAGAGGAATTTTATGATAGAGTTCTTTTAGAGTATGGTGATGATTCAGTTGCAGAATTAGGAGAAGCACAGATTGCAATTGAAGGATTATCAAATATTGCAGTTAAAAAAATTGAAGATAGACGAATAGGATTATCATATTTAGAAAAATCATCAAGGTATGTTGCATGGAATAAAAAAGAAAAAGGAAAATATAGATTTTATAGGGATTCAGAAATAACAAATTCTAGATTTGGTGATTCGTATGAAGAGACGTGTAATTTTTCTTTTGATGTGTATTCAAGAAATATAGAACCAATGATAAAATATATCAGAGAAAAATATCCTATTGAAAAATATAGTTTCAAAGATTCAAAAGATAATAAAGAAAAATTATTCCCCAAATTAAAAATTGAATCAGACATAAAATCTGCAAATATGATTTACAGAGGTTCAACTAAAGCCAAAGCCCTAGATATTCTTAGAGGGTTATTACCTGCATCAACACTCACTAATGTTGGAATCACAGGAAATGGAAGGGCATTTGAATATTTACTAACAGTATTGAATTCATCAGAACTAAAAGAGGAGCAGAATTTAGCCTCAAAAATCAAAAAAGAGCTTGAAACTACCATCAAATCATTTGTTAAAAGGGCTGATGATAAATATGGAAAAGCCTATCAAAAATATCTTAGAGATGTAAAAAATAAATCAAGGGCAATTACTGCAAAACAAATTAAATCAGGACCAACAAAAGGAGCATTTACAAAAATTGTAGATTTTGAATCAGAAAAAAATGCAATTGATAAAATTATTACAGGTATAATGTATGAGCAATCACCAAGTACATCATACCAGAATATTTTACGACAAGTAAAAAAAATTCCAAAGCAAGAAAAAATAAAGATAATACAAGAATTTGCAAAACTTAGAACAAATAGACGTCACAGACCATCAAGAGCATTTGAAAATGTATACTATACATTTGATTTATGTAATAATTTTGGAATGTTTAGAGATTTACATAGACATAGAGCATTAACATTAGAACGACAACTACTCACAACAGATCATGGGTATAGTATTCCAAATGAAGTAAAAATTCTTGGAATTGATAAGGATTTCAAAGATGCAATGAATAAAACAAAAGACACATTTGAAAAAATGAGGAAAAAATATCCAGAACAAGGACAATATGTTGTTAATTTTGGATACAATTATCCATATTTCATGAAATTTAATCTAAGGGAAGCTTGTCATTTAATTGAATTAAGAACTATCCCTCAAGGCCATGCAGATTATAGACGAGTTGCGCAGCAAATGTATATTCAAATAAATAAAGTTCATCCAATTTTAAGTCAAATAATGAAATTTGTAGATATGAAAGAATATGATTTAGAAAGATTTGAATCAGAAAAGCGAACAGAAGCAAAGAGGAAAAAACTAAAATGAAAAAAACACCAGATGAATGGAAAAAAGAACTAACACCTGAACAATACGAAGTGTGTATTAAACATGGAACAGAGCCAGCATTTTCTGGAAAATATGATCAAAGTAAACTTGAAGGTGCTTTCAAATGTGTATGTTGTGGGGAAGAACTTTTCTCATCTGATGCAAAATTTGATTCAGGCTCAGGTTGGCCAAGTTTTTGGAAACCAATATCTGATGAAAAAATAGAATACATTTCAGATGAAGCATATGGTATGCTTCGTACAGAAGTTAATTGTAAAAAATGTGGTTCTCATTTAGGTCATGTGTTTGATGACGGGCCAAAGCCTACAAACTCTAGATATTGTATTAATTCCATCTCTCTACACCATGAAAAAGATTCTGAATAAACTCAAAAATACTAAATTGTATCAAAGATTAATGAAAATAGGCTCAGTATCCACATCAAAGAGTTTTTAAAAAACATAATTAATGAAAATAAAATCTAGAGGAAATAAAATGAATAAAAAATACGTATCAAAAAGGAATGAAAAGAATTGAGAATCATATTATGTGGATTTGGCGTTGTAGGTCAAAGTTTAGTTAAATTATTTGATTCAAGAGCAGAGGATCTTTATGCAAAATACGGTCTAAAACCCAGAGTTGTCGGAGTGTTTGATAGTAAAGGAAGTGCAGTTGATTCAGCAGGATTAGATTTAATGAAACTCGTTGAAACAAAGAAAAAATTTGGAACTGTAAAAAATTATGCAGATACAAAAAATTCAATGTCCGGAATTGAAATGTTAAAAAATGTAGAAGCAGATGTATTAATTGAAACAACTGCTAGTAACTACAAAGATGCAGAGCCAGGTATGACACACATTACATCTGCTATGAAAAAAGGAATGCATGTAATTTCAGTAAACAAAGGACCTCTGGCATTAGCATTTCCATCATTAATGGAGCTTGCCATATACAATCGAGTTATGTTCAAATTTAGTGGAACTGTAGGTGGCGGTACACCAATTTTAGATTATGCTAAAAATAGTCTAAGTGGTGAAAGGATTACATCATTTGTAGGAATTCTAAATGGTACTACAAATTACATTTTATCAAACATGACTACAGGACTATCTTTTGATGATGCATTAAAGGATGCAAAAAATAAAGGATACGTTGAAGCTGATGAATCATTAGATCTTGATGGATTAGATGCTGCAGCAAAATTAGTAATTCTTGCAAATTGGGTTATGGGAATGAAGGTGACGATGCCAGATATCAACTGTACAGGAATACGAAAAGTGACAACAGAAGATATCAAAAAAGCAGAGAAAAATAATTGTTCTTTAAAATTAATTGCATCATGTAACAAAGATCTTATTGTTAGTCCAAAAGAAATTTCAAATGAGGATCCATTATGTGTAAATGGAACACTAAATGCCATAGCATTCACATCTGAGCATTCAGGAACTCAGACTATTATTGGCAAAGGTGCAGGAGGTACGGAAACTGCTAGTTCAATATTAAGAGATTTGTTAGACATTAGACAAGAGATTGCAAAAGCTTGAAATCCAATTTAATCTCAAAAAGTGAAACAAGTGTAGTTTTAAAAAATGTCACAGAACAATGGGGAATTGAATTACCAAAAATAAAAAATCTCAAAGTTCATCAAATTGAAAATAATGCACAAATCATTACAGGAAAAGGAATTAAAATTTTAAGAATTGATGATGATTATTTACCATTTTTGACAGAAACTGCAATGTTGGAGAAATTTCCAAACGTAATGGTGGATATGGGCGCTGTCAAATTCATGTGTAAGGGTGCAAATGTCATGAGGCCTGGAATTAAAAAAAATACAGAGTTTGAAAAAGACAAACTTGTTTGCATTGTTGAGGAATCTCTGCATAAATTTTTAGCTGTTGGAAAATCAATGGTATCTAGTACAGAATTAGAAAATATGGAAAAAGGAGAAGTAATAAAAAATATGCATTACATCTCAGATAAATTTTGGGAAACAGGAAAAATAATTTACGATTAGAGTAATTATTTAATGTCTTCAGTGAATTCTTCAGTACCGTCTTTAGTAATTACAAGTATATCCAAACCATCACCACTTGCAGAATCCCTCAAAGCTGCTGAACGGACTGCATGTTTTGCTAAATTAATTGCATCATCTTTGGACATATTTGGCTTAAATTGAGGATCCAAGATTCCTAATGCCATCTCAGCACCAGTTCCAACTGCAGCATAATCATCAGGTAGAACAGAACCTAATGGGTCAAGAGTATACATAATTGGTTTATCAACAACACCGCCAACAATTACCTGAGTTAACAAAGGAAAGAATCGTCTTTCATACATCATATTTGACATCATTTTAGCAACAGTATTTGGTGGAACATCCCTTTTTAGTTCCATTTTTCGAATTTTTGCAAGTGCTGAAATTTGCAAGGTTAAGATTTGCATATCAGCCACAAGGCCAGCACAAGTTGCACCCACTTTGGGAGTAATTGAGAATGTTTTCTTTGTAGATTTACTTACAAGGAAATTTCCAAATGCGATCCTTTTTTCGCTGGCAAAAACTACACCACCGTCAAAAGTAATTCCAACAGCAGTTGCTCCTGGCATATACATTGACATAATTCAAATAATTCTGCAGCATAATAAAGGGCTTTCTACATATTACGAGTAATTTATGGGCAAAATAATTATACATAAAATTCAAGACAAGTGTGTTGACTACAAGTGAGATTAAAGAAAAAATTCTCAATGATGTTGTCTTTATGGGATTACGATCAGTAATAGGGGTAATTTTTATTTTACATGGATATTCAAAAATTGGAAATGATGGATTTGCAAGCTGGCTTCCAAGTTTAGGCATACCATCAGAGTTTCAAATTCTAATTGCAATGGCTGAACTTATTCCAGGAATTTTATTAATTGTTGGGGTACTAAGTAGGATTTCAGCATCAGTAATTTCCATAGTAATGGTTGGTGCAATATTTCACGTCAAAAGTGCTGCAAGTATTACAGGTGAGGGAGGAATAGAATTAGATTTGATTCTTCTGGCAGTGGCATTAGTGATAATTGTCGTAGGTCCAGGTAGAATTTCACTTTCACAAGTAATTAAAAAATTACCTAGATGTCTTCACTAGTTTTTTCCAAAATTTTGCATTATCAAACACATACACTTTGTTGTTTTTTTCAATAAATCAATTCTGGCAAACTCATTAGGAGAATGAATTCGTGAAAACATGTATGTGCTGCCAATAGATATGCAGGGGGTTTTCAAAATATCAACAAAGGGATACATTGGACCAGTTCCAGCATTTGAGACATTTAGTATTGAGGTTCCAAATGATTTGTCAGCTGCGTTCTTTACTTGAGCCACAAAAGGATCAGTTGAATTAGTTCTAGCTGCTGCCTCACCATGAAAAACTTTGATTTTGACATCTTCAAAGCCTTTTGATTTGAGATGTTTTTTTAATCGTAGTATCTGTTTTTTAGGATTCATCTTTGGAATTAATCTAAAATCAATTTTAACTAAGGCATCTCCAGGAAGTATTGTTTTTGCACCATCGCCAGTATAACCAGAAAGAAATCCTGCAATATTACAAGTTGCATCACCTACTAGAGCCTTTTTTGCAGCCATTCCTTTTTTGTTTCCAACAAATGATTTTACTCCAAATTCTTTTTTGAACACATTTTCATCAAATGGTTCTTTTTTAATTAATTCTAAATCAATTTTTGAAAATGGTGTTACTTCTTTGTACCAATCTTTAATGAGTATTTTTCCATCAGTATCTCGAAGTGTTTTAATTGCATCAATTAGTCGCCATGCAGGATTTTTAATTAAAACAGCCAAACTAGAATGAGCATCTCTAATTGATTCTTTAACAGATAATTCTACAAACAGTAATCCTTTCATTCCAAGACCAATGATTGGTCTATTTTTTGCATCAACGTACCCGAATTCCCATATTACACCATCACACGAAAATTTCTTTTGGTATTTTTTTAAATAATCTTCAATATGAGCACTGCCTGTTTCCTCTTCACCCTCAATTACAAATTTCACATTACAAGGAACATCACCTGTTGTTTTCAAACATGCCTCAACTGCCTTAATTCGGGTAATCAATTCACCCTTATCATCAGTTGCACCTCTACCAAAAATTTTGTTCCCCTTTCTGATTCCACTAAATGGAGGGTCATCCCATAAATCAAAAGGTTCTGCGGGTTGTACATCGTAGTGATTATAAAACATCAAAGTTTTTCCAGGATTTTGTTTTGATTTTATTTCACCAAAAACTACAGGTGCTACATTTTTTTTTAATCGAAGTATTTCAGAAGATATTCCAGATTTTTTCAATAATTTTGAGACTAATTTTGCACATTCCTCAATTCCTTCATTTTTTGCAGACACACTAGGTTGTCTAATCAAAGTCTGCAAGTCTGAAACAAGTGAATCCATGTGCGAATCTACATGTTTTAAGACATTCAAGGGCAATCACACAATTTTATCAAAGGGCTTCATGACATATGGGATTTCATCTAAAATATCAGTTGAAGTCAAATGTAATCCTAATTTCTTTTGAGCAGATTTTCCAGCTAATCCGTTAATGAAAGCTGCTGCTGCTGCACATTCCAATGCATTTCTGCTCTTAGATAACATTCCTGCAACTAAACCAGAGAGAACATCACCACTACCACCAACAGTCATTGCAGGAGTTTTTGTCTCGTTTAGATATGTAATTTTACCATTTGAAATAATATCAGTTGGACCTTTAAGTAAAATTGTAATGCCATGATCTTTTGCATATTTTTCTACTAATTTTATTCGTTGAATTTTTGCATTTGGTGGGGATTCTCCAAAGAGATGTTTGAATTCTCCAGCATGAGGGGTTACTACAACATTTTTGTCTTTAAGTAATGGTAAAATTTCAGGAACTAGGGCACTTGCATCTAAAGACAGTCTAACATCTCTATCTAAAAGAGACTTTACAAGTTGTAATAATGAATTTCGATCCTGAATTGCAAGACCCATTCCAATAGTTGCAGAATCAAGATTGAGTGGTAATACTCCCACAAGTTTGTTTACAGCTCCACGAGTTAATTTTTGATCAACTAAAGGAATAACAATTAGATTTGGAGAAATGGCACGTGTTGGAGATACATTGATTTTTGGAACACAGGTGTAAACTAAATCAGTTCCACATTTCAAAGCTGCAATTGATGATAAAACAGGGGCACCGTGATAGATGTAACTCCCACCAACAACTAGAACGATTCCATTATCCCCTTTTCGTGATGAAGATTTTCGTGATGGAATGAATTTTTTCACCATCAAAGTTGTTAGATTCTTTTGGATCAATACAACATATCATGAAAAATAGTTGAATAAATCTTGTTTTACAGAGTTTGTTAAAAAATGAGACTATTTTTTGGATACTTTTTTGGAAGTTTTACTATTTTTTGTGGTTTTGGTAGTTTTTGTGGGTTTGGTTGGTTTAGTGGTTTTTGATTTTATAGGGCGTTTTTTTGGGCCTCTATCAAAAAAGGCTTTTCTTGCAAAACAAAGGTATGTGGTATGACCTATTCCTTGAAAAGAATGTCTGGTTTTTCCTTCTCTTGCCTCAATTGTTCGAATAATATGTTCTGTAGATTCAATGTCAGTGAATTCATTTTCAACTAGAGCCATTGTTAATTTTTCTAATTGATTCATCGTAGGACATATTGCAAAAACACAACCACTGCTTTTTAACATCTCTCGTACTTTAGGAATAACTACCCAAGGGTCACCTAAATCAATTAAAGCTACATCCATGTCTTTTAGAGGCATTTTTTTTGCAGTCTTTATATCAAAATTATGTTGTGTAATGTATTTTGAAACTCCAGCTTTTTTGATATTTTTTTCTGCAATCTTCATAAAATTTTCATCAACATCAAAAGTGTATACGTGACCACGTGGTTTTACAACACTCGCAATAAAAGATGTTAGAGAACCACTACCTGTACCAATCTCTAAAATTTTTTGGCCGCTTCCAATTCCTGCTCTTGCAATAATATATCCAATATCTTTAGGATAAACAATCTGAGTACCATGTTGTATTTTCATTACATAGTCATACATTGTGGGTTTCAGAGCATAGACATACTTGTCCTTGTTTGTGAATACTCTTGAACCATATTCTTTTCCAATTGCATCAGAGTGTTTGATAATACCAATATGAGTATGAAATGATTCTTTTTTTGAAATTTTCATTAGCCATTTTTTTGAATGATTATAGTAAAATAATACAGGAGAATTATTCTTTATTTTATCCATGAAATTTTGCTAGAAATTTTAGATAAGAATCTACTGATTTTCTTCAAGGCCACAATGAATACATCTTTTTGAAGATAGTATTTCAAACCATGCAAAATTATGAACATATCCATCTTTACAACTCATAGGATGATACTTTGAAAAATCAGGATTCAAAGGTTGTTGTCAAAAACAATATCGATCAGAAAATCAAATTCTACACCATTCATTTTTCTAAAATTATTAGTAACAAATTGAATTTTTTTTAAGACAAATGCAAATAGTATTTTAATGCCATCAAAAATATCAAAGTAAGTTGGCAGAATACAAATTAGAAGGATCAGGGGGATACGTAATAGCTGACATTACTGAAGAACAGGCTAAAAAAGCAGATTTAGGGGTAGGAAAATTGTTTTTGGCAAAAGCAGACAAATTAGAAATAGAAAAAATATCAAAACATTACTGTAAAAACTGTGAGACTGAATTTGATAATCCACCAAAAATACAATTAGAAGAAAATAGTAATGAACAAGTTGCAGAGAACCTAATTCTAGTTGAGAGGGGTCAATACACTTGTGAAAAATGTAATTCAATAATTGGGGAATACAGAGTTTTCAAAAAGAATGACGAATCAAGTGAGGCTGGAAAAGCAAAACCTTCTGAATAAAAAAATACGCATTCAATAAATACAGCAGTTCTTGATAAATATTATGGCAAATCAAAAATGTATCTCTTGTGGGATAGGATTTTTCTCACCAACAGACGCTAACAAATGTTCTAGATGTGCAGGTAAAGAATCAGAAGGTAGTCAAGAAGGACATGATTCTTGCGGTTGTGGACACAGCCATTAATTCTTTTTTCAAATAATTATTCAATTAATTAAAAACAGTTAGAATAGTGTCATTGTAAAAAGTACGTTAATGTTTTGGTAAAAATACTGAAAATACTGATGGCATGTTACGGTATACAATTTTCCCTCCATGCTGGTCAACAATCATTTTACTGATAGTTAGCCCCAATCCACTTCCAAAGGATTTTGTAGTAAACATTGGATCAAAAATCTTGGATTCATCACCGGGCGGAACACCCACACCAGAATCTTCAAATTGTATAACAATATTATTAGATGTAATTATTGTTTTAATCCTAATTTTTCCATTTTTCTCAATTGCATCAATGGCATTAGTTAGTAGATTAGAAAAAACAGCTTCTAATTTTCGTGAATCACATAAAATATTTATGGATTCACCAATTCTTTCAATTTTAACTGAGGAGGGAATATCAATTCCTTCAATAGATGATGAAATTACATCATCAAGTAATGTTTCATTCATTTGTAAATCAGATATTCGAACAAATTCCAATACATCCTTTATTATTCGAACCATAGCTGAAATAGAGGCATCAATTCTTTGTTGATGTTTGATCTTTTCCAGTACGTTGAGATTAGGATTATTACATAAAATTTCATGAGACATTTTTAATCTGGATAATGGATTTCGCATATCATGAGCAAGTCTTGAGGTAAATTGTCCTATTATGGATATTTTTTCTGTTCTTTTAAGATCATCTGTTTGAGTTTCAATTTTTCGCTCAAGAAATATTTGTTTTACTGAAAGTTCTTTTTCTTTTTTAATTACTTTTCCAAGATCTGTTTTTAATCTATCATTTAATTGAAGATAACGACTCTTTTCATTTTTAACTAATTTAATATCAGATTCGAGTTTATCATTTTTTTCTCTAATTGTATTTGCTACATTCTCTACAAAGGAAATTTTAGTTTGTAGTTGTTGATTTACACGAGACATTTCATCTACCCGTTCATTTGCAAGTTTGTTCATCTCCTTCATGTGTAAATCATTTTCTTGAAGATCTTTTCTTGCTAATTCTAAATCTTTTAAAGCATTTACAGTAATTTCTGATAAATCCCGCATTACTGGATCTTGTTCTGAAGGATTATCAAGTACCATATTTGGAAATAGTAGTAATTTTCCTATTATGATCTGTGTGTATTTTTTGAACACATTGTACAAAAGCGTGAAATCTCACCAAATTAGACAGAGTGTCTAAAGGTGATTTTCAAAATAGGCACAAATTTTTATGGCCAAATTTTGATAATCAATAATTGGTTTGCACGACAAAAATTATTGACTAAAAGTTAGCCACGTATAAAATTAAAAAATTTTAGAAAAAATAGAGATTACAGCATCAAACTAAAACTTCAATACTGCAAATGAGTTTTATGGATTTGAATCAATATAATAATTCCTCTCGAGAGTTTTGAAGGTTCAACTCCACGTGGATTTGAAGGCATTGTTGGTTATAGAGTCCCAAAATATACGTGAATAAAAAAATCAGGTATGTTTCGTAATATTGTATAGGATTATGAAAAATTAGAATATAGTTTGTAGTGATTTTATTTTATTGTTTAGGAGCAAGTGTCTGTTTGAGATATGCTCGCTCTTCTGCCAAGATTTTTTTCATTGCTCGCTCTTCTGCTAGAATGACTGAAATTGATCTGTCATCCCTATCTATTTCTGCATCAGGGTATGTTATGAGTAGTTGTACATTCTCTAAAACTTTGGTAGCTTTTTGTTTTTCAATTTCAACAAGTTTTGTAATTTTTTCAGTGCGGTCTACTTTCAAAGGATAGTCATAACTCCAGGAATCAGCAAAATTTACAAAAGAATCCAAACATTCAGGACATTTTTCAAGTAATAATTTTATAGCTTTATCAATTTGAGTTTTTTTGATTTTTGTAAATTCTGAATTATATCTATCTAAATTATTACTTGTATCTTGTCTATCTTGAATTGTTTGATTAATGAGTTTGGATGAACCATATTCATTAATTTCAAATGCTCTACCATCTTGTGCCATCCAAACATCACTATACTTTGCAATCTGTGTTACTTTGACTAAACTCTCATATTTCTCAGTGCCTATAATCATCATGGTTTTCATAGGATTTAGAGAATTACCTGAAATATCAAAGCCATCATTAAGGTATGTTACTTGAGATCTACCTTTGAAATCAATTGCCTTTATTGCCATCACACTATCTTTTAGTGGTTCTAGGAATATCATTTGTAATTGTGTAGTGACACATTTTTCATCTGAGTCATCTAACCGACATTTTGATTTGATTTTTTCAATTTGAATTGAATCAACATCTATGATATCTGTTTTTTGAATTACTCTAATTTCTTCAATCTCACCTGAAGAATCATAAAATACCTCAACTCCCAATTCTGCTTTGTGAGACTCACCAACTACAGGTATTCCAAACAAAAATTCTTGTACTTTTAATTTTTGACTAGCAAATACTTTGGTTTCAAATTCATTTGATTCTCCCACTTTGATTGACTGTTTCTCATATTGTGTCCAATGATTATCTGTAATATCTATGGGTACATCATTGAAACTAAAACCACCCTCGATTATCTGAAAGTATGTTTTAGGGTCTATTCCAAATGTTGGTTTTGTATTGTATTTGCTAGCTGAACCCCCACCACCAGATGATATTATACTAGATGATACAGTGTAAACAATAAGTCCGGCAGCACCTACAGATACACCATCATTAGCAGAAGTCATGGATACTGCAAGCAGAGCAGTGGTACCTGCAGCATCACTAGTGACATCCACTACAATCCAATTAACACCACCATCACTAGTGTGAACAATAACTCCATCAACACCTACAGCTACACCATCATTAGCAGAAGTCATGGATATTCCACGTAGAGCAGTGGTACCTGCAGCATCACGAACATCCCCTACAGTCCAAATAACACCACCATCACTAGTGTGAACAATAACGCCGCCATCACCTACAGCTACACCATCCCTAACAGAAATCATAGATACTGCACGTAGAATAGTGGTGCCTGCAGCATCACCAGTATCACCTACAGTCCAAGTAACACCGCCATCACTAGTGTGAACAATAACTCCATCATTACCTACAGATACACCATCATTAGCAGAAGTCATGGATATTCCACGTAGAATAGTAGTGCCTGCAGCATCACCAGTATCACCTACAGTCCAAGTAACACCGCCATCACTAGTGTGAATAATAACTCCATCATTACCTACAGATACACCATCATTAGCAGAAGTCATTGATACTGCATTCAGAATAGTGGATACTACAGCACCAGTATCCCCTACAGTCCAAGTAACACCGCCATCACTAGTGTGAACAATAAGTCCATCATTACCTACAGCTACACCATCATTAGCAGAAGTCATTGATACTGCATTCAGAATAGTGGTACCTGCAGCATCACCAGTATCACCTACAGTCCAAGTAACACCGCCATCACTAGTGTGAACAATAACGCCGCCACGACCTACAGCTACACCATCATTAGCAGAAGTCATTGATACTGCAAGCAGAATAGTACTACCTGCAGCATCACCAGTATCACCTACAGTCCAAGTATCAACATCAGCAAACACTTGATTTGTTGAAGTAAATAAACCTGAAAAAAGAATGATTGAAAGAAATACAAATATGATTTTGGAATGATTCATTGATTACAAATTCTGTGAATCACAATAATTTATAATATTTGTTTAAATTATGAACAACTTATAATTTCACATAAAATTGTTCATATCTGTTATTTGCGTAATCCATAGTAAGATTATGAAAATTTAGATCGTACTGATGAATTCTATTATTCATTATCCCATAAGTTTCTCAAATTTCTCATTCCAATTTCCAGATTTGGGAATCATGTAAAACTTGAATTACTTTTTCATCAGATACTTGGTCAAATTTATCATAAAACTGACCTACTGATGAAAAAAAAGTAGGAATTTCAAGTACAACTGTTCTTTGTATTAATTTTTTAAAAATCTCATACGTTACAGCAGGCATTACAGGAACAGCTAAAATAATATCTCCGACATCATGCTTTGCAAGCCATTTGAGAATTACTTGAACAGTACAACCTGTAGCCATACCATCATCTACAATAATTACAGTTTTCTTAGCATCAAAATTATAATTTGGTTTTGCTCTATATTGTAATAATCTTCTTTGAACTTCTTGGGTCTTAATTTTTATTTCTTTTGCAATCTGCTCATCATTTGAATATGTTCTCCAGTTCGGTTCAAGGTATATTGTTCCATCATGAACAATAGATCCTATTGCAAATTCTGAAGAATCAGGCGGAGTTATTTTCTTTGAAACTATAATATCAAGTTCTGCGCCTATTCTATTTGAAACTTCATTACCAATTATGACCCCCCCTCTAGGGATTGCAAGTACAATAGAATTTCTACCATTTACAACATCAACTAGTTTTTCAGCAAGTAATTTTCCAGCATGAATTCTATCCTTAAACATACCATAGTTTACGCATAATATCTAATAACATTTCAGTAAAAATATTGAAGACTGAAATCCTGAACTGTTTTACTCTATAGAGTAAAATCCCATAAGGTGACACCATGATTAAATTAGCGGTGCAGGTTTGTTTCAGTCTTCATTAAATTATATTATAAATTGAATAATAAATTAGAACAATATTAGACTGAACATTTGTTTAATTTATTGTGGAATATGTTGCATCAAACTTGTTTCTATGTTTAATTATTTTATGCCATTTCGTAATCCATAGTAAGATTACGCAAACGACGATTGAAGATTTGTTTAAACTACATCACATTACATAAAAAATATGGAAAATGTGATTATCAAAAAAGCATCAAAAAATGATATCCCTGTCATTCTAGATCTATTATATGAACTTGGAAGACCAAGACCTCAAAATAATTCAGAAGTAAAACGATTTGAAAGTAAAATAATAAAATACCTGTATGATACCGATAAACAAATTATCGTGGCAAAACTAGAAGGTAATGTAATTGGAATAGTTTGCATCATGTTTCTGTCCAGATTGAATAGAAAACCACCTGAAATGTATATTCCCGAACTAGTAATTGCCAAAAAACATCAGGGTAAAGGTATTGGAAAAAAGATTATTGAGTATTGTGTGATTTTTGCAACAAAAAAGAAGTGTCATAGAATTAGACTTGAATCAGGTAATCAAAGAACAGACTCGCACAAATTTTATCGTAAAATTGGTTTTGAGCAATCATCTCTTTCATTTACAAAGAATATTTCGTAATCTAACTACAGATCACAAACTTCAAGATGTATTTCCAAAAATGGTAATATTTGGTTTTGTTTGACAATCACATAAATTAATCAGATTTCATGTATTCAAAGAAGAGTAAAGACGTTACACAATAATGGCAGAAAGAATTACAATCATGCTAAATAGTGATATTGTAAAAAAAATAAGAAAGTTACAAGCAAAAAAAATTACAGAAACATCATCATCAGTTAGCTTTTCAAGAATAGTAAATGAAATTCTAGAAAAAGGACTAAAATAATCCCAAAATTTATTTTTTGGTGGATTTATCCACTTTTGATTTATGAAAAGCTCGAATATGTCTTGGCAAAAAGCCTTGGACTAATATTTTCGGACAATAAGGACAAGTAATCCTCTTAGCCATGTAAGAAACTCATACTTTTTATGAAAATCATATATTATAATATGAACGTATTTTTAAGACACGTAAAATACATAATCTCTACTAGGATTATGAATTAGTTTTTGGTAGAGTTATTGTGAAAACAGTGGGTGGCGAAGTTACGGAAATGGTACCTGCGTGAGCCTTAACAATTGACTTGACACTTGCAAGTCCCAAACCAGTACCTTGTTGTTTTGTTGTAAAAAGAGGCTCAAATATATCATCAATCCTATCTTTTGAAATTCCAGACCCCGAGTCTTCTATTGTAATAATAACCAAATTATCTTTTTCAATACCACTTAATGTCACTGTTCCTTTATCTTTAATGGCTTGAATAGAATTCAAAATGAGATTATTTAACCCGACTGCGAGTTGTCTTTTATCACAGATTAATTCAAAATTATTTTTTGGAAGTATCAATTTTATATTATCAGGTATTACGATAGAATCTAAAGATTCACAAATTATTTCAGATAAAGTGATTTTTTCTAATTTGATTGGTATTTCTCTTACAAAATCTAAAACTCCATCTACTTGATGAACAATTCTATCTATGGAACGTTCAACCTTATCAAATTGTTTTTGTTTTGTAGCATCTACTCCATATAATAATTTTAGATTGTCTAAACTTAGTTGAATGATAGCCAGAGGATTTCTTAGATCATGTGCCATTTTGGATGCAAAGCGACCAACCGTGGTGAACTTTTCTTCATCTAATTGTTTCTCCAATACAGCAAGACGTCGTTCAAGTTCAATCACATCTCGTACGTGTTTAGATGTAATTGGGGATTCAAAATCTTTTTCATGATATTTTTTAACAAATTTTTCAAGCCCTCCTGCAAGAATTTCCCTTTGTTTAAGATATCCCTCACTGTCCAAAAGTTCAATTGCTTGTTTAGGTTTTTCATTATTTACATAATCAATTGCAGTAAACTCCATTTTCACTAGTTTCTGGTTTGCAGAATCCATTCTAGAAAAGAAACCCCTGTTTGAAACATCTGCTTTTTTTATTGCATCTTTTAATATTTTATCAGATAGGGGTTCAACTTCTCGATATCTTTGCTCCCATTTTTTATCAGAAGTAAAAGCATAATTTCTAGCAGATTGTGCTAAAACTTCATCATAATACTGCATCATCTCTGCACGATTAGATGTATCACTCATGTTATTCTATACGGCAAATATGCTAATAATGGTTATAGTTTTTTTATGTATTTTTTAGGATTAAACATTTGCAGATGATTTTAGTTCCAAATTTTAAAAAGTAAATTTACTCAGTATTTTTAGGCTAAATGTGACAATTATTGTCAGATCAGTCTCATTATTCGGGCACATTCCACATATTTGATAATGATTCAATAAATTTTTTATTTACATCAGAAAAGGATGTTGAATTTTCATTAATTGCATGAATATTTTGTTTTGATGTATCTAACCATATTTTGATGATATTATTTTGTAGTTTGAAATTATTTACAATCTCATTTGTAATTTTTTGAATAGTTTGTTCTGCCATATCAGTGGATTCAGAAGATGAACCAATCTTTTTAGCATATTCTTCTTGCATTGAAAAGTTAGTGGAGACAATATTTTTCCATGCAGTGAAATATTCTTGTTGAAGATTACTAAGTGATTGAATGAATTCTGGTGTTGATTGCTCAACATTATCGTGTATTTGATCAAATCCAGCAGACATGGATTGGTAGATATTTTTTTTATTTTCTTTACTCATTTTATTTTCCTTTTTTTATTTTAATTAGATAAAAAAAGTTTACAAAAGATTAATTCGGTAAATTCTCTAACAATTAGGCTAAATCTTTCAGATTTACTTTTAGTTAATAATTCTTACCTTGTGTTAAAATTTCAGTTAATT
>LFLC01000039.1 GCA_001543015.1 Nitrosopumilus sp. LS_AOA | reverse complement strand
ATCAAATATTATTTGAGCCCTTTCAGATTCCAATAACATTTTTGATTTTATTTCGGGATTGTTAAGTGAATTTTGTGATACAGGATATTCGTATGCAAAAATATCATTAATTTCTGCAAATGATTCATCAAAACAATTTGGACAAAGTTCGTTTAGTTTAATTTCTGATAATTTGTATTGATAATATTTGTACATCTCAAAGTTGGAATTAGTTCTGTCATATCCATGCATTGTTGTTCCATCTATTGGTTTTTTGTTTGTAATGTAATCCATTGCCCATAGACCATATTCTAGGGACCAAGAATTACCAAATTCATCAACTGCTGTAGTTTTACTAATTTCAGTCAAGTGATAAATTTGTCCTCGATTAATTCCATCATACTCTTTTGCAGGATTTAGTGATTCACCAGTCACTTCAATTCCATGATTGTAATAATTTTGCCATGCATTTTGTTTTGCATCCCAAACATTAGTTCCCAATATGTTAAAGTCAAGTGGAGCTCTAAAGGTGTGTACAATTTTGACTATGAGACATTGTTGTTTTGAATCATCAGAACAATTACCTTCAGATGTAGTTACTGTGACTTTTCCTAGAACATTTTCAGGATCAACAATATCAATAGTTTCAATTCCATCAAATGTTTTATCCCAATTAATTACAGCTTTACTCATTCCAATTGATTCACCATCTGCAAGACCAAATGCTAACTCAAAATGAGCCACATTATCAGGACCTTCATTATCATAAATTTTGAATTCAGCTACATTTCGTTTCCCCACATCAACAGTCACTAAAGGATATGGTGTAAAGTAACGCTCAACATCTATAAAATTACCATTATATGAAAATCCATTATCAACTAGTCTTTTACCCTCATTATTTACACCCAAGGTTGGTTCTTGACAATCACCATCACATCCATCTCCACCACTAGCAGTGACTGCAACAAACAAACCAAAGTCTCCTGCAAGAGTATCTGATGCACCCGTCATTCCTAAATCATCAGGATTACCAGATTCACCAATAGTATTCCCGGCATCAACAACAACAGTAGATGTTGCTACAACTGGCACATTATTGATATTGATAAAAGTAATCACCAAGTTTGATGCATCAGTCCATTCAGCAGTCCAATCAGTTGTAAAGGTTAAACTCGCAAGAGGATCAGGTGATGCAAATGTAAAATTACCAGTTACAAAAGCTGCAGCGGTAACAGAACCAACAGTAGCATTTGTTGCAGTAGAAGTAGTAATTGTAAGAGTATCGCCACTTGAATATACAGCATCCCCATCATCAGGATCATTTGCAGTATATGCAGAAACTACTGCAGAATGGGCAAAAGCATCAGATGTTAGAGCGGGGATTAATCCTACGGTTAGAATAACTATTATTAATGCAGAATATTGAATGCTGGTCCTCATAAATAATAATATGAAAATAAATCACATAACACCGTGTGTGTAGTTAACATACATACAACATAGATTCCAAACTTTACAATTGTAAAGAAATTCAATTTCAGGAAAAGATTCCTTTTTTCTCTACATTTACGGAAAGATTTTGAATATGGTTAAAATCTTATTTTACATCTATCTGCGTCTCATTTTATCCCCAATTTGGTTACTGAATCCCTGTGAAGTTGAACCCTTGATGAGTATGTAACTGAAAATTAATCACCAAGTAGGGTTTCCTTGATCTATATTCTTGAGGATTATTGAAAAAATTACAAAATTTATGCCTAAATTTACTTAAAAAAATACTACATCTTTTAATTCTAGATCGAAGTAATGTAATTGATAGGTAATGCGTGGTTTGTGTCATGGTTGCTATACTTCTGGTGTAGAGATTACTTCAGAAAAAGGTAAAATTCTCTGCAAAAACTGCCGAGAACAAAAAAATGCAAAAAACTAAATCTGTTATGAATTGAATCAAAAGAAATGAAATTAGCTGTTTTTGGTCATTGTGCAATTGATACTATCAATCTTGATGGAACAAATTATGAGCAAATTGGTGGCTCTGCATGTTACTGTGGAATTACTGCAAGACAATTCAAGTTTGATGTGGATTTGTATACTAAATTTGGACCAAACTTTCCAAAACAATACTTGACTGAGAATAAAATAAACTTCATAAATTCTGAATCAAAAAATAATACCACAAAATTTGCAATATCAATTACTGGTGCAGAGAGAACTCTAAAACTAGAACATGAATGTGATCCAATTGAATACGCCAGCGTTGATGTTGATGGCCATCTTGTCAGTCCGATATACCACGAAATTACTAGTGAGACTCTAAAAGAAATCAAAAAGGATTCAAATTTTCTTTTTGTTGATCCACAAGGCTTTTTGAGACAAAAAGATTCTCAAAATAATATTAGTTTAGAAAATAATGATATTGATTTGTCTGATGTTAATGCAATAAAAGTAAATCCTGAAGAAGCAAAATGTATTGTTAATGGTACTCATGATGAAATGATGTTGGCATTACAGAAAAAAGGTGTAGAGTATGTTCTATTGACAAATAAAACTGAAGTTTCTCTTTTAGTTAAAGACAAAGTTTATTCTATAACATTACCCAATAAACTAATTCATGATACCACTGGAATTGGTGATATCTTTTGCTCTACATTTTGTTGTACTATGCTTAAAGAAAAAGACTTTTTGTGGGCATTGTGTTTTGCTGGTGGAGCTGCCCAGGCAGCACTTGAATCAAAGAATTTAGGTTTGCAGAAAATTCCAAAAAAAGGAGCAATCCAGAATAATGCTTCATATTTTTACAACTTGGTAAAATTTCGAGACCTGTAGTTTTATGCGTAATCATTTAAATCAGAATTAAAATTACCACATCTTGTGAAATTTGTTATTTTTGCATTAATCCCATTAATTCTCTCAATGGGGATTACTCCTGCAATTCCATTTAGTGATGCAGTCGAGTATTCCCAAATCTGTATTGACAAAGTCTGGATTGAAAAGACTGAAGGAAAAATTGCATGTGTAACTCAAAATACTGCAGAAAAACTAGTACAACGTGGATGGGGAACTATACTATCTGATGATACATTTGATGAATCCCCATCTGAAACAATTTCACGTGAACTTCCACCATATCCTGATCAACCATCAATTCATCCAAAATTACTTGCAACAAATGATTTTTGGTCACCTCCAACAGTTCACAAAGTAACTGATGGGGTTTATTCTGCTGTAGGATTTGATGGTGCAAACAGTATCATGATTGAAGGTGATGATGGAATCATTATTGTTGACACTCTTAGTACATACGAAGCCGCAAAAAAAGTAATTTCAGAATTTAGAAAAATTACCGATAAACCAGTAAAGGCTATCATCTACACACATGGACATCTTGATCATGTACATGGAACCGGTGCATTTCTAGAAGAAGGTGAAGATATTGAAATTTATGCTCATGAATCACATGTTGATTTTTACATTAATGAAAATAGTGTATTAGGGCCAGGAGCTACTACTAGAACAATCCATGCAGCTGGTGCAATGTTGCCATCTGAAGGAACTGATGCAAGAAACATGGGAGTTTTTCCACCCATGCTTCCTGGAACTATCGCATATGCTGCTCCAACACAAACATTCTCTGATGAATTAGAAGTTGAAATCTCTGGTGTAAAATTAAAAATGGTTTTTGTAGCTGGTGAATCATCTGATCAAATTTACATTTGGTTACCTGACAAAGAAGTTTTGTTAATTGGCGATAACATCTATGCCATTGTCTCTAATGTCTATACACTTCGAGGAGCAGTATATCGTGACCCAATGAACTATGTTAATGCCTTAGACAAAGTGATTCCACTTGATGCAGAATATCTTGTGGCAAGCCATGTCATTCCAGTAACAGGTAAAGAAAATGTTCGAGATATTTTAGTTTCAACAAGAGATGCAACTCAATATCTATATGATCAAACCATTCGTGGAATGAATGCGGGATACACTGCTGATGAATTATCAAGAATGATTGAACTTCCTGAAGAACTAGATAATCATCCTTGGTTAACAAAGGCAAGAAATGATGTATCTGCACATGTAAAGCAAATCTATTATGGTAATTTTGGTTGGTTTGAAGGTAATTCTGCATTTTTGAATGAAATTTCAGTTGAAGACAGATCTCATAAAATTATTAATGGATTTGGTGGAATAGATTCTACAATTACTAGTATGAGAAATGAAATTGATAATGGTGAATATGAGTGGGCTGCAGAACTGGGAACTTATGTTCTAAATGTAGACCCTGATAATTTAGAAGCAAAACAATTAACAGCTTACACCCTTCGTGTTTTATCTTTTAATTCTGAAGGGATGGATGAAAGAAATTGGTTACTAACTGATGCATTAGAACTAGAAGGAAAAATTACAATTGATCCTAAATCTTTCTCACAAACAAGTCCTGAACAAATGGCAGAACTCCCAATTGAAAAAATAATTAGATTCTTACCAACAAAACTTGATCCTCAAAAAGCTGCAGGACTTGATACTGTTTTAGGAATAAATTATTCTGATATTGGTTTAGATTTTACATTACATGTTAGAAACAGTATTCTTGCAGTGACTGATGGTGCACCAAATAATCCAGACATGACTTTAATCCTTGATTCTGATACTCACAAACTCATTATTGGTGGACATCTCAATGTTTTGGATGCTATTGAATCTGGACAAGCAGAGCTTGATGGAAATACAGATGACCTAGTTGAATTTTTAAATCTGTTTGATAATGTTACTGTTAGTACTAACGCAATTGGATAACCAAATTCTCAATTAATAAAATGAACAAATTATTTTATCTTCTTTTGACTGCTGCAGGAACTATTGTTATTGGATCATTTGTAATTTTTTCTGTAGAATCATCACACCCTGACTCTCAAATTAATACAATGCTTGATGCTGTATGGTGGACAGTAGCTACTGTAACTACGGTAGGCTATGGTGATATAGTTCCAGTCACTGAAACTGGTAAAATCGTGGCTATTTTTTACATGTTTTTTGGAATTGGAATCTTGGGAATTTTCTTATCTGTGGTTGGAACCCAATTTTACAAGAATAGATTTTCAAAAGAAGAAAAAGAAATCTCTCATGCACAAAAATTAATTCTTGCTAGAATGGATGATTTGGAAAAAAATCAACAAGAAATGAAAAAAGAACTTAAAAATTTAGTTGATGAATTAAAGGAGAGAAAAAATTGAAAAACTTTACAATTATTGCAATGCTTCTTTTGTCTTTAGGAGTTGTTTCAGTAATTCCATTTAGTGATGCTGCAGAAGCAAATCAAATCTGTATTGACAAAGTCTGGATTGAAAATTCTAAAGGTAAAATTGCTTGTGTAATTCCTACAACTGCAGACAAATTGGTACAACGTGGATGGGGAACTCTACTGGATGATGTCACACCAGTGGATGAATCCTTAACAGGACTAGAAAAAGAATTGACACTTTTATCTGAACATGACGGTGGTGTGGGACCACTTACAATTACTCCTATTATAGGTGAAACTACAAAACAATATTTTGAATTTTACATACCAGGTACTGAAGAACTTGATGAAAATGAAATGAGAATATTTGCATGCGGTACTGGTTCTCCTTGGGTAATGATTGGACAAGCTGCTTCTTGTTTTCTTTTACAAACAGCTGATGGTCATAATTTAATTTTTGATTTAGGTGGTGGTTCTGTTGGTAACTTGAACACGCTTGGTATTCCTGGTAATGAAATGACTCATGTCTTTGCATCTCATTTACATGTTGATCACATTGGTGGTCTTCCAACATTTTGGGGCCAAGCTTTCATGATGGGTCGTTCTGCTCCGATTGAATTGTATGGTCCATCAGGTCCTGATGAACATCTAGGTACTAGTGCATTTGTTGATGGATTTATGGAAAATTGGGCTTGGGATTTAGAATCTAAACGAGGAGAAGCCCCAAAGTCAGTTCATCAAATTAACGTACATGAATTTGATTATAGTGTAACACAAGTAGTTTATGAAAAAGATGGATTAACTGTTACATCATTTCCAGCAGTTCATGCAATAGATGGTCCAGTAAGTTATAGAATTGATTGGAATGGAATGTCTGTAATTTATTCAGGTGATACAACACTGAATGATTTTCTTTTAGAAAATTCAATGAATGTTGATGTATTAATTTTACAAGTATCTCCATCAGCTGAACAAATGTCTAGACTGTTTGGATTTTCACCAGAACTTGCAACAAAATTAACATCTCATGTTCACATTGCACCAGAAGCTGCAGGAGTTGCATTTTATGTTACTCAACCCAGATTGCCAGTAATTTTTCACATGAATCTATTTGATGATGAAATTGTTCCTGATGCTTATACCAACATTAGAAAATATTATGATGATCCTGTGGTTATTGCTCAGGATAGAACTGTAATCAACGTAACACCTGATTATGCTGTAATAAGACAAGCTCAAGTTGATCCACTAACTACTCCAGCATATACTCCATTTGGAGAAATAGATGAAGAAAAGGTGTATTTTTTCTCTGATTGGTTGGAGGAATCAATTGTTGATGTAGAACAGTTAAAGCAAGAAATTGATGACGGAAAAAAATAGTAAGTTTCTGATCCTTTAAATTGAATTTAAAATTTTAATAATTATTGAAATTCATTATTTTTGCATTAATTCCATTAATTCTATCCATTGGACTAATTCCGGCATTACCATTTATTGATGCTGCAGAACAAAACCAAATCTGTATTGATAAAGTCTGGATTGAAAATCCTAAAGGTAAAATTGCATGTGTAACTCTATCTACTGCAGATAAACTGGTACAACGTGGCTGGGGAACTTTACTAGAAGAAATTTCTATGGCTGAACCCATAGATGAAGAACTACCATTAGGTATACAAAAAATTGAGACTAGAAGTGGAACAATTACTATCGACCATGATTATCTAACTCCTGAATCCCAAGAACTACTTAGTGATGAATTGTTTTTCCAACGGGCAGTTCAAGTTTACCATCTTGCACTTCCTGCAGTTGGTGGTGCCGGAATTTTTTATGAACAAGATAAAGTAGGCGCATCAGTTGGTGACATTATTTATTGGTCTGATTTTATGAATTCTGAAATTGAACTTTTAACTGGAAACATATCTGTATTGTATTTTATGTCACTTCAAGATCTTTCTGATGGTCCAATTGTAGTTCATATGCCTGAAGGTAATCTTCAGGGTCATGCAGATAATATTTACCAACAAGTAATCACTGATTGGGGAATAGTAGGACCTAATGAGGGAAAAGAAGCATACTTTTTGTTCCTTCCACCAAATTATGATGGAGAAATTACTGCACCCTTTGATGGAGAAACTGAAAACTATTTTGTAATGCAATCTGATACAATGCAATTTTTAGCTATGGCTCGTGCATTTGTTAATGCACCAGATATGGTAGCCGCAGAAGAATTACTTTTAAAAGTAAATATCTATAATTTATCTGAAATTGATAATCCTCCACAAGTAAAATTCTTTGATGTTGCTGGAGAATCATTAAAGCTATCACATCCTACAACTGATGGGTTTTGGGAATTTTTACATGAAGTTTATTCTAAAGAAACTATAGTTAGACCTGAAGATAAAAATCTCATTGGTTTAATGCATGCAATAGGAATAGTTCCAGGTGAAGCATTTGAACCAGATACACATTCTAAAGAAATTTTGGATAAAGCAGCAGTTGTAGCTGATTTAATGGCAAGAAATATTGCATATGATTCTCCTGTCAAAGAACCATTTCTTTTCTACCCTGACAAGAATTGGGAATTGGCATTTATGACTGAAAATCCTCGATTTGAAGATGAAAATGGTGTGACCCAAATTGAACAAAGAATGTCTTTCACTTATCAGGCAATTACCACTGCTGATGCAATGGTGCTTAAACTAGTAGACAAGGGCTCAAAATATCTTGGAACATATCGTGATGCTGATGAGAATTTCCTAATTGGTTCAAATCTATACCACTTGAATATTCCAGCAGATGTACCTGCACTAAACTTTTGGTCTATAGTTGTTTATGATGCAGAAACACGTTCCATGATTAATAATGGATTACAACCTTTACCTGGAATAAGATCACTTGATTCTGATAAATTGTTACAAAATGAAGATGGCTCATATGATGTATACTTTGGACCAGAAGCTCCTGAAGGTTATGAGAATAATTGGGTTAAAACAAATGAAGGTGATGGATTTTTTGTGTACATGAGATTCTATTCTCCAACTGAATCATATTATGATAAGAGTTGGCAATTACCTCTAGTTGAACTTGTAAAATAATCTAAAATGATTCAAGCCTAAATGTATTCTGTACTGATCCTTTAAATTGAATTTAAAATTTACATAATTTGTGAAATTAATTATTTTTGCATTCATCCCATTAATTTTATCAATTGGAATTATTCCCACTATGTTCTTAGATGTTAATGCCGATTATATTGACAAATTTTCATTTCCATATGTTTTAGAGCCTCTAACTAATTCACAAATAGATACTTGTGACTCAATTCATGATGATTTTACTTTATTACTTGATTCTGATTTTTACAATAGATATCAAACTCATGATTTTGTCGGTAATTGTATAATGCTATATGATGATTCAATATGGAATTATGAAGGTTCAGATAGATACGAAATACTTTCAGAAAAATCTGTAATACTAACACTAGAACGTGAAGAAGAATTAAAACAGAGTAGAGAAAATTTTTACATAGAGTCTAAATCATTAACTGAACTTGAAATTCCTGGAACATTTTTGTTTATATTTGAAGGTTGTACTGGAAGCCAAACAGTAAATCTAAATGAAGTTTATCTAGTGTCGGATATAGAAACGATTCCATTTACAACATTTGCAAATGAAGAAAGAGAAATTCCACCAGGTGTTTGTGGTTTATTAGAAAGACAGGTTCGAGCTGATGATCCTAACTCTATCAAAGTTGTCATTCCAAGTTTAGGTTTTGAAGTTTCCACAAAAATTGATGAGCAAATAACAGACGTTGTTACAATTGAGGTAAGTGTTCCAAGCAAATCTATTATTGTAAGTGGTGATCTTTCCCACAAAGCAACTTCACTTGATGAGAAAAATATGAAAGAATGCGAAAACATTAATTCAGATTTTCAAAAATTTGATGAGAACAATTTCAATACCCGATACCTATATCATGAATTTGTAGGTGACTGTGTACTTCTCTTTGAAGATCCAATATGGGAAACTAGAGATTCATCAAACATTGATGAAATCAATCAGAGATTAGATGAGTTAAAAAAACAAAAAGAAATTTCTAGAATTGGTGGGGAGTTTAAACCATTTTCGATTACCGCCATGTCCATAGATGAAATATCTGATAATCTCTACATTTACAGTTTTGAGGGATGTACTGGTGATGAGGCTGTGAATATAGAAAATGCTGTTACTGCCTCAGATACTGAGGTACTACCACTAGTAATTCAAAAACGGGAAGGGTATCTTGTTCCTCCAGGAATTTGTCGCGTATTTGACATTGTAATTCAAGCTGATGATCCTACTTCAATTAAAATTATTTTACCGATGATGAGCAATGAAAATATTTTAGACCAAGATGAATCACAAATAATTCATAAATCTCTTAGAGATCAAATACACTCTGGAGTCACATCAACTGAAGTTGTTTGTATGGATGGATTTGAATTATTGTTGAAAACAAGTGATGGCTCACCTGCTTGTGTGAAAGAGTCTACTGCGAATAAGCTTATTGAGCGAGGTTGGGGTAACCTTGTGTAAATTTATCATTTTTGCATTAATTCCATTAATTCTCTCAATAGGTATTGTTTCAGTAATTCCATCTAGTGATGCTGCTGAATCAAATCAAATCTGTATTGACAAAGTTTGGATTGAAAAAACTAATCATAAAATTGCATGTGTTACTTCTAGTACAGCTGATAAACTAGTACAACGTGGTTGGGGGACACTATTAGTTATTGATGAAGATATTTCTGATGAAAAACTAATCACTCCTGTGATCTCAGGTGGAACATTACCCATCACACAAACCCCCATAATTGGAAATCCTGAAAAAGAATACCCAAAAAACTATGTTCCTGGAACTGAAGAACTTGCTGAAGATGAAATTAGATTAACATTTTTGGGAACTGGAATGCCATTTCCAACAAGAAGTCAAGGTGCAGCTGGAATGTTGATTGAGTTTGGTAATGGAGATATTATGATGCTTGATGTTGGTAGTGGAACAGTTGCAAATTTTAACAGTATGAAAATATCTCCAGCACACCTTACAAAATTCTTCTTAACACATCTACACACTGATCATCAAGGTGATTTGGATATGTTTTGGGCTCAGGGAATACCATTTGGGAGAGTTTTACCAATGCAGGTTTGGGGACCGACAGGTGATGGTCATGCTTTAGGGACTCAATCTTTTATTGACGGGATGCTTGCTGCAAACTATTGGGACTTGAAATCAAGGGAGGGAACTGTTCCAACTTCTGGTGCAGAAGTTATTACACATGAATCTGATTGGGAAACAACCCAAGTAGTTTATGAAGAAAACGACATTACAGTAACTCAATTTCCTGCAATTCATGCAATGGCTGGTGCAATAAGTTATAGAATTGACTGGAATGGAATGTCTATTGTTTACTCTGGAGATACAAAAATTAACAAATTTATGGTAGAGCAAGGTCAAAATGTAGATCTTCTTATTCATGAAGCATTTATGCCAGCTGAAATACTTTCTGAACAAACTGGAATGGCTTTGGAAAATGCAATGGTAGTAGTAAATGAGCTGCACACTCCTCCAAAAGCAGCAGGTGTAATTTTTGAGTTAACACAACCAAAAATGGCAGTAATGTATCATGTCTGGGTAACTGATGAAACCGTACCGTTACTCTTTGATGATTTACGTATACCATATCTTGGACCCGTAACCCTTGCACAGGACTTTACAGTTTTCAATCTAACTCCCGATTCTATTGTAGTAAGACAAGCACTAGTTGATGATGCACCTTGGCCTATAGTTCCAGAAGGCGATGCTCATGCCGAAAAAGAGGAATCACCAATTCTGCCGCAATGGCTCCTTGATCAAGCAATAGATGTTGAAGAAGCAATCAAAGAAATTTTGGAAAATAGAAAGTGAATTAAATGAATTTCAAATTTTATTTAATTTTGCCAATAATTTTTGTAACTGTATTGATTCCTACAGTGTTTGCAGAGGATCAGGTTCCAGCATCTGTAGCATTTGTTGAAGGTGATCCATATTATTGGGCTGAGGGAGATTTTGGAATAAAAATTCTAAAATTTTTTGAAAGACCACTAGATCCTTATCTTGTTCCAGGTGAAACAACTGAAGAATCAAGCATTGCAGAAATATCTCAAGCATACACTATTGCAACCCAAGATATTTCTAAAGAAATAATTGTAAGTGATGAAAATAGGGGACAAGCCATACGAGTTACATTCTTTGGAGCAGAAATTGAATCACCTCAAATTTTTACATCATTTCTTAAATTTGAAAATCTTGAACAACAAAAAAGCAACAGTCCTACTCTTCCATATTATTATGATAATGTCCAAAATGGATTTGTACTTGATTCTTTACCAAGTAAAGACAAAAAATGGTTTTATGATTTTATAGTAAGTAGAACCATAAACAAAGGACTAGACCCACTCCCTTATGATGTAGACATTGACATATTGACTGGAAATGGTGATGTTTTGCAAACTTGGGAATATCGAGAATGTGATTTAGTAGAATATTATCCACTTTTAGATGAAAATTTGGGTTTGTTAAAGTTCATTGGAGAATTTCTATCTGAGATTCGTGAAGTATCACTATTTTCATGTGAGGGGTTTCATGTAGATTTTGAATTAAAGCCTAATGCTGAAAGTCTTGAAAATCTTGTAAAATTAGAAAATTTTGTGCCTAAAAATGAAGACAGAGCGACAAAATTCCTAGTTCAATTCTCAGGGGGAGAATTAGAAACTGAAGAGACATTTTTCACATTTTCAAAATTTGGCCCAGAAAAACAATCCACAACTCCACAATTTATCCTAGAGTCATTACCAAGTAAAGACAAAGAAAAATTTTACGAGTTTATTGCTAGATATATTTCCCCTACAACAGATCCTGAACCACTCGATGTCAAAGTTCACCTAGTAACTGCAGACAACTCAGTTTTGCAATCTTGGTATTACACTGATTGTATTGTAACAAACTATTCAACATTTTTTATTAACAATGTCTTGACTTACAAATACAAAGCATCGTTTGGTTCAGAAATTAGAGACAATTCATCTTTTCAATGTGTTGGATTAGATTTTCATACTTTTGATTCTATTGCCCCACCAAGTGATATCCTAAAACAAATTTTTATCCCAAATGATGATGAGCGTGCTCAAACCTTTGTTGCATATTTTCAAGGACCAGATATTTCACCTGGAAAAACAATCACATCATTTACTAAATTTTCTCCAATAACAAATGAAGAACAACTAATACTATTACCTGATGCGGCATTTGGAGAAAAACCAAAATTCTATTTTGAATCAATCCCTAGTACAGAAAATGAATGGCTTTATCAATTAATTGGAAATTATATCAACTTGGGTGCAGTACCTGAACCATTTGAGGTAGACATTCAAGTACTTTCAGGTGATAATACAACATTACAAACTTGGAGTTATAACAAATGTAGTGTAATTGATTACAAATCATTTCTAGATGATTCATTAATTCTGAGAAAATTTTCTAAACTATTTGAAACTGAAATCCATGATCGTGTAATCTTTGAATGTGATGGATATTTCTTGGATGCCACTCAGAAATCCCCTGAAAATCCTCCATCAAAAACTCTGGATTATTTTGATTTTCTACCTAGTGAAGAAAAACGTGCCCAGAGAATTGTTTTTACTGCCTCTGGAGGAGAATTTGGAGAACCTAAATCAATTTACACTATTGCAAAATTTGAAGCATTAGTTGAAGAAAAGTCTAGTCGTACTCCTGCATCACATCAACTAAATTCAATTGGATTTTCATTAGAATCATTACCTAGTAAAGACAAAGTAGGACTGTATCAATTTCTTAGTCGATATGTGAATTTAGAAAAAGATCCTGAACCATTTGATGCGACAATTGATTTTGTTACTGGTGATGGAAGTATAGTGCAGTCATGGCAATACACAAAATGTATTGTAACAGTTTCTGATAATTATCTTCAAGACAGTCTTTTGTTTTATTCGATGAATGGAAAATCAGGATCAGAAATTAGAGACAAGTCAGTTCTCAACTGCTCTGGTTTCTCTGTAAATTTTGATACACAAACAAAAGTTTTCCAAGAATTACCTGACCCAGTACCAAGTTATGAAGACCGAGGAATATTTTATTTGTTAACTGTATCTGATGGTGACTTTGACACTCCTAAAACAACTGCGTTAGTTTCAAAGTTTAGCTCAAAAGATAGTTTTAGAGATAGTATGAATGCAATATCTACATATGGTTCATTAAGAAATTTTATTACAAATCAGGGAACTATTTCTGTATATGACCAATCTTTTACTCATGCACAATTTTATGCTGAATCACTACCAAACAAATTTGATTCTGGTCAATATGAATTTGTAGAGCGATACATCAATGGTGGTAAGACGCCTGAATTATTTGATGTACGAGTTGATATTGTAACAGGTGATGGTTCAATTTTGTATTCAGGAAATTATAAAAAATGTGATGCACAAAGTTATGCAACTTATCTTAATGACAGTGTAATTTGGCTAAAGTTTTCTTTATCTATGAAATATGAATATAGAGATACCTTTGAAGTTGATTGTGCTGGAATGGATTTACTTGTTTTACCACAAGAAGACCCTTTCTTTGATTTGAATGGAAATTTGAATAAAATTTCTCCTCTAACACAACAAAAGCTAGGTGTAATGTCTGAGGAAACTGTATGTGAAGAAAATTTCACATTAATGACTAGACCTCCATTAAATTCTGCAGTATGTGTAAAAGATAGTCATTCATCAGAATTTGAGAATAGAGGATGGCAAATTGTAGAAGATCCTCAATCTATGCTACCTCTAACCCTAAAACCTATGATTCCTACATCTGATGAAAGGGCTCAAAAGATTGTAGTTCATTTTCAAGGAGCTGATATTTCTCCACCTCAAACTGTAACTACATTTTCAAAATTCTCCCCTATAGAAAATGACAAGATGCCATTTTTGATACCTGATAATACTTTTAGTGATAAAACTGCAATGTTTTATCTAGAATCATTGCCAAGTTCTGATAAAGAATGGTTTTACCAAATTCTTGAGAGATATGTAAATCCTGGAGCTATTCCTGAGGAATTTGATGTAACTGTAGAAATAATTTCGGGAGATGATACATTATTGCAAACATGGAAATACAAAAACTGTGAGCGAGAAAACTATGAATTGTATTTGGATGATAGTTTTGTATATTACAAATACCATGAAAAATGGCAAATGGAATTAAAAGATAGAACAATCTTTGAGTGCACTGGTTTAAAATTCATCTCATAAATTCATGTCAACTAGATTTAGAAAAAAAATATATTCAAAAAAGACATATAATTATGAAATATATTTTTT
>LFLC01000006.1 GCA_001543015.1 Nitrosopumilus sp. LS_AOA | reverse complement strand
CATCATAATTGGCTACTTTGCCAAAACGAGGAGATACTAAAGTAGAGGTGATTATTTTGAGTCAATTAATTATAAACCCAACATATGAAAAAATGATTCCTGCATTAACTGTAAAAGAATATGATTCCCTAAATGAATCTATTAAAAATAATGGTTTGTGGATTCCAATTGTTGTAAACTCTGATAATGTAATTCTTGATGGCCATCATAGATATAGAATCTGTAAAGAACTTGGAGTTAAAATCAAACATGCAGTACGAACATTTGAGAATAAATTATTAGAAAAAAAGTTTGTAATTGAATGTAATTTAAAAAGAAGACACCTAAATGATTTCCAAAAATCCGAGCTTGGAATTCCACTCCAAAAAATTAATAAAGAATTAGCTAAAAAACGACAGGGTAAAAGAACGGATCTAACTTTAGTCTCATCTGAGACTAATGTTGAACAAAGTAAATCAACTCAAAAAACGGCAGACGATATAGGAGTAAAACATGGAACTTTTGTAAGAGCTAAAAAAGTAATAGAGTTAGCTCCTGAAGAACTTAAAGAAAAACTTAGGGAAGGAACCAAAACAATCACTTCAGCTTATAATGAAATTAATAATAAAGCTAAAGTAAAAACTCAGGAATCAATTCCACTCCCAAAAGACAAATATCAATTAATCTACTGTGATCCGCCATGGTTTTATGCTAATTTCCAAAATTCGTATAATACTGGAAAGACTGCAGCTCAACTATACCATGTAATGTCTGCAGATGATCTCAAAAAACTAAACATACAAAGTCTTGCTTTTAATGACTCTATTCTTCTAATGTGGGTAACATACCCAACATTAGAGCAAGGATTAGACTTGATTAAAGAATGGGGATTCTCATATAGGACAGTAGCTTTTACATGGGTTAAAAAAAATAAATCAGGTAATGGTTATTTTATTGGACTTGGTAATTATACCAGAGCCAACGCTGAGATATGTCTCCTAGCTGTTAAAGGTAAAGGACTTGCAGTAAAATCCAAAAGTATTTCTCAAATTATAGTTACACCAATAACAAAACATTCTGAAAAACCTATTGTCATTCGTGATAGGATAGTAGAGTTATTTGGTAATGTAAAACGTGTTGAGCTTTTTGCTAGAACAAAAGATGTAGGTTGGAAATCATGGGGTGATGAAATATGAGTAATACTAGTAATTTTAATAATTATTTTGCCTTTTCAAAATCAAGTATATCTGCATTGAGAGAATATTTTGGTCCTAAATTATATAATATTATAATAAGGGATACTAGTATTTTTAGTCTAATTATTGGGATCTATTATTATTTACAAAAGTTTCCACTCATGGCAAATAACAAATCATCAATTCTTCAAGAATTGACACTACATAGAAACTTGTTGAGAGACGAAATAGAAAAGTTAGATGTACGAATAATATATCTAAACAATCTAAAAACAAGTTTGAAAACTTCTTACAAAGAGACCTCTAGTGCAATAGCATCATTGGAGGACTCTTAATTTTTTTAGGAGAATAATGGTATGAAAAATAGAACTATCCTACAAGGCGATGTATTAGAAAAATTAAAAGAAATTCCTGATGGAGTAGATGGACAATTAGGTTTAGAGCCTGATTTTAGTAATCATCTAAAGAGTACGAGATTTGTAAAAAACAACTTCAAGTCAGGAGGATATGATGCCTAAAGTACACTGTCCATTAAAAAACTGTCAATACGTTACAACAAGTGAGCATAAAATTAGAACCCACATTGTCAAGCATAATCCTGAATTAATCTATGACTTTGCTTTTGATAATGGATTATTACCAGGAAGTGAAAATAATGATACGTTTCATTTCGTTGTCAATGAAATTATGAGGTGCCATCTTAATGGATAATAAGCTTAAAGTTTTTTATTGTGAATCCTGTGATTTATTTAAGATTCAAGATAAGGTATTATTTAAAATTCATTTTTTCTTTAAAGTCCAGGAAACACCTTTCATGTTATTTGATGGTATGGTAAAATGTAACCTGGATAATTTCTCAAATTACAGTTATTGCGGGCATCATAAAATGGACATCTTCTGCCCTAACCCCATTATGTCCTTCATGGGTCGTAATGGTTTGGTGCCTGCAGTAACACATGGGAGGTATGAAAAAGTTTGAGTGATTCGGAGACAAAAACTTTTACTGAATCAGCACTTGCAGACTTGTTTACAAAATTTTTTAACGAGTTTAAAGAAGATGGGGAATACAAGTATGTACTATTAATTGATTCAAGTATACAGGAACCACATTTAGTGAAGATTGATTTTGAGGATTTCACAGATGAGATTAAAAATGTCTGCAAAACTGAGATAAAGGCCAGATTACACTTTGCAATATATCGCGCAATATCTGAAGTCTTCCAGGTTAGATATGGCTATGCAGAACGCACAATTTTTGTGCAGAATAATTTATTCAAATTTGAAATTATTAATTTTGATCGTTTTGATACTGTAATCTTTGATGACCCAAAACTAATCTATTTGGAAAACGATGATGACGGCAAGTTTGCAGGAGAGCATAAAATTAATAATGTCGCACAACAGATGCAAATCGAAAACACGTTTGTGACATTACGAGAATCAGATGAAATCTTGATGTACACTGGAAAAATCTATGATCAGTTACAGGCCCAAAGCAGGATACGAGAGCGTACTGAGATATTAATTCCTGATTGCACCATAAACTATAGAAACGAAGTCATAAGCAAGATAAAGGCTCAAACATATAGTGACCTGAAAAGTTTTGATGCTGATCCTAATTTAATTACAACAGATAACGGCATACTAACCCTTGATACTATGGAATTAAGTAACCATTCCCCTGATTACTTGAGTCGGGTCCTAATCCCAACTGAGTTTATCGCACCAAAATTTGAAATCAATGACGATACTATTTTTGATGATATGGAAAAGAATCTCAATGGGACCTTATTTTGGCAATTCCTAACCTCATCATTTACTGTTGATGGTAAATTCCAAAAACAGAATTTTGAGACAATTCTAGAAATTATGGCATCACCGATTCTCAAACATCAAATTGATGATAAGGCATTCATGTTTTTAGGAAGTGGTGATAATGGTAAATCAATTTACCTGCAATACATACAATATCTACTGGGTAATGATAACGGCAAAAGTATATCACTGCAGGATATTGCAGATGACAAGTTTATGAGGGCGGACTTGGATGGCAAGTCATTTAACATATTTCCTGACTTGGAGAAAAATGAGATAAAACATACTGGTAAAATAAAGGCCATATGTTCTGGTGAGAAAATCACAGTCCAAAAAAAGTATGGCCATTCATTTGAGATGCAAACATTTGCAAAGATGCTATTCTCTTGTAATAGATTCCCAAAAGTCTTTGATCAGTCCCAAGGGTTTTTCAGACGCTGGCTAATTATAAAATGGGAGAGAAATTTTGAAAAGGATCCAGCTAGAAATGAGAAACTATTAGAACAATTAAAAGAAAGAAAAGAGGAGGCAATCAAAGTATTCTCATGCCTAGTTTACCTAGCACGTAAACTTCACAATACTGGTAAATTTACTTATTCTAAGGAATGGAAAACAATACAAAAGGAATGGAATGAGAATGCAGACCCAATTGATGACTTTGAGACTAATTATATCATTGATAGTGAAAATCACAAAACTAAAAGAGAAACATACCAATTTTACAAGAGAATAACACTAGACAAAGGCGAAACACCTCTAGGCATGGGTCAGTTCAGTAAGGCATTTGAGGAATACCATGACTGGGATAGAATTGAAATGGGCGAATCAGGTTCCAGAGGTACTGAAAGAGTTTGGCTTAATATTGATTTTAAAGAACCAAAACAGACAACTCTAAATGATACCGATCAGAGTTAATTTACTAAAAATAGTTTTTAGAGTAAAGTGTCGGGATTCATATTTGTAAATACTTTACAACACAAAGTGTCGGGATGAGAAATTCATGATTTTTGTGCCCAAACCCCGACACTTTTGGTTGAACAGCTCTTCTACTAATAATAAAAAAATTACATCTAGTAGAAAAGGTTGTAAACATAAAGTGTCGGGATCTCCTTATTTACCGATCAGATTTTCACGTAAACTGAGATGGAGATATTATCGCCCCTTAATAGTAAAAAAAAAGAACCCTGGGAAAATATCTCCCAAAAGCTATATTCAAAACATTTTCCCAAATCTCAACAAAATTATCAAAAATTTACAATTATCACAAATTACCAACAATCAATTGCATTAATCCTAAAATAGTATTATTTATCATTCCCATATATGGGCAAAAAAAGGCTTCTTTGTGCCTACACCTATGGGCATAACGGGGATGATAAACGTGACTGGAGAAAGATATCAAAAGAGAAAGAAAATGAGTTAGAAGAATTATTTAAAGAGTAATTTCTGGTCAGTTTGGCGGTGTACCTTTATTGTTAGAATATGTTTAAACATGTCCGACATCATTCCCAAATTATCACCAACTAAGCATGTGCCAACTTGACCAAAGTGACCAAAACTATTTCTTTACACCTAAACCTTTTTGTTTTTATAATTCAATATCACTTTTACATATGATTGATACCAGATCAAATAACAGAAATATCTCCCAAAAACTATATTCAAAATATTACTTGAGAATTTTCAAAAAGTGTTAGTTCTCTTGGTTATTTTGATCGCAAATAATCATTCTTGTGACGAATTTTCATAATTTACCAATATTGGTAAATCTTCTTCAACATTAGTCTCATCTGAGACGAATGTTAGACTTTTTTACAAAAATGTTAAGGATTTTCAGATAATCTAAAACCCCTTAAAGTTGATATTATCTCACATTTAGAAATAAAAAGTGAAAATCGCTTAGGGACAGATGACCCCAAGCGATAATTTAAGAGCTTACGGACAGATGACCATAAGCTCTCATCTTGATTCAACTTTACGGACAAATAACCATACGCGATTTGAGAATATGTGATATTCTTGATTTTAATACATTTTTTCAAATCTCAACAAAATTATCAAAAATTTACAATTATTGTACATTATTAACCATTAATCACATTTACAATAATCCTAAAATAGCACTAATTTCATTCCCACTATATGGATAAAAAAAAGGGCTACACGCACAAAGAGACTAGGAAATCAAAGAAAACAACACGTACACTAACTTCAGTTAAAATAACAGAGTTGGAACAGTTATTTTTCATTGGTGGAATTACTAGTTATGCTGCCTCAAAAGAAGTTGGAATTGATCCAAAGACTGCAAAAGTATACTTTATAGAATTTGCAGAGAAATTAACTGAAGATGAGGATCATATTCCATGGGCCACACGTGAAAAACATGCACGTGCGAGATATTTAGAATCAATAACTAGGCGAGTAATCAAAATTAAAACCAGATTGGAATATTATGATAACAAATTAACTAAAATAATCACAATAGAAAAAAATGGTAAAAAAATCCCTGATTACAATGCAGATATTAACAAGATAGAAAAATGGGATAGGCTAGTTAGAAATACCAGCTTGGAATTAAACGAATTACAATCAGAATTTGCATTAATGGATTCTATGATACCAACTGATGTACTATTACAACATGAATTAGAGAAGATGGTAAATGAAAAACTCTCTCGCTAAAACTATTTTACTGCGCCAAAAGTCTGCAGTAAAAACATTACAGATAGTAGTCAAAACACTCAACAGTTCAAGTAAAGATGGCTTTGAGTTATCTGATAGTACAATCTATGAGAAAATGGGGGATGATGACTTTCCAATGTGGTGTGGTAATAATACAAAACATTTAACAAACAAAAATTATCATCA
>LFLC01000036.1 GCA_001543015.1 Nitrosopumilus sp. LS_AOA | reverse complement strand
TTTAATCAAGTAAAGTAATTATTTAATTAATAAAATAAAAGATATTTTTAAAATTAATGCACAACTTGCTATGCCTAAAGATTTAATGTTTACTTATAAGAAATCAATATCAGTATAATTATGGCAATTCCAGATGATGTTGTAAAATTTGTTGAAAAGCATATTCAATTAATGATTTCTCAAACAGAAACATATCTGCCTTTTATCAAAGTTGCATTTCCATACTCAAATAATATAGCTGATGGTGTTTACAATCTAATTACTGGTAGTGCATTATCTTTATTCATTAATCAATATGCATTGAAAATGAAATATCCAACTGCTGAAGATTTTACAGATTTTGGAAAGATGTCTCTAAAGTATAGAGATCAGATTGATCAGTTTTTTAAATAATTAAGCTAATTCACCTAAAAAGTGAACAGTGTCATTTGTTACTATTACTGTTCTGTCTTTTGGAACACGGTATAGTTTTTTAGAATTATTAGATGATTGTACAATGATTTTTGAGAAAGGATCTTTGAGTGATTTGTAATTAACTCCTTTATCATTTGCTGATTGAGACCAATGATTTCCTTGGACAAGAGAAATTGTTAGAAACTTTACAATTTGATATGAATAAACCATTTCTAATTAATTATTGATGATTGCACTCATTAAGGATTTTCCTCCGATTAATGCTAAAATCGATAGTCCTACATTTGCAAAAATATTAATTGTAAATGCCACATAATGATTATTCTCAAGAATATTGCTTGAATCAAGTGCAAATGCTGACATTGTTGTTAGTGAGCCACAAAATCCTACCGCTGCAAAAAGAGAATATCTTCCATCAAGATGCCAATGTTGTGATAGTATAACAAATGCACCAAGAATAAATGCACCAAGAATGTTAACTATCAAAACGTTAACTGGTATTGTATTAAAAATCAAAGGAGATTCTGTGATTTTGTATCTTAGATATGCCCCCAATACAGAACCCACTGCAAGAAAAATAAATTCTAAACCTTTCATCTGTATGATACCAAGTAATTGAGATAATTAGTGCTATTTGAAAAATTTGTTGTTATTCACGTTTTAGTTAAAAATCAGGTTTATAGTTTTTATATGCTAGAATTATTTTCAGAATGAATGACACTCAAACTGAGATGTGAAGATTATGGCTTTGAATGTGAATTTGAGATTGATGAAGAAAAATCAATTGCATTAATTGAAAAATTAAGAAATCATTTTGAAGAAGAACATGGAATTGATTATACTATGGGAGCAGTCACTCAAATGATTACAAATCGTGGACATTCTTTAGAATCAATTAAGAAATAATTATTTTCTTAAAAAGTTATTTTTGTTTTATACTAAATCGTATTCTTCAATTGGTTATATCATCAACTAGATGCTTTCAAAATTAATCCTAAAAATTCAGAGAAGGTGAAAATATTTTTTCAAATAATATTCCTTTTAGACTATTTACTAAATCCGATATTATACGAACTTGCTCCATAATTACTTCTTTTAGACTAACAATTTTGTCATTTAGTTCTAATATTTTATTTTGTAGATTATTGTTTTTTTGTTTTAGTTGATTATTTTCTTCAGTTAATCTTTGTATTTTTTCTGATTCAGTTTCTCCAGGAAATGGTTCTGGTACGGGTTCAGGTTCAGGCATTCTAATTGGTTTTGGCTCTGGTGCAGGCTGAGGGATTCTTGGAGGATTTGGTTCTTGTTCTGTTTCAAATGCTATTGCAAATTCTAAAAAATTAATTGAAAAAAGTAAAACAATTAGACTAAAAATAATTCCTGTTTTCAATTAATTATCACTCAATTCCATAAAGACAATTTTGTATATGAATATGATTATTATTTGTAAAAGTCAGGTTCTTGATCTTTTTTCTGTTTCGGAAGATCTTCCATAACTGCTTTAACAATTTCGTTATGGTTGTATGTTAAATGTCTAAGAAATTTTGCAGATTCATCTGCTCTGGTTTTTTGATCACCAAACAAAACTTCAGGACTACTTAATTCTGCCATCATGGTATTACATTCTTGGCATGGATCAAAGTCAAGATATAATTTCATGTTTTGTGTCATTTCCTTTAGTATTTAGACTATATTATAGATGCAAGAGGTAGAGCCTCTTTTTTTTGAGGTTTTACCTTATCTATTGCATCAATCAAATCTTGTTGAGAAATTTTAATTTCTTTAAGATTTTGGAGTTTTCCACTGACGTATCTTTTTAGAGCAGTAATTGCTGCTCTGTTTGCAACTGCACCAATCTCTGCACCACTAAAACCACTAGTCAATTCTACAAGTTTTGTAATATTGACATCGTTTGCAAGTGGTTTCTTTTTTGTATGAATCTTAAAGATATGTTCTCTACCTTTGGAATCAGGATTTGATACCTCAATAATTCTATCAAATCGTCCAGGTCTCAACAATGCCTCATCGACAATATCTAGTCTGTTAGTTGCACCAATGATTAGGACATTTTGTAATTCTTCTAGTCCATCAATCTCAGTTAGAATTTGAGATACAACACTTTCAGTAGCATGTGATTCTGAACCACCATTTCCTCGTCGTGGAACAAGTGCATCAATTTCATCTAAGAAAATAATACATGGTGCTGCCTGTCGTGCTTTTCTGAAAATTTCTCTTACTCCTTTTTCAGATTCTCCTACCCATTTTGAGAGTAATTCAGGGCCCTTTATGTTGATAAAATTAGATTCAGTCATTTTTGCAAGTGCTTTTGCAATCAAAGTTTTACCAGTTCCAGGTGGACCATGAAGTAGAATTCCTTTTGGAGCTTCTACATTTACATAATCATATGCCTCTTTGTGTTTGATAGGCCATTCAACTGCTTCACGAAGTTCATCTTTTAATGCATCTAAACCTCCAACGTCATCCCAACTTACATCTGGAATTTGTACTTGGACTTCTCTGAGTGCACTTGGACTAACTTCTTTTAATGCATCTCTAAAATCTTCGCTAGAAATTTGAATTTTTTGGAGAATTTCTGATGAAATTTTTTCCTCATCAAGATCAATTTCTTCATCTGCAAGAATTCTACGAAGAGATCTCATTGCAGCTTCTTTTGCTAGTACTTCCAAATCAGCTCCCACAAATCCATGTGTAATCTTTGAGATTTGTTTAAGATCTACTTTTTCATCAATTGGCATACCGCGTGTATGAATTGAAAGAATATCGAATCGTCCTTTATCATCTGGAATTCCAATCTCAATTTCTCTATCAAATCTTCCTGGTCTTCTAAGTGCAGGATCAATAGAGTCTGGTCTGTTAGTTGCTGCAATTACTACAACTTTTCCTCTAGACTTCATTCCATCCATCAATGTTAAAAGTTGAGAAACTATTCTTTTTTCAAGATCACCTGAAACTTCATCTCTTTTTGGAGCAATCGAATCAATCTCATCTATGAAAATAATACTAGGGGCGTTTTCCTCAGCTTGTGTAAAGATTTCTCTAATTCGCTCCTCACTTTCTCCATAGAATTTTCCCATAATTTCAGGACCACTAATGGAAATAAAATTGGCGTTTGTTTCTCCGGCAACTGCTTTTGCAAGTAGAGTTTTACCTGTTCCTGGAGGGCCATACAACAATACTCCTTTTGGAGCTTCCACGCCTATTTTGTCAAACAATTCAGGATGTCTCATGGGTAATTCAACCATTTCACGAATTTTTTGAACCTCTTTTTTTAGACCACCAAGTTCATCGTATGTAATTCTTGGAATAGATGCATCAATTGCTTTAGTCATTGCTCCAAGTTTGAAGATTGTATTTTCAGTAACAATTACTGGTTTTGATGGTTTTGTACTTGTAGTGATAAATTGTATTTTTCCACCCATTTGTGTTGGTAATTGAATCGAATCATGAACAGTAAACACATGATTTTGAAAATTTGCAATCATTACATTATGTAGTTGTTCTTCATCAATTGGTAATTTTTCAGTTGGGGATAGTATGATTTGTTCAGCATTAGGTGCTTCAACAGATTTTATAGAAATTTTATCTCCAATACCTGCTCCAATATTTAGTCGAGTGATTCCATCAATTTTGATAATTCCAGTACCATATTCTTCAGTAGTTCCTGGCCAAAGTTTTACATGTGTTTTTTTGTTATATGTAATTTCTAAAATTTGGCCTGAATTCCAATTTTGATCCTCAATAATTTTAGGATCAACTATTGCTCTACCTCTTCCTACATGTTGTTGTGGAATTTCATCTATTTTTAAAATTATTTCACTCATATCTTTTCCTCAAAAAAATTGAGGGGTTTATTCAACCTCCACTTTTTTGCCTGTTTGTTTTTCTGCAACTAATTTGAAAACTAGTTGTAGAATTCCGTTTTTGTATGAAGCTTTTGCAGAGTTCTCATCAACTATATGTTTCAATGGAACTTTGACATGGTATTTTTTTTCACCGTGTTCTGCAGAAAGATCTACAATTTTGTTGTCAACAACAATTTTGACATCAGTCTTTTCAACTCCTGGCATTTCAACTATGAGTTTTACTACCTTTTCTTTCTCATCAACAATTGTATCAACAATTGGTTCTCGTGTATCAGAAATTGGAAGTTGGTCTGGTTTGACGTTTCCATATTCCTGTACAACCGGTTTTCCATCTGGACCAACAGTCATTGTACAACCGTAAAAAAGTGGTTCAGAATTGGAATTACCTTTGAATCCCTCAAAAATTCCATCTATTTCAAAAAAAGATTTTGTCATTTTATTGAAGATTCTATCAATTTCGCTATCAAAGAACATTGTCATATTACTTACATTATGTAATATACATGACATTATATAAAGATTATTGTTAATTCCATGAAATCTTACATAATCCTATTATAACTGACATGATATAATAATCTTAATGAGAGTTACAAGCATGTCTATTCCTGAAGTTGTAAGAGAGATTATCACCAGAAATCGTTCAGTTTACGATTGCATGAAAATGGATTTGATAAACTATACAGCATTAGCAGTAAAAATTCAACCAGAAATTGAAAGAGTTTTAGGAAATTCTGTAAATCTCAATACTGTAGTAGTTGCAATCAAACGATTTGCAGATTCATTTGAAATCAAAGAGGATGTAAAAGAAGAATCAGTTCTAAAAAATGCTAGATTGGCTTTAACTGATGGTATAATGGATATAAAATTCTCAATAAAGGATTCAAATGAAATGGATCCAATGACAATTTTAGATAAATTCTCAAAGATAACTAGTAATTATGAATTTTTTAGAGTCTCTGATTCTTTTAGATTTCTTGCTGAAGATATAGAGGACATTAGACAGATTTTCAATAATTTTACAAATAGGGAAAATATGTTCAGTACTGGTCTTGCAAAAATTAGAATTTCAATACCTACATCTCAAAATCAATCCGATGTAGTTTCTTATGTTGCTGAAGTATTACATACTAATGGAATTGAATTAGTTAATGCATTTTTCAGTCAAGACAATATTGTAATCATTCTAAATGATAGAGACGCATCAAGGGCATATGAAATATTACACTCAGACATTTTAAGAGCCTAAGATTTTACTAAAAATTATTCTTATAGCATATATTCACCTAATTTGTGAATAGGTCACAATTGACTAGAAAAAAGAAGAAAATTGTAATTTTAGGAGGAGGATTTGCAGGGGTAGAATGTACTAGACAATTAGAATCTAAATTTGGAAATGACCCTGAGGTGGAATTAGTCATGGTAAGTGAAGATAATTTTTTGTTGTTTACTCCAATGTTACCTCAAGTAGCATCGGGAATGATTGAAACTAGACATATTGTTTTACCAATCAGAACAATTTGTAAAAAAACAAAATTCTATGAAGGGAGAATTAAAAATATTGATCCTTTTGGAAAATTAGTAAATTTATGGGGAACTGGAGATAAAAGAAGTATTTCAATTCATTATGATTTTCTTGTAGTAGCTCTTGGCAGTGAAACCAATTTCTTTGGAATGGCTGATGTTGAGAAAAATTCTTTCACAATGAAAACACTCAATGATGCTGTTATGTTGAGAAACCGAGTAATTGATATGCTTGAACAAGCAGAAAATGAAACTAATCCAATTCTTCGAAAAAGTTTTCTAAACTTTGTAGTAGCAGGAGGAGGATTTGCAGGAATTGAAACAGCAGGAGAATTAATGGATTTAATCTTGGACGCACGAAAACATTATCATAGTATTTACAAAGATGATCTAAAGGTAGTTGTAATAGAAGCACTACCTATGATTTTACCAGGTTTTAATGAAAAATTAGCAGAGTTTGCAAAACAAAAGCTAATTGAGAGAGGAATTGATATCAAATTACAAACTGCAATAACTAGTTTTGATGGAAATGAGGTTACCACAAAATCAATAGATCAAAATCCAAAAGATCCATTAGATGAATCAAAAGTTGATTCAATTAGAACAAAGACTTTGATTTGGACTGCAGGGGTAACCCCAGTTAGCACCATTCAAAGATCAATGCTAAAAACAGATAGAGGTAAAGTGATAGTTAATGATTATCTTGAAGTTCAAGATTTTCCTGGTGTCTTTGCAATAGGGGATTGTGCTTTGTTTTTGAATCCAGAAACAAAAAGGCCGTTTCCTCCAACTGCACAAATTGCAGAAGCTCAAGCAAAAACTGCTGCTAAAAATTTAATAGCATTAATCAAAAATTCAAAAAAAGAAAAATTTGAATATCATTCCAAGGGTCAAATGGCAATAATTGGAAAAAGATCAGGTATTGCTACATTTTTGGGGATGAATATATCTGGATTTTGGGCGTGGTTAATTTGGAGAAGTGTCTATCTTTCAAAAATACCAACTTTAGATAAACAAATCAGAGTATTACTTGATTGGGTAATTGATTTGTTCTTTGATAGAGACATTTCAAGATTAAAGATAATGAAGCGTGAGGATGAGAAAGAGTACAAATTACTTGATGAAGTAGATGATGTTTGGTAATTAGGATTAGTAAATTATTTTCTAATTTTGTAAATAATCATTGCAGGTGCTACAAAATATATTCCTGCATTTAGTATAATCAAACTAATTCCATATCCTAACATATCTTGTTCTGAATCAATATCGACATAATTCAGTAGAGATAATGATGATAACATTGGAGTTAGTGTTAGTTTTACTGCTTTTTTGAAAATTGGACTTTCACGTTCTAAATCAGCAATTACTGGTGAAAATGAATAATAGAATTGATTAAAACCTGACATAAATGCAGTTCCTGATTCTGTTTGTAGAATTGTATTATCTCTAAGTTCTCGTAGTTGTTGTACTTGAGGTGCTAATTCTGAACCAAATGCTGCAGTTGCAATTAGACACCCGCCTCCTTCTTCAGTTGTTAATTCATCAATAGATTTTTTTGATGATAATTCAACAGAATTAATTGTTTCATCAAATCTTGAAAGTTGTGAATCAAAATCATCTTCTGAATTTGTATATGTAATTACAAAATATTTCTCAGTGTCAAAAATTATTATCTCTTTAAATTTTACATTAATAATTTCTCCATAAGATGGAAATATTCCTAGTGCATCAGTTACATATGCTTGATTTCCATTAATTGTTGTTTTTTTCTGTAAAGTAATCTGTAAGTTTCCTGATTCTACAACTTGTTTTAATATTTTGTTTTTCTCAGAAATAATATCATCAATAGTTTTTTTGTCTGATTGTACAGTTGTTAGGGAAATATTTGGATTTATTGTTCCTATTTTTGGTCCTACTGCAACTACATCAGGAGAATTTTCTTGAATTCCATCAGATTGTTGTAATAACCAACCTTCAGGAAAACTTATTGTTATTCCATGTTCAACACTTTCAAATTTTTGATTTCCAGTTGATGGAGTAATAGGGGATTGTGTTCTTTCAGGTTCAGATAGAGTGAGAAGATTTGAAACTTCAGAACGATTTACTATTGTAATTTTTGTAATTTTGACTTGTTCAGGATCAATTGGTCTGTTACTAGTACCAGTTTGGACTGCAGCAATTTTATCAAGTGTTTCAAAACTTTCATTAGTTACAATTCTACCAAATACAGAATATTTTCCATCAAGAGATATCTCATAGCCTTGGGAATCTTGATGAACTATGAAAAATTGTGAACCGCCACTATTTGGATCAGCTGATCTTGCCATTGAAACAATTCCACGATTATGTTTTATAGAATTAAATTCTGCATTTACACTAGTATTTGGGCCACCAGTTCCCCATGTACTTGGATCACCGTCAATTGTATTAGGATCTCCTCCTTGAATCATAAATCCAGGAATTATTCTATGAAAAATTGTTCCATCATAAAATTCCATTGTAGATAATTTAATAAAATTTTCAACATGATTTGGTGCATCACTATAAAAAAATTCAAATGTAATATTTCCAAGATTTGTCTCTATTACAGCAACGGGATCAATTACTTTAGAAAAATTAATATCAACACCTTGTGCAAATACTTGATTTTCTACACTAACTAAAATTAATAAAAATATCATTACCAAGAATATTTTATTCAATATTTTTCCACAAAATTTCATACTTAAAAGCTAATTGTATTAGTTTTTAACAAAGCCAAATAATTCATCTCTAATGCAATCTGATGAAAAGATTCAGGCACATTTAGTTTCAGTATGGAGAGAATCTAAAAAATTCTTCTCAATTGGAGGTAGAGAAGGAATGTTAGTGTTAACTGACAAACATCTAGTGTTTGTACATAAAACAGAGGCTAAAATGAAATGGTGGAAAGCAATTAGAGATAGACAAGTGATTAATTTTATCAAATCAAAAAATACAATGATTCGTCATGATGGTTATAATGAAGAAGAATTAATTGAGGATGTAAAAGATGAACGAAATGTTGAATTAGCATTTGATGATATTTCTAGTATTAGTTTTGAAAATAAGGTTTGGGGAGGTGCATTACAATTAGAATATACAAAAAACGGTAAACAAGAAAAATTTCAATATGCAATAGCACAAGATTGGGTCAAATATCCTGCAAAAGAGCCTACAAAATACATGAAAGTGGATTGGGAACCTTTTGTGCAGTACATCAAAGACAGACAAATTTTGACGAAGTAAATTGGGTAAAGTTTATGCCGTTGGTGTTGGTCCAGGTTCACCAAAATATGTAACAGGGATTGTAAAAGAGATAATTCAAAATTGTGATATTGTGATTGGTTACAAATACACACTAAAAACAATTGAAGTGTGGACCAAAGGAAAAGAGATCTATGAAATTACTATGAGTAATCAAGAAGAATCATATCAAAAAATTCTTCCTGAGCTTAAGGATAAAACTTTAGTGATTCCATTTACTGGTGATGTAAATTTTTCAGAGTCTGAAGTAGTAGATAGATTAATTGAAATTTTTGGAAAGGTGGAAATTATCCCTGGAATTAGTTCTATTCAGGTTGCAGCATCAAAGGCTCAAGTTCCACTTGATAAATCCAAAGTTATTACAATGCATGTTACTACACCTATTGAGGATAAAAAATTAGAATTACAAAAGGCGTTAATTGATGGTTTTAGTGTAGTTTTAGTTCCAAGACCTTGGCCAAAACAACCAGACAAACATTTTATGCCATCAGAAATTGCATTTTATCTCAAAGAAAATAATTTTGATACTAGTCAAATGAAAGTTCATGTTTTTGAGGCAATTACAACTGAAAATGAAACAAGTTTTGTGGGTACTGTAAAAGATTTGGAAGGAAAAGAATTTTCTGATTTATCAGTAATGGTATTTAATCAAACTAGTTTAGATTCATACATGAATTATAGATGGCAATGGGAAAATTAGTTTCCTTGTTGATTATTTGTTGTACCGATTGTGAGATTATCTACAATGGGGAAGCTTGCTGCCTCAATTCTCATATAATTATAATCAGGATCATATAATTTGTAAATTCCTAAACCATCAAATGTAATTGTAGTGGATTCTCCTGGTGCAATATCTCCAGTTGAAATTCTTCCATCAGGTGTAAATGGATCATCACGAGAACCGTAGTTTTCTTTTCCACTAATAATACTATGATTTACAATATCATCATTTACTATAGTAATGGTAGTATCTGGGTGTATTGAAATTCTATCAATAGAAAAGAATCGAAGATAATTTGAAGTGTCAAATCCTGGAATTGTATCATCAATTGTACTTGATGCAGCAGAGCCTTTTAGAATGTGAATTGTTAAATCTGATTCTTCAGAGTCTGAAGTTGTATTGATTTTTGATAGTGTAGATAGTTTTGTTGTGTAGATAATTTTGTATGTTTCATCACTAATTGTAATTCTTCCAGTAAAACCATATACTGATGCTTCTTTGCTTTCTTCTACTAGTCTTCCAAAGAAGCTAATTGAGGTATCAAGACCTGTTGAACTTTCAATATCTCCATTTATTCTAATATAACGTCCTTCACGTAAAAATTTTCCTTTTAAATCAGATATTACAAATTCTTCATCACCTAATATAATAAAACCATCTTCAATTAGAAAATTAATACTACTTCCACTTTGTTGTTGAGAAAATAAAGCAAGATCAATTTCTGATGTTTTAATTAATTCCTCAGTTACAGCAAAACCAGAGCCCTCTAACAAAAATGTTTGATTCTCAGATATTTCAGCAAATGAATCATTGATGAAATATCCTGATGAAATAAAAAGTATAGATAGTAAAAATATAATTACTTTCATCATTGATTTCTCTTCTAATTTGGTTTATAATTTACTACTAAATTATTTTAGACTGATTAGGTAAAGCGATAAATTATTTTTAGTTAGAAACCAGGCATCTCAAAACCTGTTTCTCGAGCGAGATCTATCAAATACATTTCAAGATATCCTCCAGAAAATAGTAGACCTACAACAATTCCAATTTCAATAACAGTTGGTTTTATGAATTGAATAAGATTAACTTTTTTGGTAATTGCTTTAATCAAAATAAAACTTCTAGAGATTCCCAAAGAGTAGGCAACAATTTCCATTATTCCAAATGGTGATAAGAAGAGAATGGAAAGAGGTGGAATACTACCTATTTCAGGTATAGTTGATACAATGGCTGCAAAAGCAAATCCCGTTGACCAGGCAGAAAAAAGACCCCATACAGCACCAAATCCTGGAATAAACATGGGTAATGCAATAGTTAAATTATGTGTAAAAATTCCAAACGCATCAATATCTAAAATAAGATTTTCAAATTCTTTCATGAACGCCTCTGCATCTTCTTCACTTACAGTAGTCATTGATCCAATTTGAAATGCTGTAGCAAAAGCTCCAAGAAAAATGAAAAATAAGAGTAACCTGATTCTATTCATATTATTTTTAATTATGAACATTATTTGAGGTTTGCATTTAGGCGCAGATTTAATTAAACCAGATGATATTTTTTGATATGAAAAAGGAAGTTACTTTCGCATTAAACTATGCACTAAACAAAGGATTCCAAATTCATCCTGACGCATTTAAAATTCTAGAAAATGTTGATGTTAGAAAATTAGAGAAAATCATTAAAGAAATAGTTCGAGAAAAGACCAAACAAAAATTATTTCAAATAAATCAAGATGATTTAGAAACATATCTTGGAATTAAGGAAGATTCAGATTTACAAAGTGAAATCAAAGTATTATCTGATCCCACCTTAAAGATAACATCGGGTGAGGGTGTTAAGGGGTATAATGCCCTATTTTCTAGCCGATTTAACAAACTCAAACGAATCATTTCAGATAGGCCTGAATCAAGAATGCTAAAATCTCTAGCATCAATAAAATCTGCAAAATTTGAAGATGATTTGTATGTGTGTGGGCTTGTCACAGAAAAAAAATCTGAGCGAAACATTACAAAATTAATGCTAGAAGATCCTTCAGGCTCGTTTGAGGGAATAGTTTTTGATGATGATTTACAAAAAACTGTAGATACTCTTCTACTAGACTGTTTTATCATGCTAAGAATAGGAATGGGAAAGAATTCGGGATTTATTATAAAGGACATAATTTTCCCCGACATTCCAGAACAGGCTGTAAACAAATCAGAATCTGAAGCTTATGCGGTATTTCTTTCTGATTTGCATATTGGTAGTAAATATTTCATGGAAGAAGAATTTTCTGATTTTGTAGCATGGTTATCTAGTCCTGATCCAGTTGCAAGAAAAATTCGTTTTGTTCTAATTGGAGGAGATATTCTTGATGGTGTTGGAATTTATCCAAATCAGAATAAAGAATTAGTTTGTCAAACAATAGAAGAGCAATTAAAAAAAGCTGAAGGTTTAATTGATAAAATTCCAAAAAATATCAAAATAATCATAATGCCTGGAAATCATGATCCAGGAAGAAGAGCTCTTCCACAACCAGCAATTCCAAAAAAATACAATTCAAGTTTGTGGGAGCGAGAAAATGTAATAATGGTTGGAAATCCATCAATGATTTCATTGAATGGGGTTAAGGTATTGATGTTTCATGGACAAAGTATTGATGATATCGTAAAGACTACACCTGGAATGAAATATGATGAGCCTACAAATGTAATGAGACATTTACTCAAAGTACGACATTTGAGTCCAATTTATGGTAGTCAAACACCAATTGCACCTGAAATGGAAGATCTTTTGGTAATTGAAGATATTCCAGATATTTTTCATGTGGGTCATGTCCACAAGGCTCAATTGGACATGTATAAGGGAATTTTACTAGTTAATTCTGGTTCGTGGCAAAAGCAGACTCCTTTTCAAACTAGTGTTGGAATGACTCCAAATCCAGGAATTGCATTAATGGTGAATTTGAAAACTTTTCAGGTATTTCATCAAAACTATAATTCAGATTTAGATAATGTCTTGCAAAGTTAGATCGTCTTTGAATGATTTTTTTATCATTTCAGATGAGATTGTTAGTTTGTATTTTTTTGTCCTACCATGAATTCCTTGATGAATTAATCGTCCATTAATTATTCCAGATAATTCAATTTCACTTAACATTTGAGTAATTCTTCTTTGAGTAAGTTCGTCTTGTCTGATAATTTTACAGAGACTTTTGTATGAGGAATATATCTCACCTGTGGATGAACCATTAGCCTTCATTATGGCTAAAACAACTAATTTTTCATGTAATGGATATGATTTGAGTGACGTCTCTTCCTTATTTTCTTCAATTTTTTGGGTTGCTTCTCTAACATGCTCAATTGTTACTTTATCTGATTGTTGGCGTTCAGCAAGTTCTCCTGCCACACGAAGTAAATCAATGGCTCGTCTTGCATCACCATGTTCTCCTCCAGCAAGAGCTGCACACAAATTTAGAGCAGGTTCCTCTACTGTATCCTCTAGAAATGATTCGTTAATCCTTTCTTGAAGAATTTTTTTAATTTGCTCAACATTATAATTTGTAAAAACTACTTCTTCCTCCCCAAGACTACTAATCACTCTAGGATCTAATTTTTCCTTAAATGTCAAGTCATTTGAAATTCCAACCAAAGTCAACGAGCCATATTCTAATCGCTCATTTGCTCTAGTTAGTTGGTATAAGATATCTTTACCAGTTTTTGAGACTAGTTGTGCCAGATAATCAATTTCATCAATAACAAAAATTGCGTTAAGTTTTCCTTCATCAATTTTCTTTAATATTCGCTTAAAGACCTCACTTATTGCCAAGCCAGTTGTGGGTAATTCCTTCTCATTTAGGCTCAATTGTCTGCCGAAACTAACCAATAAACCATAAAGTGTTGTTTCTTCTTTAGAATTTGAATATACTAGTTTAATTGGAAACTTTGATTTTTCAACTCTTTCTTGAATTTTTGAAAGTACTTTTTTTACTACTAGGGTTTTACCAGTTCCAGGTTTTCCATAGACAAGTAAGTTTGATGGTCTTGATTGTTTGAGAATTGGTAATAGAGATTGAGCTACTTGTTCTTGTTCAGAATCTCTATGTAAGATAATTTTTGGAATGTATGTAAAATGAAGAATATCTCGATTTTTAATAATTGATTTTCCAGATTCTGCTGCATCAAGTAATCTATCTATTGGATCAGACATACTCACACACCTTTGTTTCCTATCAACAATAACATAATCATATCTGAATTAAGATGGTATAGAATACAGTAGTAGTAGTAGTTTAGTTTGTAATTAATTATTTTTAATTAGTTTTAGATTTTCTAAAAATAAAAATATAAAAAAAGTTAGAGTGGAAATATTGGTGTGTGGGTTTATCCTAATTTTTTTCTATATTCACAAACTGTTAATTTATTGTGAAGAAAATGTCCAAAAACCTCATTTTAACCCCCTTATTTCCATTCCAGGCGTTAAGAATGATGTTAACAATGTGAATATCCTAAAAACAACCCCTTTCTTTCCACTCCAGGCATGAAATTATCTTATTTAGGGGGCTAATTGAAAATATATTGTTAATAACAAAAAATTAGTCAGGCGTGACCTAGGCAGTCAATATTAACAAATCAATTAGTTAACAAACATTCTCAGATCATTTCAATTGTTAACATCAGATTAAACAGATCTCAAAGATGGCTAAAAAACATATTCAAATAGATATGGAGGATGCAGACGGTGCTCGTTATAATATTAAATTAGAAGGTAATGTAACACGTGAAAAAATTCTCAAAATATTTGAATTGATGGACTTGATGAATATTGAAGATGAACAAGAACCAATTAACATGGATTCAGTAGGTTCTAAAATTTGGAATATTGTAGATAAATTCTTCCCAATGGGCAAATTTACTTCAACAAACATTCTTGAAAAATATGAGGATGAATATAACGAGCCTGTAAAACTTAGTGTAATTTCTACATACTTAGCACGATTTTCCACAAAAGGTAGGGTAGACAGAGCCAGAACAGGTCGAGAATGGACTTATCAAACCATCAAAATACCCCAAAAACAATAATTAAAATTATAAAATAGTGATTTTTCTAACGATCAATCTATCTTTTCCAAGAATTAATTTGACATATTCTCCTTTTTGGACATCCATAAACTTTCTAAACTGTTTTGGGATAGAAATTGTACCAGCAGATGTAATTTTAACTAAAACTTCATTTTCTTGTACAGACATGACCCGAAATAATTGTAAATATAGCCCTTAATGTCACCTTCCGCTTTTAATACTTGCTTAACGATCAATCCTACAGCTTCAAAATTAGTTTAGGCGAATTCCCCATCCCTAAAACCCGAAGTAATTAGTTTTTGTAATAAGCAGAGGCTCTGGGGTCAATAATGGAGCTGATCTTACGTATT
>LFLC01000004.1 GCA_001543015.1 Nitrosopumilus sp. LS_AOA | reverse complement strand
TGGTTTTCTTTTTGCTACTTTCTTTTTTGCTGCAGTTTTTCTAGCTGGTTTTCTTTTTGCTACTTTCTTTTTTGCTGATCTTCTAGCAGCTGCTTTTCTTGCTGCAGCTTTCTTTCTTGCTGCGAGTTGATTTGACAAAAGTTCTTTAAATTTAGTAGATGCTTTATCCAATAATTTTTTAGTGGATTCCTCAATTTTTAGTTGCTTTTCTAATTCTTTAACAAATTTTTCAGCAGCCTTGTGACTGGTAGATACAGTCTCACGTAGAGATGGTTTTGATTTTGTTTGTTTTTGGATTTTGGAGCTAATCTTTGATTTAATATCAGAAAATTGAGTAACATCCATAGCAATTTTTTTAGCAGTTTTTTGTCTACTTTTGATTTCAGTAATTAATTCTTGAATATGGTCATTTAGTGAACGTAGTCTATTCTCAGAACGTTGTTTTTCATCAGAATCTGAAGAAAATTCAATTTCTTGCTGAACTTGCTCAACTTCCTCTTTTTCCAGAATAACTCGATCCTCAGCTGATTTCACCAATCTTTCAATACTTTCTAATTGAGAATTTTTTTGATTGAGAGTACCTGAAACATCAGTAACATCTTCTCGTTCTGATTCTATTTTTTTATCAATTGAATGCAAACCAGATGTAGAACGTCTTTCAGCAGAACGTACTTCTTTAAGCTGTTTTTCAGCTCGTTTCCTAAGTTTTGTTGCGTCTTGTTTTCTTTGACGTAATTGAACAACTAGTTTTTCTAATGATGCCATGATTAATCAAGATAATTAAGTCGGTTAAGTGGTGAATATGATCAGGATTTGACTTTCAAGTTAAGAAAATTAACCATCATTGATCGCAAAATCCATTTTTTTAAAAAATATTAGTCAAAAGGTTTCATCATAACCATGGATTTTCATCCAAAAGAATTACCAATATCAAAAACATATGATCTAAAAAATGAGAAAGATGCAGTAAATGCAGTTGAAGACATGGTAAGGTTGGGATTTGAAGGAAGAAAAGATGGATTCAAAGTTTTGATGCCAAAAGAATCAAGACTTGCTAAAAGAATTGGGTATACTATAACAACTGGAATAATACAAGGACTTGGACAAGTAAATAAAAGTAGAGACATAAAATATTGGACATACCACCATGATGACGGACATTATGCAATTGTTTTGATTAGTAGATTATCACTAGAAGAATTAGGTTTTTGATTTACCAAAATACTGATAAAGTTTAGTTCTCCTGGCCATTACTCCTGCAAGCATTATTCCAATTACGGCACCACCAATTACATCCATTGGATAATGTTGTAAAACATAGATTCTGCTAAGAGATATCATTACAGGATATATGAACACCAAATATGCACCTCTAGGGAATCGCTCTGAAAGGACATATCCAAAAATAATTGCAAATATCATGGACCTTGCAGCATGTCCAGAAGGAAATGATGCATTATATCCACCCTCACAAAATAACGCAAAGGTGTCTTGACTAATAGGTACAGGGAAAGGAGCGCCACCATACTCAAAATCAGGTCGGTCCCTATCAACACCACATTTGATATATCCTGTAAGTAGAAGAGAAATTACAATTAGGATCATTAAGGTAATTCCAATTCTTCGTGTTTTTCGAATGATAAGTATTAAAATTGCAAATGCTAGCATCCACACAGCTTCACCACTTTCAGTCACGTATTGCATAATTAGATCAAGTGTAGGATTTCCAACATTTTCTGAGAAGAATAAAATTACACTTTGATCAAAACTTTCAGTAACTCCAAAGTATACAAAAGCTGTAATGATCAAAAAGAGAATTGTAAGTAATACGAATGAGCGTGATCTTATATCAAAAATCCAATTTTGCAATTAAATTAACCTCATGTTCGTATCTTTTAATTTTTGTCAATTGATAAGTTTTAGAAACCAAAGTCATAGTTTAAAAAATTATTTGTAGAAATAATTCTGATCGGCTTAAAGAATTTAACCAAGGGCATAATAGAAAAGTCGTGAAGGTGCTCACATTAGATGATTTTGACCTAAAGGGTAAAACTGTTTTTTTAAGAGTGGACATGAATTGTCCAATTGATCCTAAAACATTGGAAATTTTAGGTACTAAAAGAATTGAGGAGACAATTGAAACTTTAGAAGCACTAAAAGATGCCAAAGTTGTTGTTGCGTCACACCAAGGAAGAGTTGGAAATAATGACTATACGGGGATGGACAAGCATGCAAAAGTTCTTGAAAAATTAATGAATAGAAAAATAAAATATGTAGAAGATGTAATTGGTAAAGCTGCACAAGATGCAATCAAAAATTTAGAGGATGGTGATATTTTGGTTTTAGATAATCTCAGATTATGTGCAGAAGAGAATTATGAGTTTTCACCAGAAAATGCTGCAAAAACAATTATGGTTTCGAGGTTATCAAAATTATTTGATCTTTGTGTTTTGGATTCATTTCCAAGTGCTCATAGATCACATCCATCAATTATTGGATTCGCACAAGTTCTACCGGCATGTGCAGGGAAAATTGTGGAAAGAGAAGTAAAGAATTTAGATGAGATAATGACTGTTGCCAAAGCACCACACGTTATTGTCCTTGGAGGCTCCAAAGTTCCAGATAGACTTGAGGCAATAAAGCTATTAATTGAAAATGGCAGAGCAGACCATGTTCTATTAACAGGATTGATTGGAAATGTGTTCATGCGAGCTCAAGCCAGAATCAAATCATCACTTGGAATCAAAAGAGAAGAAGAGGTAGTAGCAAAAGCTCATGCTCTGATTGGTGAATATCCAGATGTTTTTGCCACACCAGTAGATATTGCAATTGACAAAGATGGAGAAAGAGTAGAAATGGATGTAAGAGAGATGGGTAAAGGGGATAAAATATTTGATTTGGGGCCAAAAACCATAGAATATTATTCTAAATTAATTTCAGGTGCAGGAACTGTTTTTATCAGCGGGCCTGCAGGATTTTTTGAAAAAGAGAATTTCAGTTATGGAACAAAAGCATTACTTAATTCAGTTGCAAATTCTATGGCAACAACAATTGTTAGTGGTGGACATTTAACAACTGCACTAAAACAGCAAGGATTAGTAAATAAAATTAATCACATTAGCACTGCAGGAGGTGCACTAGTTCTATACCTTACAGGAGAAAAATTACCAATGATCAAAGCACTTGAAGATGCTGCAATTAGACACAATACTAAATAGAAGATTTACAAGAATAATTCGGACATATTCTTTCCTCAGAAGTTCCAAGACATATGTCATGATTACAAGTAGTGCATTGAAATTTTTCAACAGGATCAAATAGTTTTAGCCAGATAGTAGTGAAATTCTGTGCAATATTTCTTGCAAGGCCTGAATCACATATTTTGTTGATAAAAGATTCAATATCATCAATAATCCAAGAAGGATCAATATCGCTATTTTCTTTAATTATTTCAAAAATTTCATCATTTGAAAATTTAGAGTCAACATCATTGAATTTCTCAAAAATTATTTTTCTTATTTGAAGTTCAATTGGAGTTTTAGGGGTGAAATTACTCATACTAGTATAGATTGGCAGCCTCTTCTTTTAGCTTATCTACATCTGGAGAGTCATTGAGATGTTCTCCCATGTATGTATAAAGTGCAGATTTTACCACTTTGAGTGAAAGCAGAGCACATTTTATTCGGACTGCTTGTAAATGTTCAAGACCCAATTCACCTAGGATATCATTTTTATCGATTTTTCTTACCTCATCAAGTGTTTTACCTTTAGTAATTTCAGTTAAAACAGAAGAGCAAGCCATACAAATTGCACAACCATTTCCATGAAATTTAATATCAGTTACTTTGTTATCATCAATTTTCATATCAATATCAATACTATCACCACATAATGGATTAGAATCATGAAAAGTTACATCATGATCTTTAATTTCTCCAAAGTTGATAGGGTTTCTTGAATAATCAATTATCATTTCATGATAAATATCTGCAGTACCAGTCATAGTTTGAACACCTTTGCTACTATATTTAATGAGTTAACTAATACATCGATCTCAGATTTAGTGTTGTAAATGTAAAAACTTGCTCGTGATGTGGCTGCAACATTTAGTCGCTCCATCAATACTTGTGCACAGTGATGCCCAGAACGAATTGCAATTCCTTCTCCATCAATTATTTGAGCAACATCATGAGGATGAACGTCTGCAAAATTAAATGATATCACGCCACCGCGTTTTGAAATATCTTTTGTGCCATAGATGTGTAATCCTTTAACATTTGATAATTTTTCAATGGCATAGGTGGTTAACTCAATTTCGTGTTTTCGTACATTATCCATCCCAATCTTTGTAAGATAATCAATTGCTGCTCCAAACCCTACAACATCTGCAATATTTGGAGTACCAGCCTCAAATTTGTAGGGTAAATCATTCCAAGTAGTCTCATACTTGTGAACTTCTCTAATCATGTCTCCACCACCATGAAATGGATTCATAGTTTCAAGTATGGATTTCCGCACCCATAAAACTCCAATTCCTGTGGGTCCTAACATTTTATGACCAGAAAATGCAAAAAAGTCACATCCTAATTTTTCTAAATCAACTTTCATGTGAGGGACAGCTTGTGCACCGTCAATTAAAGTTGGAACACCTGCTGCTTTACATTTTTCAATAATCTTTTTGGAATCAGTGATGGTTCCAAGAACATTTGACATTAAACTAAATGTTACAAGTTTGACTTTACCTGTTGCAAGTATCTTATCAAGATCATCTAAAATTAATTCCCCATCATCATCCACTCCAATATATTCCAATTTAGCTTTCTTTTCTTGAGTGAGAAGCTGCCATGGAACGATATTGCTGTGATGTTCATATTCAGTAGTAACAATAATGTCGCCTTCTTTGATATGAGATCTACCCCATGCATATGCAACAAGATTAATTGCCTCAGTAGTGCCTCTAACAAAAATTATTTCTTGTCTGTCTTGTATATTTATGAAACTTGCAATTTTATCTCGTGTTGCCTCATATGCTTCAGTTGCTTCTTCAGCTAAAGCATAAACTGCTCTGTGAATATTGGCATTATGATTTTGATAATAATCAGTAATAGAATCAATTACTTGGTTTGGTTTTTGTGTAGTTGATGCATTATCAAGATAAACTAGTGGTTTATTATCTCTAACAGTTCTTTTAAGAATTGGAAAATCTTTTCTTAAATTTTCAAAAGAAGAATCAGTACTTTGCAATTTTAAATCTCCACGTAAATTTCGTTATCATCTATTTTAACATTATAAACACCAAGTGCAGTTTCTGCAGGGAGATTTTGTGGACACCCATCCTCTAAATTAAAAACAGAAAGATGTAGTGGGCATCTGACCCCTTCATCACTTAGAAATCCTGTAGAAAGATCTGCATCAGCATGAGTGCAGATTAGATCAGTTGCATGAATTTTTCCTTTCATATTTGCTAAAAGAATTTTTTTCTCATCATGAATAAAACTAAAAAGTTGTCCATCTTTTACCTGCTCTAACTTGCAAGCTTTAATCCATTCAGACAAAAATATCACCGATACTTGTAGTGCTGCTCAATTTCAGCATCTTCATTATAACGAGTCTCTTCAATTTCAACGAATTTAGCTAATTCTTTATCAGTGTTAATGGTGAGTTCTCTATTATCCCATTTTGATTCAATTAGATATGCAATCCAGGCTCTAACTTGAAATGACATTTTTCTTGAAAGTGGTTCTAAGAATCCTTCAATAATTGTTCTCTCAGCTTCCTCATGAGTTAAACATCTAGTTTTAAGATAGAAAATCTGTTCTTCATCAATTTGTGCTACTGATGCAGAGTGTGTGGCCTTTACATCATTTGTAAAAATTTCCAATCCAGGAATTGAATCGGATTTTGCATCTTTATCTAAAAGAATAGAACGACCAGACAAAAATGAATTTGATTTTGTTGCATTTTTTTGAATTCGAATCATTCCTTTGAATAAAGATTTTGATTTATTTCGAAGAATAGATTTTTCTACGACTCGTCCTTCAGTAGATGGACTCTCGTGTGTTACATTAGTTTGAATGTCAAATGATTGTTCATTATTTCCAAAAATTACTTCAGAATCATTAGATGATGCACCAGTACCATTAAGAAAATATTCAGTTTTGTATCGGGATAGCATTGAGCCAAATAATCCAGAATACCAGTTTACTTTAGCATCTTGTGCCACATTTGTATGTCTTGTTGAAAATGTTACGGCATGTTGATCCATCATTTGTAAAGTAGTAATATCTAATTGTGAATTTGCTGCAAGGTTTGTGTTTAGTAATTCAAGATATGCTTGTTGTGTTTCAATTTGTGGAGAGTATAATTCTTGAACGATTGTTGCCTTGCTACTTTCATCTGCAAAAATAATATTTCTTGAAATTGTAGAATGTCCATCATCAGAAAGACAAGTCAAGAAATGGATAGGTTTCTCTATGACTAGATTACGTGGAATGTGGATAAATATACCTGAATTAAAAGCAGCGTTGTTTAATGCTGTAAATTTATCATCTTTTGAATTTGAGGCTTCTAGTGATTTTTTTACAAGATCTGAATTATTTTGAATTGCATCAGAAATTGATGAAATCACCAATCCTTTTGATTTTAGTTCATCAGGAAGATTGATTTTATGAATATTTGTTCCAATTTGGATAATACAAATTTCATTTTCTAATTCGGATAATCTTTTTTCAAGGAATTTTGGAACTGTTTCAGCAGTGGTTGTAGAAAGAGAGACTTTTTCAGGATCCATTTTTTTTGCATCAGTGTATTTGTTGTAAAGAGGAGACATTTCAATTGGGAGTTCAGCATATACTGATAACGAAGTTTTTCGATATTCCTTTAGCCAATCAGGTTCATTTCTAGATGATGAAATTTCTTCAATATGACTAATGTCTAATTTTGATAGGAGTTCTTGAGACATGATTGATTAGTTTGATTTTAGTTTATCCGACAGATTCATCCATTTCTAATTTGATGAGTCGGTTTAATTCAACAGCATATTCCATTGGTAATTCTTTTGTAAATGGTTCCATGAAGCCATTTACAATTAGAGTTAATGCTTCTTCCTCATTAAATCCCCTACTCATTAGATAGAAAATTTGCTCGTCACCAATTTTGCCAACAGTGGCTTCGTGAGTGATTGTTGCATCTTCTTGATTGATTTCCATGTAAGGATAAGTATCAGTCTTTGATGTATCATCTAATAGTAATGCATCACAACGAACAGTAGATTTTACACCAGTTGCACCCTTTGCAACATGAAGCATTCCTCGATAAGTAGAACGTCCATCCATTCTGCTAACAGATTTTGATGTAACTTTGGATGTTGTATTTGGTGCCAGATGAACCATTTTTGCACCTGTATCTTGATGTTGTCCTTTACCTGCAAATGCAATAGAGAGTGTTTCACCATATGCACGCTCACCCATTAGATATATTCCAGGATATTTCATTGTTAGTTTACTACCAATATTTCCATCAATCCATTCAACTGTTGCACCTTCATATGCATAAGCACGTTTTGTTACGAGATTGTAAACATCACTACTCCAATTTTGAATTGTTGTGTATCTTAATTTTGCATCTTTGTGTGCAATTAGTTCTACAACAGCACAGTGAAGTGATTCTGAAGAATAAACAGGAGCAGTACATCCTTCAATGTAATGAACTTCTGCACCTTCATCTACAATGATTAATGTTCTTTCGAATTGACCAATATTTTCTGCATTAATTCTAAAGTATGCTTGTAGTGGCATGTCAACTTTGACACCACGTGGAATGTAAATAAATGAGCCACCACTCCAAACTGCACTGTTTAGTGCTGCAAATTTGTTATCCTCTGGAGGAATAATTTTAGCGAAATATTTCTTGAAAAGTTCTGGATGTTCTTTAAGAGCAGCATCAGTATCCAAAAAGAGAACACCTTGTTTTGCCAAGTCTTCACGTAGACTGTGATATACAACTTCAGACTCATATTGTGCACCAACTCCTGCCAAGAATTTCTTTTCAGCTTCTGGAATTCCAAGTTTCTCAAAAGTATTTTTTACCTTTTCTGGAACATCATCCCAATTTTTTTCTACCTTTTCTGTTGCTCGCATATAATAATAGATATTTTGGAAATCAATAGAACTAAGATCTCCACCCCAAGTTGGCATTGGTTTTTTCATGAAAATTTCATATGAACGTAATCTAAAATCAAGCATCCATTGTGGTTCATCTTTTAATTTACTTATTTCAATTACAGTATCTCTGCTCAATCCTTTCTTGCTAAGATGAACATACATTTCGGTAGTATCTTTAAAATCATATTTAGAATAATCCATGTTAATATTTTCAGTGGCCATGATGACTACCATAACCCCGTTATATTATAAATACATGAGGAAAAATAGGCCTAGCTAAATAGCTCTAGCTAAATTATTTACTAATCAAAATATTTTTTAAAATATCAAATGCACCTGCAACAGTATGAATTTTAGCCATTGTAAATGACACATCAAATTTCTTTAATTCATCAGAAGTGAATGGTCCAATTGAAACTAGAGGTAATTTTGAGAGATTATCGATCAAAGAAGATTTTTCATAGTCTTTGAGCATTATCTCAAAGAATCCACGAACAGATGATGCACTAGTAAAGATAACACCACTAATTTTCCCTTGTGAGAATAGTTCTCGAAATCCATTCCATTGTGTTGTATCTCTAAATGCACAAACATCATACAAATGAATCTCCAGTACATCAATTCCAATTTTGTTTAGTAATTCTTTAAGAAATGAATTTGCAGCACCACTACGTGGAATTATTACTTTTTTTCCCACTGCATTAATTTGTGAAAATTCTTCTCCAACTCCAACTGATGATGAATTTTCTGGTTGATGATTAACTTTGATTCCATAGGATTCTAGTGTTGCACTAGTTTTAGGACCAACTGACATTACAATTGTATTTGCAACTGCTAATTGTAATTGCTCAAATTTTTGGATATTTTTTGCAGTATCAAAAAGTAATTTTACTGCTTTTGAACTAAGAAATATACAGTAATCAGGATTATATTTCTCCACTGAATCTAAAAACTCTGAGACAATTTTTTCACCTTTACTGATTAACTCTATTGTAGGTAATGGAATTGGTGTTGCATTGTTTTCTTGACATAGTGTGATAAACTCTGTAGCATCATCTTTTGAGCGGGTAATTGCTATAGTTTTTCCATCAAGCATTATTTCCAACCTATGGTATCTGACAAATCAACTACTTTGCCAATTATGATGTTTGTTGGAGGAGTAATTTTATTTTCTTTAACTTTTTTTGCAATGTTTGTGACAGTTCCTTTAATCATTTTCTGTTTTGGCGTAGTTCCATTTTGAATTACTGCTACTGGAGTTTTTTTATCCAGTCCACCTGCGATTAATTGTTTACAAATTACATCAATTCTAGATAAACCCATCATGATTACTATAGTATCAACTGACTTTGCTAGTCTTTTCCATTTTACAATCTCTGATTTTTTTTCAGGATCTTCATGGCCTGTAACAAAAACTACAGATGATGCGTATTTTCTATGAGTAAGAGGAATTCCAGCATAAGTTGCAGACCCAATACCTGATGTAATGCCTGGAACAATTTCATATTTTATGTTATTTTCTTTGAGAAATTCTGCTTCTTCTCCACCACGTCCAAAGATAATAGGATCACCACCCTTTAGTCGGACTACATTTTTTTTAGATTTTGCATGAATCACCATCAAATCATTAGTAGAATTTTGATGAGTAGTATCATCCCCAACAGCTCGTCCAACATAGATTTTTTTAGTCTTTTTTGGAATCATTGAAATTATTTTCTTGCTAACTAGTCTATCATAAAGTACAACATCTGCTTTTTTGAGTAATTCAACTGCACGCAATGTAATTAATTTACTATCTCCAGGTCCAGCACCTACCAAATACACTTTACCACTCATGTCTCATTCCACTCCTCTACTTTTTCTCTCCAATTTAATGCAAGATCCTGTACGCCTTTCTTACGTAATTGTTCTCCTGCATTTTTACCAATGGCTTTTGGATTATTTTTATCACCAATTACTGATACACTAAGGGATTCTTTGCCATCAACTGAAAATACAGACACATCAAGTCTAATTTGAGTGCCTTCTGATTTTGCATATGCACCTACAGGGAATCGGCATCCAGAATCCACATAATCAGATAATGCACGTTCAGCCTCTATCTCTAATCTAGAATCAGAGTCTTCAATTTTTTTAAGCATTGAAATGATTTCAGAATCATTCGCCCTTGCAACTATAGCAATTGCCCCCTGACCAGGAGATGGAGAAAAATCAAAAACAGATAGTTCAGTATACTTTACATCAACACCGAGTCTTGTAATTCCAGCTTTTGCAAGCACTATACCATCAAAAGTATCTCCAGATACTTTTTTTATTCTAGTCTCAATGTTTCCTCGAATTGGTTTAACTATTACATCAGGTCTTCGTCTACTCACTTGTACTGCACGACGAAGTGAACTGGTTCCAATTACAGCACCTGCTTTAATGTCATCCAAAGATGAATTATCAAATGAGATAAAGATATCATTTGCAGCCTCACGTTTTGGAATGCATGCCAAAATTAGAGTAGCATCAAGTTCTGTTGGAACGTCTTTGAGACTATGTACTGCAAAGTCCACCTCCTTTTGTGCAACTGCTCTATCAATTTCTTTTTCAAAAATTCCTTTTTGATCTATTGTAAATAATGGTCTACTATCAGTGTCGCCCTTTGTTGTAATGGTTTTAATTTCATATTCTGAATCAGGATTTACTTTTTTTAGTTCTGCAATCACCCAGTTTGTTTGGGCAACGGATAACTGACTGCCCCTAGCCCCTATTACATACTTCAATTTTTCACCGACTTTAATGCAGCATGGTATGCATCAAGTGTTTTGTTCAAGTCATTTTCTGTATGAGCATCAGATAGAAAAACCACCTCAAACTGAGAAGGAGCTATGAATATTCCTTTTTTTAGTAATGTTTTGAATAGTTTCTGGAATTTTTTACCATTTGCATTCTTTGAAGTCTCATAGTTGGTCACAGGCTTACTAGTAAAGAAAATCTGAAACATAGATGCAGTGAAATTAATTTGATGAGGGATTTTCATGTCAGTTGCCATATCATCAAGTGCAGTTGAGAATAACAAATTGTATCGTTCAAGTTTAGAATACAATTTATTTTTTATTTTGTTTATTGTCTTAATTGATGCAATTGCGGCACTAACAGAGATTGGGTTTCCTGCAAATGTACTTGCCTGATATACCTTACCACCAGGAGAAAGTAAATCCATAATTTCCTTTTTACCACCAACTGCTGAAATTGTAAATCCATTTGATAGTGCTTTTGCCAGTGTAGTAATGTCAGGTTTAATTCCAAAATGTTCTTGTGCACCACCAGGGGCCACTCTGAATCCTGTAACTACCTCATCAAAAATTAGTGGAATGTTATTTTCTTTAGTAATTTTTCTCAAATCATGTAGAAAGTTCTTTTCAGGTAAGATTAATCCCATATTTGCAAGAATTGGCTCTACAATCACTCCGGCAACATCTTTATTTTTTTTAATTGTTTTTTGTAAATCTTCAATGTTATTGTATTGCACCACCAAAGTATTTCTTGAAACCTCATCTAATCCCCCATCAGAGACTGAAATTCCGTTGTGTGCAGAACCAGAACCAGCTTTGACTAAAACTGAATCGTGAGCACCGTGATAGCATCCTTCAAATTTAATTATTTTTTTCTTTTTTGTAAATCCACGTGCAAGTCTAATTGCAGTCATTGTTGCCTCGCCGCCAGTATTTGTTAATCGAACTTTGTCAATTGATGGAAAATTTCCAATAATTAGTTTTGATAATTCAATTTCTGATTCAGTAGGAGTACAGTATAGAGTACCTCGAGATAGTTGTTTTGTTACAGAACTAATAATCTCCTTTCTTCTGTGTCCTAAAAGTAAAGCACCATATCCATTACAATAATCAATGTAACGGTTGTTATCCACATCCCAAATGTATGCACCATTTGCTTTTTTTGTGAAAAATGGATAAGGCTCAAAATATCTAACGGGACTATTAACTCCTGAGGGGGTTACTTTTTTAGCAATGTCAAATAATTTTCTGGATTTAGACATTGATTGAATATGAAAATTGGTCATTATTATTCGTAATAGAGTTGAGAAAGGTCTAAGCCTTTTCTTTAATTAAAAGAATGTGCACTGTATAATCATGCCAATACAAAGTGATGAGGAATGCAGGGAAATGATTGAAAAATTAAATCAAGGATTACCTCCACAAATGATTCATGAAATCATCACATATCTTGAAAAGACAAAAAATTCGGAATTTACCATTACCCTAGTAAAATATCTAAATAATCAAAATATCCAGTCACGAAATACTGTTTGGGCACTAAGTAGTCAAATTGCAATGGTTGGAGAAGATGTAGATAAGATAAAACAACATTTAGGAATAAAATGAATCTAGCATACCAGCACATACTCTATTCTTATTCATTATTTGCAATTCTTTGAGCATGAAATTTACCTCGAAACAAAAATGCCGCAATCATTGTTCCAATGAATGGTGCACTCAAGTACAACCATAAATCCCCAAGACTGCCTGAAAGTAATGCTGGTGCCAAAGCTCTTGCCGGATTCATTGATGCACCAGAAATAAAAGCCAAAAACAAAATATCCAATCCAACTATGCCACCAATTGCCACTCCACTAAATCCCCTCAAGCCTTTTGTATACATAACATAAAAAATTACACCCATAAGCATTGCAGAAGCTAAAACTTCTACTGAAAATATTAAAAGAATAGAGAAATCATAATTTGGAGCATTTGCACCAAGATTTGCATCATCACCAATAAATTGTAAAATGAATAGTGATCCAAGTAATGCACCAATAATTTCTGCTGTAAAATAGTATACAACCTGTAATTTTGTAATATGACCTGTGATATAATAGCCAATAGTTACTGCAGGATTAAAATGAGCTAGTGACACTTTACCAAATGCATATACACCAATTAACAATGCAATAAAAGGTGCCAAAGCTGCAAATGGAATACCCAATTGTCCATCAAAGACTTGGACATCATAAACTATAGAACCAGTTGCAAAAATCACCAAGATAAAAGTTCCAACGAATTCTGCAATGAAAATTTGTAAATTAGAATATTTTATTTTTTTTTCTTCAAGTGAATTAATGAGATGGATTATTTCAGATTTTATTTGATCACGAATAATTCTCACTTGATCAGTTGTTTTGTCTTTGGGGTCAGAAATATTCCAATCCATCACATCATTAACAAACAATGCAGGACAAGATTCTTTATCCATACAGCCCATGTTTACAGTACGAAACGATTCATCAATCATGGAATCAGATAATAATTTTGGAGATTGTAAGGTTACATCAATTCCTATTTCTTTCATTACTTTGACTACCATAGGGTTTAGTTCTGATGAAGGAGTAGTTCCAGCACTAGTGGCATTGAATTTTTTTCCACCATATTTTCTAAAAAAAGCCTCAGCCATTTGGCTTCTACCAGCATTTTCTACGCATACAAATAGGATATTTGGAGTCAATGTATCATCACATAAATATCAGTTTATATAAATATAGATTGATATGAATGGCCTCAGTTTATTAAAATGTATTTGTGATGAAACAAGATTTGAGATTTTAGAATTATTACAAAAAGACAAAGAATTGTGTGTCAATGATTTTGTAGAAAAATTAAAGAAAGACCAACCACTTGTATCACACCATCTAAAGACATTAAAAAAATGTGGAATTGTGAAATCAAGAGATGAAGGGAAAAAAGCAATGTATACGATTTCAAATAATCAATTATCAGAACTTATTTCAAATGTTATAAAAACAAGCAAGAAAATTCCAATCTTGTGTACAGATAACAATTGCTGTTAAAATTTTTCAGTTCTTAGTACACCAACATCACTGACATAAAGTACTAGAGCAAAATCAGTAAACATTGTTCTTGAAATTTCCTCAATTATACCAGATAACTTTTCCTCACGTATTATTACCTCGACTTTGACATTTTTTTCAGTTTCCAATCCATGACCGCGTAAACCACGTGAACCATTTCCTTCAACTTCAAATGTTGTGTACCCAGTTATGTCATGTCTTTTTAAAATTTCAATAATATTTTTTTGTGCAAGTATCTCACAAGTAATAGTTAGCAATTTTACATTGTATAGTTTCATATCAATCCCTTTGTGATATAATTGAATAAGTCTATCGATCCTTCTCCGTGAACAATAGTTGAAACAATAAACATGATTGGTAGTAAAACAATAATGTTAAATGGGAATGTAATTCCTAATGCAGATGTAATATAGAGACTAGGATTTGCTTGAGGAATTGCATGACGTAATACTGCAGGTGCTGCAATAAATGATGCACTAGCTAGTAGTAATCCAAACATTACTGCACCACCTAGGCTCAATCCCATTGCAGTTGCAACTAAAACTCCAATAATTCCATTAAATGTAGGCATAATTATTGCAAACGCCACAAGAAAAATCCCAACTTTTTTGATATCACCTAATCTTTGACCAGCAATAATTCCCATCTCAATCATAAAAATTACAATTGCGCCAGTAAACATTTGATCAAAGACTATACTAATAGAACTAAATCCCTCAGCCCCAATCATATAACCAATCACAATACTTCCAAGTAAAATTACAATAGCTTTTCCAGTAAGTGATTCATGTAAAACTTGAGAAAGTTTAGTTTTAGTTTCTTTTAACCCAACATCGATATCAGATAATTCATCATTTGTAAAAGACTGTTTTTTTGCACGAATTTGTTTTGATACGGCCATATTTGTCAAAAATATTGCCATGATAAAGGCCACAGGTTCTAAAATAGCTAAAATGGCAGCAAGGTATCCTTCAGATGTAACTCCCTGATTTTTCAAAAATGACAAGCCAACTGAAAAAGTTACAGCGCCTACTGCACCATAAGTTGATGCTAACGCATACGAATCAAAGATATTGAATTTTCCTAATCGTCTTAAGATTTGATAGTGATTCAAAGTAAATAACAATGAAAGACCAATTGCAACAAACATAGGAATTAACATATTTTCAAATCCAGTATTTCTCATCTCTATTCCACCATGAAGCCCAATAGCTGCAAGAAGATAGATTGGTAAAAATTCAGAAATTGCTTCAGGTATTTTTAAATCAGATTTTATTCTAGCTGCAATAATTCCAAACAAAAAGAATAGAATAATCGGAGTTAATAGATTTGATTGAATTAATTGTAAAATTTCCATATTAGCATCTCAAAAAAATTTTTGCTGAAATAAAAATCAAGGTATTGCAGATACTCAAACAAATAAGCTAATCACATAGGTAAAGCCAATGCCCATTGCAGCACTGCCAGGAATTGTAATTATCCATGCAAAAACAATTTGTCTCCCAACGCTCCAGCGTACAGCACGCTTTCTTCGTGCAGAACCAGCTCCCATAATTGTGCCTGTAATGACATGTGTAGTACTAGCAGGAATACCAAATATTGCAAAAACTGCCAGCATCAATCCACCCCCAGTTTCTGCAGCAAATCCCTGATATGGTTTGAGTTTTGTAATTTTTACACCAAGTGTTTTGATAACTTTGTAACCTCCAAAGAAAGTTCCCAATCCCATTGCAGATGCTGCAGCTAAAATTACCCACAGAGGCATTTCAAGATTAGGAACCATTCCTGCTGAAAATAAAATTAAAACAATAATACCCATAGTTTTTTGTCCATCATTTGCACCATGAGTTAAAGCAAACCAAGCTGAAGAAATAATTTGTAATCTGCCAAAAGTTTTGTTTACAACTGCAGGTCTATAATTTGCAAAGAGTGTAATTATTAAGCCAGTTAATAGTAAACCAACAATTATTCCACCAATTGGTCCAATTACAATTCCTGCAAAAATTTTAGTCAAACCACCAAAAACTAATTTTTCAAAACCTAATCCCATAATTCCTGCACCCATAATTCCACCAACTAAAGAATGGCTGTTTGAAATTGGTAATCCAAAATAGGTACACAATACACTCCAGCTAATAGCACCAGCCAATCCACCAATTATCATGTAAACAGTAATGTCATCAGGACTAACAATTCCTTTAGCTATTGTAGTTGCTACAGCTACACCAAAAACAAAAGGACCGATGAAATTCATGGCAGCAGATAACCCTACTGCATGAATTGGTTTTAGAACACGTGTTCCAATAACTGTTGCAACAGAATTTGCAGAATCATTAAAACCATTTACAAAATCAAAGATTAATGCTACAATTATTGCAGCAATGGCTATCTCGATCATATTATCAACTCATGAATATTTTAAAACAATATCTTCAATTACATCTGCAACATCTACACATCTATCTGATGCAGTTTCCATTGTTTCATAGATATCTTTTAGTTTAATGATTTTAATTGCATCTTCTGTTTCAAACAATTCTTTGATAGCTTCACGATACAAAATATCTACAACATGCTCAATATCACCAGTATTTCTACAATGTTGAATCATATCTTTTGGATTTTTGATGTTATGTAGTTGTGATATCATGTATTCTACCTCTTTTGTTGCCTTGACTAGTTCTTCTGCCATTTTTTCACAATATGGTGGAGGAGTGGTAATTTTGTAGCTGTACACTCTAGAAGCAATTCCATCCATGAAATCAATTACATCATCAATTTTTGATGCAATTCTTTGCATGTCTTCCCTGTCTAATGGAGTGATGAATGTCTTGTTTAGTTCAGTAAAAATTTCTCGTGTTAAGAGATCTGCTTCAGTTTCAAGTCTATGGATTTTTTCACCCTGTTCAGTATTACTGAGATCTGAAAATAATACTACTACGGCCTCTGAAGTTTCAACTGCCTTTTTTGCTAAATTATCAAGAATCGTTAATAGTTGTTTTTCGTTTGATTTAATCCACGATAACCATTGTCCCATAAGATTTCTAATTCAAAAAATAGAATTAAGCCTAATGAACGTATAGTATAGAGATCTATATAGAAACAATTTCGGTACATAGATCTAAAATAATCGAAACTAGAAAATATTGTTTAGAAAAAAATGAAAAAAAGATGAAAGAGGTTATTCTCTTATAGTAAAGAGAGGACTCCATCTATCAGTATTTCTTAGATCTTTAGAGCTTTCAGTATTTGCTTGTTCAAAACTAAACATTGCATCATAGATAGGATTGTTTGGATGGAATCCTTGACATTCAAAGTCAAATAGATTCTCTAGTGCAAATTTATTTTTAGAATAACTTTCTTCTTTGTTTGCATTAGTATCAACATCATAATTTATGGCTCTACAATTTACATAGTTAAAACCACGAATTACTTGTCCGTCAGATACAATATCCACATCAATATCTATAAGATTTCTCAATTGAGTTCCACTGACACCTTGAATTTTGAGATTTTCATCTACGTGATTATACAGTAGAGGGTAATCACCAACAATTCCTCGAAATTCGATGGTGGGATATGTTGTTTTTCTTGTAAAGGCATCAGCAGCTAAAGCTTTTTGGCCATTATCGTCATTTACTTTTTCAGTTCTCGAAAGAATTTCATTTTGTTTAAACATTGAAAATTCTATAGTCTCAATTCCATCTGCAAAAGTAAACGTTGAAATTGTTTTCAATCCCTGGTCAGTGTTTTGTATAGGTTCTAGAAATACATTTGAAAGTTGTTTGATTTTCCAAATAGGAGTATCGCCTTTAAGTTCATCATAATACATGTTAACTGGAGTTAGTCCAGAACAAGTAAAACCTAATTGATGAACAAGTACAAATGCACTCTTTCCAGTAAATCCTTCTTCTTTGTCTCTTTGAGTAGTGATTTTAGCATCACTAATTGTGCATTTACTGAAATCTAATCCTCGTAGTGTTTGTTCACCATTTGTGAATTCCACAAGGACATCAAAATTGATGTTCGATGAGTAAATATTTCCAGATACGGCTCTTGAATTATCAATTGCACGATACAATAATGGATAATACTCCAATAGTCCTTCTACTTTGAATTCTGCAACAACATTATCAACAGATTCAGCATATGCTGAAACTAGATTAAACACAGGAAATTCAATTTGCTCTGAATCATTATCATAGATGAAAGTGACAGATGTTTTCATGTTATTTGCAAATCTGAATTCTGATTCACCATAATTGGTAAATGATTCAGAGGTAGTTGATGCATCAGTACTAGAATTTAATCCACTACATACAAAATCAATCATATCAACTATTGCAAATCCAACTTCTTTGAAATAACTCTCAAAGTCATTTGAATCAAGAGTTTCAATGTGATAGTTATCTATTCTACAGTTGGAATAATCAAGTGAAATAATGGATTCACCGTTTCTAACAAAATCTGCATTTACATCAAAATATTTGAATTGATAATCAAATGCAGCGTTTGAAAGACCGTACTTGTATGCCTCATCCATCGCCTCATGGAGTAATGGAGAGTTCGTTACAGTACCCTCTACTGAAAATGAAACTCCAGAGTTATCTGCAAAGTTTTCATTCATTTCAAATACAGGGAATTCATAGATTTCAATTCCATCTCTGAAGGTAAATGTCAATACAGGAGTAACATCTCCTATCATTTTGTATTCTCTACTTTCTTCTGCAAATGCATTTGAAAGTTCTACTGATGACAATGTAAACAGTGCAATAATACTAAACATTACAATGTGTTTTGCATTTTTAATAGTCATTGAAATCAACAAAGGAAATTTCACCTATAAGCTGTCTAATGATTCTCTGTTTATGGAATACAACTTTAGATGATTCGAATAGTCTTTATAGAAAAAAGATCATAGTGTAATTCTAAAAAGATAAAACAAAAATCAAGAACTAGTATTATTCACAATTAACAATAACATCATTGATTGAATCATAACAACGATCATTTTCAGTTCCACCATCAATTACATCCATTCCAGAATTTCCATAAATGACATCAGATCCCGATTGGCCTTTTAGAATATCATTGCCAGCATCGCCATTAATTGTATCATATCCATCATGTCCATAAATGACATCATTACCATCTCCACCAAAGAGACAATCATTACCATCTAAACCACTGATAATATCATCTCCATCTAATCCAAATATCAAATCATCAGAACTAGTTCCTATTAGAATATCATCATTATTGGTTCCCACAATCAAATTATAATCAGAATAAACATTTCCGCATGCGTTTATCGTAATGGTTTGAAATCCCTCAGCAGTATTTCCAGCATTATCAAATGCAATCCATGTGACTTTACTAACTCCTAAGGAAAATGCTTCAGGGGCGTTATTCAAAATTGTTTTAATTCCACTATCAAAATCAGATGCAATAGAATCACCTAGTACAACTGGGGTGAATAAGCCTGTAGCATCTAAGATCATATCACTTGGAACCATAATAGTTGGATCAATTGTATCATTTGAGAAATCTAATTCAATTTCAGGCACTATAATTTCAATTACTTCTACTACTTGTGGTTCTACATACAATGAAGTCTCAAAGGATTGGACTTTGTGCGATGCTGAATCAATAATTAATAATTCACCATTAATTCCAAATGCAACATCAGTCAACATTGAAAATGTTCTAGGATAAGGACCAATTTGCTCAAAAATATTCAAAGTCAAATCATCATCTTGATCAAGATACAAAACTCGATTATTTGCAGTATTTACAACTATAATTTTTCCTTCAGAATCAATTGTGATTCCCTCAGGTGAGAAAATATAATTTAATCCACGAAAAGGCATTGATTTAATCAATATACCATTAGAATCAAATTTTTCAATCTTTTTGTTTCCTTTATCAGTGACATACACATTGTCATCACTATCAACATCAATTCCTATTGCAGTGAGAAATTGGCCTTCACCCAATCCACTAGTTCCAAATGACAAAATAAATTCTCCATCAGAATTGAATTTCTGAATTCTTTGATTTCCAGTATCTACAACATAGACATTATTTTCAGAATCAATAGTTACACCGTATGGATATTTGAATTGGCCATCATGAATTCCAAAACTGCCCCATTGATCAACAAAGGTTCCATTTAGTGAGAATTTTTGAATCGTATGTAAATCATGATCTGCAACAAAAACAAAATTGTCATTTGCTGCAATTCCAGAAGGGTAATGAAATTCTCCAGGCAATGTTCCACTTTGTCCCCAAGTGGAAACAAATTCACCAGTGCTAGAATATTTTTGAATTCGTTTATTTCCCAAATCACTCACATACGAATTTCCATCATCATCTACTGCAATGAATTGAGGGTATGAAAAGTGACCAGGAGTCATTATTCCAAATTCGCCCCATTCAGAAATAAGATCATAATCTCCAAATGCAAAAGAGTATTGAGTAAAAGAGCTAATTAATAAAATTGCAGAAATTATTACAATCACAGCAGGGATAGTTGACAACATTCAGTGGTTTCAGAATTTTACAAAGATAAGCAAAGTTAACAAAAGTTTGATTTTTTGTCAACTTTATCTAAAATGGCTTGTTTACTTCACGCGTAAACACATAGCTTGCAAGTCCAATCATCACCAATACAAATAGAATTAAAATTCCCAGGCTGAATAAAATTGGAATTCCTCCATCAGAAACTCCAGTCATTAATTCTCGAACAAGTAAAACAGTGTATGTGACAGGATTTAGTTTTGCAATAACTGCAAGCCAATCAGGTAATAGTTCTAGTGGAAATAGAGCAGGACTTAGCATAAACAAAGGCATTCCAAGAAAATTTATCATTCCCCAAAAAGTTTCCTGCGACTTTGCAGTAGCAGCCACAATCACAGATATTCCAGAAAATCCCAACGAAAATAAAATAACAACTGCCATAATTGGTATAATCATAATTGGGTTTGGAAAATTAACACCAATTGCCAAAGCAATTCCTATAATCAAGCTTGCTTGCATTGCTGCAACTAATGAAATGGCAGACATTTTTCCCAAAGCAATTGCTGAACGAGAGATTGGAGAAGTTAATGCCTTATTCATAAAACCATAACGTCTATCCCATAATGTGTTAACACCACCAAAGATACTTGTAAAAATTGCAGTAAGTATTATGACACCAGGTGCCATAAATTCAATATACTCGCCTTCAAATCCAACTGATTGGATTAGTGGTTGAGTTCCTGAAAAAATATTTCCAACAACAATTATCCAAATGGCTGGTTGAATTAATCTAATTAAAACTCCACTTCTAGATTTCTTGTATCTCTTTATTTCTCTCCAAAAAATTGTATAGGTATCATACATCAAAGTATTCATGAACGTAACCTCTTCATCTTTGCGTGTTCACGCTTTCGATTAAATCCTGAATTGTCATCTCTTATTTCATGGCCAGTGTATGAAAGAAAAACATCATCAAGTGTTGGTCGAGTTAAAGAAATTGTATTAATTTTAATTTCAAGTTCAGATGAAATTTGAAAAATTATTGGAATAACTTTGGTACCATTTGATACAAAAAGTGTCAGTTTTGTTCCATCTTCTGTAATATTTTTTACAAATTCAATTTCCTTGAGTTTAGATAAGAAAGAGTTACGATTGGTACTATTCTCCATTATTATTGAAATAACCTCAGCACCCATTGCATTTTTTAGATTTTCAGGAGTATCAATTACTTGAATTTTTCCACCATCAATAATTCCAATTCTATCACAGAGTTTGTCTGCCTCCTCCATGTAGTGAGTTGATAAAAATATGGTCATGTCAAATTCTTTGTGAATTTTTTTGATATACTCCCAAATCTTCCTCCGAGTCTGAATATCCAAACCAACTGTAGGCTCATCAAGAAACAAAACTTTTGGTCTATGCAAAAGACCGCCAGCAATATCAAGTCTCTTCCGCATCCCTCCAGAGTAAGTAACTACTGCATCGTTTTGTTTATCAGATAATTCAATTAATTCTAAAATTTCATCAATTCTTTGTTTGATTTGGTTTTTTGGAATATGGTTTAATTTTGCTTGCAGTAAGAGATTTTCTCGTCCGGTGAGATATTCATCAACTGTTGTTTCTTGTTGAACATAACCAATATTTTCTCGTACTTTTTTCGCATTTGTCATTACATCAAATTCTGAAATCAAAGCTTGACCAGATGTTGGTTTTAGCAAAGTTGTAAGGATCATCATAGTTGTACTTTTTCCAGCACCATTAGGACCCAAAAATCCAAAGATCTCCCCAGTTTTAACTGAAAACGAAATATCATTTACTGCAATTACCTTACCAAATGATTTTGTAAGAGACTTTGTTTCAATAGAGTACAATATTTTGATCGCTTTTTTCAATTATAAATTGCTAAGGATTCATCGATCCTCATAATAAATTTAAAGAGTAATTTTTGAAATTAAATCATGAATGGATTATGTCAAAAATGTCACTCATCTAATGTAGAGATAACAATTCAAGAAGGAATTCCTATTTGTACAAAATGTTCTAAAAAAATAGAATAAACAAAATAGATTTGTGAAAAAAGAAGTTTGAAAGAGTTTATTCAATATTTTTGAATTCTTCTTTAGTCATTCTTAAAATGACTTTTTCCCCTACTCCCCAAATCTCTGATTTTGATAGGATTTTTGAATGTGTCAAACCATGTTTTACTTCGATTGATTCCAATTCATCAGTTTCAGGAGTCCTATGCAATCGTTTGATTTTACCAATTTTATGACCATCAATATCAACAACTGCAATTCCTATTCTTACAGGAGGTCTACTAAGAAGCAAAGTTTCTTCAGAAAATTTGTCAATGTAATCTTCTGAAAGAAAATAATCTCTATTGAATCCTTGACGAATTGTTACGCCACATACAGTAAGGGTGTCTTGATTAATGTGAATGTGTTTGACTTTACCATATTGAATTCCCTCTCTATCTTTGACCTTTTTTCCAGTAAAAGTATCTGCAGTAGCCATATTGATAGGCATTCCTTCGAGTTTTACGGGCATAATGCCAATTGCCCAGATTTGCTTATCACACCAAATATCAGAAATTTCTATCAATGGGGTTAAATTACTTGACAGGGAAAAATTACGCATGCAGATTAAAGAAAAACTGTTTCGACCAATTCTGGTAACCAAAGGAAGAAAGACAGGCAAAGAGCATTCAGTAATGCTTCGAGCAGTAAATTATAATGAAAAAATTTACGTTTCAAGACACAAGCCAGATGGGGATTGGTTTCAAAATGTTATGGTAAATCCCATAGTCAAAATAAAATACAATGATTCAGTTTTTTTAGGAAATGCAAAAATTGTAAAAGATGAAAAACTAAATGAAAAAATTTCTCAATTAAAATATCCAGGAGAAGAAAGAGCAAATGAAAAAAGGATTGCAATAGAAATTACTTTAGAATAATTTTTTTGATTTTATAAAATAATAAATTGTTAATCCACCAAAAATTATAGTAGTTATTACAAAAGGGAAAAACAGATCAAAACTTTCTGAAACATTAGAATCAATTACAGATTCTGCAATCTCTAAATCATATTGAGTAAAATCTTGAGGTTCTGATTCAATCAAGAGGTCAGACGCTGAAAAAGATTCTTGGGCATCATCTTGAGAAATAGTTTTTAGGCTTTTTTGAGATTCATCATAAAATTGTTCATCTACACTATCTACTGAAACAAATTTTTCAGGTAGTTGTAATAATGAAAGTAATCCTGAAAGACCAGTTGCAATTCCAAGTCCTGTAACTTTGTAAATATGTCTAAAAGAACGAACTAGTAATTTACTTTCTTTGGTCTTTTTAGAAAGTTTTGGTGGAACAATAACTAAACTAAATTTTATTGCAGAATAAATTTTCATATCTTTAGATTTTGAATTTTTTTCAATTTTAGATATTTTGACAACTCCTAAATCTTGAAGTTTGTTTATGTGGTATTTTACTAGTTGAAGAGAAACATTAATCCTTTGTGCAATTTGATTTGCAGATAATTCTTCATTAAAGAGTAATTGAAGAATTTCACGACTAGCATCATTTGTAAATATCTCACCAAATGATTTTATTTTTTCATCATCAGTTGATAGAATTTTTATTTTTTCAATGAAATCATCAAAAGGTACATCATCAGACATTAGAATTGTTCATACAAATTTAGCATATGTAAATTATTTGGTAAAAATTGATTTTCACTAAACCTTTTATCACAAACTATCAAGGGATAGTAATCACTAAATGTTGGTTTTCAAAAAAATAATTAAAAAGAGAAGATGAAAAATGAGTTCAAAAATAATAACAATCCCAATTGTGATAGCTATTTCAGTTTTAGTAACAGCAGGAATAATGTATTCAATATCATTTGAACAAATTGAACCACAAATTATTCAATCTCCTCCTGAAATAATCTATGTAGATAAATCAATATCAGAATTTTTTGAGGGAACAAATGAAATTAAAAAAATATCATCCCAAGAAGAACTGAAAAATATTCTTGAGGCATCCACATTATTTAGTGGAAATTTCTATGACACCAATATTATTGTCAGAAATATGGCAGTTACTGAGGAAATGATGTTTGATTCTGGATTTGATGAAATGTCATCCCCTTCTGTTTCACCAATGCCTGCAAATGCTGAATCAAAATCAACGTCTGGAGGTTCAGACTATTCGACTACAAATGTTCAAGTTGCAAATGTCGATGAACCAGACTATATCAAAAATGATTCAAAGTATGTTTACATTGTATCAAGAAATACATTATCAATTATAGATGCATATCCTGCAGAAGATGCAAAAGTAATTCTCAAAATTGCACTAGATATCGAATCTCAATATATCCAAAATATGTTCCTAAATGAAGACAAACTAGTAATATTTTACAATGGACAAAGCGATGATGAGATAATTCCACAGTTTGACTTTATTCCAAGGAGATCATACAGTTCAGTTACTCATGCATTAATTGTAGATGTATCTGATAAAGAAAAACCCACAATTCTCAAAGACTATACAATTGATGGACATTTTAAGGATGCACGAATGATTGGAAACTATGCATACTTTGTAACAAACAATTACATTAATTACCAATATCCAAAACTCCCAGTCATTTTAGAGAATTCAATTAGAATAATGACACCAGATGCATTCTACTTTGATAATATTGAAGAATTTTCAAACTTTAGCACACTTACTGCAATTGACATATTTGGAGATACAATAAACTCTGAAACATTTCTAATGGGCCATACTGGTGCATTTTATGTATCAGAAGATAATTTTTATCTGACTTATCAGCAGTACATGCCAAATGTATTTTATGAAAACTCTGCTCAAAATAGATTCTTTGATGTCATAGTGCCCCTATTACCAAATGAAATTCAAAATGAAATTAAATTAATTCAAAATGATTCAACACTTAGTTCATCTACACAATGGATTCAAATTTCTGAATTAATGCAAAAGTCATACAATGAGATGAATAAAAATGAAAAAGAAAAGTTGTTTGAAAAAATTAAAAATGCACTAAATGAATATGATGTAAAAATCCAAGAAGATACAAGAAAAACAATCATCCATAAAATATCAATTGATGAAGAAAAAATCAAATATGTTGCAAAAGGTGAAGTTCCAGGAAGATTACTCAATCAATTTTCAATGGATCAAAGTGGAGATAGATTCAGAGTTGCCACTACAACTGAGATTTATACACAGTATGAGGGAACCATCCGCTCAAATGCAGTATATGTTTTAGATGAGAAATTAGACATTGTAGGGCAACTAGAAGATATTGCACCTGAAGAGAGCATATTTTCAGCCAGATTTATGGGTGATAGATTGTACTTGGTAACGTTTCAACAAATTGATCCTTTCTTTGTAATTGATTTGTCATCAGATACTCCTAAAATTTTAGGTGCATTAAAAATTCCAGGATTTTCAAATTATTTGCATCCATTTGATGAAGAACATGTTATTGGTGTAGGAAGAGATACTAAAGAAATTGATAACGGTAGAGTTCAGCAATTAGGAATAAAAATTTCGTTATTCAATGTGTCTGATGTTAATAATCCCAAAGTTGCAGGCGATATCATAATTGGAGATAGTTCCACTCATTCAGAAGCACTATACAACCACAAAGCATTCTTTTTTGATAAAACAAGAGGAGTGATTTCAATTCCAATTAGCGGTGATGTGAAAGGTTTGGAGAATACAAGCTCAAAAATGTTTGCACCAGACTATAACCGATGGAATGGATTCTATATTTTTGATGTAGATAAATCAAATGGGTTTGAAGTAAAGGGAACTATTACACATTCAGATAGTGACTCTAGATATTACGGAATGAGTAATGCAAGAACATTCTACATTGATGATGTATTGTATACGGCATCTCAAGGATATCTAAAAATGAATTCTTTTGATAATTTAGATAAAATCAATTCAATTAAACTTGAAAACACTGGAAAATTTATTGAATACTTTGAAGAAGAACCATCAATAGAATTAGAAATGATTTCAGAACAAGATAGTATGCCTTAGAAATTTAGACTAGATGTATAATTGTAGTTAATCCACGTCTGTCAATTTCCACATCATTTTCCATCTCACATACAGTTACAGTAAATGAAATTACATCACGCTGTTTTGCTTTTTCTGCATAAAGTTTTAGATGAATATCCATCATTTCGAATTCTTGTTCAGGTAAATTAGTTTCATCAAAATATGCCTTACAACTAGATTCTACTCTAAATCTATCATTTTTAAAATGATATCCTAGTTTTGTTTTTCTTCCTTTTCTTCCACTTGCTTTAACAACGATGTCAATAATTCTGGATTTTGTTTCAGTATAACTTGATGTCTGATTTATGAAAACTCCAATTTCAATGGGTTTTCCAGCAGTTGATTCAGCCATCTTTTGAATTCCATCATTCATGACTACATCGACTGCTTTGATTGATTGTGCAACTTTTGCAATCCACTTGTTTGTTTTTGTAATGATTGCATGAACTTCTGCACGTCTTTTTTTGTCCTCATCTTCAGGTAATTTGTAATATTCAATCCATTCCTCGTAATTATGAGAGATATCTTCAATAAAGTCAATACATGTTCGTCGATATTCATCTACATTATCAGTTCTTAATGATGCATCATCAGTTCTCATTCCATCATAATCCTGAGGCATTGCCATGATGAATATCAAATGAAGTTCTAAAAAAACCAATCTTGCGAAAAATTAATGATTATAATAGGAATTGAAATGCAATTCAATAATGATATTTTCTGAAATTACTACAGATCTTCAAAATCAGTTAAAAAGAGACTTGGCCCAAATTAGATTTCTGTTAAAAAAGAGTCCACCAATGGGATATAATCGAATTGTAGCAATTGGTAAAGAAGTAGGAAAAAAGTACAACATCAATCTAGTTGTGAATTTTCCAAAACAAGGAAAAATTGAAGAGTATGAAATGTATGGGAAAAGAGACCTTAGTTTGATAGTTGATCAAAAAGTGAAAAAATTTCCAATTGATAGAGAACTCATCAAACAAAAAGCAAAAGAAATTCTAGTGGATATTCAAACTGAGGATGCGTACATGTATGAAGACAAAGAAGGAGTCAGAGTATTAATTAAAAATTCAAAGATTGACATTTTACCGCATTCAGTGCATATTTGGACTGAATTTGATGAAAAGGTAACTAAATTTTGTGATTGGTTATTGGAAAATGCATATTTAATGAAAAGTAAAAAATAGTTTTACATTTTATAGACTTTCAAGTTCTTTAATTAATTGTAAAGCTTCTGGGTTTCTTGGTTCAATTTTTAAAATTCTATAACAACAATCTATTGCCTCATCTTTTTGCTCCAAAGCCAGATGAACATTTGTTTTTAATCGCAATGTTTCAGCATCAGAGTCATTGAGTTGAAAAGATTTTTCAAAATAAGGTAATGCTTTTTTTGAATCCTCTACAATATAGTAGATACTCCCCATAATGAACATAAAATCAGGATCATCTGCATATTCAGATTCCAAGTTTTTCCCAAATGCAATTGCTTCAACATATTCTCCATCTCTGATGAATTTTTTGAGACGACGTTTTGGATGATTAAAAATACCAAGCATTATTGATTCATTATTTTTTTAAAGTTTCAACAATTTGAATGTACAAATTTCAAGAAGAAATACTCATGATTCCATTCTCAATTAAATATTGAATTCCACCTACAAATGAAGCATCATCAATTGAGCCATCTGCCCACCATCCAGCATTGGTTTTAATCCAATTAGGAATTTCAGTACTACCTCCAGTGGAACCCGGTGATGTTGTAGGGATTTTCATGATTTCATTCTCAATTAAATATTGAATTCCACCTACAAATGAAGCATCATCAATTGAGCCATCTGCCCACCATCCAGCATTGGTTTTAATCCAATTAGGAATTTCTTGTGGTGTAGTTACCTCAGGTGGTGAAATTACCTCAGGTGTTGTGGTTTTTTCAAAGAGAGGGTTTTCAATGATTTCAATTTCGATGGTAGCAAATCCACCAAGGGTCGGATCAGGTATTTCATATTCTGGTCCGGTACCATGAATAAATATTGTATAACCAACTATTCCAGCTTCTTCTTTTACTGGGAGAAGAACGTGAATTTGGCCAAATCCATTAAATAATTCAGCTCGTCCAAGTTCTTGAGCATATGAACGTAATAGATTACCATCCTCATCTAAAACCCAAATATCATAATGAAGTTGATCTACAAATTCAACATCATTAAATTTATTCATGAAATTAATTTTCCAATCAATATCACATCCTTCAAGAGGAAATGCTGGAGCATAATTATACTGAATAGTCATGGTGTGGGTATTTGGAGAAACACGTCCACTGGTATAATCATAAAATTTTGTAGGACATCCAAACAACTTTTCTTTTGTTACAGTTTCCACAATATCTTTGAAAGGATCATCTACAACATTTTCAGTAAAATCTAACAAAGTGTACTTGTGCATTGTAGGGGCAATGCCAGTAGTAACCCATGCATAAGTTTCTGCTTTAACAGGGAAAGGAAAATCATCCACTATCCAAATATGATTATAATTACCACTATACCAACCAACAACTACAGTATCCACAGTTCCGGCAGGAACACTAATTGTTTCTGTTCTAACTGGAACTAATTGAGCGCCACCAATTGCACCTATTTTTCCCCATGCTGGATCACTAAATTTTTGTGGACCATGAATTCTATCACCTTCAACAGAAGTAGCAAAAGCACCTAACCAAGCCAAAGAAGACTTGAATGCAATTGCATAATCAAAAAGGTCATCATCAAAAGTTATTGGTTCAGGAGAACTTTTACCAAGACCCCATGAACCTTTGATAATCTTATCGCCATCATAAATAACAACTCGTGCATCCCACAATGATTCAGTTTCATATGGGATTTCTCCCTTAATCCACATTTGCAGTTTTATTGGAGCACAATCATTAAGATCTAATTCACATAAAGAATATTCAAAATAATCTCCAACTTGGAGACCTTCACCTAAGTACCACGTTCCTTCAACGTCTACACCACCAGATGTTTGAACACCTTGAGCAAAAGCCATATTTGAAAATCCAAGGGAAAATACTACAGTTAAAACTACTAAAACAACAATATTCTTAATCACAAAAATAATTAATGAATTACCTAGTTAAACCTTATTCAGTATTAAAAAAAATTAAGAAAAAGAGATGAGGGAAGTAATTCAAATAAGCAAATATAGAGGAAAATGTACTAAAATTTAAGAAATGTGCGAATGTTCCAAAGTTCACTTGTTTGAAGTAGAATTCAAATTAGATGGAATGGCAGTTGTTCCAACTCATAAGAATTGTGGATTTGCACTAGATGAAAAACAAGCTGACAAGTTCCAAAAAGAATTAGTAAAATCGTGGGGCTTTGAACAAGATGACGATTAAATAAAAAGAAAAGAAAAAGATGTAATTTTGTGTGTTTAGGACATTTGTCCAACTGCTTCTTTACAAACGTCAGTTGCACATTTGCAATCGGCACTACATATGCAATGACCTTGCATTGCACAATCACAAGAATAATCTGGGTCGCCGCTGTCAGCTTCGCAACCACATGCTTGATCTACCATGTAAAACCAATAATTGTACTTGTTTTAAAAGGTTAGTACAAAAACCTAGAACACAGGCTTGGCGATAAATTCAATAATTTCATTACAAGATTTTTGGATTAAATCGGCTTGTTGCAATAATAGATTCGAATCAGCCTCAACATCAAATGCAATTTTCAAAATATGAAATAAATCAGGATTTCTATTCAAAGTATCTTTGATTTGAACAAAAATCTCTTTGTTAATGTATTCTAGATAAAAATAGCAATCTGAAATCATGGAATTTTTTACAAAGAAATCATGTTTTTGTCGAATTATTTCAGAATGATTATTTTTTTCAACTAGATCAGAGAATCCAATGGTTGATTTCAATATTCTTTCAAGTAAAATTGGAGTTGCCCTCTCAATTCCAACTGTTTGAGTAACAATTGAAATGTGTTCATTAATTGAATTTTTTTCAAGTTTTCGAAATAAATCAAGCATATGTGAGGGGCTGGAACGCTGATTGTTTAAAGAAGAAATTGAATCAGCTAGATAAAATGATGCACACTTTTGCCAACATGGAGCAAATGCATCAGAATTTTGAATTGCCTCTTTAGTTTTTTGGCAACAAAACAATGACTCTATCAAAGAATTTTTTGCATGATCTGAAAAAAGTGAAGGAAGTTTTTGACTGATTTTTGAAAGAAACATTCTCAACTCCCAAGATTCATCCTGTATAATTTGTAAATTATCATACTGAAGTAGTTTTTTGGATAATGTCTCAGAAAAAGAAGCATGATGAATTGTTGCAAAGTCATTTTCAATTTTGATGATTTTATCTGATTCAGATTTTCCATCAAAAACTACAACATCATAACTGCATGAATTAAAAGAATTATCAGAAATTCTACAACCACCCAAGCCAACTGGAAAATCAGATAGTCCTTGATCTTTGATAATTTGCTTTATATCCATGAAATTGAATTGAATTGAATTTTCTATAAAGGTGGAAACTCATAAAATTTTACAAATTCATGTAAACTCAAAACATTTCCTTTAAATTGAGATTGATTAATTTTTTATCAAGCTCCTATAGTGTAGTCCGGTTAAGCATTTTGGCTTCTCAAGCCAAAGACTCGGGTTCAAATCCCGATGGGAGCATTATCATTCTGGTTTAATACCCTGTTCATTCTATTATATACTAGATGTCAAAACAGCAGATTTCAGGCAATAGACAAGATGGAATAAAATTATACAATTATGACAGAATTATTTTCCGTACCTTTGCATTGATGCAAAAAGATTTGAGCCAAAACAATTTTCAGATAATGAAAAAATTTGATAGAGTTTTAGTAAACGAATCATTGTCAGATGCAAGACGCTCAAAGATTCTTGGAACATTACTTAGTCTTTCAAGAATGCTAAAGAAGGATTGGAATGAGGCTAACAAAGAAGACATTGAAGAATTGGTGTATAATTTTAACAAGAAATTCAGCAAAGAGGGTCAAGAAACAAACACAACATCAGATCATAAAAAAATTCTAAAGAATTTCTATAGATGGTTAAAGTTTGATTCAAGGGACCAAAAATCAGTAGGAGACCCCACAGAAACTAGTTGGATTAGAATCAAAAAGCCAAGAGAGAACCTTACTGCAGATATGCTAATCACAGAAGCTGAAAAGAATTCACTACTCAAAGCATGTGGAGAGAATCTTAGAGACAGAGCGTTCATTCATACTTTTTCAGATTTAGCTTGTAGACCAGGAGAAATTCTGAGTCGTCAAATAAAACATGTAAAATTTGATGACAAGGGGGCAGTGATTGTAGTTGATGGAAAGACAGGTCCAAGACCAGTTAGAGTAATAGAATGTGTGCCAGACTTGGCATCATACTTTGATAAACATCCAAACAATTCTGATCCTGAAGCACCATTATGGATTGCAATGAATGAAAAAAAGTTTGGAGAATCATGGTCATATCACGCCATGAGGAAAAGACTACAGAGAATTTGTGATGTTGCTCAAATTCACAAGCGAATTTGGCCAAATCTATTCCGTCATACAGGTGCTACAAAAACTGGAATGTTTCTTACAGAATCTCTACAAAAAAAGAGGTATGGATGGTCATCAGGATCAAAGATGCCAGGACGGTATGAACACATGATGAACTCAGATGTTGAGGAGGCCATCTTCAAGCATTATGGAATCTCAACTAGCAAAAATGAAGATATTGTAAGCAGACCAAAAATTTGCCATATTTGCAACATACCAAATTCGTATGATTCAAAGATTTGCTCCAAATGTGGAAAACCACTAAGTTTGGAGGTTGCAATAGAAAAAGGGGAACAAGAAAAGGCTGAGAAAATACAGCTTGAAGAGAAAATTAAAGAAGTGGATGAACTAATAAAACGACAAAAAGAGTACACCATAACAAGATATCAAGATGAGTTTTTTACAAGAAATCTACAAAAAGAATACAAAAAGGTTCATGAGGAAATGGAAATAATGCGTTCGGAATTAAACGCCATCAAAAAAGACAAAAAATAATCAAAAATAGAATTTTACCGTGAAAAATCATTTATTCAAAAAATAGTATCATGTAAAGTACGAATCCCACATCTGTGATTAGTAGGATCCATGATCTTTATTATTTACAATCCACTGAACTAAAGTTCTATTTTATTTACTGAATCCTCTATCAATTTGCTTATTCTATCTTTCTCATTTTGTTTTTCAGTTGATGACTTTAGTATTCTCTTCATTTCTTTTGTATTATTCTCTTCGTATTGCTCTTCAACACCATCTAATATCTTATCTATTCTTTCATCTTCAATCCTAGTATGTTCTTCATCTGGTTTTTTACCACGTTTGAAATCCTCAATTCTCCTATCATATGCTTCCATTGGTGATTCTGTTTTCATCTCATTGTTGGTTGTTGTAGATTCTTCAGAAATGTTTTGAGATTCAATGATATCTAATTTTTTTCTAGTGACTTTACTTGTTACTTTTGTAATTATGATCATTTTTTTTATAATTTGAAAAGTTACAAAACTATCTTCCATTCCCAAATCCTTGATAAACTTTGGTGGGATTGTAACTATCCAACTATTTCTTTTAGAACCTACTCTGGTGATTTTTCTCACCTCAATCTCAGTATTACTTTGGTTTTTCACAATACCTATGATTATGTTTGGTTTAAGGGGTTATTTTGTGGAATAAATGATGAAATATGTTCCTACAGGTAATCTCAATAACATTAGTGATACAAGTAATGCCAGTAACCCCTGTAACATTAGTGATACAAGTAACATAGTGTACCCTACTTTCAATTTTCCATATTGTCATCAAACTTCAATAAACTAGGCATGAAAACATCATACTTTATGAAAATATCTACAATAAACCAAAAAATCACCAAAAAAATAAAAGATTCGCAATATACTATATTGTGTTTTTTCATTTGTTCTTTTTTTTCTTTGTTTTTGTTAATTTACTTTTCCCACTAACAAATTTGAATTCATGTGGTCTGAGTTCAATTCTATCTGGAAATACTCTGAGTTCAAAATAATGTGGTTTGGAATCAAATGCTTGAATAGCTAATTTTGGAATTGTGATTTTTGTTGAATTGCTTGATTTTGTTTTATTTTTTTTGATGATTGTGGAAAATAATATTTTGTCTTTGGTCATACAATGTAATCTTGGATTAGATTTAAGTAACAAGATTATCATTTTATTTTCTAATTTTACTTCTAACCGTATGTGTTATGTCGTTTCTCCTTACAGCCTTTTGTCTATCACATAATCAAAATTTTGATTACGTGACAGCGACTTTCATTTATTCTTGAAATACAAATATGGGCCTTCAGTCATAACTGCCCCCTCATTTCATTCAGGTATCGTTCCTCCTTACGGCCTTTAGAATTTTAATTAGGAATCATATGATCAAAATTTTGATCATACGTTACATCCTCCTTTATCAAATTGTACATTTCATTTTATGACTGAATTCAAAGTTTACATTTTGACAGTTTGTGGATTTGGTAGTGGAATCTTGGAAATTATAATATCTCTGTTACTTTTTCGTATTAATTCTAAATGAGACAAACATGAAATAAAAATTAACGTTAGTGATTTCCCTATTATTGATGAATTTAGTAATACGATCTTTGATGTTTTGGAATAACTTCATGTTAAATCAAAATTGATTCAAATAGAATTTAACTCTGAATTTTGAGTAACTTTTTTTTAAAATCTGGAAAATTAGCAGATTTTAGGAAATATTACACCTAAAAAATTCAAAAAGGGTTTCACAGTGAAACCATTTTGAGATTTCAAAATATCAATGATCATAGATTTATTCATCTAATATGATAATATCATAGGCTCAAGGGTCGTGGTAATTTCCATTATCTGTCACGTTCCCCCAAGAACAAACCTTGAGTCTTATTCTATTGATGAAAAATGGTTATCATTTGTAACCATTTTGTGATTCTTTAAGGGAATCTGGGCGTAGTGAGATTCGACTAAAAAGAGAACCAAATGGAGCCCAATGAAGTATTGACATAAAATTAGTTCTATTGGAATAAATTGAAATCACATAACCGTTTACGACCTTTTGTCTAATATATAATTAAAATTTTGATTACGTATTGGTAACTTTCATTTATTTTTGAAACACGAATGTTCTATCAGGTAACGTAATTCTAAATAATATACAAACAAGAACTATAACATAGATATAGGCTTTTCAATTTCTATATTTCCCATTTTCTAATGGATTATTCTATGATCAAAATTTTGATCATACGATAAATTTTTGTTTGTATCTCGTATTATCTCATCTCATCTTTGTTTTACGCCATCAAAAATATTCCAACAATAAATCCTGTTACAATTAACATTAATTTTTTAGCATCACCATTCCAATTACACCCAGTTGAATGTTTTTTTAGATAATGTATTCCCAAATCTTTTGGGGATACCAACTCATCACAACAATTCCACTTTTTAGGGACAGTATTCCATTTTCTTTTTTCCATTTTATTCTGTCAAGACTTTTTTCATTTTTTCAAATTCTTCTTTTGAGATTTCGCCTTTAGCATATCTGATTTTTAAAATAGTTACAAGATCATTTGGGACAACAGTAAGATCAGTTTCTTGTATATCACCAGACCAAGGTTTTAGTACCGCAGGTTGATCATAGTATGGCATTTTTTCAAGTATTCTTACAATTTTCTTTTTATGATTTGTCTGATAGTGTATTTGGGTACTTTGTTGGTTTACAAACCAAGTTATCTTGAAATTTCCACCCTTCATGAATCCTAAATCCCATTTGAAACTAGTTATCAGGTCATGTGGCATTCCATAAAATAATCCTAATCCGGGAAAAGAACATACTATTCTTTGATTAGTAATCATTAATTTTCCCGTACGACCTCCAGCAGAATTAGTAATTATTCCAGGTAATCCTATTTTGGCCTCTAAAAGATTCTCTTCATTTTCCCATAATGGAATATCTTTCATGAGGTAAGGAACTCCATTAGAAATTGCTCAAAATTTTGTTGTATTTTTAATCCGTTGTGGAATGATGTGTGAATTATTATCTGATGTTTGAGAATAGATTTAGACATTAAAATTGAAAAAACGAGGATTATTCCCAAATTCACGTATATCATATTACTACTCATTACTACCAAGTAGTAACCAGTCTTACACCTAGTTAAATCTTCCATATTGCTACTGAGTAGTAATTTCAGAATGAACAAATCAAGAATTAATCAATACGAACGAGGAAATTCGTAATGGCAAAAGGAAAAGAAAAAGTCAGTATTGCAGTATCTGATGACTTGCTCAAATGGATTGATTCACAAATAAAGATTAGAAAATTCGCTAATAGATCTCATGCTTTTGAATATGGAATTCAACGTCTAGTGGAACAATCAGACTCAAGTTAATCTAAAAATAAATTTAGGATTTTTGATTATTTTTTTCCTATTGTTGCATTATTAGGATCTAAATCATTCCAAAGTACATCATAACCCAACTGTGATAATAAATCAGCATGACACGAATCAGGAATATTATGAGATGTCATAACAGTACAAGCTTGAAGAAATTTAGAAATTCCATCAAGTGAACTATTTATCAAATTAGTTTTTTCTTTTGAAATTAGATAAGAACCAATTGTAATATAATTATCAGGATAATCAGTGTGAAGAATCTTTAATGCTGCAGATTCTGGAATAGAATGCTCATGAGCTATTTGTTTTATAGAAATTAAATCCAAACTGTTTTCATCTAATTTAATTTGAGTATCATCAATCTTTTCTGCAGTAATTTCTGCATCTATTTTTTTTAGATGTTCTAAGATTGGTTTTAGTGATACTTCTTTTTTAAAAGTAAAAATTTTATCTTTTGAAATAGTTTCTATTTGTGAACATGACAATTCAGAGTTTACAGCTACCAATAAATCAATATTTTTGTGGGAGTTGTTATTTTTTTCATTGTCCTCAAATAATGTTTTGAGTTTAGCTGCTTTTCTTTCAAGATATTCTTTTGTCCAAAAGCCTACAATTTCAAAATATACTTTACGTCCAAATCGTTCAAATAGAAAATCAGGAATCATAGCTTTGCCATCTGCAATTAATGGATCTGGTTCACGAGAAAGTTTCCATGTAAACTTGTCATTTTGATCAAAGTGTTGATGAAATTTCTTTGCAAATGCTGTTTCTGTAGAACTATCATAAACATAATTATCATCATAGGCGTTATTTCCTACGTTATTATCATCATTTTGGGATGTCACATCTATTGTTGAGCGAAGAAATTCTTGTGTATCTTTATTTGATAATTCAAATGAATAGATTTTTTGTCCGTCATCATACTTTTTCACTATTGAGCCATTGATTTTCCAGATGGGTGTGCCTACAATTGAGGGCAATAATTTAGCCATTGATGTACCGTATCTATCAGTCATTTTGAAAAGACTGAGCGGTCCTTCTAAAACACATTTTATAGAATCATCATCATCGGAGTTACCATCAGAATAATATTCCAAATTATACATCAAGCCATATCTTTTGACATTACGTAAAACTTGTTTCCAGTAGATTCCACCTTTTACATAAAATTCTAATCGTGTACATTTGAAAAGAAGTGTTTGAAACAATGAAAGATTATACCACAAGATTAGATCTTTAGTATTAATAATATCAAATTGTGTCAGTACAAGATTCTCATCTTTGTCACTCCACATTATATTTTCAACATCATCAGATGAAATATGCATCTGAGTTGCAATTTGTTGGATGATATCTTTTCTTTGTGGGATAGACAAAGCTAAACCCTGTTTTGAGGATTTCTCAAATAATTTTTGTCTTATGAACATTGGAGTTGCAATAGATGATGATGAGTTTAATTGTCCAAAAACGGAACGCCGCTCTAATAATGCAAAGAAACCACGTACTAGTTTGTAATCATATTCTGATTCAAGTAGTTTAATTTTTTGCAATAAATCTCCTTTATATTGTTTATTTTTTTGAGCATTTGTAAAAAGTACAATTAGTTTATTGGCTAGTTCATAATCAGTTCCATTTCCAAAGTCAGTGCTACAAAATAATGGAGTTATCTTACCTCTACTAATTTTGGTACGTAATAATTCAGATGAAAGCATTAGGATGTCACCTCAATAATTTTTTTAATTTTGTTGTACATCATTTTATCAATTTCCATATGATGATGATGATGAAAAACCACTATCCATCTCTGAATTTTTTTTCAGTGCAGTTATTCTTTTTGCACTGGTGCTAGTTTCTCGCGTATGTTTTGAGACTAGCTCAACTAGTCTTGCCTTTCTACCATCTTGTTTTGGCCTTAGAATTCGTCCTAGCCTCTGGATTAACTCTCGTCCACTGCCTGTGCCACTCATAATTATGCCTAATTCTGCATCAGGAACGTCTACTCCTTCATCTAAAACTCTAGATGTGACTACCACGTTATATCGACCAGACTTGAATCCCTCCAAAACATCTCGTCTTTCTTCTTTTATTGTTCTGTAAGTGATATTGGGAATCAAGAATTTGTTTGATAATGTATAGACCATTTTGTTGTTTTGTGTAAAAATTATTGTTTTGATTTTTTTGTTTTGCTGTAATATTTTTTGTAATTCATCTATTTTGGATTTGCTGTTTAGTGCGATTTCATTTGCTTTGTTTCGTGCAAGCATTGCTTCTCTTGCAATCTTGTTTTTGTTTGACATCATGATTAGTCGTTTGAGATTGTACATTGATGGAACTTTAAATCCTAACTGTCTAAGATTGGTTAAGAATTTTGTATGGTTAACTTCGTATTCTGTTTGCTCTTCTGGAGTTAGATTGACTTGTATTCGGTCTATGGTGTATTCTGCTAAATGTTTTTGTGCTGATAGTTCTTTAGATCCAAGGCGAAACACAACTCCACCAGTTAGATATGGAATCAACTCATGTAGTTCATCTTCTCGTTCTATTGTTGCAGTTAATCCTAATCTGTATTGTGCAATGAATTGTTCTGCAATAGAACGGTATCCAGGGGCTGGAAGATGGTGTACTTCATCAAATATGATTAATTTGAATTGGTTTCCTATTGTTGATGCTCGAAGATATGCTGAATCATATGTTGCTACAGTAATTGCTTGAAGATTATCTTCTCCTCCACCTAATCGTCCAATAGAAATGTTTTGTGAGTTTTGGTTATTATCAATTGATAGATATTTGGAAATGTTGTTTGCCCATTGATCCATTAAATCAATTGTTGGAACAACCACTAGTGCAGATGCATTTACTTTTTGAATTGCCTTAATTCCTATAGCAGTTTTTCCTGCACCCGTAGGTAAAATAACACACCCCCTCATGGATGATTTTTCCCAATTGTGTATTGCATGTTTTTGATAATCTCGTAATTCTAAATCTTTCATTTGGAAAACAGGGGATGGAATGAAATCAGGAACATTATCAACAAAATCAAGATCACTTTTTTTCAAATACTCGATAATTTCTGAATAGTTTAGACCATACGATCTGAGTGCTTTGGTTCTATCATCAAATTTTGTGCCTGGAATACTTAGTAGTTTGCTGTCTTCAATGCGAATTGTGCCTTTATCAAAGAATAATTTTGGGGTAGCAGAAGGATTGGATGTCAAAATCTATTGCTTTTATTATAATATCATTATAATCACTTTTTGATCGTTGATTACATCGTACTAGTGAATGAAAAATCATCATATTTTTTGAAACCAATATACTAGATCGCCAATCATAAATCATACATTCACATTATAATAATAGGTAAAGGGCTGTCTTTCCTATTGTCACTCCCCACTGAATGACTATCAGATAACGGTCTTTTACTTTCAAATTCCCAGTTCATGAAAATCATGATGAGTGTTGAACTGATTCATCAAATCTCTATGAGAGTTTTAATTGTCTCAAAAATGGTTCGGACCCGACCGGATTAGTGTCGGTTGTATAATCGGGTTCATACAATTAAAATTTAAATAATATGAGAATTAAATTTACAAAAAGTTTGTTGTCTTGCAGATCAACATGAATAATTAACAAGTAATTAGAAACTTTAATGTTTTGGTTAACTGATAAATTAACTTAGAGAAAATATACTACTTTAATTTGTATTTTTCAGACGTTAGTATTTTTTCATAAATTTCTAGCACCTCAGATGTAAACCATGTAAAATGTCTCCAATCTGCAAACTCGATGTAACCTTGTCCTTTCTTTGCTTCAAACGTACATCCTTTGTAACTGTGTGGTCCAAAATCATCTTTTATCTTTGTTCCAGCATGTAATGTGTTTCTTACATAATGATACGTCTTTAACAATGATTGATAATTATTCGTTGTAATTGTAAAGAAATTCATGGTTGTATTGTATCTCTTAAGAATTGGTGTGTTTTTACTAAAAGTTATTTCGTGTTCTTTTGCAATAATCCCCAACAATGTTTCTAAATTAAATTGCATTATTGTTATGAATGATTTACGCATATTGAAATCTGTACGCTGAACAAACAACTCAACATGTCGTATTCGCCCAACATTGGCGGGATTCACTAGTAATGCTTTTCCCATTGTTTCTAATGGATATGTAATCTGTATCAGTCCTTTGAAATATTGCACATCATACATCATACCAGAAATTTCTAATTCAACATTATTGAGATTCCCATCATCAATAGGTTTTGGAATCATTTTAAACAGTCTTTCATGCAATGAGTCTAGATTTTTGATTAGTTCATCTTTAGAAATATCGACCATATTATCACCAATAATTTAGATGACTGAATTATAATATGATAATATTGAAATTCCAAGGGCTATAGATGAAAAAATGATTGGAATGTATGATTTAACAAACTTTGGAATACGATTTTCTAAATGTTTTATCCCATTCGTAGTAATATCATATGGATCTCGCCAGTCAACAAGTGATCCTATTTGTTCAAGAGGTTGTACTAGAGTGATGAATCCTTGATTTGTTAAATGTCTAATTACTGGCATTGATTCTTCATAATCTATGTCTAAACTGGTACAAATTTCTCTTGCTTTTTGAGACTGATGTTTCCGAATTTCCTTTAAAATCTTTATTTCATTTTTCAAGGGTATTATTAAAAAAATATCTGCATGTATATATTCATAAATTTTTATGATAAAATCTAAATTCGGGTTTTACTTCAACAAAGCTTCGTATTTCCTGATCAACGGTAATAGTATGTAAATTACAATTATTACACTTCCAAGCTGCAAGAACACCCATATTTTCTGTACCATAACTACGTGTTACTAATGTTAGATTTCCCATATTTCGTATTTTATGCATAATTTTTTAATATTTTAGTTTCTTATTAGTATATCAAGGAAGATCCGATCTAGAGAAACTCCAGAATACAGTGAATTTTTCAGTTCTAACTATGAAACACGGTAGATAACATTTGAATATCATATATCCTGTCAGAAAATATGGTTGATTTCAAAGTACAATTTGGTGAAAACCGCATTATCGAAGTCAGAGACGCCGGAAATACAGACATCGTCTCAGACCTTGTAAACAAGACAATAAAGAAATTCTTCTCAGATAGCGACGTATCAGTTGTAGAAGAAGATTTCTAATCTTTTTTATTTTAAGAAATAGGATACAGAAATGTGGAAATTAAAGTACATTGATGTCAAAGCTGATGAAATCAAATATTATTGATCGGCTTATTTTCTTGTATTAAATTTTAGAAAATTTTTTTGGAATTATTGAATGAGTGGTAATTATGTTATACTGATCATTTTTTATCACCTTTATTATTTAGGAAGTCAAGTAATGATATGACTGAAAAAGAAGAAAAGAAATCTGGAAGAGCACTGATCGCATCCAGAACTGCGCCACTAAAAGCAAGACCTAGAAATCAAGATTCTGAAGATACCACTGACAAATAATAGTAAATTGACATCTGAAAAGCAAGATTTTGAGAAATTTCTAGAGTTTAGAAATTTGCTTGATCTTGAATCTGAAAATTTTGGCCTTAATCATAATTCTAGACGATTACACGATGATGCAAATTCGGAATCTAAAAAGGATATTCCGTTTGTATTATTTTCAGCATGTCCTACAGATTTAATGGAAATTGCTGTAAAAGATTCAAATCACATCCAATGGATTAAAGAACATTCAACAATTACAATTCAAGATTATGAAATTAATTATCTAAAAACATCTAAAGAACATTTTGATGTGGATTCATTAATTTTAAATGATGATTTTAATGGACGAATAAGACAATATGTAGAATATTATGAAAATGGGTTCATAGAACAAGGATTCACATTCCCTATGATTTATGGTGGCGGTAGGGATGAACCAATAGGGCTCAGTTTAGGAAGAATAACTATGGCTTTTTGGTGTTTTTTGTATTTTTTTAAAAAATATTATTCTAAAATTAAATTTTCTGGAAATATAGATCTACGCATAATTATTAGAAACAGTGATGTTCTTAGCTTAACTGGATTCAAAGGTAAAACGGATAGAGATGGAATAACTTGGCAAGGCATTTACGATACTAATCATGTCGCAACATAACAGAGACTTATCACAAAAATATATTGATAAAAAAAGAAATCAATTTGAATGATTTATCCGATGCTAAGATAGAAGAAACGATAAAATTATTTTCAAATAAAATTGCACATGCATATGATTTAGATTCTGCAAAATGCTATAATTTTGATGGTACTTTTAGCTTTGAAAACTATGTTAATTTTAATAACTCATAATAATAATTAAGATATCATGGCAGATAAAAAAGTTGAAGGAGGAGTGTATGGCCATCAAGAAGTGCCCCGTTAAAGAAAAGAATAGTCACACCCACTACAGAATCAGATTCTGGAGTAACTGCGGATTAGAAAGAATTATTTTTAAGACTTAATATTCACAAGGAGGGACAATATCATGGTAGAATCAAAAGATAAAAAATCAAAACCAGATAAAAGTGGACTTTTAGGGGATAGAAAACCAATATACGAAACTAGACAGGCACCGTCAAAAAAAAGACCAAGTGATTCCTCAGATGGAAAATAAGGATTCCAATAAAGAAAAGAAATCAAAATGGACAATTGCAACAGCCTCTAGAAATGCCCCGTTAAAATCTCGTCCAAAGAAAAATACAGAAAAAGATGAAAAAACCACAGATTAGATTACAAACTTTTTTTCATTTTCCAAGTTTATTTTTGTAGATGGGATTAATTCTAGAATTTGGGATTCCCATAAAGTTAGAACTACTTCATATCTTGCTACGGCTTGTAAGAATTTTTTGTTGTCGTCTGGGAATTCAAGTTTGAATTTATCTTCTAACTCATCGATGTATTTCATAGTTCTATCATGATCTTTAATTCTAGTGTACAGTTCCCTAAGCGAAAATTGAGTCTCAGGAACAAAATAAGAAAATTGACCAGAATTAATTAGATTTTCATAACTATCATAATCCAAAAAAGCATTAGTATATTTAATTGAAGATTTTTCATTATCTAATCCTGTATAACTTACAATAGGATAATCTTGTTTTCCAGTTAAAGCACCTTCATTAGATTCAATTTCTTTAATTAAAGATACAGAGTTTTGATTTACCAGTGTTCGTTTAGATCGTATTGGTTGATATATCAAAAGTCCCAGTGGAATTGCCACACCCGTAAATAGAGCAATCGGTAGATTCAGATTTTCATCACTGTTTGAACTCTGATGTTGATTTTTGATTATTTTTACATTATTTTCAATACCAATCAATTTTTCAGAAATGGTTGACGAAGATTCTATTTCCTCTGCATGTATTTGATTTAATGACATTAGGAAGAAAAATGAAAAGAGTACGATCAATCCAAAATTTATAGATCTGAATTTCATCAAAAGATTAACAGAATATTATCATAAGTAGATTTCTATAAATTTAATTTTCATGATTTTTGATATCCTATAAAATTGATTATTGTTAATTTTATTCACAGCATTCCACAATGTCTGTTTAGAAATTCCAAATACTTTGACATCTTTTGGTTTCAACTCCAATACCCTCGTAGCAAATTCCTTGAATTTTTTATCAATCTCTGAATCATTCGGATATATCTCATAACTGAAATCATCAAGACCACATAACTCGGATTCATCTAATTGATTACTCTCTTTTCTAATGTATTGAGAAATTCAAGACTTCGTTCAAGTATCATTCAAAATAAAATACAAGACATTGGAAAGATTAGACCACTTACTAGAGAAGTAAATTTGAATGCAGATAGGAAAAGATTGTGGTTAGGACGAATTGAATCAATTGATGAGTCTATGAATGAATCAATGTCAATATCTTTTAATTATTTTTGTAAAGACAACATCTAAATTTCAGATAAATCCTGTTTGTTAGAAAATACCTTGATGCCTCTTTTTGCAATAGCAGATATCTGTATCAATTTATTTTTGTTAAAATTTTCAGAATTAGATTTGTTTAATATTTCATGAATAATCTTTTGTTTTTGTTCAGTTATTACTTCAGAATTTTCTAAATATATTTTATTGAGTTTTTGATCAATTTTCTCTTTAATAGAAGAAAATTCAGAAAGCATACCTGGAATGTCTTTTTTTATTTGCTCATTACTACTATTTTCTTTATCTTGTATATTCCTTAACATATGATTTGTTTGCAGTTTCAATTCATTAAATCCTTGTAGGAATTTTTCATCTAGATCCTTTTTAACATCAGAAGATGTCGTATAGTCTATTCTGACCATCTTTCGAATTTCTTCTAATGTTTTTTGGTTATCCTTTTCAGATTTACGAAATGCCTTATGAACAAACAATGCGATTACTATTCCCACCCCAATTTCTACAACTAACGTTGCATTGTTACTAAATTCTAATCCAATTAACTCCAGTGGAATGATTATTCCAATTATAATTATTATGAAAACTACAATCACCTTCAAAAATAATTTATCGTTTGAAAAAATATCTATTTTTTTTATTTTCTCACTACCTATCTTTTTGACAATATTTGATTTATTGATATATCTAAACGGGAAAAATATGATGTGTATCCTCATCCATAGCATTAATCCCCATATCACTAGGGATGCAACAAAACGATTTTGAAATAATTTGCTTTCGTAAAATCCAACCATATTATTTCATTGATTCATACAGTCCGATGAATTTTTCTATTGTTTCAGTACCTGTTGAATAATTTTCATTTTTTATAACATTCATATTATTTTTTGTAAATTCATAATCTTCCACATATTTTTTTTTATCAAATTCATGTAATTCTAATTTTTCATCCATGTATTTTTCTAACAGAAATCCTATTGCGGAACCATGCATTCGTATATAATCAGTTAGAATATTTATTTTTTGAATTGTAATTGATCCTTCCAATGCGTACATAGTAATCAAACTCTTTAACGGATGTAATTCTATTCGCATCAAATTATAATAAAAATCACCTATGTCTAAATAAACTCGATCAAATTTATCTATCTTCAAATTAGTGATAAAGAAAATTACAAATGCTGTTAATGCGGGTATTATAATTCCTAAATAATACCACCCATCAAGATCTTTTTCAAAAATAAATGCCAACATAATAGTAGTAATTATTGCTAGACCTGTGAACCAATGTTTTCTCATATTATCTATCGTGTTTACAAATTTGTCAATCCTATTCTCTAAGAATTTTCTTTCAGTTTCAATTAAATTAATTATGGAATTTGTATTTTCAATTAAAACTTGACATTTCCATTTTACTTCTTCACGTTCTGATGACAATGTGCTGTGTTTCAAATCAATACTAATTATCTTTGTCAATTTAGTGTCACGTATTTACTAAAAACCCATCAATCCACATGTGTTTAGTACTTCATTATTTGTAGAAATATTACCTCTTGGACATTCTCATGTCTACGCTGGAGGTACTCGAGGTGAACTTGCTTTTTCTAGAAAAGTACGTTCTGCCTATTTTATTTCCAAGGTAATTTCTTTTTGTGTAGTAACTTGTAGATTGCAAATCCAATCGTAGGCACAAATATCAAAAAATATGCATTTGAAATATTCATAATTTCATGTGTATTGGGAGATGCTTGTGGATAAGCATAGAAAAAGAAACTCATAGTAATTATTGTAATTCCTATCAAATCTATCATGATTGTAGAATATTCATGAAACACTCGACTTCCTATGGATACAATATTTGAAAGAGTAGGTTCTAGTTTTCTTTTTTCTTGCATTCGTCTAATTTGCTTCAAAATAACATAGCCTGCATATGACTCGTAAGCCAAAAGTTGCCATATTGGAATTGCTTCAATGTTCTCATCAATTTGTGCTTGTAACGTAGGACTACCTTGAACCATTCCAAAATAAATTAGAAAGAAGAGTCCAATGCAAACCATAATGATGTTATGAATTACAGTATTTCTAGTACCGATATCCATACTTAAAATTTTGAATGGTCATTAATAAAAGGCAATTTCTAAAAATTATTTTTTAGGGCGAAGTAAATTAGGATTAAACATTGTTCTTGATAGAACCAAATATCCAAAAAGAGAATACAGCACAATAATTGGTGCAATTGTTAAATCTACAAATAGATCATACATAATCAAATTATTAAAAAATGTAAAATTATTTGAAAGTAAGTTGGATAAATTTATGTCTAAATAGGCATCTGAAATTATGGTCGATATCATATAATTAAATAAAAAATTCCACCCCGTAATGAAGTACACAAGTGTCGCTTTTTGGTTTAATTCATCTTTTATGGTACTTAGTGCTAAAAGATACAAGGGTACTGCCAAAACTGTGACTAGTCCATAGTTATCTCTAAAAAAATTAACCCAAGAATAATTTTGGTATGGAAATGTTAAAGCAAGAAACCAAGGTATTGAAACAATTATTCCAAATTGAATTAAAAGCGATATTTTGTATCTTTGTTTAACTTCTTTCCAATCATATTCAGAATGAAGTTTTGAAAAAAACCTGTTCATGTAACGACATATTATTTTTCATATTTGAACGTCATTATTTTCTTCATAACGTTTAACCAATTTCCAACAAAACATCTTTTTTGTAATCGCTAGAGTAGCGTCTGTTTTTACTCGTAAAAGGGGGGCATTCTATTTTTATTGATTGTCAATAATCTCTTTTGTAAACAGCTGACATAGGTTTTAGAGATTTGAACCAATTAGACAAATCCCCTATAGAGAATTTCACAACATGGTAACACACTGTCAATTCAACACATCTATGTGATTCATGGTGTGAGTCCGACCGGTCTAGGGTACTAACTTGTCTCTAGAAAAGTTCCAATTATGCTTAGAATTTAGCTAATCTAGCAAAGCTGAATAAAATT
>LFLC01000065.1 GCA_001543015.1 Nitrosopumilus sp. LS_AOA | reverse complement strand
TAATTTCTTTATAAAATTAATAATTTTTAGAATTATTTTAAATCTTGTCAAATGATGACTTCTAAATACTAGCTAAAATAGGGAAATATTATGAATTGTCATCAAAAAAGCGAACGTCATGTATGGAGATATTCCAAACATAATAAAATGCGTAGATGTGTAAAATGCAAATCAAGAGTTCCAATTACTAAAGAAGAATATGCCCAGAAATGGGGATAAAGAAAATATCTAAATAAATTCTAACTAATTTAGTGTGGCTCATGTAATGTCAATTATTACACTAGTACAATTGATTTCATAGAAATTCATAATCTATGATGATCAATAGATTATTTTTAGAAAATATCAATACTAACTAACTTGTTATATATTTTAAATATGGTAAATTAGGATACATTGTGATGGGAAAATCAATTTGGTGTATATTATGGATTCATGAAATGTGTCCTAATGGATGTATATGTTCTTGTCATAATACTAGACTAACTGGTAGATAGTATCACTCTTGTTTTCATTCATATTCTCTGAAAAACATTATAAACAAAAGAATTTGAAAAACAAATATGAGTGCAAAAGAATTTGAAGTTAACGGTACTGATTACAAGATTGTATTAACAGATCAAGTTATTGGACATGTAAATAATCTTAAAACTCTCTATAATGCAGCATATGAAGATCCTGAAAGTTTTGAAGATGTGAGTTCAGAAATTTCAAGTACAATTAATGAAATTGCAGGCACTGTAGAACCTCCAGCAGAAGACAGTGATCTTGATGGGTTAATTCAGGAAATCATCAAGGCTGTAGACAATAAATCAGCAGAAATCGAAAAAGAATTACAAGATAAAGTAAAGCCTAAGAAAAAATCAAAATCTAAAAAATAATCATATTTGAATGAAAATGCGCTCTTTGGAAACAACGAGGACGCCATCATTTCATTCAAAGTTAAATTCAGGTCAAAATTAGATGAATTATTGAGCAACAAAGACATAGTTTTGGATAAAGATGAAAAAACTCTAAGAGATGCAATGAGAAAATTCAAGCCAGAAGTATCTAGTTTTATTTGGACAGATGTAAAAACAGCTAGAAGAGAATACACTACTGCTAAAGGTGTTGATAGAGTTCTACCATCAAAAAAACGTGTAAAGTATTACAATCTGCTAAAAGGATTAGATGTTGAAAAATGCTCAGTTAAAGAACTTAAAGAGGCATTCAAGGAAATTGATAAACTTGAATTTATTCAATACCCAGAATATGTTGAGGGTATTGTTCACCCCCGATTAGCAAAAGAGGAAAAATAAAAAAATGAGTAAGGGAACGACTCCCGACTCTAATGAAATACAACAATGAACGCTTGACACCACCTAGAAATGAGTCAAGACAAACAAAGGTTGTCTTACTAATAGAAGAACAAATTATGATAAAAGAAATTGTTTGTAATAATTTTCAAACATAAAAAAAGAGGAAAAGTAACCTCACATCGGCATTCTTAAGTCCAGAATTATTGTAGTAAATTAAACATGGAAACTGTAATGCTATCTGAATTTCTTAGAAGTTTGGGTGTTGGGGTAGGTATTCCCATTGCCTTTTTCTTTGTGTTTAGACTTCGTAAAGGTAGTTTTTCTAATGATTATAGCAGTAAATCGTTTGATACTAATCGTATTGTAATTGACAAACGAAGTCTTGTTGGGTTGATCATGGCATTCCTTGCACTTTTTCCAATATTTCTATAAATCTTAAATCAGAAGCTTTTTCCCCGTACAATCTAGAAAAAATTATTGCGCAAAGAAGACAAACCATTGGATAAAAATCTCGTAATCACTATTGTTGGGGTTGTTATTGCTGCAATTGGATTGGTAGTTCTTTATTCCTAACTTGTGGGAATTTGGACTGGGATTTTCTTTAATACATATTTGTCCAAAGTTTCGGGTGCATATTCAATCCCATGTTTGTTGTTCATATGTTGCCAATAGTCAAAAACAACTTTCTCAACATTCCCTGTTGTGGCAAATTCACAATCAAAACCACATTCTTCACATCTGATAGTTACCACATAGAGTTGTTCAGTGTGAATCATAAAAGAATGATCATGAAAAATTAAAAATTTGTTTAATTTATTGTACAATTGTTCTCATTCTGAAACTGAATGGCTATAGATTCTAAACTCTATTTTTTTCTCTATACTTTGTAACTGTCTTGATGGTGAATCAACCATCCATCTATTTCTAGGGGTTTATTGGGAAATAATAGGGAAATTGTAATGGATTTAGAATTTTGTATAGGTTCCATAATTAATCGCCTCAATTAGAAAGAAAAATTCTTTTTAATTAATTACCTGATTTTATGGTTGGATGTTAGAAATCCAACTTGAAATTCCAATTAATCCCATTATTGCTAATGTAATGAAAATCCACTTATCCCAATTTGATTTTATGAAATGTGTTGTTTTACGTCTAGTTGATATTTTTTCAAGTCGTTTTAATTTACAATTTCTACAATGTTTAAAATCTTCACCATTTGGAAATTTCTTTGTTACAATTCTATATTGATGAATTTGATTTTGCCATGTAATTTCTTTTTTACATTCAGGACATTCTTTAATAAAATCATTTTCAATCTTTTCTCTACAATCCCTACAAAGTACTTCATCTATTCCATATTTTTTAAAATGTTCTAATTTGTGATTATTTTCCCCTGCTTGTAGTTTACAGCGTTCACAAACATTTCCCTCTCTAGCAATCTCAACTGGCATAAATCCATCATTTTTCATTATTATAAAAAAGATCAAACATAAAAAAAAGAGGGAAATCCGAAGCTTTTTCCCTAGATAATTAAAGAAAAATCAAATGAGTAAATTCAGGGATCAATGTGAGTATAATGAATGTCCTGAAAAAGGAACTGAAAAATTCAAAGGTAAACTGTATTGCTGGAAACATTTTTCAAAAAAAATACGCATCAAAAAATTATACGGTGTTATTCTGGGTATTGGAGGCTTGATAATGATAATACATGTAATTCATCAAATTTTTTCTTTCTGGAAATAAAATAGAGGAAAAATTCTCCTAAACTTTAAGTTCATATGAAATTTAGAAAATTATGGTTGAGGATAATCTCTGTAGAGAATGTGGTAGTGAATTAAATCCTAAGCTCAAATATTGTCCAAATTGTAAATGTAACGTAGAAATAGAAAAAATAGAAAAAATAGAAAAAATAGATGACACACCACAAAAAATGGTGCCTAAAAATTCATTTCAAAAACTTACTCAAAGTGGACTATGGGGAATTATGATGATTATCATCGGTAGTTATCATATTGTATCATTTGGAGAATGGTATTTTCAAGTTATTGGGATATTGGTGATAGGATTCGGTATTCGTATTTTATACAAAAATTACAAAAAGAAAAGTCAAGGTAATTCATTAGGGAATTAGGTAGAGGAGGAGAAGCAAAAACATGAAAAAGAATCTACAAAGCTTTAAAATGACGATATGGAAATAATGAATAGAAATGACTAAGAAATTACCAAATGGACATAATCTTGGTGGTACCACTAAACAGAAAAGACGCAAAGCGCATAAACAAGAATCTAACAAAAACGAAGAATCTAACAAAAACGAAGTATAGAATGACAACTCTAAGCAGTTTTGAACTTTAGTTGATTATAGAAATATTTATGTTCACAAATCTTATGAGAATTTAATTTAATGTGTATTAATTCCTCAATGAAGTAGGTCAACAGGTGGAGATGATATTACAGCATTAGTACGTCAAATCATGAAAGGGACACGTTCTCCTTCTGAATTTCAACTGTTATGTGCTAATTATAATTTTGCAAAGAAGGATCATAAAAAATGTCCAATTATGCATTCATTAGATTAGATTCAATAAAAAAAGAGGATAAGTAACCCTAAGATCATACTTATAGAAAATGTTTGGAAGAAAGAAAAAAATCGTAGTTGAACTTAAAGAAATATCATGTCCGTACTGTTGTAGTAACATAAGTGCCGATATCCCTGATAAAACAGGTTTGACAGGAACTTTTTTTATGACTTGTCCACATTGTGAACATCAATTAGGTTCTAAAGATAATGGAAAATCTTTTTTTGAAACTGATCATGGTTCGTTATCCGAGTGGTAGAAATCATGAATAGAATTACAAAATTATTCTTTGTGTTCATTTTAGGTGTTTTTCTGATTGCTATTGGTTTACAGTTATCTGAACTTGCAGTTGTTCTACTAGGTGGATTGTTATCAACTATGTCCTCTTTGTTTATTTTGGCTAGTATTTTTGTTAAGACTAGTTCCTTGAACATTAAGAATCTAAGTAGTTCTAAGAAATGAGTTAGGGAAAATCCCCCTAAACTTTAAGTTCATAATTCTTGTAAAAAATTCATGTTAGATGCTGATGAAGTTATTAGAAGATGGATGGAAAAACGAGATAAAATATTCACTGATGGTAAAAAACCACAAAATTATCAATCACAAAAACATTACATAAAAGGTATAGAGAATTCTCTAAAAATATTGTGGCTTAGAAGTCCATCAGAAGTAGATATTCAGAAAATTATGACATTTCTTGAATCAATTATTGCAGAAACTAGAGAAATGTTTAGACCTGATGGTATGATAGAGTTTTATCAATCACCGGAATTTTGGGAAATGATAGAAAATTACACAAAAAAAATCGAGGATAATAAAAAATGAGATGCATAAAATGTGGTTGTGTTAGCGAAGCACCATTATGCGTTGAACACTTCTATGAAGAATTTGAAAAACAAACAGGAAAAAAACCTGAATGGCAATTTGATGATAAAAAACAAGAATGGGAACAAGTGTGCAAGAACCTTGTTAGTAATCTAAGTAGTTCTAAGAAATGAATAAAATATTTACCTATACAATTAGACTTTCCTCTAAAGACGGAGAATTATCACCATCTGATGAAAGTTACAAAGGGTTTTTCAATAACATGTATGAAAATTTAGAAAAATGTGTAGTGGGAAATGAGAAGAAGCTTGTCTATGAAAATGGTAAAGATGATTTTGGGCATTACACAGTAGTTGTAAGTTATGCTGACCCAATATTCATTGGAGAATTATTAGAGAAATTAAAAATGACAGAAGGTAGTTTTGAATTATATCATAAAGCATTTGTAGAAATGTTACAATTAATCAAGGAACATTTTGAAAAATGAACCCTCAAATCCTAAATATGAGCGTTATACCCAGCCAAATGGGATCTTTCCGCATCGCTTTTGACCTAAAACTCATAAAAAATCAGCTGACAAATTATATTCTAAACTAAATAATCTATACCATGTCTAGTTGTGAATGCGGAATTTGTGGTCATCATAATGAATCTGAATGTATTGAAAAAGAATGCAAATGTTGTTTTAATTTTCATGAAAGATCAGGCCCTAAACGAAAATAATCATTATTAGAAAATTTCTATGTTTCATAACAACTACATTTTTTAGAAATATGTCTTGAGCATCCAAATAATTTATGGTCTTGACATCCACATAAGATGCATTTTTTTCTATCAGTCATAGCATTTGATGTAAATCTTTAGTGAGTTCCATCATATGTTTTCCTTCTAACGCTTCCAATATTTTTAATCTCATATTTTTTACTCTAGAAAGATCATCAAAATACAAGGGTTCCATTGTTTTAATTTCTTTTTCAAAATAATAATTTTCTAAATAATGTTGAAATTTTGATTTTAATATCTTATAATCTGACAACTGGATTAGACTAGTATCAATTTTGTTTGTAACCACTTTCAAAAATCCATTAATTTTCAATAATTCTATCTTGATTCTATCAAGATCACCTGGTTTATCCTCAAATTCTTTAAGAATATGGTAAGAGTCAAGCACATGTCCAAGTATTTTTTTTAAATGATCAGAGTGTGTAACCATACCTATTTTCAGAATTTATCCAATCTAAAGTTTAGGAAAAATAGCTTGACTTGTACAAAAGTTTCACATTTGCTTTAAATTATCACCAATTATGTCTAATTACTATGAAGGGTGACGCTTATCTCAAATGTATTGATCCTCACTGTGGTTTAGAGTATCCAGTAACTAGTACAAATGTTCAATGTGAAAAAGGTCATCTTTTAGATGTAATTTATAAAAATAAACCACCAACCAGTCTAAAAGAAGTTTTTTACAAAAGACGAAATCCAGAAGGTAGTATTTTTAATGAAAGTGGTGTTTGGAGATTCCGAGAATTACTAAATTTTTGTCAGATTGATACTGAAAATATTGAAGAGTGTTCAAAATATTTGGTATCCCTGGATGGTGCAGAAGGCAGATTATCAAAACCATACAGAATGTCAAAAGCTGCGAATCTAATAGGGATGTCAAATGATAATCTATGGTTACAGCCTGAAGGGTATAATCCAAGTGGTTCCTTCAAAGATAATGGTATGGCAACAGCAGTTACTCATGCAAAAATGGTTGGTGCAAAAAAAATTGTTTGTGCATCTACTGGAAATACCTCAGCTTCTGCAGGAATGTTTGCAGCAAATGAGGGAATTAAATGTGATGTGTATATTCCAAAAGGCCAAATTGCACCAGGAAAGCTTAGTCAAGCATATCAATTTGGAGCTCAAATTTTAGAAGTAGATGGAAATTTTGATGATGCATTAAAACAATCATTAGAAGATGCACAAAACCATAATGGGTATACTGTAAACTCTATCAACCCATTTAGAATTGAAGGACAAAAAACAATTCCGTTTAGATCTTTAGAATATCTTAATTGGGAAGCACCTGATTGGATTGTGTATCCTGGTGGAGCATTGGGAAATACTTCAAGTTGTGGAAAGGCATTAATGGAATTGTATGATTGGGGATGGATTAAAAAAATTCCAAGAATTGCGGTGATTAATTCTGAAGGTGCAAGTACATTATCTGATTTGTATAATGGAAAATTTGAAGGTGAAGAATTAAGATGGAATAAAGGTAAACCAAACACCGAGTTAATTTCAAGATATTATGATCATTTAGATAAAGAAGGATTAAGACCAAAAACTAAAGCCACTGCAATTCAAATTGGTAGACCTGCTAATATTTTGAAAGGTTTACGAGCATTAGAATTTACAGATGGTGTTGTTACTACAGTTACTGATTCTCAAATGCTTGATGGTATGTCAGTTGTGGGTCTAAATGGGTTTGATTGTGAGATGGCATCCGGTGCAACAGTTGTTGGAATTAAAAAATTAATTGATGAGGGAGTAATTCAAAAAGATGACATTGTAGTTGGAATCCTTACAGGTAGACAAAAAGATGCAATGCTTCCAGTAGATTACCATAGTAATCCAGAAAATAAATTTGCAAAACCACCAAAAAATTAGGCTCGTATTACGCTCAATTGATTTAAAATCACCATAACATCTTAAGAGTTAAATCAGAGTTTTACAAAATTAATCTAACCAAAAGATGGTGCAAAAAAACTAAATGAATAGAGGATATAGTTATTCTAAGAAATTATTTCGGAGAAACTCATGGTAGAATTATGGGTTGAGATAGCAATTTTATCTACCCTGATAGGGTTATCCGGATTTTTTAGTGGATTAGAAGTTGCTCTTGTAGGAATTAGAAAATCAAAAGTAATTCAGTTATTTAATGAGAAAAAGAAAGGATCAAAAGCATTACACAAATTAAAAACTAATCCAAGTTGGATGATGTCAAGTGTAAATCTTGGCAATAATCTTGTAAATGTAGGTGCATCAGCTCTTGCAACAAGTTTAGCAATTAGATTATTTGGAGATGATGGGTTGGGAATAGCCGTAGGTGTCATGACATTTTTGATTTTAGTATTTGGAGAAATTACTCCAAAAACTTACTGTAATGCAAATTCAACTAAAATTGCCCTACGATATGCACCGGTTTTGCTGGGATTCAGTTATGCGTTTTACCCCGTAGTGAAATTCTTTGAAATTATTTCAAAAGGAGTTGTTAAATTAACTGGAAGTAGTTACAGCCCCCCACCAATTACTGAAGAAGATATCAAAGGAGTCATTGAGCAAGGATTAGCTGAAAAGGCATTAGAAAAAGAAGAGATGGAGTTAGTTCATAGTGCACTAAAATTTGATGATACAGTAATTCGCTCTGTAATGACTCCCAGAACAAAGATGTTTACCCTTAATTCCAAAATGTTACTTTTTGAAGCATTACCGCAAATCAATCAAAGTGGACATTCAAGAATTCCAATTTTTGGAGAAAATGGTGATGATATTATAGGTTTTATTCATGCAAAAGACATTCTAAAAGAATTAGAAAAAGACAATGACGGTATTAGTTTAAAAGAAATTGCAAGAAAACCAGTTTTTGCATCTCAAGAAAAAATGGTTAGTTCTTTGTTAAAGGAGATGCAAGGAAGGAAAACACACATGGCAATTGTAATAGATGAACATGGTGGTGTTGAGGGTTTAGTTACTTTGGAAGATTTGTTGGAAGAAATTGTTGGAGAAATTGAAGATGAAAGTGATCAAACGAGAAGTGTAGGATACGAAAGAGTTGATCAAGATACAATAATTACAAACGGTGATATCGAAATTGACATAATTAATGAGATTTTTAATACCAAAGTTCCAGAAGGTGATGACTATGCATCACTAAATGGTTTACTTCATGAAAAACTTCAAGACATTCCTCAAGAAGGAGATAAAATAGAAGTTGAAGGCCTTAGAATAATTGTAGAAAAAGTATCAAAAAATATTGCCCAAAAAATTAGAATCAAAAAAATCTAAAATTATTCTTTTCTAGAAAAATAATCTTGTAATTTTTTCTTTTTTTCTGTCATGTGAAATATAGATTCAGTATGAGTGAATGCTTCTTCATATGATTTTTTAAACAACATTGCTTGAAGTAACATGTGATTCTCAGGAATTACAATTCCTGTTTGATCATCTGAATACATCATTTGTACGGTATCGCCAATTGATGTAGTCATATTTGCATGAATGTGGATCATGTTAGTATCAGTGAAATTAAAACCCATTTTTTGAGCATAATCTCTAATGTCTTTGGTACCCTTTACAGTCCATAAAGTTGCAACTCCAAATTCATTTGTAAATATCTCATGTATTTCAGATGGTTTTGGTGCTACATCTTTGAATCTAATATCCATAATGTGCAAATGCATTTGTCTTGTGGGTACCTTAATTGCACGAACGTATAGAGGTGCATCTTTACCAAAATATTCTTTAACATCATCTCCATGGTGGGGTTTTTCTGTCATTTCTATAGTGTCTACAAGTTTTTCATCAATTTGCTCAATATCTGCCCATCTTCTAATTAGAGTAACATCAAATCTAACTATACGTTCACCAAAACTATCACGTAGTGGTTCTAAAATTTTCCCCATCCCCGTAACATTACAACTTCCTTGCATTACATGCTGTTTATCTGATACAAGATCATAATTTACTCTAGAGTTAAACAGTAAATCTGAAACAGATTCAGAACCACTAATTGATTCACCTCCTTGATAAATTGCTGGAATATTTTTTGGTTCATAAAGATTTTTTTTATTTTTATAACCATGTCCGCCAGGCGATGCATCAATTACTAAATCACAATCATCAAGTGCGGATTCTATAGTACCTGCAATTTTATGATTGGAAAACTTGTCAAGTTTATTTTCAGGCACATATACATCCAAACCTCTAGAATTTGCAACATTTACTTTTTCATCAGGGGAATATTTTCCAATACCAATTACTGAAATTTCCGAATCATCTTGTAAAAAAGAGGTAATTCGGCTACCAATTGAACCATAACCATTAACAAAAACTTTCTTCATACTAATTGAATGCTTGACCCATTTATTTAGATTCGTTCAATGATATTTGACATTTATTTTTGCAGAAAAATTTGAGTTAAAGGATGATTTTCAAGCCCAAAATTATTACATTTTTAAATATAATCTACATCTGTGTGAAATTAATCATCTAGGGTTTCCATAAAATATCTTCTTTGTTTTTTCGTTTGTTAATTAAACGACATAAAACAAAAAACAAATCAGATAATCTATTTAGATATTTTATACAATTTGAATTAATTTCATCTTTTTCACTTAATTTTACGACTAGAGTTTCTGCTCTTCTAACAATTGTACGAACATAATGTAATTGTGCTGCAGCAATATCGCCCCCAGGTAAAATAAAATTAGTTAATGGGATTAATTCTAATTCAAATTTATCAATATTTAATTCCAAATTAGTAATCATTTCTAATGAAACACGGTTTTTTAGATCATTTAGATTTGGATTAGAAAGATCAGAGCCTAATAAAAATAAGTCATTTTGAATTTCTGTTAATAATTTTGTAATGTCTGCATCTAATGAATTTGTTAAAACTATACCCAGTGATGCATTTACCTCATCTATGGTACCATAAGATACAATTCTTGGATGAGATTTATCAATTCTTAGATTACCTTGTAATCCCGTGCTCCCATCATCACCTGTTTTAGTATAAATTTTCATTATTATTTATCATCTAAATTACCTATTATGTTATTCTAAAATTCAATAATATGAAAATTCATTAGTAGAAAATCTCATCACTATGTAACAATGATATTAGATTTTTTTAAAACAGCTGCAAATTTGAAAAAAATTTCTAGGCAAGGGTGGATTGATAAATTATCCATAGATAACCCCGAATCAGTAGCTGATCATTCATACTCTATGGCAATGATTAGTATGGTGATATCTGATTTAGAAAATTATAATTCTGAAAAAATTCTAAAAATGGTACTATTACATGACTTGGCTGAATCAAAAATCGGAGATTTCACACCTGAACAAAAAAACAAAGAAAATAAAATTAAACTTGAAAATACTGCATTTAATGAAATAATTGAATATTTACCAGAATCAATTAAAAATGAATATTTAGAAATTTGGAATGAATATCAAGAAAACACATCTCCAGAATCAAAAATTATACATCAAATTGATAAATTAGAAATGGCATTACAGGCAAAAATATATCAAAATGAAGGACATTCAAATGAAAAGCTAGAATCTTTTTTTGAATCAGCAAAAAAAGGTATTACCAATCCAAAATTAAAAGAATTATTTACAAAGATTGTTAATGATTTGTGATATCTATAATGTCTGAAAGAAGTAAAGATGAGTTAATTGATGCACAAAAACAAGTAATAGGTATTTTGTTTGAAGTAGTTAAAAGATTGCAAGCAAATAATGATCTAGATGAAGAATATTTTAAATTAATTATCAATGAGGAAAAAAATGAATCTAGATTAAAAAAAATCATGGATGAGCGAACAGTTAATGCAGAAATTGTTGGACGTTTATTAAAACAACTTGAAACTTGATTTTAACATCCACAGTCATCATCTGAAAGAATTCGTAGATGAGCTGTTTGTTGATATTTATCTTGAATGTAACTTGAAAGATTAACAATTCTAATTATTGGTTCTTTTTTCTTCCAACTACCTTCATTTTTAAACCAAAATTCAATTTCATCTATATCGTATCTTTCATTGTTTTCTACCAAATTTTTAAAAATTAATTTAATTTCGTCAATCTCTTTTTCTGAAATTAATGTTTTATCTTCTGTCATAGTTGTGATTTCATTTAGTTTGATTATCACATTATTTGTTAATGGCATATTGAATGACAACTAAGATATTCTATAACAGTCTTTTGAAGAGAAATTGTTTTTATAACAACCACAATATCTTCGATGCATGCAATATTTTCAAGCTTTAAAGTTAGGTCAAAAAAGGGTTGCTGAGGCAAGAGAATACCTCAATAAATTGACTGATGGTAAAGCAATGCCGGCATTAGCATTAACTGATAATAAATCAAAAATTTGGGAGGCAGTAGGTGAAGAAAATCTCTATGCATTTGTTGATGAATCAGCAGGTTTTGTTTTGACTGACAATAGTGGGTATATTTTGGCACTAGTTGACAAAAGTGGTTCATCAAAAACGATTGTTCAAGGAGTTACAAAACAGCAAAAAGAAAATTTGGAAAAAATCTTTGAATCCGACAATATTCCAAAATTTGAAGGCAAGGTAATATTACCAGTTTAATTTTTAGCCTCAAAAAAAACGTAAACCTTTAGTTATCATATTGTAGAGGTAGTAAAATGACAAAATTTACACAACAGATTGAAGTTAGTGGTCATCTCATTGATTCTTTGATTTTAACTAAGATCTTTGATAAAATTATGGATTTACAAGGAGAATTTACTGTAGAAGAAATTGATATTGGTAAAAAAAAGAAAGATCAATCTTATGCCAGATTACAAATAATTGGTAAAAATCAAAAACATCTAGATAATATTCTTGAAACAATTTATCGTGAGGGTGCAGTCTCTAAAACTCAAAATGAGGTCGTTCTAAAAAAATCTACAAAAAACTGTGTAATGCCAGATACTTTTTACAGTACCACAAATAATCACACCCAAATTTTTCACCAGAAAAAATGGATCCAAGTTGAAAATATGATGATGGACAAATGTATTGTTGTTAAAGGAAACAAAGCGTATTGTGTTCCAGTAAGAGATGTAAAGAAAGGTGATGCGATAATCATAGGAGAAAATGGAGTAAAAATTACACCACCTGAACGTCCAAGGGAAGGGGTAGATGTCTTTGAATTTATGGGAAGTTCAAGCTCTAGTGAAAGACCAACTCAGCATATTGCAAAAAAAGTTGCAGATGATATTTACAATACAAAAAAGAAAGGAGGTAAAATAATCATAGTAGGTGGCCCTGCAATTGTTCATACGGGAGCTTCTGATTCAGTAGCTGAATTAATCAAATTAGGATACATTGATGGATTATTGGCAGGAAATGCCCTAGCAGTTCATGATATTGAATATGCTACACTTGGGACATCTCTGGGGATGAATGTTCAAGATGGCACTTTGGCATATCATGGACATAGAAATCACATGGATGCGATAAATTCAGTTTTCAAAGCAGGTTCTATTGCAAATATGGTAAAATCTAAAAAGTTGAAAAAAGGAATTATGTATGAGTGTGTAAAAAATAATATTCCATTTGTACTAGCTGGGTCAATTCGTGATGATGGTCCACTACCAGATGTGATTACAGATGTATCTGAAGCACAAAGAGAATACAAAAAAGTTCTAAAAGATGCAAGTATGGTAATTATGATTTCAACAATGCTTCACTCCATTGCAACAGGAAACATGTTACCAGCTAATGTCAAAGTTATAGTTGTGGATATCAGTCAACCAACAGTTACAAAATTAATGGATAGAGGAACATGGCAAGCATTAGGAATAGTAACTGATGTCGGTGCATTCTTACCAATGGTTATACAAAAAATTAAAAAAAAGAAATAACCAACTCGTAAGAATTCATCAATTAATTTTTTATCTATAATTATAATGACTAATTTTTAAAGAATGTATAAAAAGCAATGACTTGAATGCATCTTAAATGGAAATTATTTCTGACATTAATCTAATCAGAATAGTTTTGGCACTAGTAATGCTTGCCATTGGCGGGGTTTTTGATATTTGGAAAAGAGAAGTTCATGATTATCTTTGGGTTATTTTTGGAGGAATTGGATTAGTAGTATTATTAATTGAACCAGAACCTATGGATGCAATTTATTCTATATTATTTGCTTTAATCATTGCACCAGTTTCAATAATTATTTGGAGGATAGGGATGTTTGGAGGAGCTGATGCATTTGCTATAATTGCTCTTGCATTAATTGCACCACAAATTACATTGATTGAAAGTGCAATTACACCACTAACAACACTATCAAATGCAGCAGTTTTGATAATAATTCCATTAATTATCAATGTATTGAGAAACATTTCATCAATAATTCGACATGAAAATATTTTTGAGGGATTTAATGAAACAAAATATCGAAAAATAATAGCATGTATCTACGGATACAAATCAAAACAACCAAAATATGGATTTTCAATTGAGAGAAAAAGAGGGAAATCAAAAAAATTCTCATTTAAAATGCATCATGCAGAAAATGATAATTTTTCAACAAAACCAAACACATGGATTACTCCCGGAATTCCTTATCTGTTATTGATAATTGCAGGATTTGTAATACAATTGTTGTTAGGGGATCTAATAATGAATGGGCTATCTACAATTACTAATTTGGTCTAGTTTACTACTGATAATGATGAAAAATCACAATCAATCTTTGATTCAGCATTTTGTAACAAATGATCAAAATAAGTCTCAATCATTTTAAGTCCAGATACAACTTTGGGTGCATTAGTTTTTACAAATTCTAATTTATCTGAATGAGATTTTGGAAAATCATCACGAAAAGCATCATATGCTTTTTTGCCATCATAATCAACAAAAGCCAATCTTGCACTAAAATCAGTTCGCTCTAAAACTAGACTATCACCACCAACTATTGCAGTATGATATGGGTGTTGAATCAAAGTTTCAGAAAATTTTTGTGAAGTTGGGATTTTTGATGCGTTAAATTCAGGGGTAAATCGATTAAAATCAGCTAGTAGATAAAAAGTTGCTTGTGGTTTTGTAGAAGTGACGCCGGATATTTCATGTAATTTTTCATAAACATACTCGCCCATTATTTCATGAATTTTTCGGGTAATCTGAAAATATTCATCCATTTCTTTACTAATTTGAAATCCAGCAACTGCAGCATGTTGAATTGGAGTAGTAACTGCAGTATATTCAGTTGCAACTATTTTTTTGAATTGTCTTCTAACATCAACTGAATGTTGTGGAAAAATTACATAACCTAATCTATAACCACCAGCAGCATGAGATTTTGATAAACCATTAGTAACGAATGTTCCTTCAGGATAAATTTTACCCATACTTACAAAGTTTTCAAACTCGTATGTAGTTTGAGCATAAATTTCATCAGCAATTACTATGATGTTTTGTTCTCTACAAACCTCTACAATTACTTCTAACTCTTTTTTACTATAAACAAGTCCTGTAGGATTGTTAGGATTATTAAAAATTAGAATTTTTTGTCTGTCATGTAATCTCAATGCTAATTTTTCTAAATCTTGAGGATTGATTTTTTTATCTACTCCCGCAGGTAACATATGATAATTCTTTTTTAGAAAACGAATTTGAGGAAGATAGCCTAGCCATGCAGGGGTGGGCAAAATTACAGTTCCATGTAAAATTTCTAATAAATTGTAAATGAGTTCTTTTGTTCCAGGTCCAACATAGATTCTATCAGGATCAACGTCCATATGAAAATAATATTTATTATATTCAGAAATTGCCTCTCGTAGTTCTTCTACACCAGGCACTGCAGCATATTGCCCCTTGTGAGCATTATCTACCAGTGCTTTTTGGACTAGTCGAGGTACATGAAAAGGAGATTGTCCAAATGCATAGCCGTAGAATCCAAATGAGCATTCAGGGTGTGGGCAATCTGAATGAAATTCTTGCAGAAATGTGTTTAATTTGAGATTTTCGGGAAGCTCAATATCCTCTACCTGCTGATCTATGATGAATTTCAACTATCATTCATAGTGAAATTTTTCACTAAAATACCCGTCTTATCAAAATGAACAAATTACTCATAATTCATTGAGTAATACATGAAAATCATACAGACTTGAATGCTAAGTTTTAGAGAGTCTTTATCTCATTAAGTACGTCGGGATTTTCAAGTGAGGATAAATCACCTAATTCTTGTCCCAAAAGTTTTGATTTTAGCAATCTTCTCATAATTTTACCTGTTTTAGTTTTGGGTAAATTTGATATTTCATAAACATATTTTGGTTTTGCGACTTTACCAATCTTCTCAGAAAGATGATTAGTAATTTCTTCCTGAATGTTTGGATGTTTATTTTTGAGTACTACAAAAACAACAATTGCTTCTCCAGTTATTTCATCAGGAATTGCAATAGACGCTGCATCAAAGATTTCAGGATGAGTGAGAACTGATTGCTCAATTTCAGTAGTACTCATCCTATGTCCAGAAATATTAATTACATCATCTACACGACCATGCATATACCACAATCCATCTTTATCCACTAAAACATAATCTCCATGAAACCAAATATTTTTAAATCTAGACCAATACGTTTTCAAATATCTATCATTGTCATTTAATAATCCTCTAGTCATTCCAGGCCATGAAGATTTAATCACAAGATATCCTTTCTTTTCTCTAATTGATTTTCCATCATCATCAACAACATCCAAATTAATTCCAGGACAAGGAATTCCAACAGTGGATGGTTTTAGTTTCATCCCGGGAAAAACTGACAACATTGCACCACCAATCTCAGTTCCACCAGAAAGATTCATGATTGGAATTTTACCTTTTCCAACTTTGTTAAATAACCAAAACCAAGATTCTTTATCCATAGGTTCACCTGTGGTTGGAATGTTTTTTATTTTATCTAATGAAAATGATTTTAATGGTTCAACATTATTTTTTATAAATAATCTTACTGCAGTAGGAGAGATTCCAAAAATTGTTGCGTTATACTCCGATAACATCCTCCAGATTCTATCATAATTTGGGTATTCCAATGCTCCATCATAAATTACTGCACTTGCCCCCATGATTAGTAAGCCATAGACATTCCAAACTAACCCAGTAATCCATCCAATATCTGCAGGCCAAAATAAAATGTCATTTTCATGCGTGTCAATTAGGTAAGCTGATTGATGTCCCGCAAAAACGGAAAAGCCACCATGAGCATGAACTACACCTTTAGGCATGCCTGTAGTTCCAGAAGTGTACAAAATAAACAAAGGATCTTCAGAATCTAAAATTTCTGTAGCACAGATACCATTTTGGGCGGACACTAGATGATCATAAAAAATTATTTTCTCAGATTCAACATGGTTATCAATTCCTTTGTAAGGAACAACAATTAATTTTTCAACAACAGAATCAATTATAGCCGTTTCAACTATTTGTTTTTGAGAAATATTTTTCCCTTTTCTATAAAATCCATCAGAGACAAAAAGTAATTTAGCTTTACAATCCAATAATCTAATGTGAAGTGATTCTGCACTGTATCCTGAAAAAATTACAGTTTGGATAGCTCCAATTTTTGATGCTGCAAGTATTGCAACTATTGCCTCCTCAATCATAGGTAAATAAATTGCAATTACGTCTCCTTTTTCAACTCCAAGTGATTTTAATCCATTTGCAAGTTTTGAAACCTTTGAATCTAATTCAGAATATGATATGTGTGATTTTATTCCATCTTCTGATTCAAAATAATATGCAATTTTATTTGGGTTAATTTTTGCAAATTTTTCAACAGAAGAACTGTAAATATTTGTTTTACCATTTACAAACCATTTTGACCACATTATTCCATTAGATGTATCTAAAATTTTTGAATAGGGGGAATTCCAAATAATTCCCAAATCTTTATCAACGGATTCCCAAAACCATTCTAGATCATTGTTTGCTTTGTTAGATAATTCATCTAATGAATCAATGTTATGTTTTTGCATGAAATGAAAAATATTAGATTCTTGAATTTGCTTTTCACTTGGAATAAATTCAAAATCAGACAAGATTTAATTTTTAGTTAGTTTGTTACTGTAAAAAGATTTTATAATTTATGAAATATCAATACCAAGACGTCTTGCACATGCAATTGCAGATTTTCCATCATCTTCAGAAATACCGAATTTTTCTAATTGTTTAGTCAAATCAGTACCTGTATTCCGAGTGTTTTCATGATAATATGCCCTTAAAATCACTCCAATTTGTTCATCAAGCCTAGTACGAGTTGCATCATTCATGCCTGCTTGAAGTATTGTAGCATCAGACATGGCAAGAATTTTGATAAATTCAATGTCTTCTAGGGATAAATTAATCATAAATCATCTAGTTGTTGTTTTAACAAGTCAAGGGATAGTTTAGGATCAGCTTTTCCTTTAGTTTTTTGCATTATTTTTCCAACCAAATAATTTATGGTTTGAGGATTTGATTTTGCTTGTTCAACTGCTTCGGGCTCACTAGTAATAACTTCTTTAATGATTTCAGATAATTCTGATTCATTTGATACAGTGCCGAGATCTAATTCTGTTATTACATCTACAACACTTTTTCCTGTTTTGAGAATTTCATGTAAAGCATTTTTTGCAGAAATTCTTGAAATCTTTTCAGATTGTATTGAATCTGCCAAATCTCTAAGATGTGTTGATGTTATTTTTGATTCTTCACGTTTTTCTCTAGTGTCAACTAATCCCATTAAATCAGTTGTAATTATATTTGCAATTTCTTTAGCATTAGATTCAGTGTGAGATTTATCAAATAATTCAGAATAAAATTTGTCAGAAGATAAAACATCTGCAACTTGTGGTGGAATATTATATTTTGAAACATATCTTTCTTTTTTAGAACTAATACTTTCAGGCATTTCTAATTTTAATTTTTCTCGAATTTCAGGATCAATTGTAATCCAAGGAATATCACCCTCTAGGAAATATCTATAATCAAGATCTTCTTCTTTAGAACGTGATGAAATGGTAATTTTTCTTTTATCATCCCAATGACGTGTTTCTTGAATGATTTCAATATCTCTATCATGTAAACTATTTTGTCTTGTTATTTCAAAATGTACAGCTTTTTCTAAATCATGAAATGAACCAATATTTTTAACTTCAACTTTCTTTCCACCATCAATTGAAACATTAGCATCAGCTCTCATTGCACCCTCCAATGTAGGATCAGATACTCCCAAATTTTCTAACAAATCAGATAAAATATTTAGAAATTCTCGCACATGTTTTGGATTCTCAAAATCAGGTTCAGTAACAATTTCAACTAATGGTGTGCCTGCACGATTGTAGTCAACTAGAGTAATTTGATTTTTAGAGGAACTGCCTTCATAGATTAATCGTCCAGGATCCTCCTCTAGTTGAATTCTTGTAATATTGATTTTTTTATCTCCCACAATAATTGAACCTGCTCCTCCAATACTTGTATCACCATAGATGTTTAGTTGTGTAATTTGGAAATTTTTTGGCAAGTCGGGGTAGAAATAATTTTTTCTAAAAAATGCAATTTTATTTGGAGTGGTACAATTCAGTGCCATTGCAATTAATGTTGCTTTTTTTACTGCCTCTTGATTTAATCTAGGTAAACTTCCAGGCAACCCCATACAAATAGGACAAATATTTTCATTGATTTCAAATTCTCTATAGTTTGCTTTACATGAACAAAATAATTTACTTTTTAGATTTGTCAATTGACAGTGAATCTCTAAACCTATTTTAGTCAAATTGGAACCTCAGGTAATTTTACGGTTTGTTCTAATGCATATGCTGCTTGTAATAGTGATTTATCATTATTAGAGTCTGCAAATAGTTGTATTCCTATGGGTAATCCGTTTGATATACTAAATGGAATTGAAATTGCAGGTTTTCCTGTAAGATTTGCAGTGACAGTATTGATATCAATTAAAAATAATGCTACAGGATCATTTATTTTTTCACCTAGTTTGAATGGGAGAATTGGAACAGTGGGTGCAATTAAGAAATCAAATTTCTTAAATGCTTCATCAATTTCTTTTGTAAGTTTACTTTTTACTTTCATTGCTTTGAGGAAATATTTTCCTGCATGACCTGCAGATGGAACAAAACCACCAATAATCATTCTTCGTATAACTTCAGGCCCAAAATTTTTCCGTGCCTTTGAAATGTATGAATTAAACTCATACCCTTCAACTGGAAAATCATACCCATATCGTATATTATCATATCTTGCAAGATTGCTTCCAGCTTCTGTTGCAGTAATTGTATAATATGCTGCAACAGAATATTTTACCATATCAATGGAAATTTCCTCACAAATTGCACCTAAACTCTCTAATTTTGCAATGGCATCATTTGTGGCAGATAAAACTGCAGGATCAGTACCTTCAGCCATCATCTCTTTGATAATTCCTATTTTTTTACCTTCTATACCTGAATCAATATCTGAAAGATAATCTCCATTTTTGACATTAATTGTAGTGTTATCATTAGGATCTAAACCTGAAATCATATTTAGCATAAATGCAGTATCCTTTACAGTCCTAGTAAGTGGACCAATCTGTTCAATACTATTTGCATATGAAATTAATCCATATCTACTAATCAAACCATAAGTTGGTTTGTAACCAACTACTGAACAAAAACTTGCAGGGTTTCTAACAGAACCACCAGTATCTGAACCTAAAGACATCAAACATTCAAATGCACTTACAGAAACTGCACTCCCACCAGAAGAACCACCAGGAACATATTCTGGATTCCAGGGATTTTTACTTGGACCAAATGCACTAAATTCAGTTGTTAATCCCATAGCAAATTCATCAAGATTTACTTTTCCGATAAATATTGCATCTTGTTGTTTTAGTTTTGATATGACTGTTGCATCATAAGGTGCAACAAAGTTCTCAAGCATTTTTGAGCCACATGTGGTTTTGCTGCCCTTAATACACATGTTATCTTTAATTGATATTGGCATTCCAAAACACGAACCAACTTTATCTCCTGATTTTATTTTTTTATCAATTGCTCTTGCTTGATTAACTGCATCATCATTTATGGATAAAAAAGCATGAAGTTTTTCATCAACTTTGTTTATTTGTTCTAGAGTTTTTGAAATGAAATCCTCAGCAGAAATATTTCCATTTTGTACTTGTTGTACATATTCTAAGGCAGAAATTTTAAGGTTCATCAAGACATCTTTGGTGCACGAACATAGGTGCCTTTGTAATTATTTAATTTTTCAATTAATTTATCATTAAATGGAATATGCTCATCCTCCCTCAAACTAGAAATTGGGATTTCATGCATTGTAACTTCTTCTGATTCCACGCCTGCAGAATCTAAAATATCAAAATAATTAATCATACTTTGAACTTTATCAACATATTCCTTATGATCATCAACATCAATTTTCATTAATTTTGATACTCGTTCTATTTCTTCTTCAGTCACCATATTTTATCACCTAAGTATTACTCAGAAATTGTGCCATACTATAATGCTTCATTTTTATTTCAATTTGAGAATCAGATTTCTTAGATATAATGTTTCTCCAGATTTATAAAAATTTAAAATTTTCTAAATTTTTAATGAATAATTATAGATTAAACAAGTATTGATTCACTTAGCAATCATTTGCTTTAATTAAGTCAATAATTTTTTCAGACATAGTTGGTTTTTCAAGAACACCTATCAATCCTTGTTTTCTGGCAATTTCTGTTTTAGTTGGAGTCTCATGGCCAGTAATAAATACAATTTTGGCATCATCAGAAATTTCTTTAATTTTTGAAAATGTCTCATACCCATCCAATCCAGGCATTCGGATATCCATAAATGTAATACATGGATTATTTTCTTTGTACTTTTCAATAGCTACTGTACCATTATTTGCAGTAACTACATCATATCCTCGAAGAGTAAGTGATTCCTCAAAAGTGGCAAGTATATCAACGTCATCATCTACTAAAAGAATTTGACTTGACATTTCTATCATTAGGGCATAATGTCATTTATTGCTTTTTAATTTAATATAATATCTTAATATTAATAATTAGTCACAAAAATCCTCGACATACATTTGATAAAGTATTATTGAACTAAAAAAATTACAAAATATGGGTAAATCACTAGGGGAATATAATATTAAAAAATCATCATCAACAGATACGAGAAATATCCAATGGTTACGAAAAAAATCATTATCTGCAGGACAGACAAAAAAGAAAAAAACAGGTAAGAAAAATCCAAATTCATCCCCAACAAACATCATTTATGATAAAAATACTAAAAAAAATGAACCTAAAATTGAAAAAGTATTCAAAGTTCTAAAAGAGGAAAATCAGGAAAAATCATCAAATAAGAATCCAGGTAAAATGCATCAAGAGTCTTCTGTAAAAAATTCTAAAATACAGAAGGGGTATAAGCGTCCCGCAAGATAATCTTTTTAAAAAAAATTAAAATTCAAAAAATCATAATTTGATTTATTTGTCTTTTAGGCTGTTTTAGACAATCAAGCATATTTCTCCAAACCAGACACTATTGCTTCTAAAGGAGTTCCTTTTTCAATTAATTCCACATAATCTGCAAGTTTACTAAATTCTTCTTGCATTTTTTCTATTTCCCAAGAAGAGATAATGGTGATTTTTTGTTTGGGATTAATATTTAAAATTCTTTTAGCAACTTCATTTCCTTTTAATCCTGGCATCTCATAATCTAATATTACCACATCAAATGGTAAATCAGTAGAATTTTGATTGTCTAATATTTTAAAATTATATGCATCTATACATTCTAGTCCATTTCTTGTAGTTTCTATTTTATGCCCACGATTTTTAAAAATATCCACATACATATTTAATGAAAAATTACTATCATCTACAACTAAAACATTCAAAGATTTTTTTATTTTAGGGGATTTTGTTAATTCAATTTCTGAAATGGTGTATTTTTGTTTTCTTTGACTTAAAATTGCACACATTATATCGGTTTTACTTAGAATACCACAAAGTTTTTGATTTTCATCAATTACGCCTACAGCATCTATATGATTTGATTGCATAATTTTACAAGCAGACTTTAGGGAATCTGAAGAATTTACAATTATGAGATTATTTTTTGACATGATATCTTTAGCTATATTATTGTCTCCAATCATTAATCTACTATGAAGATTTTCTCTAATTTTTTCTAGTTTAGAAACACGTTCTTCTACATGATCATCCTGTTTTACCCCATATGCTGCTCTAAAAAAATCACCCATAGTTATTATTTTAAAAGAATCATCAGCGGTTACAACTATCCGAGGTATTTTATAATCCATCATTTTTCGTATCACTTTATACAAAGGTTCATCTGAAGTTACAGAAATAACATCTTTTGTCATATATTCTGAAACTTTACTCTCATCACTATAATTAGATGCAAAAAAACGAATTAAATCAGTTTTTGTAAATATGCCCTCAATGTGATTATTTTTTTGTATTGCTAAAGAACTAATTCTTTTGGCAAGAAGTATTTTTGCACAATCTTTAATCGACGTCATTGAATCTACATATACGATTTTGTGCATAATGTCCGTTAATTCAATACTATCTTCATTCAAAATGTTTTGATTATTTAGAAAAATATGAATCCAGTCTTTGGTGGAAATTATTCCAATGGGTTTTCCAGAATCATGAACTATTAATCTACTAATATCCATTTCAGTGAGTTTTTCAATAACATCAATCATTTTTTTATTTTTGCTAATCATTATTGGAGGATTGATAAAATCTCTTGACACAAAATCTACTGCTTGTTCTTTTTGTAGCATAGTATTTCCAACAGTGAAAAAGAATATATCTTCTTATTTGATCAAAATGAAATTCATAATATATGATAATATATTTTATGTAATTCTTCAATTATCATTAGGGTATATTATTAACAAATTATGGAGTTAATCTATCAACATCTCTAGGATAAAATGTCACATCTCTAATGTTTTCTGTGCCAGTTAATGCCATCATTAATCGCTCAAGACCAATTCCACATCCAGCATGAGGAGGAACGCCATAATCAAATGCACTAAGATGGTATTCAAAGGAATCTGTTTTCATCCCTTTATTTTTCATTCTTTCAACTAACTCATTTCGTTTTTCAATTCTTGTACTTCCAGAAGATAATTCCAAATCACCATACATCAAATCAAATGATTCTGAAATTTTTGGATTAGTTTTACTATCCTTAACATAAAATGGCTTTGGACCAAGTGGCCAATCAGTAATAAAATAAAAACCCTCAACTCCTATTTTTTTAAGATTTGATGGATACAAATCATCACCCCATTCTATTTTTGCACCTACTTTTTTCATTCTATCAACTAAATCATCATAAGAATATCTTGGAATAGTTTCAGGGATTTCAGGAATAATAAATTCTACATTTGAATTATTCTTAGCAAAATCAATAACTGTTTTAATTGAAATTTTAATAATTTCCTCAATTCTATTCATAACATCATTATAATCAATAAAAGCCTCCTCCAAATCAATTGAAATTGCTTCAGCCAAGTGACGGTTAGTTCTTGATGGTTCTGCTCTAAATATTGGTGCAATCTCAAAAACTTTTTCAAAACTCATTGTTAGTTGTTCCTTATACAATTGCGGGCTTTGTGCCAAAAATGCCTCTTTGTTATAATAAAAAATTGGAAATAGTGCAGCGCCACCTTCAGTAGCTGTCGCAATCATTTTTGGGGTATTAATTTCAGTAAAATTTTGACTAGTAAAATAATCTCTAATTGATTTTAATACTGAACTTCTAGCATTGAAAATATTCTGTAATGTCTTTCGTCTAAGATCAATTGGTCTGACCTCTAGTCTTGTATCAATATTTTTTACAGTTTTGACAGTTGGCTCAAAGGGTGGAATTTTAACAACTTCTGAGAAAACTCTAAGTTCTGTAGGAATTATTTCAAATCCATTTGGGGCTTTTTCAGAGGACTTTACCTTTCCAATTACTGCAATTGATGAATGAGCTTTTAGAGAAGATATTTTTTCACGAATTTCATCTGAGCAATCGCCTTTTTTTGCAATTATTGAAATTTCCCCATTTTTATCACAAATGGTTGCAAATGTGATATTACCATGGCCTCTTATTGTCAAGACCCACCCCATTACAGTCACTTCAGTACCATCCATGGAAGATGTAATTTCATTAGAATAGTGTGATCTACGTAAACTTCCTAATTCAGTTTCAATCATAATTTAATTTACTCCACATTTCACGGTGTAATTAATTTATCACCACAAAAAAAACAAAATAAGGCAATATTTTTTGATTTTCAATAGGTAAAACACCTCTAAAAGACAGATTACATCACAATAAACTTGGAGATTTAGATTAAATTAGAACAATTTTTCACCAGTATTATGACACTTTCAGATAAAGAAAAAATGGTAGCAATTATCTCAAATGGTATTGCAGTCTTTATCTTATTGCAAGAAAGGGATGAATTGCCTAAAAATACAACAATGTATGATTTTGTATTAAAGGTGATTCCTGAGGATATAAAATCAGAATTAAACATAGAATTAGTAGATGAGGTGTTTCAGTACGTCTCATCCACACATAGTTCATAAAGTATAAAATTTAACTTGAGATATCAAAATGACTGCTGTAGCAACATTAGGATCACATTGTTCTTTACAAGTTCTCAAAGGTGCAAAAGATGAAGGCCTAAAAACAATACTTGTTTGTGAAAAAAAACGTGAAAAATTGTATAAAAGATTTCCATTTATTGACGAATTAATTATGGTTGATTCATTCAAAGAAATTTTAGATCAAAAATGTCAAAGCATTCTTGAAAATAATAATGCCGTTTTAATTCCGCATGGAACATTAATTGCACAAATGAGTTCTGAAGAAATAGAATCAATCAAGACACCAATCTTTGGAAACAAATGGATTCTAAGATGGGAATCAGATAGAGTAATGAAAGAAAAACTCATGAAAGAAGCAAATTTACCAATGCCAAACCCTGTATCAGACCCTAAAGACATTAAGAAATTAGTAATTGTAAAAAGACAAGGCGCAGCTGGAGGTAAAGGATACTTTATGGCAGCAAATGAAGAGGATTACAATACAAAAAGAAATCAATTAATTTTAGAAGGAGTGATTTCAAAAGATGAAACACTCTACATACAAGAATATGCTGCAGGTGTTTTAGCTTACTTGCAATTTTTTTACTCACCATTAAAAGATGAATTAGAGTTCTTTGGAGTTGATCAAAGACACGAATCAGATATTGAAGGTCTTGCAAGGATACCATCAGAGCAACAGCTAAAATCAAAAAAAGTTCCATCATTTAATGTGATAGGTAATAGTCCTCTAGTATTACGTGAATCACTATTAGATGAAGTGTATACTATGGGGGAAAATTTTGTAGAGGCTGCAAAAAGAGTTGTTTCACCAGGAATGAATGGTCCATTTTGTATTGAAGGGGTTTATGATGAAAATGCAAAATTTACATCCTTTGAGTTTTCTGCAAGAATTGTTGCTGGAACCAATATCTACATGGATGGTTCTCCATACTATTCACTATTGTTTAATGAGCCTATGAGTATGGGTAAAAGAATTGCAAGAGAGATTAAAACTGCCACAGAATCAAATCAACTAGATAAAATTACCACATAATCAAATTTTAGAAATTATTTTGTGGGAACATCCATACCATGTTGAGATTTGATAATGTACTTGTCTCGAATCTTCACACTTACCCAATCAATGATTAAAACGGTTATCAAAACAACCAACATAAAGATAGCAGCTTTTCCATACTCAAAGAATTTAATATAATTAATAATGTAAAAACCAATTCCACCTGCACCAACTAATCCAAGTATACTGGTTTGACGAATGTTGTAATCAAACATGTATAGCATTTGACTAAGAAGATGAGATGCCGATTCTGGAATCACAACATAACTAATCAATTGTATTTTTGATACACCAATAGAACCAACTGCATCCATAGGATCAGAATCAATTGTTTCAATTGCCTCGTATTGTAATTTTGTAATAAATCCAATTGTGTACATAATAATTGCTAAAACTCCTGCAAAGGTTCCAGTTCCGACCATTATCACAAACAACAATGCCCATAAAATAGAAGGAAACGTACGAATCGCAGCTAACAATGCTCTGATTGGGGCATAGACAAATTTACTGTTTAGATTTCGTGCAGCAAGCATACTAAGAGGTAGTGCAATTGCAATTCCAACTACAGTTCCAATAAATGCCATTTGTATAGTTTCAAACATTGCCCATAGCGCAGTTGGGATATACTTTGGTTCAACTGCTACTATCTCCTCAAGAATGATTACAAGATTAGGTAATCCTTCAACAAAGTCAATTGGATTTGCATCAACATTATAAGATGCAATTACTAGTAATGCTACAATTATTCCAATGATGATGTTATTTTTTGGGGTCATCAGAATACATCTCCATAATTTCTTCAGTAGTCATATCTCCTGTTTGAAAATCAACAATGTTATCACCCTCAACACCTATCTCTAAGATTTTTTTCCCATCTTTGATAACTGCAACTCTATTTGCATATTCTAATGCTAGTTGCATGTCATGATGAACCATTATTGCAGTCAAATTCGTTCTTTTTTGAACATCTATAATTAAATCCATAATCTCGTGTGCAGTAACGTGATCTAATTCTGAAACAATTTCATCTGCTAACAAAATTGTAGGTTTTTGCATTAATGCCCTAGCAATTGCAACTCTTCTCTTTTCACCGCCACTAATCATGTAGACTTTTCTATTCTCTTTTCCAGTTAATCCAACTAATTGAAGAATTCTTTTAGCTTCCTTTACTTCATTTTCTGGAAATTTCTTTAACAGTGATTGAATTTTGTTTAGTCTAGGTAATGCACCAATGAGAATATTGTCAAGAACTGTGATATTTTTTATCAACCCAAGACTTTGAGGAATATATCCGATTGTATGCATCATTGTTTTAAATTTTTTATTATTCATATCAGGGGTGACATAATCAATTTTGATTATTCCTTTTCCTGGAACCATCATCCCGTTCATTAATTTGAGCAAAGTAGATTTTCCTGAACCAGATTGACCGACAATTGAGTAAATAGTTCCCCTATCAATGGATAAATTAATTCCCTCTAAAGCAAAATTTTTAGAATCATATGATGACCATACATCACTCATTTGAATAACTTTTTTTGTTGAAATTAATGAAAAAGAAGGATTAGTGGTCATCTGAATTTGTTTCATTTTCAGAATGCCAGTTTTTATTTGCTCTTATTATATTTGTCAAGAATAAGCTGATCAAGGCCAGTTAATGCATTAAGGTAGTCACCAAACTCACCGATATGCATACTAGTGGTGGTTGGGACAAGTGCATCAGCACCATACAAATCCGTCAAAATTGAATTATTCTCATCATAGTTGAGTTTGATTAAAGCACTAACTAGTGCATCACGAGTAGATTCTGACATGTCAGAATGTACCATGAAAACATGTGATGGAACAGGTCCAATAGTTGTTACAGGACGTAATTTTGCTTGATCTTCTAAATCAAGATATTTTTTAGGAGCAATATCTGAACCAAATGCTACATCGACTTGGTCAAGTAAGAGTAATTCCAAAGCTGCCTTGTAACCACCTGCAAAAGTATGACTTTCAAAGTTATTTGTTAATGCAGATTGTAATGCAATAATATCATCGCCTTCAATGACAATATGTCCTTCAGTAACTAAGGTACCCATAGGTCTAACAAAACCAGAAGAGCCGGTAATGCTAGTAAATGCTACCCGTTTACCAATTGTATCTTCTAATGATTGAATAGAGTCATTCTCAGCCAAAGCCCAAACTGTTGCTTGATAGTTTACTTTTCCAGCAACAAGTTCTGCCAATACTGCTTCTGCACCAGTCCTTTGATGGGTAATCCATGCAGGGCCAGTATCCATAAAAGCAGCATCAATGTGACCAAATCTCATTCCTTCAATGATTGCCTCATATCCAGATGGAACAACTATATCTACATCAACACCAAGTTCATTTTCTAGAAATACTTCTAGTGCTTTAGCTTTTGGAGTTAATTCATCAGCTTTTTCAACTGGAATAAATCCAATAGTTAGGGTGTCAACATCAATAGATTTTGATTCAGATGAAACGTTAATGATTTCATTAGTTGTTAAAGAATCAGAATTATCATTCACATTCCCTAAACCATAGCCACCAAGAAAGGCAGCTACAGCAATTACAACAAATGTTAAAATTATTTTTTGTTTCATAATTTCCTAAAAAATTTAGTAAAAGCTAATTATTTAAAGCAAGTATTCATTCCAAGGGTTCATTCTAAATCTATAGAATGAGAATGTAAAACTAAGAATCAGATTTTACATTTGAGAGATTTGGATACAAACTCAAACTAGGTTCTGAATCCTCTAAAATAATTTCAACTTTACCAATTCTACTTCGATATTGTTTGATTTTTTTACCTTCTGAAGAAATTACAAAGTGTTCTATTTCAACTAGTGCAAGATCCTCAAGAATAGACAATGTTTTGTAAACAGTTGAAATTGATATTTTCAATTCATCTGAAATTTGAGTAGCATCTTTTGATTCATATTTTATTGAAAATAATACAGCTCGAGTACAAACATTACTAAGGGATTCAATGATTTTTTGAGTAATATCAAACTCGGATAATTGAATAATACCTGGTTTTGACATCAATCTCACTTGTTTGGAACTAAAATCAAAGTTGGCTCAGGTTTTCTAATTGAAATATCAGCTTTGCTGATTCTACTCTTATACACTTTGTATTTCCGTCCCTTATCAGATATCATCCATTTTTCAACTTTGATTAAAGTTAGTTCTTCAAGATCTGAGAGTTTTTTGTAAACAGAACTTAGTGGGATTTTGAGTTTATTTGAAAGTTCAGCTGCAGTGTTTCCTTTTCTAATTATTGAAAATAATATAGCTCTTGATTCAGAGTCTGCAAGTGCTTCAATTACTTTTTGAGTAATATCATATTTTTTTAATTGTGGTAATGTTAATCGCCTTGACATGTTAACGTTGTAAATATTTTAGATATTTAAACGAGTATATATGATTCTCATTCTAGAGAGTTAGAATAACTAATTAAAAGATGGAGTAGTTTCTTGATGAGGTTTTAGACGATTCCAAAACAATCCCAAGAATACACCAACTGATATCCAAAAAGAAGTTACTCCAAGGACAGACATCATTCTAAATTCATTTACCAAGTTCATTGGCGCAGTAATCTCATCAGGATTCTCAGGCATTACAAAGAATGCTATAGAAATGAAAAGACCATAACCTACCAGTGGAATAATTTTTTTCTTGTTTTGGAATTTCTTTGATAATTGATAAAATCCCAATGCACCAAATCCTGAAATTGCAATAAATGATAGATACAGTATCGCACGTAACACAACAGTTTCAGAGTCACCTACAGTTGGAGGGTTTGCAGGATATTTGAGAAATGGAATCAAATACATGGTAAACCACATAATTCCAGCTAAAACTAGTGCTTTTTTGATATCATTATTTCCAGGTAATACGTTTCTAGCAAATGCAAACACTAAACCAAATAATGCACCAATAGATGTACCTAAAATGACTCCAGCTAAAACTTGGCCACTTTTTTGCCAAATTCGATATCCCTCATATTCTGCCCAAAATTGAGGAGTGTCTTCTGCTTCACCTGATGCAAACAAATTTTGATTTTCAATGCCAATTGCTTGATCAAGGTATGGTTCAACAATTGCAAAATTTACTGTTCCATGAACAAAACCTGCAAGTGCTCCTGAAATTAAAACAATGATTAGAAAAATAGCTGTTTTCATACAATATCACCTAATGACATGGAAAACCGGCTGCATGACGCATATCGTGAGTTAGTTCATGGATGTAAAGATCTGCAAATGCCTCCTCACCAATAACTAGACTAAAGATATGTCCTTGATCAAATCCTACTACAAATAATCCTGCTACAAATATCATTGCCAATAATACTATTGCAAAAATAGGAATACTAGATTTAGAAATTATAATCTCTTTTGATTGTGACAATAAAATTTTGATTTTTTTGTATGATATAAAACGTTGGATGTTTTATCCAATTTATATACATCAAAAATGATAAAAAATGTGCGACAGCAAGTAAAAACATTACAAAATATTGTTACAAGAAAAGGGTCAAGTAAAATATTGACTTTTAGTGCACCTCATGTTTTAAAATCAATTTTTTGTTTTGCTAATCAAAAATATGTTAGTAGAGCAACATTTTGTAAAGAAATCCATTTGGGTGAAGGTGCAGTTAAAACATTGATTTCACATTTAAAAGAATACGGACTAGTGGATTCTATCAGAGCAGGAACTTTTCTTACAAAAAAAGGAATCAAGTTTGCAAACCAATTTTACAATGTAATGCCATCACAAGGTCTCATAAAAAAATGTGGGATCACAAATGGAAAATTCAATTATGCGATTTTACTAAAGAAAGAGTTTGGTGCAAGCATAGAAAATGGAATGCAACAGCGGGACTATGCTATCCTATATGGGGCAAGTGATTCTTTAACATTAATATTCAAAAACAAGGAATTTGTTTTTTCTGGGGATAAGATTAGTTGTTTTACAGATGAATTAGAAACCAAAGATAATTTGATAAAATTATTGAGTCCTGAAGAAGGAGATATAGTCATAATCACTTCATCAGATGATAAATTCGTAGCAGAAATAGCCGCAATCAATACAATACTTTGGACGTTAGGAACTAGTTGAAAATATTAGAACTCTTAATGGCATGGAAAACCGGCTGCATGACGCATATCGTGAGTTAGTTCATGGATGTAAAGATCTGCAAATGCCTCCTCACCAATAACTAGACTAAAGATATGTCCTTGATCAAATCCTACTACAAATAATCCTGCTACAAATACTAATGCTAATGCAATTATTGCAAGTTTTGAAACACCATTCTTTGATACAGAAATTTGTCTAGATTCGGACATCGAAATTATCAAGATTTGAATATATTTAAGCTCTTGGATGGAAAATTGTAAAGATCATTTCTCCAGATCAATTTATCAAATCGACACTTTATACTAGAAATTAAATTCATAAAAAATATGACAAAATTGTATCTTCTTGCAATACCAGTAATTATCGGAATTGTTGTAGGGGGATTTTTAGCAATATATCCAGAAACAGAAAATAATTCTAAAATAATTACTGTATCAAAACTAATTGAAAATGGATCTCCAATTTTGGGGAATCCTAATGCATCAATTACAATTTTAGAGTGGGGAGATTACCAATGCACCTATTGTTACAAGTTTCATCAAAACACGTTAAGCATTATTGAAGAAGATTTTATAAAAACAGGTAAAGTCAAACTGGTCTTTAAGGACTTTCCATTAAATGGTCCAGATTCTCTAATTGCTGCTCAAGCAGCATATTGTGCTGAAGATCAAGGAAAATATTGGCAATATCACAACGAACTATACAAAAATTGGGGAGGTGAAAAAACAGGATGGATTACAAGAGAATCACTAGATAAATTTGCAAATACAGTGAGTTTGGATTTAAAAGAATTCAACAAATGTCTAGATGGTGAAAAATATGAAGAAAAGGTAAAAACACTTCATGAATTTGGAAAAGAGATCGGGATTGATGCTACACCGTCATTTTTAATCTTCAATGATCAAAAAGTGATCAAAATCAGAGGAAACCAACCATTAGAAGTATTTCTAAAAACAATTGATGAGATGTAATTTAGAAGTGAATCAATTAATATTCGCAAATTTAGGAAAAATCATAAATGAATAAAAAAATAAACATAGAAAAACAAGATTCAGTTAAACTCTATAAAATTAGAAAAACACTTGAAGAATTATCTGAAAAATCAGGTAGAGGTACAGAATTAATTACAGTATACATTCCAAAGGGAAAACAACTCCATGAAATTATTAGTTCACTTCAACAAGAACAGGGTACTGCAGATAACATAAAGTCAGACCTTACAAGATCACATGTTGTTGATTCTCTAGGTAAAGTTGTTCAAAGATTAAAGCTATACAAAAAAACACCTGAAAGGGGATTAGTGATATTTTGTGGCGCACTACCTTCAGAAGAAGGAGGGCCATTGGGAAGTGAAGTAGTTACAGTGTGGGAAATTGATCCACCAAAAGATTTGAATCAATATCTCTACAGATGTGATGATCACTTTCACGTAGACATTCTAAAAGATATGTTAAAAGATGATAATCTTATCGGGTTTTTAGCAATTGATGCAAAAGATGCAGGTTGGGGATTATTACATGGAGATAAAATTGAAGTTTTAGGACAGACAGGTTCTGGAGTTGCAGGAAAGCACAGACAAGGTGGTCAATCTGCAAAAAGATTTCAAAAATTAAGAGAAATGGAATTAAGTTATTTTTACAACAGAGTTGCACAAGTTACTAGAGAATATTTTATCGATATCTATCCAGTTAAAGGACTAATAATTTCAGGTCCAGGCCCAACAAAGGAAGATTTCATAAATGGAAATTATTTAGAATACAGATTACAAAATAACATCATCAATACAATTGATGCGGGTTATGCAGGAGCTGAAGGAATTAGAGAGGCATTTGCAAAATCAGGAGATATTTTAGGAAACTTCAGAATGGTTGAAGAGAAAAAAATGATAGAGGATCTATTTAGAGAAATAAACACCAATACAGGAAAAGGGGCATACGGATTACAAGAGGTTATAGAGTATCTAAAAAATAATGTAGTTAAGATTTTACTGATTACAGATAACACCAATTTACATAGAGTAGAGGCGACATGTAAGCGCTGTAAACACATTCAAGAAGAAATTATAGAAAGACCACTTGTAATTCCAAAAAAAACAGAATACAAAAACAAACCATGCCCAGAATGTAATGCAATGGACACAGAAGTCAAAGAACAAGATATTGTGGATTATCTAGAATTAATTGCAGCAAAAACAGGAACTCAATTAGAAGTGATTTCTGGAAGTGCTGAGCATGGAAACATGCTTGCCAGTCTTGGAAAAATTGGTGCTGTTTTGAGATATAATCCAGGCCACTCTAAGTAAGAACACTACGTATTTTTTTTGCTAGTTCTGATAATTCAGCATCATTTGAGATTTGTCGTTTTGTCCAGACAGTACCTTTCTCGTTATATCTTGGAATGATGTGTATGTGAACATGTGGAACAATTTGTTTTGCTGCCTTTCCATTATTTTGACCAAGACTAAATGCATCAGCACCAGTTGCAATTAAAATGGCTTTAGCAATTTTTGGGGCTAGAGAAAAAATACTACCAACATCTTTTGGAGTCATATCAGTAATTGTTTCATGATGTTTTCTTGGAATAATTAAGCTGTGACCAACATCAATTGGATACTTGTCTAAAAATGAGACATGTGAGTCATCCTCATATAGAAAATGACCATCTCTTTTTCCATCTAAAATATCACAAAAAATACAATTCATAGTTTTAGCAATTTCTAATTTTATTTATTGTTTTAATTAAAAAACAAGAAAGCATTCCTTCAATGATACCTAATCACATTTGAACAATTGTTGCACTCAACCAAAAGTGTGTAATCAACAAAAAATGTTTCAAGCAAATGTTCCAAGCACAATGAAAATCACACGAAACAACGCTTTATTGAATTTCAGTAAAGCAAAGAATAATCTACCAAACTAAGTTGAACTAGTCCCACAAGTATTATTATTACATTAACATCCTCAACGATGAAGCTTATAGAGTTACCAAAATGAATTTCTCGTATTCTCGTTTAAATTAGTAACTGAATTAGTACTTGGGCTAGGGTGGATCCGCATGCACCCCAACTATTAAACTTCTTTGGTATTTTCTTGTTCCCCATGGTTTACTTGTTAGGAAAAATTATGTTAACAGTAAATATTTTGTGTCTCATTATATTTTCTGTGCCCATTTTGCACCTCTTCAGGAGGTGCAAAATGGAAGCGAGTTGAAAATTGTATCTAAGGTACGATACGGCTCTTACAGGTACAAAACGATCATAAACGGGGTATTCGGTGATATGAAATTCATTTAAACCACTTATTTAATATTTTCAAAGTGTATATGGAACAGCCAGTATCATCGTTTATGTAGTTAAGGCTCCATTAAAAAAGGTGACGTATCGCCATTTTCACTGTATTATAACACTATATGCTGTAGATCCATGGAGTTTAAACTGTAGGTCCATGGAGAATTCCCTTCAAGATGTCTTCCAGGATGTTTCGACAACAACCCTAGTATCAAATGCCAAACTCATAGTTATACTTATAGCCTCGGATATTCTCAAATAGTATATTAAATAAAATCACTAAAATTATTTATAAGTTAT
>LFLC01000058.1 GCA_001543015.1 Nitrosopumilus sp. LS_AOA | reverse complement strand
TATATGATAGTGTGAGGTATGTTTGATGCGATTTCCACACCAAGTGAGTCCATGCCACTTGCAAATATTATTACCTGAGAAATATTATCAGTCAGAATACTTTCAATTACTCTATTGTACATGCAGTGCTTTCTGTTTTTTATCACTTCATCATAGTGTGGCCATATATCATAACACTGATGTAGCAAAGGGAGGGCTGCAGTAAGGTCCAAGTGTTTTAGATATTTTTTAGAGTTTATACTTTTGTGAGTTGTGGTACCATCCATTAAGAGGACCAGTAAAGACGTATCAGAGATAGTATCAATCATAATTATTTTAATAATTTTGGATCTGGTTCTATAAGATTCTTCATTTTTGGTTCGAATATCGTCATTTTTATCATACTATACTATTTCACATAAAACCTTAGTACACTCTTTGACAGATGGAGCATTTTGTATTATCCATTGATGAACGTATTGTAGAGTGTTTGCAATATTTGCAGAACTTTATGAATTGGTCTTCTATTTCATCATACTGTTTTATCTCCTTTGAGTGGTCTGGTTTATTTTTCATAGTTTTTTCATACCTTTACTTGCTGGGTCGTTGTTTATGATTTTATCATAACATGGTATGTGGTAATGTTTTTTCCTAGTTGGTTGTGTGCCTTTTCTAGTTACTATATTATCTCCTATGTGTAGTGGTTTTCCACATTTGTGACACACAAAATAATATCTCAAAAATATCTTTATGTGACGTTCTTTTATGGTGTATCTAGCTAGTCTAGTCATTATTTTATTTTAATAAATCGTCCATTGTAAAACTTGTAGAGTATTCCATTTTCAATATATGAATCCCCATTTTTTGGGTTTGTTGGCTTTTGAGTATCTTCTTTTTTATTTTGATAATCCATTGTATCATCCATTGTATCATGTATAATTTGTGTTAGTAATTAATTATCTGTAGTTAATCATGTGGAATGGCCTTGTGACTATCTAACAACTCTACAAAGGATACATTGTTCCTGGATAGTATTACTAGTTCAGTTAGTGTTTGACAGGATTCACAGTTCATTGCATAAATTTAAACACATCAACACCCACTCCATTAGGATCATTAGAGTATAATGTTAGAGGGGATTTTATCATATCATTAGAGTCTGCAAGTTTTATGAAATAATCTGAATTATCAGGTAAAACACACACAAAGTGGTCATTTGCAGAAGGATAGTCTATTACAATTGGTAAACATTCAGACTCTGATAGTATAATATATGATTCCATGTTGTATGATTTTGGTTCATAAAGGAATAATGAGTTCATTGATTCTGGATCAGTAGAGTCTTGAATATCAGTCATGCAGTTAAATGAACCACTCACTTGTACATCATTTGTATAATCATGTAATGATGAAAATTCCTCACAGTGGAAATGGTCTGGTGCATTATGGTCTGCTGGAGTTATTGGAAAATTTGTCTGTTTTTGTGGAGTGGTATCTGAAATTTCAGTAATTGTAAATGTAACAATTTGTGAATCAGATAGTATAGGTGAACCATCATCTGTAACTATGAAAGTTATGACATGTTCTCCAATTTGAGATTCAGTAGGTGTCCAGGTAAATACTCCAGTGGTACCATCTACAACTGCACCTTCTGGATTGCCAGTTATGGTGTATGAGAGGGATTGTGCAGGAATATCACCATCAGATGCAGTTACTGTAAAGGATATAGTTGAGAGACCCTCAACTGATTGTGTTTCTATAACATCAAGTATTGGGGATTGGTTTACTTTGTTAATTGTAATAATAATAAATTTAGGGCTAGAGACACCATCCTTATCTGATGCCACTACCACTGCACTTTCAAGTAAATCTGTCACCTCATCAGGTACACTAATTGTAATGACATCACCTAATATTGTAACCCATGGGGGTGAGCCATCCAAATAATATGTTATACTATCATTGTTTGTATCAGTTGCAGATACAGTTACAGTTACAGTAGAGCCTTCATTAATATTTACATCACCTATTGAATTTAGTACAGGTATTGTTCTATCAGAGTTCATTACAAGTAATGGAATTTGTTTTGTTCTAAACTCTGGTACAGTTGATTTTTCATCCTCAAGTATATTAAGATAAAAAGTCTCATCACCCTCATCTGGGTCGGTATCTATTAGTGCTTTAACTTTCATCCATAGTTGGTCTCCTACGAGATATTTGCACGAACTGTAAAACACCTTGTCAATGTATTTATTTCCTCCATAATTTACACCATCAAAAGAGAATAGATTGTTATTACTTCGATACTCTAAATCATCATCAAATGTCTCAACCATATTTCCATCTGAATCAGTAATAGAGAAGCATTGCCAACCTGTCTCAAGTAGTGGTTTTGAGTATTGGAATTTTATCAAAAATGTCTCACCCTCAGTTACTGAAAGAATACTTGAATCATAGTCTATTGTTGCATCTACATTGTATTCTAGTGTAATAATTTGTGTATCTATAGAATAATTATTAGAACTATCTGTTGCCCTCCACTCTAGTATTGTATCACCAACTGGGAATGAACCAGTTGAATTGTTTGTAATTGTGATATCTGCAATAGAATCTATATCATCAGATACAATTGGAGTGCCAATTTGAGAATTACTTAGTATAGTGTTTACTCCAGTTCCCTCAAATGTCATATCAGCAGGTGCTGTAATTTCTGGTGGTGTAACATCTGATGACAACTTTACTACAAAGTACGTGTGAATGGTAGTAGCGTTATAATTTTCATCAAAGATGTAAATGGTAAACTGTCTAACTCCTGGTGCTAGTCCTGTAAACGTGTAACTTGCATCTGTAGTATCATAAAAATAATGTAGTTCTCCAATTTCTGGAACTATAACTATTTCTTTTATTCCAATAGGATCTTCTGCATGCACTGTAATAGTTATGGTATTAGATGTAATTACTGATGCGTACTCTGGAGATATTGTAACTGTTGGCGGTGTTTTATCTATTATCACATCATAACTCTGAGATGTAAAATTCGTTGTATCAAATGTATCACCTGAATCTGTATATGTGATACCATGTCCTGTAGATTTTATTTCAAGTGATACTATACCATCACGATTCGCCTTTACATTCACATCGTATTGGGATTCACTGTGTTTAGTTAGTCCAGTCACATACGCATACTGTGAATCAGGAGTGTCAAAGTCTGATTTATCAACACCTGTAACATCTCCATCAAATGTTACTCTAAATGTTATATTCTTTTTACCTGTATTCTCATCAGCAGGATCTAATCTTGTTATCTTTAAGGTTGGATCAGGTAATATTGTAACTCTCTGATCAGAGAATGCCTTATTGTTATTGTCATCTGTTGCTAGATATCGTACTATAGTAGTTCCAACTGGGAATGTACCTGTTGAATTGTTTGTTATAGTTACAGGAAATATATCGCTAGCTGTTGGAGTACCTAAAGATACAGTTAATTCTTCATACTGTGTAATATCATCAGGAGCTGTAATGGTTGGTGGTGTGGTATCTATGATTGTTATAACTTGTGCGTAAGTGGAAAAATTGTTAGAATCATCAGTGGCAGTATATGTAATTATGGTGTCCCCTAATGGGAATGAATCTGGCTTGTTACTAGTAATTGTGACATCAGAATCTACATTATCAGTGGCTGTTACTGTACCAATTTGTGAATCATCTAGTATTGTGTTAATACCATCAGCTTGGTACGTTCTATCTGTAGGTGGTGTTATGATTGGTGGAGTAATATCTATAAGATTTACTGAATTAATAATTATTCTCTGATCAGAGAATGCCTTATTGTTATTGTCATCTGTTGCTAGATATCGTACTATAGTAGTTCCAACTGGGAAAATACCTGTAGAGTTGTTTGTAATAGTTACTGGGAATATATCATGTACAATTGGTTCTCCCAAAGATATTGTTAGTCCTTCATCTTGGGTAATGTTACTAGGAGCTGTAATTGTTGGTAATGTGGTATCTATGATTGTAATTATTTGAGTATCAGTTGATTGGTTGTTAGAATTATCTGTTGCAGTGTATGTTATTGTGGTATCTCCAAGTGGGAATGAGTCTGGTTTGTCGCTAGTTATTGTAGGATTTGAATCTACATCATCAGTAGCTGATGCAGTACCAATTTGAGATTCACTTAGAATAGTGTTAATATCAGTGGCCTCGTATGTTTTGTCACTTGGTGCTGTTATTTCT